>NZ_JBIBEN010000006.1:0-488427 GCF_042955065.1 Streptomyces sp. NPDC012510
GGTACTGCAGGGGGGACCCTGTGGGAGAGTAGGACGCCGCCGAACAAATTGTGTGAGAGCCCCTGCCGGGTTACCGGCGGGGGCTTTCTGCGTTTGCGGTCGATTAAGGTCGAGTCATGCGCTATGACCTCGTGATCTTCGACAATGACGGTGTTCTCGTCGACAGTGAGCCGATTTCCAATCGCTATCTCGCCGAGTACCTCACGGAACTCGGGCACCCGACATCGTACGAGGACTCCGTCCGGGATTACATGGGGTCGGCCATGCACCGGATTCACGAACTGGTCCTGGAGAGGACCGGAAGGACGCTGCCGGGGGACTTCGACGACGTCTTCCACCGGCGGGTGTTCGCCGCGTTCGAGCGGGAGTTGGAGCCCGTGCCAGGTGCGGCGGCTGTGCTGGAAAAGTTGGTCGCGGACGACGTGCCGTACTGCGTGGCCTCGTCCGGAAGTCATGAGCGGATCCGGGTCGGGCATCGGAAGACCGGGCTCGACCGGTGGTTCGGGGACGGGCGCGTGTTCAGTTCGCAGGACGTGGGGCGGGGGAAGCCGGCACCGGATCTCTTCCTGCACGCGGCCGAGCGGATGGGCGTCGCACCGGAGAGGTGCGCCGTGGTCGAGGACAGCCCGCTCGGAGTGCGGGCCGGTCTCGCGGCCGGTATGGATGTGTACGGGTTCACGGCGATGACGCCCGCCGAGAAGCTCGCCGGAGCCAAGGGGTACTTCTCGGACATGGAGGCGCTCCTCGACCTGCTTAGTTGAGCAGTATTCAACTTCCTCTACCCTTGGGCAGGTCATGACCCCTAATGTGCCGCCATGACAGATGTGCTGCGGCGCGGTCGGGCCGCGTTGGCGTTCAGCTTCTTCGCTCAGGGTGTCGCCTTCGCGCTGCTCGTGACACGAATTCCGGCCATTCAGGACCGGTACGGGGTCTCCGACGCGCTGTTGCCCGCCTTCCTCGCCGCCGTGCCGGTCCTCGCCGGGCTCGGCAGCGTCTGCACCGAGCAGTTGGTGAAGCGAGTGCCGCCGAGCCGGGTGCTGCGGTGGTCCCAGCCCGTCGTGCTCCTGGCGCTGCTCGGGGTGGGTGCCGGAGAGCACATGGTCGTGCTCGGGGTTTCGCTGGCGGCGTTCGGGCTGGCGGTGGGTGCGCTCGACGCGTCCATGAACATGCTCGGGGTCAGCCTGCAGCGGGCGTACGGGCGGAGCATCATGCTCGGCTTCCACGCCGTGTACAGCCTGGGCGGGATAGCCGGGGCCTCGCTGGCGTGGGTGGGGGCGCACTGGGAGCTGCCACTGCTCGTGTCGTATCTGCCGGTGGTGGTCGTGCTGCTGCCGGCCGCGCTGGTGGGGAGCCGGTGGTACGTCGACGCGGGGCCGGTGGAAGAGAAGAGAGAGAACGCCGTCGAGGCGGGGGCGGGTGGGTCGGTCGCCTTCGCGATGCTGCTGCCGCTCTGTCTGGTCATGTGCTTCGCGTACATCGGGGACTCGACCGTCTCCAACTGGAGTGCCAAATATCTCCAGGATGTGCTCGGGAGCAGTGAGCAGTTGGCGACCGTGCCCTACAACGTCTATATGGTCACCACGCTGATCGGCCGGTCCCTCGGGGACTTCGGGGTGCGGAGGTTCGGGGCGGCGGCCGTCGTACGGGCCGGAGCGCTGGTGGCGGCCGTCGGGTTCGCCGTGGTGGCGGGGGCGCCGGGGGCCTGGGTCGGGATGCTCGGGTTCACCCTGCTGGGGCTCGGGTTGTGTGTTCTGGTGCCGCAGACGTTCGCGGCGGCGGGACGGCTGTTCCCCGGGGCTTCGGATGCGGCTGTCGCTCGGCTGAATATCTTCAACTATGTCGGGTTTCTGATCGGTTCTCCGTTGGTGGGCGCGTTGGGGGACCTGTGGAGCTATCGGGGGGCGATGCTCGTACCGATGGTGTTGGTGCTGGTGACGTTGGTGTACGCCCGGTCGTTCGAGACCGAATCGGACCGATACGGTGGCAAGCATGAGCGGCCGCGCACAGCTGATGTGGGACGAGGCAGTAACGGGCTATGACTTCGGGCCGGACCATCCGATGGATCCGGTCCGGCTGGCGTTGACCCGGAGTCTGGTGAGTGCCTTCGGGCTCGACCGGGAGATGGACGTCGTCGCGGCGAAGCCCGCCGGGGAGTCGACCCTGCGGCTCGTGCATCGCGAGGACTATGTGGCGGCGGTGAAGGCCGCGTCCGCGAATCCGGCGGGGGCCGACGGTGCGTACGGGCTGGGGACCGTGGATGATCCGGCCTTCGCCGGGATGCACGAGGTGTCGGCTCTGATCGCCGGACAGTCGGTGGGGGCGGCCGAGGCCGTGTGGCGCGGCGACGCGTTGCACGCGGTGAACTTCGCGGGCGGGCTGCACCATGCGATGCCCGGGGGCGCCTCGGGGTTCTGTATCTACAACGACGCGTCGATCGCCATCGCCCGGTTGCTGGAGCTGGGTGCCGAGCGGGTCGCGTACGTGGATGTGGACGTGCATCACGGGGACGGGGTGCAGGCCGCGTTCTGGGAAGATCCCCGGGTGCTGACGATCTCGCTGCACGAGCATCCACGGACGCTGTTTCCGCAGACCGGGTGGCCCGAGGAGACGGGAAATTCGTCCAGCGCGGAGGGGTCCGCCGTGAACGTGGCGTTGCCGGCGGGGACCGGGGACGCGGGGTGGCTGCGGGCGTTCCACGCGGTGGTGCCGGAGGTGCTGGCCGACTTCCGGCCGCAGGTGCTGGTGACACAGCACGGGGCGGACACGCACTTCGAGGATCCGCTGGCGCACCTGGCGGTGTCGTTGGACGCGCAGCGGGCGGTGCAGATAGCTCTGCACGAGCTGGCGCACGAGCACGCGGACGGGCGGTGGGTCGCGCTCGGTGGGGGTGGGTACGCGGTGGTGGATGTGGTGCCGCGGTCCTGGACGCATCTGGTGGGGATCGCGGCGGGGCGGGAGATCGCGCCCGAGGCGGTGATTCCCGAGGAGTGGCGGCAGCGGGTGTTCGCGCTTACGCGGCAGTTGGCGCCGGTGCGGATGACTGATGGGCGGTGGCCTGTGGGGTGGGCGGGCTGGGAGGCGGGGTACGACCCTGCGGATCGGTTGGACCAGGCCGTGCTCGCGGCTCGGAAGGCTGTGTTTCCGTTGCGGGGGTTGTTGCCGTAGAGGGTTTCGCCCCCGCCGCTCCTACCCGTCCCATCCCACGGGCTGTGCGCCCCTCGACCCTCGTCAAGACGCAGGGCTCTGCCCCGGACCCCGTTCGCGCGGTTCCCCGCGCCCCTAGGGTTCGTTACGCCAACTGTGTGGTTCGGCATGGGGTTTCCGGGCGCGGGGGCTGATCCATGCGTCAGCATCGAGGCGTGGTGAGTGTCGGGGCGGTGCGAGAGCATCTGGTTGCCTCTGGGCTGGCTGGGAGGATCGCCACCGCTCGGGAGGTGAGTCTGCGGAGTTATCGGTTGTTCGCGGCTCGGGATCCTCGGTTTCTGATCGGGCTCGATCCAGAAATGACCTGGGAGCAGCGGGATGTGCTCGGGTTGATGGCGGAGAAGTGTGGGGTTTCGGCCGATCCGGGGTGTACCTCGGGGCAGGATGTGATTGATCCGGAACGGACGTTGCGGGCGCTGGACCGGTTCGCGGACCGGCTCGGGGCGGTCGCCCGCAGTGGTGGGCCGGTGCTTTTCGGGACCGGGCACCCGCATCGGCTGATCGGCTTCTACGGCGCGTTGACGGACGCTTTGTCGTCGGTGGGATGTGAGGTTCTCACCCCTGCGACGGGTAGACGTGTCGACATAACGACCCGGTTTGGCCTACGCACGTACAACCTTGACTACGTACGAGGTGTCGCCCTCGTCCGGGAGGCGACCGCCTTGCGCCCCGGTTGTGCGACCGGCGTGCACACTCATTCACCGCTGCCGGTTCGGACGGTTCTGGCGGCCGTGGCGGAGGCCGGCGAGCCGCTCCCGGAACTTGTGGTGGGAGACCACGGATGGGTCTGCGGGGCAGGTCAGCTGGGGTTCGAGGCGATCGGTCTGGCCGATACGGACGATCCGGCGCTTTTCGTGGGGGAGGCGGAGGGGCGGGTGTCCGTCGCCGTTCCACTTGATGACGGTGTGCGGTCTGCTTACTACCGACCGCTGACCCGCTACGTACTCAAACGGGCGTGTCTGTCACAGTAGGCCGCCGATGGCATCCCCTCTTCCCCACTCGCATCACCCGCCCCTACATTGGGGAGTGAGCACGCAACGACGAAGAGTCACCGGAAGGGGAAGCCGGTGGCCGTCGAGTGCGGAAGGTTCAGGTGTGTCATGGCTGCAGCTGGCGAGAGGCCTCTGAACGAGGTCGCGTTCCTGACCGTGGCGGAAGTCGCCTCGGTGATGCGAGTGTCGAAGATGACCGTGTACCGCTTGGTGCACAGCGGTCATCTGCCGGCGATCCGGGTGGGCAGGTCCTTCCGGGTGCCGGAGCAAGCGGTTCACGAGTACCTCCGCGAGAGCTACGTGGGGGTGGAGACAGCCTGACGGTCACCGGGGCCGGGGGCGTTCGAGAGGGCCTGAGGGACCTCTGGGATACCCCCGGTTCCCCCTCGATTACGACCTCAGCGCTCGGACGGGTAGGCTGGCCCCTCGTAGGTCGTATGGGCCCATGGCGCCCAAACACCGAGTGATGAGAAGTGAGCGAGGGTAGTCGTGGGCTCTGTTATCAAGAAGCGGCGCAAGCGGATGGCCAAGAAGAAGCACCGCAAGCTGCTCAAGCGCACCCGCGTTCAGCGTCGCAACAAGAAGTAAGGCGGTCCGGCCCCTGAGAAGGGGTCCTGGCCGGCCCCCGTCGCGTAAGGGGGCCGTACGCCTTGCTTGCTTGCGCGAGCGCTGCTGAGAGCGCGTTGTCGTGACCCCCCACCGAATGCGGTGGGGGGTCACGGTTTTTTGGGTCGGTCGTTGTTTTTTGCCGGTCGTTGACGGGGTCGCGGTCGTCACAGCGCGACATCGACCCGCTAACGTGGCCGCACATGGGGAACGCGGCAGACCACCGGCAGAGTTACGCCAACGAGAGCCGACGGCTGGAAGGAAGGCGCTGATCTTGGGCAAGGTCGTGCTCGTGACCGGGGTGGCCCGTCAGTTGGGTGGCCGGTTCGTCCGACGGATCCAGCGTGACCCGCAGGTCGACCGGGTCATCGCGGTGGACGCGGTGCCGCCGGGACATCATCTGGGCGGCGCGGACTTCGTGCAGGCCGACATCCGCCAGCCCGCCATAGCCCGTGTCCTGGCCGAGTACAACGTGGACACCGTGGTGCACATGGATGTCACGGGCACCCCGTTGGGCAGTGGTGGCCGGACCACGCTGAAGGAGACCAACGTCATCGGCACCATGCAGTTGCTCGGTGCCTGCCAGAAGTCCCCGTCGATCAAGCGTCTGGTCGTGAAGTCCAGTACGAACGTGTACGGCTCCGCGCCCCGTGACCCGGCCGTGTTCACCGAGACCACGCCGCCCAAGTCCCTGCCCAGCGGCGGCTTCGCGAAGGACACCGTCGAGGTCGAGGGGTACGTCCGCGGCTTCGCGCGGCGGCGACCCGATGTGGCCGTGTGCGTGCTGCGGTTCGCCAACATCCTCGGTCCGAGCGCCGATTCGCCGCTCGCCTCCTACTTCTCGCTGCCCGTGCTGCCGACCGTGCTGGGCTACGACCCCCGGCTGCAGTTCGTGCACGAGGACGATGTGATCGAGGTGCTGCGGATCGCCTCGCACGAGCCGACGCGGGGCACCCTCAACAGCGGCACGTTCAACATCGCCGGTGACGGTGTCCTGCTGCTCTCGCAGTGCGCGCGGCGGCTGGGCCGGCCGACCGTGCCGTTGCTGATGCCGGCGGTCAGCTGGCTCGGCTCCATGGTCCGTACGCTCGGCGTGACGGACTTCTCGCCGGAGCAGCTCCGGCTGCTGACCCACGGGCGGGTCGTGTCGACGCACCAGATGCGGGAGACGCTGGGCTACCGGGCCAAGTACACGACCATGGAGACCTTCGCGGACTTCGCCCGCAGCAGGGGGCCCGGGTTGCTGCCCCCGGAGGCCCTGGCCGGGGCCATCGACCGGATCGCCGCCCTGCCCGTGCCCGTTCCGGGCGGCGGTCACCCCCCGACGCAGAGCGCCAACTGAGGAGCGCATCAACGATGGCGGATGCCAAGGTCATTCCGTTCGACGACGACCGGGCGCGCGGGGGTGCCGTGCAGCGCCCGCCGCGCCGCCGGAGTACGGGGAGTCGGCGCAACGGCGAGAGCGCGGTCGTGCGGGACGTTCGTGAATCCGGTGAGGTCCAGGCCCTCCCGGGACGGCCGACCAGCACCGATGATGTTCCTGTGACACGGGAGAAGCCGGAGGCGTCCCAGGGGGGCGCCGAGGCAGCGGACAGTGGCGGCCTGGAGCGACGGATCGCGGGCGGTCTCGCCTTCCTGCGCAAGCGGCTCACGGGTGACTACGAGGTCGACGACTTCGGCTACGACGCCGAGCTCACCGACCAGGTGCTGATGTCGCTGCTGCGGCCCCTGTACGAGAAGTACTTCCGGGTCGAGGTGAAGGGCATCGAGAACATCCCGACGGACGGTGGCGCCCTGATCGTCGCCAACCACTCCGGGACGCTGCCGATGGACGGTCTGATGATGCAGGTCGCCGTCCATGACAACCATCCCACCGGCCGCCATCTGCGGCTGCTCGCGGCTGACCTGGTCTTCATGCTGCCGGTGGTCAATGAGCTGGCCCGCAAGCTCGGTCACACTCTCGCGTGCGCGGAGGACGCCTCGCGGTTGCTCCAGCAGGGTGAGCTGGTCGGGGTCATGCCGGAGGGCTTCAAGGGGCTCGGCAAGCCCTTCGGGGACCGCTACAAGCTCCAGCGGTTCGGGCGTGGTGGCTTTGTCTCCACGGCGCTGCGGACCGGTACGCCGATCATTCCGTGCTCGATCGTGGGCGCGGAGGAGATCTATCCGATGATCGGGAACTCGAAGACGATCGCGCGGCTGCTCGGATTCCCGTACTTCCCGATCACGCCCACTTTTCCGTGGCTCGGGCCGCTGGGGGCGGTGCCGTTGCCGACGAAGTGGACGATCCAGTTCGGTGAGCCGATTCCGACGGATGGGTATCCGCCGGAGGCGGCCGAGGATCCGATGCTGATGTTCAATCTGACGGATCAGGTGCGTGAGCAGATCCAGCACACGTTGTACAAGTTGCTGGTGCAGCGGCGGTCGGTGTTCTTCTGAGGGGCGGTCGGTCGGCTGGGCATCCGGCGGTCGGGCTGGGCGGGGGTGGGGTCCGCTGCTCGGCGGTTGCGAGGTGCCGCTTGCGCCCACCCGTCCCGTGCCGCCCCAGCGGCACGACTGCCCGCAGCCAGGCATGGCCGGCCGATGGCCCGAGGGTCCGCGGTCACGCGTGACCTGCGGCCCGCAGCTGCGTGACCGGCGATCCGGGCGCCCGCGGTGCGTGGGACCGGCGGTCGGATGGTCCTGCGTGGCGTCGCCGGTTGCCCGTGTGTACGACGGTGGGGGCGTCCTTCTGGAAGAAGGGCGCCCCCACCGTCGTATGGGACTAGTTGCCGGTCTCGCCGTCGATGCCCAGGCCGGGTAGGAGGCCCGGGAGGAGGGGCGGGACGGTGACATCGGGCTGGGTCGGGGTGGACTTGCCGGTGGACGGGGAGGTGCTGGTCGTGTCGTCCTGGGGCGGGTCCAGGAGGCCACCGGTGGTGCCGCCGACGAGGCCTTCGCCGCTGCTGTCCGAGGTGGACGGCTTCGGCTTGCTGTCGCTCTTCTCGGGGCCGCCGACCGAACCGCCGCTGGCGCTGGGGGCCGGGCGGCCGGGGTCGGTGGAGCCGGGGGTGTCGGAGCCCGGGGAGCGCTGTTTGTCGTCGCCGCCCTGAGCCGGGGGCGGCGGCAGCAGCGACGAGTGCGGGGCGACCTCTTCGTCTATGGCGTCGAAGACCGACGACACCTGCTGACTCACGTCCCCGAGCTGCACGGGCAGCCGGTCGCGGAGCGCGCCCCAGGCCTGGCGGTGGGACCGGGAGAAGGCCGAGAGGGCTTGGATGGGGCCCAGCGAGTCAGGGTCCCGTGCGAACGCCTCGTGGAGTAGTCGGTGGCCCTCGGAGGCGTCGTGCCGCATGCCGCTGAGGGCGCGGCGGATCTCGCCGAGGGACTCGTGGTCGAGCTGTCCGCCGCGCCCGCGTTCCATGAGGCGGTGGGCCTCGCCGAGCCGGGTGGACGCCTGGTCCAGGTAGAGCCGGCCGCGGTCGTCGCTGTCGTCGGCCAGGGTGAGTTTCACGTCCTCGATGCCGCGCTTGAGGCCGTAGAGCGAGTCACCGGGCAGGGCGTCCGAGCTGGCGGCGGCCACACCGCCGAACGCGCTCGCGGCCACACCGACGCTGAGCCCGCCAGCGGCGAGGCCCTTCGTCAGGCGCGACCGTGGTCGCAGCTTCCCCAGCGGCCTCGCCCGGTGCGCGCCTCGTGCCTTGCCTTGCCGCTGCTCGGGCACCGAAGGGTCCGCCTCGCGCCCCGGCAGTGTGCCGTCCCGCAGCATGGCTTCCATCGCGGCCACCAGTTGGGCGCGATGGACGACCTTGACCTCGGGGTCGAGCACTGGCTTGGGCAGCTCGTCCAGACCGGTCGTGAGGGCCAACAGGCGGCCCTGCTCGGTCTGTTCCGCTGCCCGGGCCGGTGCCGATCCCTCGGGCTGCTCGGCCGCCGTGCCCCGGTCGGACTGCTCCTCCAGGGCCTGGGCGAAGGCGTTCGCCCGCCGGTGCGCCGATACGTTCGCGATCACTGGCGGCACCTCCTCTCGTCATGACGGTCGACTCCCCAGGGGGTCCTGAGGGTTGCACGTCTCCGACCGGTGCACACGATCGAGTGATCGGTGTCGGCCGGGGCGCGACCACAGGGAGCCTGTATCCCGCACAACGAGCGGCTTGGCACTTGGGTTACGGACGGCGGATGATCGGACGAGGAAGGCAACGGACTTCGACGGAGCGTGAGTTGAGCGTCGCTGAACGTGGATGATCGGCGCGTCCGGTCGCGGTGTCGCTCAGTGGTGGTCGTCCCGGTCGGCGGGGTTCAGCGGGCGTCGTCCGGGAGGAGGCGGGCGAGGGTGCGCACCGCGCGGTACTGGAGGGTCTTGATCGCGCCCTCGTTCTTGCCCATGACGCGGGCGGTCTCGGCGACGGAGAGGCCCTGGAGGAAGCGGAGGGTGACGCACTCCTGCTGCTGGGGGTTGAGGCGGCGTACGGCCTCGAGCAGTGCAGCGTTGGAGAGGGACTCCAGGACGGAGTCCTCGGGGGAGCGCTCGACCTCGTTGGCGTCGAGCATCTCGCCGGTGGTGACTTCCAGGCGGAAGCGGCTGGACTTGAAGTGGTCGGCCACCAGGTTGCGGGCGATGGTGACCAGCCAGGCGCCGAAGTCGCGGCCCTGCCAGGTGAACGTGCCGATGCGGCGCAGTGCGCGCAGGAACGTCTCACTGGTGAGGTCCTCGGCGGTCGCCTTGCCGCCGACGCGGTAGTAGATGTAGCGGTAGACGGTGTCGCTGTACTGGTCGTACAGGCGGCCGAAGGCGTCGGTCTCGCCGGACTGGGCGCGTTCGACGAGGTCCATCATGCGGGCGCTGTCGCTGTCCGCGGCAGGCCGGCGGGTGGTGGTGGCGGTGGATCCCGAACGGCCTCGTCTGCCCGCCCGCCCGTCACCCGACCACCGCCCCTCGACGACAGCGCTTCGCGCCGGCCCCTGCTCGACGCCGTCGGCCAGTGCGTAGCACGGACCGACGGGCGCGGCGGAGGTGGCGAGGGCGGGGACGGCGTACGCGGTGGGGACGAAGCCGCGCAACAGTTGGTTGACCGTCGCGCGCAGCGTAGCCAGGCCCGAGGCGTCAACCCCGACGTGTGGGTACACGGGACTCCCAGAGGCAGAGCTTCCATCACGTGCAGTACGGAACCTTTCACCCGTCGTAGCGACGGAGGGGTACCCGTTTGCGTTTGAGGAGAATAACGCTTCGTGCAGGCACTGCTACACCCAGTTGCTCAAATCATCGATTACGTCGCTTCTGTTACTGATTGACGGCTGCTCAAGTGCCGTTCCGTGATCGGTTGTTGATCGATTGAGTTCGTGTTCCGTCTGGGTGCGGGGCCTGTTGTGGTCGGGTACGGACGGCGTGACTGAGGGGGTGGTGGTGGGGGTAGGACGGCTGGAATGCCGGGTCACAGGGTCGGACGCGCGAACGCCGGAGGGGCCGGGAAACCCGGCCCCTCCGGCGTTCGAGAAACGATCAGCCGTTCAGCGGCGGCGGCGGTGCAGCGCGATCGCGGCCGCCGTTCCGCCGGCCACCGCGCCCACGCCCGCCGCGGCGGGGAGGCCGACCTTGGCGGCCTTGCGGGCGGTGCGGTAGTCACGCAGCCGCCAGTCCATCTCGCGGGCGTGCTTGCGGAGTTTGGAGTCCGGGTTGATGGCGTACGGATGGCCCACGAGCGAGAGCATCGGGATGTCGTTGTGGGAGTCGCTGTACGCGGCGCAGCGCGAGAGGTCCAGGTCCTCCGCGGCGGCCAGGGCCCGTACGGCCTCGGCCTTCGCGGGGCCGTGCAGCGGCTCACCGACGAGCTTGCCGGTGTAGACGCCGTCGACGGACTCCGCGACCGTGCCCAGTGCGCCGGTCAGGCCCAGACGGCGGGCGATCACCTGGGCGATCTCCACGGGCGCGGCGGTGACCAGCCACACCTTCTGTCCGGCGTCGAGGTGGGCCTGGGCCAGGGCACGGGTGCCCGGCCAGATGCGCTCGGCCATGTACTCGTCGTAGATCTCCTCGCCGATGATGGTCAGTTCGGCGACGCGGTGGCCCTGGACGATGGAGAGCGCGGAGTTCTGGGCGTCCTGCATGTGCTCGGGGTCCTCGGACCCCGCCAGCCGGAACCATGCCTGCTGCCAGGCGAACCGGGCGAGGTCGCGGGTCTCGAAGAACTTCCGTTTGTACAGGCCCCGGCCGAAGTGGAAGAGCGAGGCGCCCTGCATGACGGTGTTGTCGAGATCGAAGAAGGCGGCGGCCTTGTCGTCGCCGAGGACCGGGAATTCCGGCTCCTTGACGGCGTCGGGCGCGGGGGAGATGTCCTCCAGTTGCTGCGAGGACTTGCGCGCTGCCTCCGCAGAGGCCTCGCCTGCCAAAACGCTCCGCGCCGTGGCGGAGCGCCTACGGGGAGTGAGCCATCCGAGAGCGGCCATGTCGTGAGCATAGCCAGTCTGTTCGGTACTTCCGGAGTGGAGAGGTTTGCAGGTGGTGAACTCTTTACGGCCGTGTCGTCGAAGAAGTGGTCCGGTCGGAGTGTCACCGTGCGCGGCGGGGAGGAACCGGTGGGGAAAAGGGCAGGTCGTGCGCTTCGTGGTGAGGAAGGGGTGTGGACATCGGGTGCGGAGTGACAATGGCCGACATGAGTGCGATGTTCCGGCGGACGCCGAAGAATTCCCGTGAGCGTCTCGTCACACTGATCGGGAAGCCCGGCTGCCACCTGTGCGACGACGCCCAGACGGTGATCGAGAAGGTCTGCGGTGAGCTGGGCGTTCCGTGGGAGAAGAAGGACATCACCGAGGACGCGGAACTGCACCGGCGGTACTGGGAGCAGATCCCGGTGGTGCTGGTGGACGGCGCTCAGCACACCTTCTGGCGTGTGAATGAGGAGCGGCTGCGGAAAGCGCTGTCCTGAATGTGACCTGACCGACCAGTCCAAGTGGTCCCAATAGTCGCTTAGGATCGACGGGCTGGTTGGTCTCGGGGGCGGGATTCGTGAGGAGAGTGTGCGGTTTTGCCCCCGTGGAGCAAGGCGTCCGGTGAGGAACGAAGGTACGTGTGTGCCGGTTCCCTGCGCGTGCGTCGGGCGTGCGTGACCCCGGTCACGTTGGCCGGGCAAATCGGACACCATCTTTGTGCACGCGTTCACAAAGACATAGCCTGCTGTCGACGGGGCGGTCTGGGGACGCTTGACCGCCCGCAGCCCCGCTCTACCCGCAGGAGCACCGTGGCAACTGGCCGAACTCACCGACCGGCGACCCGTAGCCGAGGGATTCCCGAGGCCACCGTCGCCAGGCTTCCGCTGTACCTCCGTGCCCTGACCGCACTGTCGGAGCGCTCGGTACCCACCGTTTCATCCGAGGAACTGGCGGCCGCCGCCGGGGTCAATTCCGCGAAGCTGCGCAAGGACTTCTCGTACCTGGGCTCCTACGGGACGCGGGGTGTGGGGTACGACGTCGAGTATCTCGTCTACCAGATCTCGCGTGAGCTGGGGCTGACCCAGGACTGGCCGGTCGTGATCGTCGGTATCGGTAACCTCGGCGCCGCGCTCGCCAACTACGGCGGGTTCGCCTCCCGTGGATTCCGGGTCGCCGCGCTGATAGACGCCGATCCGGCGATGGCGGGGAAGCCGGTCGCGGGCATTCCGGTCCAGCACTCGGACGAGCTGGAAAAGATCATCGAGGACAACGGGGTGTCCATCGGGGTGATCGCCACCCCCGCCGGGGCCGCCCAGCAGGTGTGCGACCGGCTGGTCGCCGCCGGGGTCACCTCGATCCTGAACTTCGCGCCGACCGTCCTGTCCGTGCCGGACGGGGTCGACGTACGCAAGGTGGATCTCTCCATCGAGCTGCAGATCCTCGCCTTCCACGAGCAGCGCAAGGCGGGGGAGGAAGCCGCGGGCGAGGCCGAGGCCGTGGCGCTGACTCCGAAGGAGTCCGGGAAGGGACCCGACGGGGATGTCCCCGTCGTGATGCCGGCATGAGTCTCCTGGTCGTCGGGCTGAGCCATCGCAGCGCTCCGGTGAGTGTGCTGGAGCGGGCGGCGCTGTCCCTGGACGCACAGATCAAGTTGCTTCAGGACACGGTCGCCGCCGAGCCGGCCACCGAGGCCGCCGTACTGGCCACCTGCAACCGCATCGAGCTGTACGCCGACGTGGACAAGTTCCACGCGGGCGTCGCCGAACTGTCGACGCTGCTCGCCCAGCACAGCGGGGTGGGGCTCGACGAGCTGACGCCGTACCTGTACGTGCACTACGAGGACCGGGCCGTCCACCACCTCTTCTCGGTGGCCTGCGGACTGGACTCCATGGTCGTCGGCGAGGGGCAGATCCTCGGGCAGATCAAGGACGCGCTGGCGCGGGCGCAGGAGCTGCACACCGCCGGGCGCCTGCTGAACGACCTGTTCCAGCAGGGCCTGAGGGTCGGCAAGCGGGCGCACTCCGAGACCGGGATCGACCGGGCCGGGCAGTCGCTGGTGACCTTCGGTCTGGAGCAGTTCACCGCCGGCGCGGACGTCGAGAGCTGGGCCCGGGGCAAGCGGGCCGTCGTGATCGGCGCCGGGTCGATGTCCTCGCTGGCCGCCGCGACGCTGGCGCGCGCGGGCGTCGCCGAGATCGTGATCGCCAACCGGACCTTCGACCGGGCGGAGCGTCTCGCACGCCTGCTCGAAGAGCAGTACGGACACCGTCCCACCGAGACGGACGGAACGGGCGGAGCGGGTGTGCTGGCCCGCGCGGTACCGATGGGATCGGTGCCGGCCGAGCTGACACGTGCTGACGTCACCATCTCCTGTACGGGCGCCACGGGTCTGGTCCTGACCGCCGAGATGGTCGCCGCGGCCGTCGAGGGCCGAGTGCCCGAGGGCGCACTCCCCGCGGAGGCCGAGCCGCGTACCGACATACGGCAGGTCCTGCCACCGACTTCCCTCGGCGACGACGAATGCCCCCTCGATCTGCCCGCCGTGCAGGGCGGCGGCTTCTCCGTGCTCGGGGAGGCCGCGGTGGCCGGGATGGACGCGGCCACCCTGGAGCAGCACGCGGCCTGGGTCGACAACGCGACCGTGGACCGGCGCGCGAGCCGTCGTACGCCGGAGCGCGAGACCGCGCGTACGCCGGCGGCCGACGCCGAGGTGATCGCCGCGCTCGTCGCGACCGTGGCCGTGACCGGGCGGATCACCGAGCTGCGCCGGCCCGAGCCCGTCGTCGAGGTGCCCCGGCCCGCGCCCGTGCTGGCGCTGCTGGACCTGGCGATGCCCCGGGACATCGACGCCGCCGCGCACCGGCTGGCCGGGGTGCGGCTGGTCGACATCGAGTCGCTCGCCGAGGTCTCCGCCGACGCTCCGATGGCCTCCGACGTCGACATGGTGCGGAGGATCGTTTCGGACGAGGTGGCGGCCTTCGGCGCCGCTCAGCGGGCCGCGCACATCACCCCCACCGTCGTGGCGCTGCGCGCCATGGCCGCCGATGTCGTCGCGACCGAGATAGCTCGCCTGGAGGGCCGGCTTCCGGGCCTCGACGACAAGCACCGCGGCGAGATCACCCAGACCGTGCGGCGCGTCGTCGACAAGCTGCTGCACGCGCCGACCGTACGGGTCAAGCAGCTCGCGGCCGAGCCCGGCGGCGCCGGGTACGCGGACGCGCTGCGGACCCTGTTCGACCTGGACCAGGAGACGGTAGCCGCCGTGTCACGGGCCGAGGACAGCAGGACCATGGAGAACGACGCCGAGAACCGAGGGCGATCATGAGTGAGCCGCAGAACAGGGCCCTGAGGCTGGGGACCAGGCGAAGCAAACTCGCCATGGCCCAGTCCGGGCAGGTGGCGGACGAGGTCCGCCGACTGACCGGACGGCCCGTCGAACTCGTGGAGATCACGACGTACGGCGATGCCTCCCGCGAGCATCTGGCGCAGATCGGCGGCACGGGCGTCTTCGTCACCGCGCTGCGCGAGGCGCTGCTGCGCGGCGAGGTCGACTTCGCCGTGCACTCCCTCAAGGACCTGCCGACCACGCACCCGGACGACCTGGCGCTGGCCGCCGTACCGGTGCGCGAGGACGCGCGGGACGTGCTGGTCGCCCGGGACGGACTGACCTTCGAGCAGCTCCCCGAGGGCGCGCGGGTCGGCACCGGGTCGCCCCGGCGGATGTCCCAGCTGAACGCGTACGCGCGCAGCCATGGGCTCACGATCGAGACGGTTCCGATCCGCGGGAACGTAGACACCCGGATCGGGTATGTGCGGAAAGGTGAGCTGGACGCCGTCGTTCTGGCCGCCGCCGGACTGAACCGGATCGGGCGGAGCGACGAAGTGACCGACTTCCTCGCGGTCGACACCGTTTTGCCCGCCCCCGGCCAGGGGGCACTCGCGATCGAATGTGCCGCGGACAACGCGGAACTGATCGCCGCGCTCGCCGGACTCGACGACCCGTACACACGGGGCGCCGTGACCGCCGAGCGGTCCCTGCTCGCCGCCCTGGAGGCCGGTTGCAGCGCACCTGTGGGTGCGTTCGCCGACCTGCTGGCCGACGGGCAGATTGTCAAGGAGATGCGCCTGCGCGGCGTCGTCGGCACGACCGACGGCTCGACGCTGGTGCAGCTGTCCACCACCGGTCCCGTGCCCGAGACGTACGACCAAGCAATGGCGCTCGGCCGTGAACTCGCCGCCGAGATGCTCGCTAAGGGCGCGGCCGGTCTGATGGGGGAGCGAGCACATTGAGCCCCACCACCCTTCCCGCCGGTCCGGACCACGGTCACGTCACCTTCCTCGGTGCCGGACCCGGGGATCCGGGACTGCTGACACTGCGCGCCGTCGAGGCGCTGGCGAACGCGGACGTTCTCATCGCCGAGCACCACGTGCTCGACGTGGTGCGTACCCACGCCCGCGAGGGCGTCGCCCTATTGGACACGGATTCCAGCCCGCCGTCCGCACCGACCGGGGCGCCCTCTGCCTCTTCCGCGGCTACTTCAGCGGATACGTTTCCGGGCACAGGCACGCCTCAGCTGACGGTTGTTGACGGCGCGTCAACAACCGTTGGTGCACCCGCTGTGCGCGATGCCGCACATCTTGTCATGGAGGCCGCGCGGGGCGGCAAGCGGGTCGTGCGTGCGGTGTCCGGGGACCCTGGCCTGGACACTTACGCCACCGAGGAGATGCTGGCGTGCGCCGCCGCCGGCGTGCCGTTCGAGGTGGTGCCCGGTGTGGCGGCCGCCGTGGGTGTGCCCGCGTACGCCGGTGTGCCGTTGCGGGACGCGCAGGGCGCGGACGTGCGGTTCGTCGACGCGCGCACGGCGTCCGAGCGGTGCTGGGCGGAGGTCGGCACGTCCGACGGGACGGTCGTGGTCTCGGCGACGCTGGAGACCGTGGCCGCGGCCGCGGGCGAGCTGGTCGCCGCAGGCCGTAAGCCCGATACGCCGATGACCGTGACCGTCGCCGGTACGACGACCCGGCAGCGGACCTGGACCGCGACGCTCGGCACGATCGCGCAGACCTTCAAGCAGGCCAAGGTGCTGCCCTCGCCCGAGGCCGGCCAACCGGTGATAGCCGTGGTCGGTGAGCGTTCCGCCGCGGCCCAGCGCGACCAACTGTCGTGGTTCGAGAGCAAGCCCCTCTTCGGGTGGCGGGTCCTCGTACCGCGTACGAAGGAGCAGGCCGCCTCGCTCTCCGACCAACTGCGCTCGTACGGGGCCGTACCGCACGAGGTGCCCACGATCGCGGTCGAGCCGCCGCGCACGCCGCAGCAGATGGAGCGCGCCGTCAAGGGGCTCGTGACCGGCCGGTACGAATGGATCGCCTTCACGAGCGTCAACGCGGTCAAGGCCGTGCGGGAGAAGTTCGAGGAGTACGGGCTCGACGCCCGTGCGTTCGCAGGGATCAAGGTCGCGGCGGTCGGGGAGCAGACCGCGAAGGCGTTGATCGCGTTCGGTGTGAAGCCGGATCTGGTGCCGAGCGGGGAGCAGTCCGCGGCCGGGTTGCTGGAGGACTGGCCGCCGTACGACCCCGTCTTCGATCCGATCGACCGGGTCTTCCTGCCGCGCGCCGACATCGCGACCGAGACGCTGGTCGCCGGGCTGATCGAGCTCGGGTGGGAGGTCGACGACGTCACGGCCTATCGGACCGTGCGTGCGTCGCCGCCGCCGGCCGAGACCCGGGAGGCGATCAAGGGGGGCGGGTTCGACGCCGTTCTCTTCACGTCGTCCTCCACCGTGCGGAACCTGGTCGGTATCGCCGGGAAGCCGCACAACGTGACGGTGATCGCCTGTATCGGGCCGGCCACCGCGAAGACGGCTGAGGAGCATGGGCTTCGGGTGGACGTGATGGCTCCGGAGCCGTCCGTGCACAAGCTCGCGGAGGCGCTGGCGGACTTCGGATTGCGGCGGCGTGCCGCTGCGGTCGAGGCGGGGGGTCCCGTCACTCGGCCGAGTGAGCGGCGGCCGGGGGCGCGGCGGCGGAGATCTACGACCTGAGGGGCGCGGGGGAGCGGCGCGCCCTGGGCTTGCCGCTCCCGGCGCGAGTGTTCGCCCTGTCTCTGTCCCTGGACATGGACAGAGACAGGGCGATGTCCAAGTCCATTCCATGCAGTCCTGGATTGGTTCTCGCAATTCCCTCCACTTCCCCCGGAGGCTGAGCAGCGGCGCCCAACACAGCGGCGCCAACTCCTCGAAGGCCTGGGCAACCAGACGAGTACGACGTGCACACCCTGCTGCGCCTGCCCACCGGCATCTTCTACGCGGGCGGCGTCAAAGCCAACGTGCTGTTCTTCGAGCGCAAGCCGGCCCGCAGACCCGCTCACCCGGGCTCAGCGGAGGGTGTGGAACCCCATGACGGGGCCGCCATGTGGGGCGTCCGGTTCGCCGCCGCCGTCCTCTACCCGCTGCTGCCCTGCCAGCCGGGGCCACCCGTCGACTACGACCCGCAGAAGTTGGAGCGGGGTTCAGGGGGCGTAGGGCGTGTGCGCGGCTGCCGACGGGGCGTCGGCAAAGGGGGTGGTGGGGCGGGCGTAGCTTAGGTGTATGTCGAAGTACGGATCGTTTCCCGGTACGCGGCCCCGCCGGCTTCGTACGACGCCTGTGATGCGCCGGATGGTGGCCGAGACGCGGCTGCATCCCGCCGACTTCATCCTGCCCGCGTTCGTGCGGGAGGGGGTGAGCGAGCCGGTGCCGATCGCGGCGATGCCGGGGGTCGTGCAGCACACGCGGGACAGTCTGAAGAAGGCCGCCGTGGAGGCCGTGGAGGCCGGGGTCTCCGGGATCATGCTGTTCGGGGTGCCGGAGGAGGCTAAGAAGGACGCGCTCGGGACGCCTGGGACCGATCCGGACGGGATTCTGCAGGTCGCGATCCGTGATGTGCGGGCCGAGGTCGGCGACGAGCTGCTGGTGATGTCGGACGTGTGTCTCGACGAGACCATCGACCACGGGCACTGCGGGGTGCTGGACGATCAGGGGCGCGTCGACAACGACGCGACGCTCGAGCGGTACGCCGAGATGGCCCAGGTGCAGGCGGATGCCGGTGCGCATGTCGTCGGCCCCAGCGGGATGATGGACGGCCAGATCGGGGTGATCCGTGACGCCCTCGACCAGATCGGGCGCGAGGACGTCGCCATCCTCGCCTACACCGCCAAGTACGCGTCCGCGTTCTACGGGCCCTTCCGGGAGGCCGTCGGCTCCTCGCTGAAGGGGGACCGGAAGACGTACCAGCAGGACCCGGCGAACGCCCGCGAGTCGCTGCGGGAGCTGGCCCTGGACCTGGAGGAAGGGGCCGACATGGTGATGGTCAAGCCGGCCGGGCCCTACCTGGACATCCTCGCGCGGGTCGCGGACGCCGTGGACGTGCCCGTCGCCGCGTACCAGATTTCCGGGGAGTACTCGATGGTCGAGGCCGCCGCCGAGAAGGGGTGGATCGACCGTGACCGGGCGATCATGGAGACGCTGACCGGCATCAAGCGGGCGGGTGCACAGAACATCCTCACGTACTGGGCGGTCGAAGCCGCCCGAATGCTGCGTTGAGGTGTTCCGGGCCACCGGGGCGTTGAGGGCGTCGGGGGTTCCGGACTGCATGTGCTGCCCCTGGTGTGGTTTCGGGGCTGGCGCGTCCTAGGCGGCGAGCACCGGTGGCTGCTCAGTACATGAGGGCGTCCTCCCTCGTCGACTGCCAGTAGGTGACGGTCAGGGAGCTGTCGTAGTAGACGCCTCCGGTGGGCAGGGCCGGGGTGGCGGAGGGGCCGCCGTTGCTGCCCGATCCCCTGCCCTGGAAGCCGATGGTGACCTTCCTGGCCGTGGTGCCGTTCTCGCCGCTGCCGTCGGCGGAGGAGAGGAGGACGCCCGCGTAGCCGGACTCGCCGGGGGCGAGGGTCACCACCGCCTGGGGCTTGGACTCCTCGAAGACGCCGGGGGCCCACTGGGCCTGGTCGAAGCGGACCGTCGGGTTGTAGTAGAGGTCGCAGTACTTCGAGCCGGTGTTCTTGACGGTGATCAGCATGTGGTTCAGCGGGCGGGCGACCGGCTTCATGGTGACGGTGGTGTTGGAGCCGTTGCAGGTGACGCGGTTGGCGGGGTCCCACGGGTCGGAGGCGGCGGCGGACTTGCCGGTCTTGCCGGTCTTGCCGGTGCCGGTGTCGGTGCTCGTCTCCGAGGAGGCATGGTCGGCCGTCGTGGTGCCGCCGGTGGTCGTCGCGCCGTCGCCTGTGGTGGAGCCGGCGTCGCCTGTGGTGGAGCCGGTGGTCTGCGAGGTCGAGGTGGAGTCGTCCGCCCGACCCTCGTCCCGGGGGCCCATCCCGTTGTCGCATGCGGTGAGGGCGAGGGCGGCGAGGGCGACTCCGGTCGCGGCGAGCAGACGGGCGGGCCGGGCTACGCGGGCGGTGCGGAACGTGCGCATGACGGATTCCTTTCGGACAAAGCCGGTTGTAGAGGCTGGAACAAGTGCTCGAAGGCGTGCCGCTCGACCGGTCTGCCGGGAGCGGCGTGTTTGGATGACAAGAGCTTGTGGGGTGGACCGTCCCAGCCGCCACCCTCGGCGGGCGATCAGGGACGCTGGAATGCCCAGAACGGCTTTGACCTGGGAAAACATCACTTCCCTGGAACGCCGGACGGGACGTGGGGGACGCATGGGGACGGAGGACGCTGTGTCGGGGAGCGGTGCCGGGAACGGCATGGGGGCTGATTTCGCCGAGTCGCTACGGGAGTTGAAGGAGCGCTCGGGGCTCAGTTACGGGGTGCTCGCCAAGCGGCTCCATATGAGTACGTCCACGCTTCACCGGTACTGCAACGGGGATGCCGTACCGGCCGACTACGCGCCCGTCGAGCGGTTGGCCCGTCTCTGCAAGGCGACTCCGGAGGAACTGGTCGCGCTGCACCGGAAGTGGGTGCTGGCGGATGCGACGCGGGGGAGCAGGAAGAGCGAGGCCGCCGTCGGTGACGGTGCCGGCAGTGGGGTGGCTGAGGCGGAGTCGCAGTCGGGGGCGGGGGTGGGGGTGGGGCCTTCCATGTCCGTCTCCGCTTCGGCTTCGGCTTCGGTTTCTGCTTCGACTGCGGCTGCGGATTCGGCGGGCAGGCCGGTTCGCGAGGCGACGGTCGGTGATGAGGTTTGCGGTGGGCCGCAGGGTGCGCCGGGTGCTCGTCGGCGTTCCCGGGTTGCTCTCGTCGCCGGGCTCGCCGCGGCCGCCGTGCTCGGGGCGGTGACGCTGGCCGTGAGTCTGCCGTCCGACGGGGCGCGGGACGGGGCGGGGCGTACGACGGGGAGCGCGCCCCTGGGAGAGGCCGGGGCGGACGACAGGGCCGCTTCGCCGTCCGAGGCCTTGCCCTCCGCTTCCGCGAGCAAGCAGGGGAAGAAGGACGGGAAGGGCGGGAAGGAACGAAAGGACGGGAAGGGTGAGGAGGGCGAGGCCGGTGAGGTCGGCGGGACGGGCGGCCGTACGGGGGTGGGGGGATCGGCCTCCAGTACCCCGGCTGAGTCCGGTCGTGCGGGTGCGGGCGGCAACTCGTCCGGTGCCGCGCCGTTGACCGTCAAGGTGGAGCCGTACACCTGGGAGAGCCCGTGCGACCAGCGGTATCTGGTGCCGCGACCGCCGACGGAGGTGGAACAGCCGCCGCCGGAGCAGGACGCGCCGAGGTGGGTGAGAGCGGCGGGGGCTGTTTCGTCCGGTAACCAGTTCCTGACGCTCAGCGTGCAGGGCAGCGGCAAGGAGACCGTGGTCGTACGGAGCCTCAAGGTCCGGATCGTCGACAGGAAGGAGCCCCTCCCCTGGAACGACTACGTCATGGGCTTCCCCGGCGTCGGCTGCGGCGCCGGCGTTCCGACCCGGTCCTTCACGATCGCGCTCGACGGCGCGCGTCCCGAGGTGAAGCCCAAGGCGGGCAGCCGGGACTTCCCGTACTCCGTCAGCGAGTCCGACCCGGAGGTCTACTACATCACCGCCGACGCCTCGGCGTACTACGTGCGTTGGAATCTGGAACTGGAGTGGACCAGCGGCTCCCGCAGCGGCACGCTGACCGTGAACGACAACGGCGTACCGTTGCGTACCAGCGGCAACAACGGGCGACCGGCGTACGAGTACCCGCTCCACGGGCCGAAGTGGGTCGAGGAGGGCACGACCCTGAACCAGGACTGAACCAGACCCGCGGCAGGGCCGGTTAAGGAATTGACGAGGTCTCGTCAATCGGCATAGCTTCTGCGCCTGACCTGACCCGTTCGGGGGAGGGCTGTGCCGATTTTCGGGGGTAAGCGATGCACTGGTTCATCGAGGTGCTCAAGAAGTACGCGGTCTTCAGCGGGCGGGCGCGCCGCACGGAATACTGGATGTTCACGCTGGTCAGCTCGCTCATCTGGCTCGGGTTGTGGGTCCTCGGCCTCAGCATCGACTCGGAGGTGCCCGAATTCGTTTTCCTCGCGGCCGTTTTCCTGCCCTCCCTGGCCGTCAGCGTCCGGCGACTGCATGACACCGGTCGCAGCGGGTGGTGGGTTCTCATCGGGATCATCCCCTGTGTCGGCACCATCGTGACGATCATCTTCATGGCCACCGAGGGGCAGCGGGACGCCAACCAGTACGGCCCCGACCCGAAGGCGTATCCGGAACGCGCCTGACGGCAACTCTCCCTGGGAGATAGGTTGTTGCTCATTCAATGATGCGACTCTCCAGGGAGAGGCTTTATGGCCGGCGACGCGCTCAGCCAGGACCCCGCCGAGCTGCGGAAGAGGATCGACACCACCAAGGCGCACCCGGCGCGCGTCTACGACGTCTTCCTCGGCGGCAAGGACAACTACCCCGTGGACCGGGACGCCGCCGGCGCCGCACTGGCGGCCAATCCGCGCGGGTACCTCGACGTCCGCCACAACCGTGACTTCATGCGCCGGGCCGTGACCACGCTCGCCAAGGACGAGGGCATCCGGCAGTTCCTCGACATCGGCACGGGACTGCCGACCGCCGAGAACGTCCACCAGATCGCCCAGGGCATCGCCCCCGACACCCGGGTCCTGTACGTCGACAACGACCCGGTGGTGCTCGCCCACGCGCGGGCTTTGCTCACGAGCGGGCCCGAGGGGGCCACGGACTACATCGACGCCGACCTCAGGGAACCGGCGCGGATCCTCGAAGCGGCGGCCAAGACCCTCGACTTCGACCAGCCGGTCGCGCTGTGCCTGGTGGCGATCCTGCACTTCATCGAGGACGACGAGGCCTACCCGATCGTGCGTGAGCTGGTCGAGGCGTTGCCCGCCGGAAGCCGGCTGGTGCTCAGCCATCTCACGGAGGACCTCAATCCGGCGAACATCCGTGCGGTGCAGGAGACGTACACCAAGCGGGGGTTCACGTTCGTGCTGCGGTCCAGGGACGAGGTCGCGCGGTTCTTCGCGCAGAGCGGGCTGGTGGTGGAGGAGCCGGGGGTGGTGCCGGCGCACCACTGGCGGTTCTCGGACGGTGCGCCGGTGCCTCCGGCGGTTGAGCCGGGGGCGTGGGCCGGGATGGATGACATCGAGAAGGTGCGGTATCGGGACATCAACGATGTGACCGACGCGGACATCAATGTGTATGTGGCTGTGGGGCGCAAGGGGTAGGGGGATCGGTCGGTGACGCGGCTGCGGGTGGTTGGGGGCTTGTCGCGCAGTTCCCCGCGCCCCTGACAGGGCCGGGGCTTGCGCCCCCGGCCCTGTCAGAGCGTCAGCCGACCGTGCCGAACCAGGTTTCCGCCAAGGAGTCGAAGTCCTGGCGGGGTGGGGCCGGGAGACTGCGCAGGTACCAGTTCAGGTCGCTGTAGACGTGGAGGAGGGTGTAAGCCATCAGTTCGCGGGGCGCGAACGGGGGGTGGCCGTACGCCTCGTAGAAGAGCTTGAGGAGGGTGGGGTCGGCTCGGGTCAGGAAGAGGCCCACGCTGACGAAGTCGTAGGCCGGGTCGCCGACCATGGCCGGCTCGAAGTCGAAGAGGCCGGTGAGGCGCCAGCCGTCGTGGGGGTCGACGGTGAGGTGCTCGCGCATGAACTCGGTGTGCAGCAGCACCGGGCGGCGCGGGGCGGGGAGCGGGACGGAGCGCAGGAAGTCCGGGATCTGTTCCAGCCAGGGAGCCGTGAGGCCGCCGCTGCGCTGCTGCTCGACCGCGCCCGCGCGCTGCGCCGTGACGAACCTCGCCCAGTCCGGCGGCCCCGTGAGGGGGATGACCGGCTCGGCGTCCAGGGCGTGCAGCGCGGCGAGACCTTCGGCGGCCTCGACGACGATGCGTTCCTGGTCGGGCCGGGGGATCCGGGGCCACGCCTCGTTGAGGTCCTCGCCGGGCAGACGGGACATCAGCACATAGCGCCAGCCGTTCTTGTACTGGTCGGACGAGTGCAACCTGGGTGTGGGGATGGGCAGTTTGCCCCACAGGACGGAGAGTAGCCGGGCCTCTCTGACGGCCTCCGCCGCTTCGAAACCCGGATAGAGCTTGAGGACGAGGGAGTCGCCGACGGCGTACACCGGCAGCGAGCCCTCGGGAAAACGTACGATCCGCGCGCCTGCCAGACCGAGCTGCCCGCAGAGATCCTGGGCAGCAGGTCGCAGCAGCGCCTCGTCACCGACGACTTCTTGCAACTCGTCGTTCGTGTCCACGCTGGGCAGCATGGGCGCAGCCTAGGGGGTGTGAGGGAGCACCCGCATGGCGAAAGTGGTGAGTGTAAGGGGCACATATCGGTCTAGGGTGCGGGCAGGGGGCGGGGTCGCGCCGTCCGGGAGTGTCGAAGGAGCCGTGGAATGGGAGCCGTGGATGCTGTGCGGGCCGCTGGTGACGTGGGGTTTGCCGCCGCGGAGGGGGATACCGGCGGTTTCGGGGACGAGGGCGTGGTGGGCGGCGGGGCGGCCCTGCCCGCTCTCGCCGAGCGGGTCACGGCCGTCGGCGGTTCCCCCGTACGGGACATCCTCGCCGTCACCTCACGTCCCGAAGTCGTCAACTTCGCGGGTGGACTGCCCGCGCCGGAGCTGTTCGACACCGAGGGGATAGCGGCGGCCTACCGCGATGTGCTCGCCGAGTCGGCGGGGCGGGCGCTCCAGTACGCGACGACCGAGGGTGAACCGGCGCTCAGGGAGGCGCTCGCGGCGCGTTACGGGGCGCGGGGACTGGTGACGGGCGCGGACGGGGTGCTTGTCACCACCGGGTCGCAACAGGCGCTGTCGTTGCTCGCCACCGCGTTGCTGGAGCCCGGGGATGTCGTCCTGGTCGAGGACTCCTGCTATCTGGCGGCGCTCCAGGCGTTCCGGTTCGCGGGGGCACGGGTGGTCGCCGTGCCGGGCGACGCGCACGGGGTGGACCCGGCGGCGCTGGAGGACCTGGTAGCACGGACCCGGCCCAAGCTCTTCTACACCGTGCCCACCTTCCAGAACCCGACCGGGCGGACCCTGCCGGCCGGGCGGAGGGCGGCCGTCGCCTCCGTCGCCGCCCGGCACGGGCTGTGGATCGTCGAGGACGACCCGTACGGCGAACTCCGCTTCGAGGGCGAGCGCGTGCCCTGGATCGCCTCGTACCCGGGGGCCGAGGACCGTACGGCGCTGCTGGGCTCCTTCTCCAAGGTGATGGCGCCCGGCATGCGGCTGGGCTGGCTGCGCGCGCCCGCCGGGCTCCGCCGGGCCTGCGCGGTCGCCAAGCAGGCGGCCGATCTGCACACCCCGACCGTCAACCAGCTCGCCGCCGCCCGCTATCTGGCCGACCGTGACCTGGACGCCCATGTCTCCCGGGTCGCCGCCGTCTACCGCGAACGCCGGGACACCATGCTCGACGGTCTCGCCGCGGCCCTCCCGGAGGGCTCCACGTGGAACCGCCCCGAGGGCGGCATGTTCCTCTGGGCCCGCCTTCCTTCGTCGTACGACACGACCGCCCTCCTCCCGCGTGTCGTCGAACGGGACGTGGCGTATGTGCCCGGGGCGCCCTTCCACGCCGGTGAGCCGGACCGGTCGACGCTGCGGCTGTGCTTCGTGACGCAGACGCCGGAGGAGATCCGGGAGGGATTGCGGAGGCTGGGGGAGGGGCTGCGAGCGGAGTGACGGACGGCGCCCTCAGTCCCACCAGAAGGACCAGACGTGCTCGCCGAGCAGGGTGCGCGCGTACGCCTGTCGGGTGCCGTCGGGCGTGCCCTGCCAGATGTTGTCCGGGCAGAAGGCGAAGTGCTCGGCGGCCAGGGCTTCGGCCTGGGCCCCGGTGGTGGGCGGGGTGGCGACCGAGAGGACGAGCTGGTCGTAGGTGAGGGCGACGACGCGTATGCCGAAGCGGTCCTCCCAGGAGCGCAGCACCGCGCAGAGCCTCGCCACGTCGCTCTCGTGGTTCACCGGGCCACCCCAGCCGAGGGCCGCCGGGATGTCCGCGCTGCGGCGGGCGGGCACCAGGGCGATGCGGGGGTCCTTCAGCCGGGCGGGGTCCTTGACGAGGGCGTCGGCGGTCTCGGCGGCGAGGGCGTCCGGGTCCTGGGTGGTGTCGAGAGTGGCGTCCGGGTCCCGGGTGGTGTCGAGCGGAGCCGCGGGGGCCGTGGCGAGGTTGGGCCGGCCGGCGCCGCCGTCGCTCTCGTCGGCCTCCTCCGTCGCGTACTCGTCCCAGAACTCGGCCAGGACCTCGTCGGCGTCGTGGTCCCCGGGGTAGGACGTCTCGCCGGGCAGCAAGTCCCATTCCTCCGGGCCGCCCTGACCGCCGCCGACGTCCAGCAGCACCGGGAGGAGGCCGGCCGTGCGGCGGGCGGGCTGGACGGCGGCCCAGACGCCGGGCGCGGCCGGCTCGTCCGCGCACCACAGCAGCGGTTCGTGCCACGGGCCGTCGCCGGTCGCGTCGATCAGCCTCCCCCGGGGAAGCGGGAGCTCAAGCCCGAGCGCACGCCCGCTCGGGTCGGCCGCCAGCCTGGGCAGCGGATTGGGAAGAGTCGCCATGCGGGTGACTGTAGGGGCAGCCACTGACACCCGTCGCGGGCCGTACCGCGCTCCCCTGGCCGCGACCGCCCCGGCACTGACCCGAAGGGCAGTGACCCAAGAGACGATTTCGGTCAACTAGCCTGGAAATTAGGTTGGTTGAGCCCGCCATCGGAACCGTCTCGAAAGACACCCTCACATGCGTACTTTCGCCACCGCCACCCGTGCCGGTGTCCTCGCCCTCACGTCCGGCGCCCTGCTGTTCACCGGTGTCGCGGCCCAGGGAACGGCCCTGGCCGCCCCGCAGGCCAAGCCGGCCAAGCTCACCGTCGCCAAGTACCGCGACTGGCTGAAGAACAACGACGAGGCCGCCGCCTCCATCAAGCTGCTCAAGGCGTTCGACAAACTGCCCAAGGCCAAGCAGCAGAAGTTCGTCGGCTATCTCCAGAACCGCAAGGTGCAGGAGGCCTACAACGTCCGGACCGGCGGCTACATCAACCGGGGAGGCCGCGGCGAGAAGGCCTACAACAAGGACGTCCGCTTCGTCGCCGACGTCAAGGGCGTGCGCAAGACCACCTCGTCCGGGGCGCACATCACGCTGACCTTCACCGCCACCGAGCGGATCTTCAACATCCCGGTCATCACCCAGAAGACCGTCCTGTCCTACGACTTCGGCTCCGCGGTCAAGTCGCCGAAGTACAAGCGCTCGGTCACCAACCTCAACGGGGCCGTCGTCATCACGCCGGCCAAGAAGGACACCATCAAGGTCAGCGGCCGCAACATCTCGGCCACCACCACCTGGAAGGCCAAGCCGCTCTACAAGTCGGTCGGCACCACCCCGATCACCAAGCGGCAGACCATCTCCACGGTCAACGTGAAGTTCAACGCCTGGATCGGCAACCGCTGACCGACCCGGGATCCGGAACAGCCCGGATCGACCGCCCGATGCGCGGGGACACCACGGGGGGTGTCCCCGCGCATCGGCGTGACGGCGGCGGCGCGAGGGCCGGACGACGGGTTTCAGAGCTTCTCGGGAGTCCTGATGCCCAGCAGGGCCATGCCCCGGTGGAGGGTGCGGGCCGTCAGGTCGACCAGGAAGAGACGGTTCTCGACGTGGGCCGGGGTCTCGGCCTTCAGGACCGGGCACTGGTCGTAGAAGGCCGTGAGCAGGGTCGCCAGCTTGAAGAGGTACGCGGCCAGCTTGTGCGGCTCGTACGACTGGGCGACCTCGGCCACGGTCTCGCCGAACTGGTCCAGGTGCAGGCCCAACGCGCGCTCGGCCGGGGCCAGCTCCAGCTCCGGGTGCGCGGCCGGAGCGGTCCCGCCCGCCTTGCGGAGGATCGACTGGATACGGGCGTACGCGTACTGCAGGTACACCGAGGTGTCGCCGTTGAGCGAGACCATCTGGTCCAGGTCGAACTTGTAGTCCCGCACGGCGGAGGTCGACAGGTCGGCGTACTTCACCGCGCCGATGCCCACGTACCGGCCGTTCTCGATGATCTCCTGCTCGCTCAGGCCCACCTTCTCGGCCTTCTCCCGGACCACGGCGGTGGCACGCTCGATCGCCTCGTCCAGCAGGTCCACCAGCCGGATCGTCTCGCCCTCACGGGTCTTGAACGGCTTGCCGTCCTTGCCGAGGACCGTGCCGAAGGCGAGCTGGAACGCCTTGACGTCCTCGTCGTCCAGCCAGCCCGCCCTGCGCGCCGTCTCGAAGACCATCTTGAAGTGAAGGGACTGGCGGGCGTCCACGACGTAGAGGAGCGAGTTCGCCTTCAGGTGGAAGACGCGGTCCCTGATCGCGGAGAGGTCCGTCGCCGCGTAGCCGTAGCCGCCGTCCGACTTCTTGACGATCAGGGGGACCGGGTTGCCGTCCGGGCCCTTGATGTCCTCGAAGAAGACGCAGAGGGCGCCCTCCGAGCGGACCGCGACGCCCGACTCCTCCAGGAGGCGGCACGTCTCGTCCAGCATGTCGTTGTAGCCCGACTCGCCGACGATGTCCGCGTCCCGGATCTCCATGTCCAGCTTGTCGAAGACGGAGAAAAAGTAGATCTTCGACTCGTCGACGAACTTCTGCCATGTGGCGAGGGTGTGCGGGTCACCGGCCTGGAGGTCGACCACCCGCCGGCGGGCCCGCGTCTTGAACTCCTCGTCGGAGTCGAACAGCCTTCGGGCGGCCTTGTAGAGGCGGTCGAGGTTCGACATCGCCTCCTCGCCGCTCACCTGGGCGTCCTTGTGGTCCAGCTCGTGCGGGTGCTCGTCCAGATACTGGATCAGCATGCCGAACTGAGTGCCCCAGTCGCCGATGTGGTGCCTGCGGACCACGTTCTCGCCGGTGAACTCCAGGATCTGGACCACCGCGTCGCCGATCACGGCGGAGCGGAGGTGGCCGACGTGCATCTCCTTCGCCACGTTCGGCTGGGCGTAGTCGATGACCGTGGTGCCGGGGTGCTCCGTTGTGGGGACGCCGAGACGGCCGGTGTCGTCCGAGTACCGCGCGGCGAGGTTCTCCGTGATCGCGCCGTCGGTGAGGGTGATGTTCAGGAAGCCGGGGCCGGAGACCTCGATGTCCTTGATCAGCTCACCGGACTCCACCTGGGCGACGACCTGGGTGGCCAGCTCCCGCGGGTTCGCCTTCGCCTTCTTGGCGAGGGCGAGGATCCCGTTCGCCTGGTAGTCCGCCCGGTCGCTGCGTCGCAGCAGCGGGTCCGCGTCCGCGGTCGGCAGGGTTGCCGAGAGGGCGGTTGCGAGGTGCTGGTGGACGGAGGCGGTGAGGGACGTGACCGAAGCCATCAGGGGGTGCCGTTCTCCTCGGGGTACGGGTGGATGTCGTCAGTATCCCACGGGGGGTAAAGGGGTTTCCCTGGTGCGGTCCGTCGGGGGAGCGCCTTAGGGGGTGGGGGTTCGGGTGCGTTTGCGGGTGCGGGTGGGTGGGGGCTGGTCGCGCAGTTCCCCGCGCCCCTGAAAAGCAGGGGCTGCGCCCCGTGCTCTTCGGCCCGTGGCCCCGTGGTCTGCCAGGCCCGCAGAGCTGTGGTCTTCCAGGCCCGTGGCCCCGTGGTCTGCCAGGCCCGCAGGGACTGGGCCTTTAGGGGCGCGGGGAACTGCGCGAGAAGCCCCATCGACCCGTACCCGCCGACGCACCCGCACCCCCGGGTAAATAGGCGCCCGGTTCGACCCACGGAGTGAAAGGCTGGGAGAATGGCGCGGTCGCCGGGACCGTAACCGGCGGCCATGGAAACTCCAGGAAAAAGAGGACGTGCCGATCGTGGCTCAGAGCACCGAGACCACCGACTGGGTCTCCCGTTTCGCGGTTGAGGTCATCGAGGAGTCGGAGCGTCGGGCCCCGGGCAAACCGGTAGTCGTCGCCTCCGGGCTGTCGCCGTCCGGCCCGATCCACCTCGGCAACCTCCGCGAGGTCATGACCCCGCACCTCGTCGCCGACGAGATCCGCCGGCGCGGACACCAGGTCAGGCACCTCATCTCCTGGGACGACTACGACCGCTACCGCAAGGTCCCCAACGGCATCGACGGCATCGACGCCTCCTGGGCCGAGCACATCGGCAAGCCCCTCACCTCCGTGCCCGCCCCCCAGGGCTCCGCCCACCCCAACTGGGCCGAGCACTTCAAGGCCGCGATGATCGACGCGCTCGCCGAGATGGGCGTCGAGTTCGACGGGATCAGCCAGACCGCGCAGTACACCTCCGGGGTCTACCGGGACCAGATCCTGCACGCCATGAAGCACCGCGGGGACATCGACGCGATTCTCGACCAGTACCGCACCAAGAAGGCCCCGGCCGGCTCGGCGAAGAAGCAGTCGCAGAAGCCGGTGGACGAGGCGGAACTGGAGGCCGCGGAAGGCTCCGGCGCCGCCGGCGAGGACGACGGCAGCTCCGGCGCCGCCGGGTACTTCCCGTACAAGCCCTACTGCGGGCGGTGCGAGAAGGACCTCACCACCGTCACCGCCTACGACGACGACAGCACCGAGCTGGCCTACACCTGCACCGCCTGTGGTTTCTCCGAGACCGTCGCACTGAACGAGTTCAACCGCGGCAAGCTGGTCTGGAAGGTCGACTGGCCGATGCGGTGGGCGTACGAGGGCGTCGTCTTCGAGCCCAGCGGGGTCGACCACTCCTCGCCCGGGTCCAGCTTCCAGGTCGGCGGGCAGATCGTCGGGATCTTCGGCGGCAAGCAGCCCATCGGGCCGATGTACGCCTTCGTCGGCATCAGCGGCATGGCCAAGATGTCGTCGTCCAAGGGCGGCGTACCCACGCCCGCCGACGCGCTGAAGATCATGGAGCCGCAGATCCTGCGCTGGCTCTACGCCCGCCGCCGGCCCAACCAGTCCTTCAAGATCGCCTTCGACCAGGAGATCCAGCGGCTCTACGACGAGTGGGACAAGCTCGACGCCAAGGTCGCGGACGGGTCCGCCCTTCCGGCTGACATCGCCGCCCACTCGCGTGCCGTGCGGACCGCCGCCGGTGAGCTGCCGCGCACGCCCCGCCCGATGCCGTACCGGACCCTCGCGTCCGTCGCCGACATCACCGCGGGCGCCGAGGACCAGACCCTGCGCATCCTCAGCGAGCTCGACCCCACCGACCCGCTGTCCGGCCTCGACGAGGTACGGCCCCGGCTCGACAAGGCCGAGGCCTGGATCAACACGCAGGTCCCCGCCGACCAGCGGACCATCGTGCGCGAGGAGGCCGACGCGGAGCTGCTGAAGTCCCTCGACGAGCAGTCCCAGCAGTCACTGCGGCTGCTGCTCGACGGGCTCTCCGAGCGCTGGTCGCTCGACGGGCTGACGCACCTCGTCTACGGGGTGCCCAAGGTGCAGGCCGGGTTCGCGGCGGACGCCACGCCCAAGGAGCTGCCGGCCGAGATCAAGACGGCCCAGCGGTCGTTCTTCGCGCTGCTGTACCACCTGCTCGTCGGGCGCGACACCGGGCCGCGACTGCCCACGCTGCTGCTCGCGGTGGGGCAGGAGCGGGTGCGGCGCCTGCTCGGGGAGTAGGCCGCGTAGGACGTCGTAGGACGTCGTACGAGGAGGGGGCGCCCGGTGACCACCGGGCGCCCCCTCCTCGTGTGGGCGTCACTCAGGCGATGTGGTCCTCTTCCAGCTCCGCCGTGTGGCGGTTGGTGAAGCGGTTGACCATGCGCTTCGACTCCTCGGCGGAGAGGGTGACGCGGAACTCGGCCTCCACGTTGTCGATGAGCTCGCGCGGCGTCGGGTAGCTGCCGTTTATCGACTTCTTGAAGACCTGGTAGTACGACTCCTCGTCCGGGGCGGCGGGTTCGGGGGTGCCGCCGCCCTCGCCCAGCTCGCGGGTGCGGTTCGGGCCGGCCGGGATGGGAAAGCTGCCGGTCTCCTCCGGGGAGGGGTCCGGCTCCTGAACTTCGGGGGCCTCGAACTGTCGCTGCTGGTAGCGGGGGTCGCGGGGGTCGCGGGCATCCGGCTCGAACTGCTGGTACTGCTGATACTGCTCCGAGTCCTGTTCCTCGTACCACTCGCCGTACTGTTCCTCCGGCTCGTACGAGGGGTCGTAGCCGCCCTGGTAGGGGACTTCCTGGGGGTGGCGGGCGTGGAGCCAGGGGCTTTCCTCGGCCGGGGGCTCGTAGTCCAGTGGCTCGGGGATCCGGTCGCCGTCGGGGAAGGGTCGCTGCTCGACGGGAGGTTCCTCTCCCACGCTCGAATGCGCTCGCGCGGGGGGACCCCCATCGCCCACCCGTGCCTCCCCAGTGGCACGACTGCCCGCGGCTGTGTCGGGGTTGGGCAGGGCGGCCGCCCCGGCGTCGGGCACCCGCGTCAGTTCCGGCAGCGGCGCCGGGGGCAGGAGGGCCGGTTCGATTCCCGCTGCCGCCAGGCCCGCGGGAGCCGTGTCCGCCAGTGGGACGCCGTAGCGGGCCAGGCGCAGCGGCATCAGGGACTCCACCGGGGCCTTGCGGCGCCAGGCCCGGCCGAAGCGGGAGCGGAGGCGGGCCTGGTAGACGAGACGTTCCTGCTCCAGCTTGATGACCTGGTCGTAGGAGCGGAGCTCCCACAGCTTCATACGGCGCCAGAGGAGGAACGTGGGCACGGGGGAGAGCAGCCAGCGGGTGAGGCGGACGCCCTCCATGTGCTTGTCGGCGGTGATGTCGGCGATGCGGCCGATGGCGTGCCGGGCCGCTTCGACGGAGACGACGAACAGGACCGGGATCACCGCGTGCATACCGACGCCCAGCGGGTCGGGCCAGGCCGCCGCGCCGTTGAACGCGATCGTGGCGATCGTCAGCAGCCACGCCGTCTGACGCAGCAGCGGGAAGGGGATCCTGATCCACGTCAGGAGCAGATCCAGGGCCAGCAGGACACAGATGCCCGCGTCGATCCCGATCGGGAAGACGTACGAGAAGTTCCCGAAGCCCTTCTTGACGGCCAGCTCCCGTACCGCCGCGTACGAACCCGCGAAGCCGATCCCGGCGATGATGACGGCGCCGAACACGACCACGCCGATGAGAACGCGGTGCATCCGAGTGAGCTGTATTGGCGCGGCCACCCGTACTCCCCTCCCCTTGCGTGTTGTTGCGCGCAACAGGGTGGCACATGTGTACGGGGAACGGCTCGCCGGACGGCACGGAGCCCGGTCCCCATGAGGGCCGGGCTCCGAGAAAACACCAGGTGAGGCTAGGACTTGCTCTTCCTGCTGCCGGACGTGGAGGAGTCCGAGTCCGAGTCGGAACTCACATCCGCACCCGAGCCACCCGACGACGACGCCTTCGTCGGCTCCTGCGACGGCGCATCGGAGGCGCCCTTCGACGGGGACGCCGAAGCGTCCGTACCGTCGTTCGCCTCCTCGATCGCCTCGACGGCCTCCTTGGCGGCGCTCTTCGCCGACTTCAGCAGCGCGGCCGCGTCCGGGGTCTTCTCACCGGCCAGGCCCGCGCCGTTGTAGTCGACCGTGATGACCACGTTCTCCGTGCGCACCACGATCGTCTGCTGCTTGAAGGTGTCCCCGTCCTTCTTCAGGTCGTACAGGACCGCCGTGGCCTGGTCGCCCACGCCCGTCACCGGCTCCGTCCTGACCTTCTTCGCCCCGTCGACGGCCTTCGCCGCGGTCAGCTTCGACTCCAACGCCTTGGCCGCCCGGTCCTCACCGGGGCCGTTCGCCGCGTCCGAGGCGAGCAGGTGCAGCGACACGCTCAGCCAGCGGTACTGGGAGCCGTCCACACCGTTGTTGTCGAGGCTGATCCAGCGGCAGTCGCCGGTCACGTTCGCCTCGGCCTTGTTGATCGCTTTTCCGGACTTCACGCCCTCCGGCACCACCGACTTGAGCGTCTTGTCGGAGAACACCTCGCAGGCGTCCGGCAGCGACGCGTACTTCGCCTCGACCACCTCGGGGGTGGCGCTCTTCGTCGGCTCCTGATCCGCCCCCGCCGGCGTCTGGTCACCGGAGGCACTGTCGGCGTCGGAGCCCGACGAGCAGCCGACCGCCAGCAGCATCACCGGGACGACCGCGGCACCCACGAGAACACGGCTCGGGCGCCTGGTCCGGCGGATCCGCTCGACTCGCGGCTGACGCTGATCTGACTCTGCGGCTCGTTGCATGGTTCCTTCACTCATGACGTTCATCACGCTCGCGGTTCCTGCGGTCTGCTTGCGGGGTTCCTGCGTGGTTCCTGTGGCGTTCCTGCGATCGGATCGGGTTCCGAGGGGCCACGGTACGCGGTGATGAAGAAGTGCGGTCCTGGATCGCGGGGTTCACACGGACGCCCGAACGGCCCCCGGCCGCCGGTCAGTCGTCGAACGCCTCGGCCAGCCGATCCGCCAGATTCCGGGCCCTGTCCTGCATTTCCTCGCTGTCCGGCACCACCGTCGTGGTCGCCGGCTGCTCCTCGTACTCCACCGTCACGATCACGTTCGACGTGCGGAACACCACAGTCACCGTCCGCTGCTTGCTCGTCCCGAGCGCGTCGTCGAGGAACGCCTCGTCCCCGAGACCGTCGAGCGTGCGGGGCTGGAGGGAGGCGGGGGTGCCGGAAGCGGTGGCCGAGGGTGAAGAGGCGGAGGAATCAGGCGAATTGGACGAATCGGAAGGCGTGGAGGAGTCGGGGGAGTCGGACTGGTCGGACGGGTCCGAGGAGGTGGCCGCGTCGGATGCGTCGGCCGAGGGCTCGGCCGTGGCCTCTCCCGTGCCCTCGGTCTCGTCCGTCCCCTCGCTCTCCTCCTCGGAGACGGACGGCGCGGGCTCCGGGAGGTCCGCCGCCTGGACCTTGCCGCCGTACACCTCCTGCGCCTTGCTGTCGTCGCTGACCGTGTTGGTGAACGACACGATGCGCTCGAAGTCGACGAACAGGTAGTGGGTGGCGTCCGTGGACTCCACCTTCCAGCGGCAGCCGGCCTTGCGGTCCGTGTCGTACGTCTGTGTCGCCTTGCCCTCGTACGCCTGCTCGCGCTGGGTCACGTCGGTGAGCTGCTTGATGCCGGGGAGGAGGGAGTCGAGGGTGTTGTGGTCGATCGAGCCGCAGGGCTCCGGGAGCGTGTCGTAGCGGCCGGGCTGGGCGACGGTGGTCGTCGACGCGGCCTCGCCCGGGCGGGGGTCGTCGGGCGAACTGGGGTCGTCGGAGCTCGTGCACGCGGTCAGCAGTGCCGCGAGGAGCACGGCGACGCCGGGTACGTACGCCTTCCGCTGCACGGTGGGGCTCCTCTCGACGGGGTCCCTCGGGACGCCTGCGCTGTCCTGCCTGTGGTTATTCACTTGCCGCCCGGGGGTGACCCCCGGGCACCATGTGTATCGCACGCGCTGCCGTGAACGCCGGTCCGGCATCCCTTTCGTTGACCTTGGCGCCGGTTTTGCGTTCTGAGACTTTGATCTGTTTTTCGGGGGAGTGAGAGCGATATGTCGTACGTCGAGATACCGGGCGCGAAGGTACCCATCCGGATGTGGACCGACCCGGCGTCGGTCGAGGAGGGGGCCCTGCAGCAGCTGCGCAACGTCGCAACCCTCCCCTGGATCAAGGGGCTCGCCGTCATGCCGGACGTCCACTACGGCAAGGGCGCGACGGTCGGGTCCGTCATCGCGATGCAGGGGGCTGTGTGTCCGGCGGCGGTGGGTGTGGACATCGGCTGCGGGATGTCGGCGGTCAGGACGTCCCTGACGGCCAACGACCTTCCCGGAGACCTCTCCCGGCTGCGCTCGAAGATCGAGCAGGCGATTCCGGTGGGGCGGGGGATGCATGCCGACCCCGTCGATCCGGCGCGGCTGCACGGGTTCGCCGGCGGCGGGTGGGACGGGTTCTGGGGGCGGTTCGAGGGAGTTGCGGAAGCGGTCAGGTTCCGTCACGACCGGGCGGAAAAGCAGATGGGAACGCTCGGCGGAGGAAACCACTTCGTCGAAGTCTGCACGGATTCGTCTGGTTCTGTCTGGTTGATGCTGCACTCCGGTTCCCGGAACATCGGCAAGGAGTTGGCGGAGCACCACATCGGCATCGCCCAGAAGCTTCCGCACAACCAGGGCCTGGTCGACCGCGACCTCGCCGTCTTCGTCGCGGACACCCCGCAGATGGAGGCGTACCGCAACGACCTGTTCTGGGCGCAGGAGTACGCGAAGTACAACCGCACGATCATGATGGCGCTCCTGAAGGACGTCGTCCGCAAGGAGTTCAAGAAGGCGAGGCCGGCCTTCGAGCCCGAGATCAGCGCCCACCACAACTACGTGGCCGAGGAGCGCTACGAGGGTGTGGATCTCCTGGTGACCCGTAAGGGCGCGATTCGCGCGGGCTCCGGCGAGTACGGAATCATCCCGGGCTCGATGGGCACGGGCTCGTACATCGTGAAGGGCCTCGGCAACGAGAAGGCCTTCAACTCGGCGTCGCACGGGGCCGGTCGGCGTATGAGCCGGACGGCGGCGAAGCGGCGCTTCTCGACCACGGACCTGGAGGAGCAGACCCGGGGCGTGGAGTGCCGCAAGGACTCCGGCGTCGTGGACGAGATCCCGGGTGCCTACAAGCCGATCGAGCAGGTCATCGACCAGCAGAGGGACCTCGTGCAGGTGGTGGCGAAGCTGAAGCAGGTGGTGTGCGTGAAGGGCTGACGAGGCGGGTACGGGGCGGTTCGGTCCCGCTCAGGCCGTGCGAAGCTGCGGGCATGGTGATCGTTCGCTCCGCCGCCCTGTTCGTGCTCGCCGCGCTGTTCGAGATTGGCGGGGCCTGGCTGGTGTGGCAGGGGGTGCGGGAGCATCGGGGGTGGGTGTGGATCGGGGCGGGGTTCGTGGCGCTGGGGGCGTACGGGTTCGTGGCGACGTTCCAGCCGGACGCGCACTTCGGGCGGATCCTCGCCGCGTACGGGGGGATCTTCGTGGCCGGGTCGATCGCTTGGGGGATGGTCGCGGACGGCTACCGGCCCGACCGCTGGGACGTGACGGGCGCGTTGGTCTGCCTCGCGGGCATGGCGGTGATCATGTACGCGCCCCGGGGCGGGTGACGCCGAGGTCCCGCCCGGGGACGCCGCCCCTGCGGCCGTCCGTCGCTACGACCGCTGGGCCGGGTCCTCCGACAGCAGGCCGAGCTGGTTCAGGAACTGCAGCTGGTCGAAGTAGAGGCGGTAGCTGGTGATCTGGCCGTCCTGGACGGTGGCGAGGTCCACGCCCCGGATACGGATGTCCTTCCGGGTCGCGGGGAGGGACGTCCCGTCGGCGAAGGCCAGCGGGCCGCTGTTGGTGCCGCTGAAGATCCCCTCGTCGATGGCCGTGTCACCGACCTCGAACGAGGCGAGCGACTCGTACCCGGCCTCGGGCATGGCGTCCGTCATCTGGCGCCAGTACTCGGCGATGCTGTCCCGGCCGTGGATCTCTCCGCCGTCGGGGGTGTAGGCGACCGCGTCCTCCGCGAAGAGGTTCGCGACGGTCTTGGGGTCCTGGTGTGTGGTGAGCGCCTCGGTGAGCTGGTCCATTACCTCGCGCGCCTGTCCCATGATCCACCTCCTGTGCCGGGGACCACCCGTCCTATTGTCTCACCACCCGCCTATCCTGACCGGGCCGGGACCGTTCGATTCCCTACCGCTCAGGAGCAGCTCATGGCCACCGCCGTACCGTCCGCAGCCTCCCGCATCGCCGTCGTGACCGGTGCGAGCAGCGGGATCGGCGCCGCCACGGCCCGGCGGCTCGGCGCGGCGGGGTACCGCGTGGTGCTGACCGCGCGCCGCAAGGACCGGATCGAGGCGCTCGCCGAGGAGATCAACGAGGGCGGCGGGCAGGCCACGGCGTACGCCCTGGACGTTACGGACCGTGCGGCGGTCGACGAGTTCGCGACCGCGTTCCGGACGATCGGGGTGCTGGTCAACAACGCGGGCGGCGCGCTCGGCGCCGACCCGGTGGCCACCGGGGACCCCGCCGACTGGCGCACGATGTACGAGACGAACGTCATCGGCACGCTCAACGTCACCCAGGCCCTGCTGCCCGCGCTGACCGCCAGCGGCGACGGCACGGTGGTCGTGGTGTCGTCGACGGCCGGGCACGGGACGTACGAGGGCGGCGCGGGGTACGTCGCCGCCAAGCACGGCGCGCACGTCCTCGCCGAGACGCTGCGGCTGGAGATCGTCGGCACACCGGTCCGGGTCATCGAGATCGCGCCCGGCATGGTGAAGACGGACGAGTTCGCGCTGACCCGCTTCGGCGGCGACGCGGAGAAGGCGGCGAGCGTGTACGAGGGCGTCGCCGAGCCCCTGACGGCTGAGGACGTCGCCGACACGATCGGCTGGGCGGTCACCCGGCCCAGCCATGTCAACGTCGACCTCCTCGTCCTGCGCCCCCGCGCCCAGGCCTCCAACACCAAGGTCCACCGGGAGCTGTGATGCCGTCCGTGGAGGGCCCGACGCCCGAAGGCGGCCCGGTGGCGGATGGCGGCCCTGTGTCGGATGCCGACCCGGTGGCGGATGGCGGCCCTGTGTCGGATGCCGACCCGGTGCCGGATGGCGGCCCGGTGCCGGATGGCGGGCTGACTGCCGAGAAGCGCCGGCTCGCCGAGGAGAAGAAGAACGAGCGGTACGTGTGGTGGTACCTCGCGTACTTCCTCTTCGGCATCCACCTCGTGGCTTTTGTGATGATCTACGCGGTTACGCACGCGAAGTAGTCGGAGGAATAGTGGAGAGAGGGCCCATGTTCACAGGTATAGTTGAATTGTAAACAACCTGGGAGGGTGGCAGCGATGATGCAGTTCGGGATCTTCAGCGTCGGTGATGTGACGCCGGACCCCACCACGGGCCGCACGCCGACCGAGCGCGAGCGCATCAAGGCGATGGTCGCGATCGCGCTGAAGGCGGAGGAGGTCGGGCTCGACGTCTTCGCCACCGGTGAGCACCACAACCCCCCGTTCGTGCCGTCCTCGCCGACCACGATGCTCGGCTACGTGGCCGCGCGGACCGAGAGGCTGATCCTCTCCACCGCCACCACCCTCATCACCACCAACGACCCGGTGAAGATCGCGGAGGACTTCGCGATGCTCCAGCACCTGGCCGACGGGCGGGTGGATCTGATGCTGGGGCGCGGCAACACCGGACCGGTGTACCCGTGGTTCGGCCAGGACATCCGGCAGGGCATCAACCTCGCGGTCGAGAACTACGCCCTGCTGCACCGCCTGTGGCGCGAGGACGTCGTCGACTGGGAGGGCAAGTTCCGCACGCCCCTCCAGGGCTTCACCTCCACGCCCCGCCCGATGGACGACGTACCGCCGTTCGTCTGGCACGGCTCCATCCGCTCGCCCGAGATCGCCGAACAGGCCGCGTACTACGGTGACGGCTTCTTCCACAACAACATCTTCTGGCCGGCCGACCACACCCGGCGCATGGTCGAGCTGTACCGGCAGCGGTACGCGCACTACGGGCACGGCACGCCCGAGCAGGCGATCGTGGGGCTCGGCGGGCATGTGTTCATGCGCAGGAACTCGCAGGACGCGGTGCGGGAGTTCCGGCCGTACTTCGACGTCGCGCCGGTCTACGGCAACGGGCCGTCCCTGGAGGACTTCGCCGACCAGACGCCGTTGACGGTCGGGTCGCCGCAGCAGGTGATCGAGAAGACGCTGGCGTTCCGGGAGTACGCCGGTGACTACCAGCGGCAGTTGTTCCTCGTCGACCACGCGGGGCTGCCCCTGAAGACCGTGCTGGAGCAGATCGACATGCTCGGCGAGGAGGTCGTGCCGGTGCTGCGGGAGGAGTTCGCGAAGGGGCGTGCGGCGGACGTGCCGGACGCGCCGACGCACGGGGCGCGGGTGGCCGCGGCGAAGAAGGAGAGTGTGGCATGAGGCTGGTCGTCGTCTCGGCGGGGCTGGGTGTGCCGTCGTCCACGCGGCTGCTGGGGGACCGGCTGGCCGCGGCGGTCGTCGGACGGGACGCCTCGGTCGAGGTGGAGGTCGTCGAACTGCGGGACCTCGCCGTGGAGATCGCGCACCACTTCACGAACGGGTTCCCGGGGCGCAAGCTCGCCGCCGCGCTGGACGCGGTGGCGGGGGCCGACGGGCTCGTGGTGGTGACACCGGTGTTCTCCGCCTCCTACAGCGGGCTGTTCAAGTCCTTCTTCGATGTGCTCGAACGTGACGCGCTGGCGGGGAAGCCGGTGTTGATCGCGGCCACCGGAGGCTCGGCCCGGCATTCGCTGGTGCTGGAGCACGCGATGCGGCCGCTGTTCGCGTATCTGCGAGCCGTGGTCATGCCCACGGGTGTCTATGCCGCGTCCGAGGACTGGGGTGCGGAGGGCTTGGCCGGGCGGATCGAGCGGGCGGCGTCGGAGTTGGCCGGGTCGATGGCGGTGGCTGTGCCGGTCGAGCCGGAGGGGTCGGTTGTCGTTCCCTTCGCCGAGCGGTTGGCGGCGTTGCAGGGCTGAGCGTCGCCGTTGGGGTTCCTGGGCGAGTCAGGCCGCGGGTTGCTTGTGGTTGCTCGCGCCCGCGCCGGGGAGCCGCGTATCTGACGGCCCCGCACCCCTGAGGGGCGCTGAGGTCGCCCTCTTCCAGGCGCGTACCCGGCGGCGCAGCCAGGCCCTCGCCCTCGTCGACTCTCGTTCCCAGGTGCGGCGGAGTCTTGTCGCGCGCAGGTCGGTGAACAGGCGCTCGTACTCGGTGACGATGGGGGCCGGGTCGTAGCGGTGGGCGCTCGCCAGGGCGGCTCGGCCCATGGCGCGGCGCAGGTCGGGGTCGGCGGTGAGGTCGAGGATGGCGTCGGCGAGGGCGTGGGGGTCGTCGACGGGGACGAGGCGGCCGTCGGTGCCGTCGGTGATGATCTCAGCGGGGCCGAGCGGGCAGTCGGTGCTGACGACGGGGACACCGCAGCGCATGGCCTCGACGAGGGTCATGCCGAAGGACTCGGCGTCGGAGGCGCTGACGACGATCGAGGCCCGCGCGAACTCCTCCTCGATGGGGGTGTGCGGGCCCATCAGATGAGCCCGGTCGGTGAGGTGGAGGTCCTCGATGAGCGCTTCCAGCCGCTCCTTCTGCTTGCCGCCGCCGTAGACGCGCAGCTCCCAGTCCGGTTCCTTCGGGGCGACCTTCGCGAACGCCTCCAGCAGCAGGTCGAACCGCTTGCCCCGGGCGAGGCGGCCGGCGGCCGCGATGACGGGGGCCGTGCAGTCCGACGGGGCGACCCCGGCCGGCGGGACGATGTTGGGCACCGACATCACCCGTACGCCCGGAAGTTTCATCCGTGCGCGGTACACCGCCGCGTCCGCCGCCGTGGTGGTGACGACCGCGTCCAGGGTGCGGTAGTGGCGGGCGAGGACCTTGCGGAGCTGCTTGGTGTGGGCGTCGTGGCGCAGGTGTTCCTGGCCGATGCGCAGGGCGCGGCGGGGTGCGAAGCGGGATACGTAGACGTTGATGCCGGGGCGGGTGCCGATGACGACGTCCGCGCCGCAGCGGGACAGGTAGGCGCGGACGCGGACGTCGGTGAGCCTGCTGTACTGGCGGTACCGCTTGTCCTCGGCGGGGAAGTCCGCGGCGGGCCGCGCCTGGGCCGGATCGCTCAAGTCGGTGCTGTACGGGCGGATGTCCACCAGGGGGACGAGCGTGACCCTCGGGTCGACGGCGAAGCGCGGTTCGTCGAGGTGGCGGGCCATGGAGGCGATCTCCACGTCATGGTGGTCGGCCAGCGCCGCCGCCAGGTTCAGTGTCGTCCGCACGGTGCCGCCGATGGCGTACGCGTTGTGCAGCAGGAACACGATCTTCTTGCGGCGGCTCAATGCACTACCTTCCCGACGGCCTGGGCGACGCGGTTGTGGGGTCTGGCGGTTGTGAGGTCTGGCGGTTGTGGGGTGCGCGGTTGTGGTGGGGCGACCGTTGTCAACGGTGTGGTGCTCCGTGTGCGGTGATACGTGTGAGGCGAAACATGTGTGGTGGTCCGGGTTGGGCCTGGTTCGGAGGTGGTTCTGACCCTTTGTACTCCATTTGCTCGCTCTGCTCGGGTTCCCGTGCGGAGGGGTGTCACACGGGCACGCTGCTCCGGAGTGGTAAGTCGAACTCCCGGTCGGGGTGAGAGGCCGGTAAGAAGGGCCCTCGGGTGCTTCCGACGAGGTGGTGTGCGCCGGTGACCTTGGCAGACTGGTGAGGTGCCCCAGAACGTGCTGCTCGCCGAGGACGACCGTGCCATCCGTCATGCCCTGGAACGCGCGCTGACCCTGGAGGGGTACGCGGTCACGGCGGTCGCCGACGGCGTCGAGGCGCTCGCCCAGGCCCACCGCACCCAGCCCGATGTGCTGGTGCTCGATGTGATGATGCCCGGCATAGACGGCCTCCAGGTCTGCCGGGTGCTGCGCGCGGAGGGCGACCGGACACCGATCCTGATGCTCACCGCGCTCGTGGAGACCGCCGACCGGATCGCCGGCCTCGACGCCGGCGCGGACGACTACGTCGTCAAACCGTTCGACGTGGAGGAGGTGTTCGCGCGGCTGCGCGCGCTGCTGCGGCGGACGGGCGGCGCGGACGCGTTCGCGAGGCCGCCCCAGCCGGCCGCGGCCGCTCCCGGCTCCGCCGCCGGCCCGTCGTCGGAGGGTGGCGGGCTGATCACGGCCGCCGGCCTGCGGATGGACGTCCAGGCGCGGCGGGCGTGGCGCGGGACACGGGAACTGGAGCTGACGCGGACCGAGTTCGACCTGCTCGAACTGCTCGTCCGCAACGCCGGCATCGTCCTCGACCACGCGACGATCTACGACCGTATCTGGGGCTACGACTTCGGGCCCGGCTCCAAGAACCTCGCCGTCTACGTCGGTTACCTGCGCCGCAAGCTGGACGAGCCCGGGGCGCCTGCGCTGATCCACACCGTGCGGGGTGTGGGGTACGCGCTGCGGGAAGACTGAGGCGGCTCCCGTGTCCGCCCGTGCCGTCCGGGTGCTGTCCCGGCTGCTCTCCCGGCTGCGGCCGGTGCCCTCGCTGCGGGCGACGTTCACCGTGTCGTTCGTGGCGGTGGCGTGCGTCGTCACCGTCCTCGTGGGGATCCTGAGTTACAGCGCGGCGGCGCGGCTGGTGCGGGTCGACGAGCAGACCGTGTTTGCGGAGGTCGTACGCGATCTTCGGGAACTGGTCGAGCAGGACCCGTTGCGGCCGGAGGACTTCGCGCCGAGCGACAGCGGTGGTCCGCGCGACGACCTGATCCGCTCCGGCCGTACGGACGTCCAGGTGCTCGGCCCGCACGGGGAGATCCTCGACGAGGGCGCCCCCGGCCTGCCCGTGCGTGACGCGGACCGCCGTACGGCCGACGCGGCCCTGGCCGGGGTGCTGGTCGAGCACGGTGAGGTCGAGGTCGGTGACGACCGCTACCGGGTGGTGACCGTGGCGCTCGGCGGTGGGCGGGGCGCCGTGCAGGTCGCGCAGGAGTTCAGCGACACGGAGGACCTGCTGCGGGAACTGCAGCAGCGGACCCTGTTGTTCGTGTCGGGCGTCGTGGTCTCGGCCGGGCTGTTCGGCTGGTGGCTGGCCCGACGGCAGACCCGGCGGCTGGTGCAGTTGGCGGGGGCGGCGGAGGACGTGGCCCGGACCGGGCATCTGGGCATCCAGGTGCCGGTGGCGGGCCGGGACGAGGTGGGCCGGCTCGGCCGCTCCTTCGACCGCATGCTGGTCCGCCTGGCGCAGTCGGAGGAGGACCAGCGACGGCTGGTCCAGGACGCGGGGCACGAACTGCGCACCCCGCTCACCTCCCTCCGTACGAACATCTCGCTGCTCCGGCGCATCGACGAGTTGCCGCCCCGGATGCGGGAGGAACTCGTCGACGACCTCTCCCAGGAGGCCCTCGAACTGACCGACCTGGTGAATGAGCTGGTGGATCTCGCGGCCGGGCAGTCGAGCACCGAGCCCGTGCAGCGGGTGCGGCTCGCCGACCTCGCGGACGATGTGGCGGCGACCGCCCGGCGGCGCACCGGGCGGGAGGTCGTCGTCCGTGTGGCCGGCGACACGACCGTGGAGGGACGGGCCGGGGCGCTCCAGCGGGCGATCTCCAACCTGGTGGAGAACGCGGCCAAGTTCGACCGGGGCGGGTCGGGGGCCATCGAGGTCGTCGTCGCGCGGGGGGCGGCGGGGGCCCTCGGGGAACTGCGCGAACTCGGCGCGCTGGGGGACCTGGGGGAGCCGGGTGACTTCGGTGAACCCGGGGGGCGTCCGGGCGAACCGGGCGACGACGCCGAGGTCGTCCGCGTCGAGGTCCTGGACCGGGGCCCCGGCGTCCGCGACTGCGACCTCGAACGGATCTTTGACCGCTTCTATCGGGCGCCGGACGCGCGGAGTCTGCCCGGGTCCGGGCTCGGGTTGTCGATCGTGCGGGCCGTGGCGGCTGCGCACGGCGGGGCCCCGTTCGCGTTCCGGCGCGAGGGCGGGGGGTTGGCGACCGGGTTCACGGTGCGGGGTGTCGCGGAGTGAGGGGTGCCGCGGAGTGAGGGGTGCGCCGGTGCGCCGGCCTCGTCCTGTCAGACGTAGGTCCAGCGCCAGGCGTTCGAGCGGTAGGCGCACTTGATCTCCGTGCCGTCCTCGGTGGTGGTGACGGCACCGTGGTCGCTGTTGCGGCAGAACTGTCCCGCCGAGTAGCAGTTCCCCGAGTTGGAGACGATCGAGCAGGTGCTGGCGTCCTCCTGGCTGCCGCTGCCGCTGCCGCTGCCGCTGCCGGTGCCGGTGTCGGCGGCCTGGGCGGGGGCGGTCTTGGTGACGGTGACGGTCGGTCCCGGCTTCGCCTTGGCCTTGACGGTCTCGGTGACGGTCGGACCGGGCTCCGGTGTGGCCGTCACGGTCGCCGTGACGGAAGTCGTGGGCCTGGCAGCCGCCTTGACGGTCTCCTGCCCGTCATCCCCGGCGGAGCCGACGAGCGCGCCCGCGACGAAGAGGCCGGCGCCGCCTATCCACACCAGTATGCGCTTGCGCAGCGGGCGGGTGCCGGGCGGGCGGGGAGCGGAGGGCATGGGTCCGGTGTGCGGGTTGGTCATTTCGTCCCCCTGGGCTGTTTCGAGGGGAGTGACCGTAGTGCCCGGACGGGACAAGATGTGAGGGGTGTGTGGAAGAAATGGCCATTCCGTGACCGGTCGGGCGTCGCGACGCGGCGGCGGCCCACCAGAAAGGCCCTACCCCACATGCACCCTGGGGCGCCGCTCCCGGTCCGGTTCCGCCTCCCGTAGGACCTCCCGCGTCACCGGGGCGACTTCGCCCTGGCCGAAGAGGAGGAAGCGGAGGAAGTTGGTGAAGGGGTTGCCCTCGGTCCATTCGAAGTAGATGTGGGGGGTGTGGTGGGTGGTGTCGCGGACGTGGAGGAGGAGGGCGGCGAGCGCGTTGGGGACGGAGGAGGATTCGAGGGTGAGGACGCGATAGCGGTCGTGCATCACCTCGCCCCGAACGGTCAGACCCGCTTCGAACTCCGAGGGATCGGTGACCGTGACCTCCACGAAGACGATGTCCTCCGCTGCGGGGACGTCGTTGTCGTGGCGGATCTGTTCGAGCTTCTCGCGGTATTCGGTGACGTCCCGCCGGTCGGGCTCATTGGCGACGAAACGGATACGGCGGCTCTTCGTGTCCCGGACGAAGCGGTCCGCCATGGGGTCGAGATCGACGCTCGTCACCCGGAGTTCGAAGGCTCGGGCGAGACGGGAGAGGAGGGAGACGAGGATGATCGCGGCGATGAAGCAGGCGCCGATCTGCACGCCGTCGGGGCGTTCGACGACGTTCAGGACGGTCGTGTAGAGGAAGACCGCCGAGATCACGGCGAAGGCGACGGTCCAGCCCCGTTGGCCGGCCTTGCGGGCGGCTGTCGTCACCGCGATCGCCGCCGAGCTGATCAGGACCAGGACGCCCGTCGCGTACGCGCCGCCCTGCGCGTCCACGTCCGCGTCGAAGAGCCAGGTGACGAGGAAGCCGACGAGGGTGAAGACGATGACCATGGGCCGGACCGCGCGGGCCCAGTGGGGGGCCATGCCGTAGCGGGGGAGATAGCGAGGCATGAGGTTGAGCAGGCCGGCCATGGCGGAAGCGCCGGCGAACCAGAGGATGGCGATGGTCGAGGCGTCGTAGACCGTGCCGAAGGCGCTGCCCAGGTAGTCGTGGGCGAGGTAGGCGAGGGCGCGGCCGTTGGCGTCGCCGCCGGGCTGGAACTCCTTCTCCGGGATGAGGAGAGTGGTGATGAAGCTCGTGCTGATCAGGAAGACACTCATGATCACGGCCGCGGCGGTGAGGAGTTTCTTCGTGCCCCGGATACGGCCCTGGGGATCCTGCTCGGTGTCGCCGGGGTCGCCCTTCACATGCGACATGACGGCCACGCCCGTTTCGAAGCCGGAGAGGCCGAGGGCGAGTTTCGGAAAGACGATGAGGGCCACGCCGATCATGGCCAGAACGTTTCCGTGCTCGGCGGTCAGGGCGGTCGACCAGTCGGTGACGACATGACCCTCGGTGATCACGTGCCAGAGGCCCACGGCCACGACGACGACGTTCAGCGACAGGTAGGCGCCGACCAGAACCACCGCCACGCCGATCGCTTCCAGGAAGCCCTTGAGGAAGACGGCGCCGAGCAGGGCGATGAGGATCAGTGTGATCAGAAGCTGTTTGCCGTGCAGGGCGCCGGTCAGGTGGGGGTTCTCCACGAGGTGGGTGGAGGCGTCGGCGGCGGAGAGGGTGATCGTGATCAGGAAGTCGGTCGCCGCGAAACCCAGCAGCGTCAGGACGAAGAGCTTGCCCTTCCAGAACGTCAGCAGCCGTTCCAGCATGGAGATGGAGCCCTGGCCGTGGGGGCTTTCCTCGGCCACGCGGCGATAGACGGGAAGCGCTCCCGCGAGGGTGACGATCACCAGGACGATGGTCGCGACGGGGGAGAGCAGACCGGCGGCGAGGGCGGCGATGCCGGGCTGGTAGCCGAGGGTGGAGAAGTAGTCGACGCCCGTCAGGCACATCACCCGCCACCAGGGCCGGCCCTGCTGGGCGGAGGCCGCGGCCGGGGCGGCGGTCGGGGCGGCGGCCGAGGTGGGGGCCGGCTCCGGTGGGCGCTGCGCGGTCCGTCCTGGCCCGCTCATGTCGGACAGGCCCTCCAGCATCCAGGCCCGTAGTCGGCCGGCCGCCCGGGCGGTCCGTATGTCCTCCGTGGTGGCCATGCGCGCGCTCCTGACATGCGGTGATACGAACGGTTCCAGCCAACGGGGGACCGCTGCATCAGCGTAAGCAGGGAGTGATGTCCGGGCCACGAAAAGAAGGCCCGGTCGGCGTCAAGACCTCGTTAAAGTCCGCGCCGCCCGCTCGGCGTCGCGGGAATCAGCGAATTCGGGTCTTTCGACTTCCTTTGTCGAGCGGGTGGTTGAAGGAAATCCTCAGAGGAAGTGCACTTTCGGGAGGGCGGCACCAGGGACTGTCCGTCTGCAGGAATTGTCCGCCGTCGGGAATTGTCCGTCGTCACCAGGAATTGTCCGTCGTCCAGAGTTCTCCGGCACGCGGTCGTCCTCATGCGGCGGTACTGGGCCGCTGGAGCGCGCCCGCGCTCCAGCGGCCCAGTACCGGCTCGGTGAGGGTGCGGGCGGTCCAACAGAGGGTCTGGCCGTGGCGGTCGAACAGTTCGTCGCGGTCGTCGAAGTGGCCGAGGTCGGCGACCACCTGGGCGGAGAGGTCACAGGCAGTGCCCTGCCGGGCGCCGCAGGTGTCCCAGCGGACACCGGTCCGGGCGACCGCGTCGAAGAGGGTCTCGCCGCCCTTGTTGGCGAAGCCGTGGCCGCTGACGGGGGCGGCTCCGTCGGGGGCGGGGGCGCTGTCGGGCGTGGAGGTGTCGAAGAGTTCGCCGATCGGTACCCACTCGCCGCTGATCCTGAACTCCGGCCAGGCCAGCAGGACCTGCTCCGGCACGAACGGCTTCAGGCGGGGGAACCGGGGGTACCAGAAGGTCCCGTCCACGATCAGCCCCCGCACCCGTGTCCGTACACGTACGGCGCGGGCGACCGCCTCCAACGCCGCCATCCGCTGACTGCACGAGCCGCGCCCGAGCCGCAGGGTCCGCGACACACGCCGGCCGTCCTCGACCGAGTACACGGGCCGTACGTGCCGCGCGATGATCCGGTGCGCGGTCCGCAGCGCGTCCCGTGGGGTCGCCTCGCTCAGAGCCCGGCGCGCGACCGCCCCGACCTGCGGATCGTCATGGTCGAGGATCGCCGTGGCCCGGGTGGAACCGACCACGTCCGCCGGCTCCCGGGCCGGCACCCCGGCCCGCCTCGTCCGCACGTTGTACGACATGAGCAACCGACTGGTCATGGCAGGCCCGTCCCCGTATCCCTCTGTGTTCCTGTCCCCGTGCAAGCCGCCCGTCCCCACGGGCGGGCCCTCGCCCATCATCACAGTGCCGGACGATCGGGGGCCACTCAGGGTGAGGGTCGGGCCGGAGCCTTCGGGGACCGGCGACGCGCTTTCGTAGTACTTCCAGCGACCCCATTGCGGCGGTGCGAACCCGCCGACTACGGTCATTCCTGCGCTCACGGAGAGTGCTCAAACGATTACTCATATGCATATAGCCTGCATCTCGCGTCGCGCTCAGCCTCGCCGCTCATGTGCGGTTCCGTCGCAGTCAGTCGCAGTCCGTCGTAGCCCGTCGCAGTCCGTCCGCAAATCAGTCCGCAAATCAGTCCGCAGCCATCCGCACTCTGCCCGCAGTCGTCCGTGATCCGCCCCTGTGTACCGCCAGTTGAAGCGCACCCCGGGCCGTCGACACCCGAGGAGGAGCCACCGACGCGGTAGGGACCCGAGCAATCCCTTCTCGTCGCAATGGAGTTGATCATTCCATGACCGAAACTGCCCGTAATCTGCCCCTCCCAACCCCCGGCGCCAGCCCCTGGCTCTCGCCCTCGGCGACGACGTACACCCTCTTCTGCCCGCCCCTCGACACCTCCCCGTGCATCGCACGGGACTTCGTCGCCACGGTCCTGCGCGCCCTCGGTCTCGACGCCCTCGTCGACGCGGCCGCCCTGTGTACGTCCGAACTGGTCACGAACGCATGTGTGCACGCCAAAGGAGGAGGATCGGTTCTCTGGCTGGCGGTGGAGGCCTGGAGGGTCCGGGTGATCGTCTACGACGGTGACGAGAACCCGCCGGTCATAAGAGAGTTGACCTCGGACGGGTGGGAGGAGGGCGGCCGTGGGCTCTACCTCGTGGACGCTCTCACCGAGGGCCACTGGGGCACCGCCGCCGCCCTCCCGAACGGCGGCGGCCTCGTCCACCCCGACGGCAAGGCGGTGTGGTTCGACCTGGCGGCACCGAACTAAGGCCTGTTGCGAGGAGTGCACGGGGAAACCATTTGTGTCGGCTGACTGTCGCGTATTAGCTGACTGCCGCGTATTGCCTGTGGGGCGGATCCAGCGGGGCGAGCGGAAGGTGACCGATGCGGAGCAGGGCCGGGTTCATCGCGGACACGTACTCCCTCCTGGGCAGGGACTGGGGCATGACGCCCGTCGCCCGAGGGGCGTTGGGGCAGATCTGGCGGCTGTCGGCAGGGGAGGGAGGCGGGAACGCGTGGGCGGTGAAGGAGCTTCTGTTCGGGTGTGACGAGCAACAGGTGGTCCGGGAGGCCGCGTTGCGGGACGCGGCCGAGGGGCTGGGGATCTCCTCGCCCCGGCTGCACGCAAACCGCCACGGGGCGCATGTGACACGGCTGCCGGAGTCGATGGGCGGGTCCTGCGTCAAGCTGTATGACTGGGTGGACGGGGCCGAGGCGGATCCGGCCGATCCGGATGTCCTGGGCTGGTGCGGGCGGACGCTGGCTCTGCTGCACCGGGCGGGGGAGGGGGCGGACGGAACGCCGCACGACTTCTACGAGCGGTGCCCGGGGGAGGACGAGTGGGCGGAGCTGGCCGAGAGGGTCCGGCGGGCGGGGGTGCCCTGGGCGGACGCGCTGGGCCGGTTCGCCGCCGGCCCGGCGGTGGAACTGTCGCGGCACGTCACCCCGTCCGGGCCCGGTGGTGACGTGGTGACCTCCCACCTCGACGTGCGGCCCCAGAACGTGCTGGTCGGGCCGTCCGGGCCCGCCCTCCTCGACTGGGACAACGCCGGGCCCATATCGGCGGAGCGCGAACTCGCCCGCGCCGTCCACGTATGGGCCGGCGGCAACGGCTTCCACGCCGATTCAGCGCGGCGGCTGGTGCGCGGCTATGTGGACGCCGGGGGGCGCGCGGTCGTCAAGGGTGTCGACTCGTTCTCCCTGCTGTTCGCGACCGATCTGAACTACGTCCGGGTTCAGGCCGAGTGCGCGATCGATCCCGGAGTGACGGCGCGGCAGCGGGAGTTCGCGAGCGGGCAGGTCGTCGCCACCCTGGGGAGGCTGCCGGATCCGGTCGCCGTCGGGCGGCTGGCGGAGGCTCTCGTCCCCGAGTGGTGAGCGGGCCCGGGGCCTTCACGCCGGGTACGCGTGGGTCTGCGCCGCCTTGACCGTCGCCCATACCGGGGTTCCCGTGTGGAGGCCCAGCTCGGCGGCGGCCACGGTCGTGAGGTCGGCGGTGAGCGGGAGGTCACCCGTGAGGTCGGCGCGGATCTGGTCCCCGTGTACCTCCAGACCGGCCACCTCGCACCGCCAGAGGTTCCGCGCGCTGGAGCCGGTGGGCCGGTCGCGGTGGAGGGTCACGGCGCTCGGGGGGAAGGCGACGAAGACGGGGCCGGTGAGGTCCTCGGTGGTGGTGATCGTCGGGCCGGTGAGGTTGTCGGTGGTGATGGTCGTCGGGCCGGTGAGGTTTTCGGCGGTCGTGGTCGCCGGGGCGGTGGCACATGTGGTGGGGGCGGTCGTCGGGGCGGTGGTACCTGTGGTGGGGGTGGCCGTAGCTGTGGTGGGGGCGGTGGCCCTTCCCGCGGTGGCCATGGCCACCGCGTCCAGTCGTACGACATGGCCCTCGGCCACCCCGCGATACAGGTTCAAGCCGACCAGGTGGGCGATGTAGTCCGTGCGGGGGTGGCGGGCGATCTCGCCCGGGGTGCCTTCCTGGACCACGCGGCCGTCCTCGACGACAACGAGCCGGTCGGCCAGGACCATGGCGTCGAGGGGATCGTGGGTCACGAGTACCGCGACGGCCTCGAAGTCGGCCAGATGGCGCCTGAGCTGGGCCCGCACATCGAGCCGCGTGCGGGCGTCCAGGGCGGCCAGGGGCTCGTCCAGCAGCAGCAGACGGGGGCGGGTGGCGAGAGCGCGGGCGAGGGCGACGCGCTGGGCCTGGCCGCCCGAGAGACGGCGCGGCTTGGTGCCGGCGTACTCGGCCAGCCCCATCCGCTCCAGCCACTCGGCGGCCTGTGCCCGGGCCGCCGCCCTGCCCACCCCCTGGCAGCGGGGGCCGAAGGCGATGTTGTCCAGGGCCGTGAGGTGGGGGAAGAGGAGGTAGTCCTGGAAGACCACGCCGACCGGCCGGGACTCGGGGGCCGTACGCTCCAGGGCCGCCCCGTCCAGTCGTAGATGGCCCTCGGTGAGCGGGGTCAGACCGGCCAGCGCGCGCAACGCCGTGGTCTTGCCGGCGCCGTTGGGGCCGAGCAGGGCGACCACGTCACCGGGGGCGGCGGTCAGCGAGACGTCCAGCCGGAACTCCCCGCGCCGTACGACGAGCCGGGCGTCCAGCCCCTCGGCGGCACCGGGACCGTCGGAGGGGGGACGGTCGGCGGTGCGATCCATGGCGGTCGGCCCATCACTCATGACGCGGTCATCCAGCGGTCCCGGAGCCCCGCGAGCACCGCCACCGAGACCGCCAGCAGGACCAGGCTGAGGGAGATCGCGGCGGCCGGGTCGCTCTGCAGGGCGAGATAGACGGCGAGGGGCATGGTCTGGGTACGGCCGGGGAAGTTCCCGGCGAAGGTGATGGTGGCGCCGAACTCGCCCAGCGCCCGTGCCCAGGCGAGCACCGCGCCGGCCGCGATGCCGGGGGCGATCAACGGCAGGGTCACCCGGCGGAACGCCGTGAAGCGGGAGGCGCCCAGCGTGGTCGCGGCCTCCTCGTAGCGCGGGTCGGCGGCCCGGAGCGTGCCCTCGACGCTGATGACGAGGAACGGCATCGCCACGAACGCCTCGGCGATCACGACCCCGGGGGTGGTGAAGGGCAGGGTGACCCCGAACCAGTCGTCCAGCAGTCGCCCGACGACCCCGTTGCGGCCGAGCGCCATCAGCAGGGCAACACCGCCGACGACCGGGGGCAGGACGAGGGGGAGGGTGACGAGGGCCCGTACGAGACCGCGGCCCCGGAACTCCACCCGGGCCAGCAGCCAGGCGAGCGGCACCCCGAGCACCAGGCTCACCACCGTGGCCAGCGTCGCGCACATCAGCGACAGTCGCAGCGCCTCCCACACCGCCGCGCTGGTGAGCTGCTCAGGCAGGCTCGACCACGGCGCCCGTACGAGCAGCGCGACCAGCGGCAGCACCAGGAAGGCGAGGCCCAACAGGGCGGGCAGGAGCAGCGGGACGGGGACCGAGCCGCGCGGACGCCGCGCCTGGGGTGGCCGCCGCGCCTGCGGCCGCGGTGCCTGGGGTGGCCGCCGCGCCCGACCTGCTGCGGTGCCGCTGGAAGGGCTGGTCACGGCTTCAGGAATCCGGCCTCGGTCAGGACCCGCTGCCCCTCCGCGGATCGCACCAGTTCGACGAACGCCTTGGCGGTGGCCGGGTGGGGCGCGTCCTTGAGCAGGGCGATCGGGTAGTCGTTGACGGCGTCGGCCGATTCGGGGAAGTCCACGCCCTCCACCTTGTCACCCGCGGCCTTCACATCGGTCTTGTAGACGACCGCCGCGTCTGCCTCGTTCAGTTCCACTTTCGTCAGGGCCGCCTTGACGTCCTGCTCGTACGAGACGGGCGTGAGGCTCAGCCCACTCGCGTCCAGTGCCTTCCGCGTGGCGGCGCCGCACGGCACCTCCTTGTCGCACAGCACCACCTTGAGGCCCGGCTCGGTGAGGTCCTTGAGGGAGGCGATCTTGTCGGGGTTGCCCGGCAGGGTCGCGATCTCCAACTGGTTGCGGACGAAGGTGGCGGGGGTGCCGGAGGCGTCGCCCGCGTCCGTCACGATCGCCATCGTCCTGGGACTGGCGGAGGCGAAGACGTCGGCCGGGGCGCCACCGGTGATGCTCGCGGCGAGGGAGTCGCTGCCGCCGAAGTTGAAAGTCACCTTCGTGCCGGGGTGTGCCTCCTCGAACCGCTTCCCCAGCGTCGTGAAGCTCTCCTTGAGGGAGGCGGCGGCGAACACGGTGACCGTGCCGGAGAGCTCGTCCGAGGCCGCCGACGCGGAGGAGCCCGCCCTCGTCGACGAGGCGTCCGAGCCGGACGACGAACAGGCACTCAGGGCCAGCAGCGCGGCGGCGCTCGCGCCGATGGTCCGTAGCGCGGATCGGTTCATCACGGTTTGCCACTCCCTGGTGCGACGCAGACGCGGATGCCAGCAATTCTTGCGCATCTGCCAGCCATCATCCCCCTGTAGCATCGCATGAGCCATGCCCCTGGGCGTCCAGAGTAGGTATATGCGATCCTGGGGGAGGGTGGTCACGTCCGGTCGATGTGCACGTTCGTGGACTTCACCCGGGCCGTGGCCTCCATACCGACCTCCAGGCCCAGCTCCTCCACGGCCTCCCGGGTGAGCAGGGAGACCAGGCGGTGCGGGCCCGCCTGGATCTCCACCTGGGCGGCCACGTCTCCGAGCTTCACGGCGGTGACGATGCCGGCGAAGGCGTTGCGGGCCGAGGTGTACGGAATGTCGGCGTCCTCGGCGGTGTCCGAGGCCAGCTCCACGGAGAAGGCCGCGAGGTCCTTCCCGTCGATGAGCCGACGTCCGCTCTCGTCGCGCCGCGTCGCCACCCGGCCCGCGTCCGCCCACCGCCGCGCGGTATCGGGACTCACCCCGAGCAGCCGCGCGGCCTGACCGATCGTGTAGGACTGCATGGCGCCAAGATATGCGCCCCCGCGGCCCCTCTCGGCTTCCGTGCGCGCCGCCGGGCGGCCCTCTCGGCTTCCGCACGCGCCGCCGGGGCGCCCGCTCGCCTACGCATGAACGATGGAGCGGCCGGGGCCATCGGGTTCGGCAAGTCAGCCAAGCCCGCCGGCCGGCCGGTGCCGTGCTGGTCGGGAGCGTCCGGATCTGCGTCGGGGCGGGCTGGTCGTCGGGGAGGAGTGGTCGGGCGACCAGCCCGGAGGCGAGTGCCGTGGCCCGTGAGGGGACCGGTCAGTCGACACGGGCGAAGCGGCGCCCAGCGAGGAGCAGCAGAAGCAGCGGCGGGGTCACGACGAGGGCGAGCTCCAGGAGGACCGGTGGGGTCCAGCCCCACCACTCGGGGCCCGCGTGGAACCAGGCCGGGGCGGCGTCGGCGGAGGTCGGGGCGGGCATGGTGCGGCGCAGGGCGTCGACGCCGTAGCTGAGCGGGTTGGCGAGGACGGCGGCGCCGAGCCAGGGCGGCAGGCCACCGACCGGGAAGAGCGCGCCGGACAGGAGCATCGCGGGGGCCATCGCCAGCCCGGACACGATCTGGAACGTCTGCGGCCGCCGGATGCACACGGCCGCCGAGACCCCCAGGGCGGTCAGCGCGAACGCCAGCAGGGCGGCACCGCCCAGGACCAGCAGCAGCCGGGGGCGGTACGGCACCCCCAGCGGCCCGGCGAGGGCGAGGACGGGCAGCGCGTACAGGGCACCGGTCGTGGCACCGCCCAGGCAGATCCCCGCCAGGACCGCGCCCCGCCGCACCGGCGCCACCAGCATCTGGCGCAGGAACCCGGACTGCCGGTCCGACATGATCACCGTGCCGACGGCCACGGCCGGGCCTTGCACGACCATCAGCAGCGTGCCGGGGAACAGGAACGCCTGATAGTGCCCGAGATCGCCACCGGCCGAGCCGATCCCGTTTCCCAGCACGAACAGGAACAGCAGCGGCGCCGCCAGCCCCATCACCAGCCGGGCCCGGTTGCGCAGGAAGCGCGCCATCTCCCGCCGCCACAGGATCCGCACGGTCCGCAGATCGCCGGCGAACGGCACCGCGCGGCGGCCGGCTGCCCGGTCGGCTGCCCGGTCGGCGGCACCGGTCGCCTCGGTGCCGAGGGCGGGAGCCGGGGAGAGGCGAGGGTCGGGGGAGAGGCAGGGATCGACATCGGGGTCGGGTTCCGGGAGGGAGCCGGGCGTGGCTGCCGACGGCATGGGCGGGCCTCCTCGGGAGGTCGGCGGCGAATGTGAGGACCGGGGGACGGGGAAGGCGGACCCTAGGACCGGATCGTGCGGCCCGTGTGGTGCAGGAACACGTCGTCGAGAGTGGGGGAGGTGACCGTCACCGAGCGGACCGGGACGGTGAGCGCGGCACAGAGCCGGGGGACGAGCGCGGCGCCGTCGGGCGTGCGCAGGCGTACGCCGTCGGGGCCGGTCTTCGTGGGCAGGCCGAACGACCGGTGCACGGCCTCGGCGACGAACTCGTCGTCATCGGTGCGCAGGGTGACGACGTCAGCGCCCACGACCGCCTTCAACTCCTGCGGCGAGCCCTCCGTGACCAGTGCGCCGTCGTCGAGGATGGCGACACGGTCGCAGTGCTCCGCCTCCTCCAGATGATGCGTGGTCAGGAAGACGGTGACGCCATGTTCCCGGCACAACAGCCGCAGGTGGTCCCGGACGGCGGCCCTGGTCTGCGGATCGAGACCGGTGGTGGGCTCGTCGATGAAGAGCACCCGCGGTCCGTGCACCAGCGCCCTGGCGATCTCCAGGCGGCGACGGGTGCCGCCGGAGAGCGTACGGACGACCTGGCCGGCCCGGTCGGCGAGACCCATCGGAGCGAGCAGGGCCGTACTCGCCGCGCGGGCCGCCGCGCCCGGCAGCCCGTACAAGTCGGCCTGCAGCAGCATGCTCTCCATGACCGTCAGATCCCGGTCCAGGGTCTGCTCCTGGAAGACGACACCGATCCGGCGCCGTACCCGCGTGGCCTCCCGGACCACGTGCGCCCCCGCCACCCACGCGTCGCCCAGGGTGGGGCGCAGCAGGGTGCAGAGCATGCCGACGGTCGTGGTCTTGCCCGCCCCGTTGGGGCCGAGGAAGCCGAAGGTGCGGCCCGCCGGGACGGTGAGGTCGAGTCCGACCACGGCCTCGCGCGTCCCGTAGAGCTTGCTCAGTCCCTCGGTGCGTACGGCGATGTCGTCGCCCGGCACGACAGCCCCTCCTCCTACGAGCGCGCCCGGGGCGCGACGGTCATGATCAGCGGGATGCCCGGCCTGAGGGGCAGATCGTCCACCGGACGGCCCTCCGCCTCCACCCACACGTGGGCGACCATCGGGACCGTACGCATCCCCGTGCGCCAGGTGGGCCACACGCCCCGGGCGCGGCAGAGCAGTGCGGTGGCGATCGAGCGCGGCAGACAGCCCTGGCCGGCGCAGCGCACACTCACCGCGACCACTTCGGCGCGGGCGCGGGCGGCCCAATTCCGGCATCACGCTCATCGACCCCCTGGTGTGTGCCCGATCGGAAAACATTTCCCGGACGACGTCCGAGATCGGGACGTCCGAGATGGGGACGTCCGAGATGGGGACGTCCGGGAATGGGTGACGTCCGGGAATGGAGAGAGACGAGATTCCGGTCGCGGCAAGGACTTCGGGAATCCGGCCCGAAAAGGGTGGGGTGTCGACGTCCCGGCCGTGACCCGTCGTCGGGTTCGACGGGTGGTGGATCTCGTCAGCGGATGTTGTGCTGGGCGGGAATCTCGAAGAAGTTGAGCCGCAAGCGGTGGTCAACTCCGAGCATTCGGCGACTGGGCCACCGCCGGCGGCTCGTACACGGCCTTCTCGTCCCTCTCGGGCTGCTCCATCGCATGTCTCCTTCCGTGAACGGACGGAAATTTCGGATACATGCTGCGATGCGGGAGGAGTGGTCCACAAGGGGAGATTTCCGCCGCCAAGGATGGGCGAATGCCGAGCGGATATTCGAGTTTGTGGATGCTTCTGTGCTCGTGCGGGGGGAAGCGGGTAGGGGTTCCGCTCGCGCGGGCGATGGTGAACCCTCGGACCGCGTGATGTCCAGCGCCCCGAGGACTCACCGTTCCCAAACCCGCCACCCCGGTGATTCGTCCTCTCTCCGGGCGGCCTTGCGTACCGGTGAGATAATTCATCGAGCCATGGCCGCCTTTCTTCCTCCTGTAATCCGACAATGGCCGAAAGGGTTGGAGAAGGGCTCACCGCAACGTGGTCATGAACTTCCCCAGCCGGGCGATCCCCTCCCGCAGTTCCTCCGCCGAGGCCGCGTACGACAGACGGACGTGCGTGTCGGCGGTGTGCGTGCCGAAGTCCTTGCCAGGGGTGAGTGCCACGTGCGCCTCGCGCAGCGCCCGCTCGCAGAACTCCCACGAGCCGAGCCCGGTCCCGGTGACGTCGAAGTAGACGTAGAACGCCCCGTCGGGCGGCACCGGCACCGGCAGCCCCATCCGCGCGAGCCCGTCCAGGACGAGCGCCCGCCGCTCACCGAACTCCACCCGACGGGCTTCGCAGACCGCCAGGGACTCGGGGGTGAAGCAGGCCAGGGCGGCGTGCTGGGCGGGTGCGGAAGCGCAGAGGAAGTAGTTCTGGGCGAGGCGTTCCAGTGCCGGTACAAGGGGCTCGGGGACGACGCACCAGCCGAGCCGCCAGCCGGTCATGCCGAAGTACTTCGAGAAGCTGTTGATGACGACGGCACCGGGGTCGTACGACAGCGCGCTGCGCGGCGGCCGGCCCCGCTCGTCGTGGTCGCCGAGGTCGAGGTAGATCTCGTCGACGAGGCGCCACGCCTCGCGCTCGCGGGCCAGTTCACAGATCGCGGCCAGCTCGTCGGCCGGCACGGAGGTGCCCGTGGGGTTGGAGGGCGTGGCGGCCATGACGCCTCGCGTGCGGTCCGTCCAGTGGCCGCGGACCGAGGCCGCGTCGAGCTGGAAGCGGGACCCGGCGCCGGTGGGGACGAGGGTGACCTCGGCGCCGAAACTCTCCATGATCTGCCGGTTGCACGGGTATGAGGGGTCGCCGATGAGGACCTCGTCACCGGGGTCGACGAGCGCTGCGGCGGCCAGCACCAGTGCGGCCGAGGCGCCGGCCGTGACGACGACCCGGCCCGGATCGACCTCGACGCCGTGCCGGTCACCGTAGAACCGTGCGACGGCCTCCCGCAGGGCCGGCAGTCCGAGCGCGGCCGTGTATGCCATCGGCCGCCCGTCCATGACCTCCCGCATCGCGTCCAGAACGGCCGGGGGCGCGCCGAAGTCCGGTTCACCGAGGCTGAGTTTGACGACGTCATGGCCCCGGGAGGCCAACTCGGCGGCCTGCTTGGCGAACTCCATGGCGTAGAAGGGCGCGACGGCCCGGGCCCGCCGTGAGATCCGCGTGCCGCGCATGTCCTGCGTGTCGCCCGGACCACCTGGCGAACCGGCGGTGCCCGCATGATGGGCGTCGTTCACATTGCTCATGCCGCCATGCTGCGGCCCCCAGGGGGTTCGGGGCCAGTGGCGTCCACGGCGGACCGGGCGGAACAGGGGCGAGGCCCAGGACGGGGGGTGTCCCGGGCCTCGCGGGCGCACCCGGGGCACGGGTACGCGAGGGAGGGGCAGCCGGCGCCGTGACCAGCGGGCCGGCGGGTGCCACGCATCAGCGGGTCGGCCTCCGCCGTGACCGGAGCGGCGGCCGCTGTCGCGCGGCCGACGGCCGACCTGCGTGGTGACCGGAAAGGTCAGCCCCGTTGTGATCGGTGGGACGGCCTGTGTCGCGACCGGAAGGTCAGCCCCGTTGTGACCCGTGGGCCGGCCGGTGCCGCGACCGGAGGTCGGCCTCCGCCGTGACGGTGGCTCAGCCGAGGTTCTTGAGAGCGGCCTTGTAGCTGGTCTTCGTGCCCGAGACGGTCTGCGCCTTGTAGACGGGCTTGCCGAAGGACTTGACCTGCGGGACGGCGGCCCACGAGGTGCTGGCGCCGAAGCCCTTCACGGTGACGCGGCCGGGCTTGACGGCGATGGCCGCGTTGACGTTGGTGACCTTGGCGCTGGCCTTGGCCTGCTTAGGGCCCTTGCCTGCGGTCGGGTAACTGACGGTCAGGGTCTCGCTGGTGACCGGGATCCGGAAGATCTCCTGGGTCACCGTGAAGCGGACCGTGGCCGTACGGTTCTTGTCCTTGGCGACGCTGGAGGACGCCTTGGTGACGAAGCGGACTTCCTTGTTGTACTCGTCGGTGATGCTGACCGGCTTCCCGACCGGTGCCGCCACCTTGCCGAGCAGCGCCTTGTAGATCCTGCGGTCCTGGAGGTCCTTCACGAAGACGGTCTGCTGACCCCTGCTGAGGCTCAGGAACCTCTTCAGCGTCTGCTGCGCCGCCGGAGTCTTCTGCGTCTTGAGGTACTTGGTGTACGCGGCGACCGTCAGTTTGGCCGCCGATTTGGCCGGGGCCTGCTCCACGGCCTGGGCGGCGGGCGCGAGAACAGCGAGACCGGCGACCGTGGCGATGGCCGCGGTCGTCAGTCGACCGGTGGTGGACGTAAGCATGTGGGCTCCCCGTTGACGCGTGCGTTCATCTGCGTCAACGACCCTATGGGCCGGGCCCCCAGCCCGAAATTGTCCCTCCAGCCAGTACCCGAAAGGACACTGCCCGATCGGACAGGGGGGAGCAGGAACCGCCCCGGGCTCGGGCGCCCACCGTGTCAGGCGTCCGGTTGAGCTGGGACGGACCGAGCAGTCGACCGGGGCGGGACCCCGAGGTCCCGCCCGTGGTCCGTGTGGCCCGGGGTCAGGGCCACACCAGGCAGTACGGCTGGTGCCCCGCCTCGTGCAACCGGTGGCTGAAGTCCTGCCACTCGTGGAGGAGTTGGTAGACGTTGAACGCGTCGCGGGGGCCGCCGCGGTCCGGGACCGTCGACCAGATGAAGGCGGCCGCGCCCACCGCTTCCTCGCCGATGCCGCGCAGGGGGTCGACGACGGTCATCGGCAGCTTGACGACCGCGTAGTCGGGGTGGAGGACGACCAGTTCGAGCGGCGGCACCTTGTGGAGGGGGACGCCTTCGATGCCGGTCAGCACCATCGCGGCCATCGTCTCCGGCTTGATCTTGGTGAACATGCCGTTCATGCCGAGCTCGTCGCCGCCGAGTTCCTCGGGGCGCATCGAGATCGGGACGCGGGCCGCGGTCGCGCCGTCGGGCGCGCCGAAGTATTTGTACGTCACCCCCACCCGACCACCATTCCCGCTCCCCGCCCGGAGCCGGTTGACCACGTGGTCCAGGCCCTCCACACGGTCCGCGCGGTCCGCACTCCCGATGCGGTCCGTACGGTCCTTGCGGTCCGCACGGCCGTTCCTGCGTTCCGCGCGAGTCCTGCGATCCACCAGGTCAGGCCGGTCCATCCGGTCCGTCTGATCCATTCCGTCCACACGATTGACACGATCCACATGATCGGCACGATCCATACGGTCCATACCGTCCATACGGCTGCGCCGCCCGATCCGCTCAGAGCCGCCGCCCTGGATCCGGTCGGAACCGCCGGACCGGCCCCGGTCGGAGCCGTCCTCGGCCCGGTCGGAGCCGCTCTGGATCCGGTCGCCTTCGGTAGCGGTCCGGTCGGCATCGCCCTGCGCACCGCGTCGACGACGCGGACGCGGCGAAGTCTCCTCCGGCTGCTGGTCCGAGTGGTGTGTGCCGTGCGCACCCTGCGGACCGTACACGCCCGGCTGACCCTGTGCAGCGTACGGGGGCTGTGACCCAGGCAACCCCGGTGATCCCGGTGACGCCGGGGGGACCGGCGGAGCCGGTGGCACGGGGGGTACGGGAGGTCCCGACGGTGGCACGGGCATTGAACCCCGCGACGAGGGCGACGACCCCGGCGGCACGGGCGACGGTCCCTGCGGTGCCGGGCCGACAGACCCGGCAGACCCGACGGCCCCGGCAGACTCGACGGACCCACCAGACCCGGTCGATCCAACCGCTCCAGCCGACCCGCTCACCTCGCCCGGCAGTCCTCCCGGCCCGCCCGGCAACCCGGACCCACCCGGCAGTCCCGCCAGTCCCGGCCCGCCGCGGTCCGGGGACGCGCCCCGGTCGGTCGAACCGCTCCGGTCGGTCGAGCCGCCCCGTTCCTGTCGTCTCTCCGCGGTGTCCTCCGCCTCGCGCCGGTGCCTGCCCCGCCGGGCACGACGAGGACCGAGGTCACCGGTCCCCTCGCCCAGTCCGCCACCGCGATGCATATCTCCACCCGAACGCATTTCTGGGCCGCGTGACCCCCGCCGCGCAACCCGATCATCGTGTCAGTGACCTCCCCCGCGACCGCCCGCCGAAACGTGCGCGCAAACACCAGTCGGCAGGATCTCCGGAGCCTCTGACACCATGGCCTGTGTGAGCTATCCGTACGAAGCCCCAGTTTCGCAGACTCTTTTCGAGCGCGCGGCGGCCGTCACGCCCGGCGGCGTGAACTCTCCCGTGCGCGCCTTCCGCGCCGTGGGCGGTACGCCCCGGTTCATGGTGTCCGGTACCGGTCCGTATCTCACCGATGCCGATGGACGCGAGTACGTAGATCTTGTGTGCTCCTGGGGTCCCATGATCCTCGGGCACTCCCGTCCCGAGGTCATCGCCGCGGTCCAGGAGGCCGTCTCGCGCGGCACCTCGTTCGGAACGCCCGGCGAGGGCGAGGTCGCGCTCGCCGAGGAGATGGTGGACAGGGTCGGGCCGCTGGAGCAGGTGCGGCTCGTGTCCAGCGGGACCGAGGCCACCATGTCGGCGATCCGGCTCGCCCGCGGCTTCACCGGCCGCACCAAGGTGGTGAAGTTCGCCGGGTGTTACCACGGTCACGTCGACTCGCTCCTCGCGGCGGCCGGCAGCGGGGTCGCCACCTTCGCCCTGCCCGACACCCCCGGGGTCACCGGCGCCCAGGCCGGCGACACGATCGTCCTGCCCTACAACGACCTCGACGCCGTACGCGCCGCCTTCGCCGCCCACCCCGGCGAGATCGCCTGCGTCATCACCGAGGCCTCCCCGGGCAACATGGGCGTCGTACCGCCACTGCCGGGCTTCAACCAGGGCCTCAAGGACATCACGGCCGAGCACGGCGCCCTGTTCGTCTCCGACGAGGTCATGACCGGCTTCCGGACCAGCCGGGCCGGTTGGTTCGGGATCGACGGGGTCGTGCCGGACCTCATGACCTTCGGCAAGGTCATGGGCGGTGGCTTCCCCGCCGCGGCGTTCGGGGGCCGCGCCGACGTGATGGCGTGCCTCGCGCCCGCCGGGCCCGTCTACCAGGCCGGCACACTGTCCGGGAACCCGGTCGCGACGGCCGCCGGGCTCGCGCAGCTTCGGCTGCTGGACGAGGCGGCGTACGAGACGGTGGACGCCGTGTCGGCCCGGATCCAGGGCCTCGTCACCGAGGCGCTCACCAAGGAAGGCGTCGCGCACACGCTGCAGAACGCCTCCAACATGTTCTCCGTGTTCTTCACGGAGACGCCCGTGCGGAACTACGAGGAGGCCAAGGCGCAGGAGTCGTACCGCTTCAACGCCTTCTTCCACTCGATGCTGTCGCAGGGTGTCTACTTGCCGCCGTCGTCGTTCGAGTCGTGGTTCGTGTCGACCGCGCACGACGAGCGGGCGGTTCAGCGGATCGCCGACGCCCTTCCGGCGGCGGCGCGGGCAGCAGCGGAGGCCACAGCGGCATGAGTGACATCACCGTCGTCCATCTGATGCGGCATGGCGAGGTCGCCAACCCGGACGGGATCCTGTACGGGCGGCTCGCCGGCTATCACCTCTCCGACCTCGGCCGCCGGATGGCCGACCGGGTCGCCGAGCATCTCGCGCCCCGGGACGTGACGCACGTCGTCGCCTCCCCGCTGGAGCGGGCTCAGGAGACGGCCACGCCGATCGCCAAGGCGCACGGGCTCGACCTCGCCGCCGACGCGCGGCTCATCGAGGCCGACAACGTCTTCCAGGGCAAGACCTTCGGTGTCGGCGACGGCGCGCTGAAGCGGCCGGAGAACTGGAAGCACCTGGTCAACCCCTTCAAGCCGTCCTGGGGTGAGCCGTACGTCGAACAGGTCGTCCGGATGATGGGGGCGCTCGACGCGGCGAAGGACGCGGCGCGGGGGCACGAGGCCGTGCTGGTCAGCCATCAGTTGCCGATCTGGACCGTCCGGTCGTACGTGGAGAAGCGCCGCCTCTGGCACGACCCGCGCCGGCGTCAGTGCACCCTCGCCTCCCTGACCACGTTCACATACCAGGGCGACAAGATCGTGTCGGTGGGTTACAGCGAGCCGGCCCGTGACCTGGTGCCCGCCCACCTCCTGGCCGGTGCCAGGCCGGTCAAGGGACAGGGCAAGGGGCAGGGCAAGGCGTTCGGGGCGTGAGCGCTCCGCGCCCCTGAGCAGTCCGGGGCGTCACCGGAGATCACAAGGAACCGCCGGGGCCGTATGTCGCTCTCTAGACGTACGGCCCCGTCCCATGTGTGACGTACCTGAGCGTATTCAGTCAAATACTCTTAAATAAGTGCCAGGTATGCGGAACTCTTGCGTCCCCCCAGGCCTCTAAAACGGTGTGCTTCACGCGAACGAGGACGTGAACTGATCAAGGGGGCGCAATGCGTGAAATGACGCGAAGGGGGATGCTCGGGCTCGGTGTGGGTGCTGCCGCCGGCCTGGGGCTGACCGGGTGCGGTACGGGGCTCGGGGACGAGCCGACTCAGGCCGGTGGGTCCGGTGGCGGCAAGGGGAAGGGCAAGGGCAGGGCGAAGAACCCGGTGAAGCTGCTGGGTGACGGGTCGACCGCCTACACGGGAAAGCAGCCGAACCAGCCGGAGAAGCCGCGGCCGTTGGCGCCGGGTGAGACGCCGCCGCAGTTCGTGGTGTTCTCCTGGGACGGCGCCGGCGATGTCGGCAACGGCCTGTTCGAGCGGTTCCTGAAGGCCGGGCGGGACCACGGCGCCCATATGACGTTCTTCCTCTCCGGGATCTATCTCCTCCCCGAGTCGAAGAAGCGCCTCTACCTGCCGCCGAACAACGTGCCCGGCGCCTCCGACATCGGCTATCTCACGGACGAGCACATCAGGTCGACGCTGGGGCACCTGCGGACGGCCTGGCTCGACGGCCACGAGATAGGCACCCACTTCAACGGCCACTTCTGCGGCGACGGCTCCGGCTCGGTCGGCAAGTGGACCCCGAAGCAGTGGCGCAGCGAGATCGACCAGGCGAAGGCGTTCGTCAAGGAGTGGAAGACCAACAGCGGCTGGACCGACGTCGAACCCCTGCCCTTCGACTACGACAAGGAACTGGTCGGCGGCCGGACCCCGTGTCTGCTGGGCCAGGAGAACCTGCTGCCCACCGCGCGCGAGCTCGGCTGGCGCTACGACTCCTCCTCGCCCGGCGGCCTCCAGGTCTGGCCTGAGAAGAAGCAGGGCATCTGGGACCTGCCGTTGCAGTCCATACCCTTCCCCGGCCGTGGCTTCGAGGTCCTCTCGATGGACTACAACATCATGTTCAACCAGTCCCAGAACTCCACCAAGGCCCCACCCGCCAACTACCCGGCCTACCGCACCCAGGCGACCGGCGCGTACGTCGCCGGGTTCCAGCGCGCCTACGAGACCAACCGGGCGCCGCTGTTCATAGGCAACCACTTCGAGCAGTGGAACGGCGGGGTCTACATGGACGCCGTCGAGGAGGCCCTCAAGCACATTGCCCGCGCCAAGGAGAAGGCCAAGGACGGGGACATACGGATCGTCTCCTTCCGGCAGTACGTGGACTGGATGGACGCGCAGAAGCCGGAGGTGCTGGCCAAGCTCCGGACCCTCGGGGTGGGACAAGCGCCCACGGGTGGGTGGAAGGGGTTCCTGGGGGCCGGGTCAGCCGCCTGACCTGGGCGTGCGGCCAGGGCCGGAACCTGACACGGGACGGCCGTCGACCCCGGCGCAAGCCCTTGAAACGGGCATGCGAAACTTTTCACATGAGTGTCCGTACGAGCCGCAGTCGTGCCGCTTTGCCCTCCGCCGGGGCCGCCGTCCTGGCGCTGACGCTCTCCGCCTGCGCGGGCGGAAGCATCGAGGGCGGTGGCGGTCAGACCGGGTTCATCACCGGCAGCGACGGGATCGCGACGGTGAAGAAGGGGGACCGGGACGACGCACCCGATCTCTCCGGCGAGACCATCGACGGCGGCCGGCTGGATGTCTCCTCCGCCTACAAGGGCAAGATCATCGTCGTGAACGTGTGGGGCTCCTGGTGCGCGCCGTGCCGCGCCGAGGCACCCAACCTGGTGAAGGTCTCCGAGGACCTCGCCGACCAGGGCGTGCGGTTCGTCGGCATCAACACCCGCGACAGCAGCACCCGGCCCGCGGTCGCCTTCGAGGGGCAGTACAAGGTCGAGTACCCGAGCCTGTACGACCCCACGGGCAAGCTGTTGCTGCGCTTCGAGAAGGGCTCGCTCAACCCCCAGTTCATCCCCTCCACGCTGGTCATCGACCGGGAGGGGAAGCTCGCGGCGCGCACCCAGCAGGCGCTGAGCGAGGAGAAGCTGCGCGGCATGCTCGAGCCGATCCTCGCGGAGAAGTGACGTGCCGGGGACTTCCGTGTCGACCACGGCCACCGCGCTGACCACGACCGCCGCCGAGATGAACGAGACCGTCTTCAGCGGGGCGCTGCTCCTCGCCCTGCCGGTCGCCGTCCTCGGCGGGCTCGTCTCCTTCTTCTCGCCCTGCGTGCTCCCGCTCGTGCCCGGCTATCTCTCGTACGTCACCGGCGTCGGCGGCACCGATCTCGCCGAGGCCCGCAAGGGACGGATGGCGGCGGGGGCCGGGCTGTTCGTGCTCGGGTTCACCGTGGTGTTCGTCTCCAGCGGCGCGCTCTTCGGATACTTCGGGCGGACCCTGCTGGAACACCAGGCGGTGCTGACCAAGGTGCTCGGCGGGCTCATGATCGCCATGGGGCTGTTCTTCATGGGCCTGATGCCCTGGTTCACCCAGCGGGAGTTCCGCTTCCACACCAGGCCGACGACCGGCCTGGTGGGTGCCCCGATACTCGGCGCGCTCTTCGGGATCGGTTGGGTGCCCTGCATCGGACCGACCCTCGCCTCGGTCAACGCCCTCGCCCTCTCGGAGGCCAGCGCCGGTCGCGGCGCGCTGCTGATGGTGGCGTACTGTCTGGGGCTGGGCGTGCCCTTCGTGGTCGCCGCGGTGGCCTTCCGCAAGGCGCTCGGCGCCTTCGCCTGGGTCAAGCGGCACTACGCGTGGGTGCTGCGCATCGGCGGCGGCATGATGATCACGATCGGTCTGCTGATGCTGACCGGCGCCTGGGACCGCATCGTGCAGGAGATGCAGGTCTGGTCCTCCGGCTTCACCCCTGGGATCTGAGCCAATGACGACGACCGACTCGGGCCGCGAGGCCTCCGGCGACCGAGAGACCGCCGCCGAGACCGCCGCCGAGCGCACCGGGAGCGGCGGGCGCCGCCCGGCCGACGCCGCCCGGACCGCGGGCGAGGGCCGCGCGAGCGGGACGTCCGCCGCCGACCGCGCTTCCGGTGCCGAGCGGACCTCGGCTTCGGGCGACTGCGCCACCGACCGCGCCAGGGGCTCGGCCTCCGGCGACCGCGCTACCGCCTCCGCCGACGACGACGGCGGCCTCGGCGCCGCCGGATCGCAGTTGTCCACCGCGCCGCAGGAGGACGCGCCCAACCTGCCCTCGCTCGGGGTGATCGGCTGGGCCCGTTGGTTCTGGCGGCAGCTCACGTCCATGCGGGTCGCGCTGCTGCTGCTGTTCATGCTGTCGCTCGCGGCGATCCCCGGCTCGCTGATCCCGCAGAGCGGGCAGGACGAGACGCGGGTCGCCGACTTCATGGAGCGGCACGACACGCTGGGGCCGGTCTACGAGAAGCTGGGGCTCTTCCACGTCTACAGCTCGGTGTGGTTCTCGGCGATCTACATCCTCCTGTTCATCTCGCTCATCGGCTGCATCGTGCCCCGCACCTGGCAGTTCGTGGGCCAGTTGCGCGGCCGGCCGCCGGGCGCGCCCAAGCGGCTGACCCGGCTGCCCGCGTACACGACCTGGCGGACCGAGGCCACGCCGGAGCAGGTCCGCGAGGTGGCGCTGAAGGCGCTCAAACGGCGCGGGTTCCGCGCCCATGTCACCGGGGACGCGGTCGCCGCCGAGAAGGGCTATCTGCGGGAGGCGGGCAACCTCGCCTTCCACATTGCCCTGATCGTGATGCTCGTCGCCTTCGCCTGGGGCCAGCTCTACAAGTCCGAGGGCAACAAGCTGATCGTCGAGGGCGACGGCTTCGCCAACACCCTCACGCAGTACGACGACTTCAAGTCCGGCAACCTCTTCACCGCCGAGGACCTCAACCCGTTCAGCTTCGACCTCAAGAACTTCCGGGGCACGTACGAGCCGAGCGGCCCCAACAAGGGCACCCCGCGCATCTACGAGGCCTACATCGACTACGCGGTCGGCGCCGACGGCAAGGAGCAGGCGACCAAGATCGAGGTCAACAAGCCGCTGGAGATCGGCGACTCGAAGGTCTATCTGGTCAGCCACGGGTACGCCCCCGTCATCACCGTCCGGGACGGGAACGGCAAGGTCGTCTTCAACGAGGCGGTGCCGCTGCTGCCGCTGGATTCCAATGTCACCTCCTCCGGTGCGATCAAGGTCATGGACGGCTACCGCAACGCCAAGGGGCAGCGGGAGCAGCTCGGTTTCCAGGCGTTCTTCCTCCCGACGTACGGCGGCAAGAACACGGCCGTGGTCTCGCAGTTCCCCGCGGTGCTGAACCCCCGCCTTAATCTGCAGCCGTACCACGGTGACCTCGGCGTCGACTCCGGCGTGCCGCAGAGCGTGTACCAGCTGGAGAAGCGGAAGCTGACCGCGTTCAAGAACTCCGAGGGTGAGCCGGTGCGGGTGAACCTGCAGCCCGGCGACTCGATGACGCTGCCCGGCGGCAACGGCACGGTCACCTTCGACGGCGTCAAGGAGTGGGCCGGCTTCCAGGTCACCCAGCAGCCCGGCAGCGGCTGGGCCCTCGCCGGGGCCATCACCGCGATCCTCGGCCTCGCCGCCTCCCTGTTCGTCCAGCGCCGCCGCATGTGGGTCCGGGCGGTGGCCGGCTCCGACGGCGTCACCGTCGTGGAGATGGCGGGCCTCGGCCGCAGCGAGTCGGCGAAGGTGCCGGAGGAGCTGGGAGACTTGGCCGCCGCCGTGCACACCGAGGCCCCGACCGCCGCAGAGCCCGGGTCCGACAGCGAGCCCGACGCGGACGCTGACCCCGAGAACACCGTCCCCCGAACCCCCGCCGTGCCTTCCGAAGGGGCTGACAAGTGATTTTCGCCGCCGCGACGAACGAGAACCTCGCGAACATCAGCAACACGCTGATCTACTCCGCGATGGCCGTGTACACCCTGGCCTTCTTCGCGTACATCGCCGAATGGCTTTTCGGGAGCCGGAGCAAGGTCGGCCGTACGGCGGCCGCGCTGACCGCCGGTTCCGGCGCCGGAGCCGGAGCGGCCAAGAAGGCGGACGAGCCCGCGGTGACGGTGAGGAACGCCGGTGGGACGAGTGTGCTGGAGCGGCCCAAGGTGGTCGTCCGGGCCGCCGCCGGGGCGCGGGACGTGCCGGACGGGCCCGGGGCGCACGGCGGGGACGAGCAGGGAGACCTCTACGGCCGTATCGCCGTGTCGCTGACCGTGGTCGCCTTCCTCGTCGAGTTCGGCGGGGTGCTCGCGCGGGCGTTGTCCGTGCAGCGGGCGCCCTGGGGCAACATGTACGAGTTCAACATCACCTTCTCCACCGTGGCCGTCGGGGTGTACCTCTCGCTGCTCGCGCTGAAGAAGAACGTGCGCTGGCTGGGGCTTCCGCTCATCACGTCGGTCCTCCTCGATCTCGGTCTCGCCGTCACTGTCTTGTACACCGCCAGCGACCAGTTGGTTCCCGCCCTCCACTCGTACTGGCTGTACATCCACGTCTCCACCGCGATCTTCTGCGGCGCGGTCTTCTACGTGGGCGCGGTCGGCACGATCATGTACCTGTTCAAGGACGGCTATGAGAGCAAGCTGGCGAGCGGCGGCCGGCCCGGCCGTTTCGCCGGCTCGGTACTGGAGCGGCTGCCCTCCTCGGCGTCGCTCGACAAGTTCTCGTACCGCGTCAACGCGGCCGTCTTCCCGCTCTGGACGTTCACGATCATCGCGGGCGCCATCTGGGCGGGTGACGCCTGGGGCCGCTACTGGGGATGGGATCCCAAGGAGACCTGGTCGTTCATCACCTGGGTCGCCTACGCCTGCTATCTGCACGCCCGCGCCACGGCCGGCTGGAAGGGGCGCAAGGCCGCGTACATCGCGCTCATCGCCTTCGCCTGCTGGCTGTTCAACTACTACGGCGTCAACATCTTCGTCAGCGGCAAGCACTCCTACGCCGACGTCGGCTGACGTCGGCCGACGTCAGCCGACGTCAGCGTGGCACCGGGCGGCCTCCGCCGCCGGGGGCTTCGCCCAGGACCGTGCCCTTCAGTCGGTCCGGGGCGCGGTGTCGTCGGGGGAGTGGGGCGGGAGCGAGACCAGCAGGGCTCGGGAGGACGGGGTCCGGCCCGGCGTCCAGTCGCCGGTGCGGGCCAGCTCCGGCAGGGTGCGGCGGGCCGCGTTCCGTAGCGCCGGGTGCCCCTGCCCCCGCAGGGCGGCGAAGAACGCCACCGGGTCGGCCAGACCGTCGGCGCGGTCGCGCAGCACGGTCTCCAGCAGCCTCCGTCCGGCCGCCTCCTGCACGTTGTCGATCAGGATCACCGGCCGCCCGGCCCTCGGGTACGCCCTCGGGTAGGCGTCGTCGAGGTCCGTCAGCAGGGCCCGTACGAGATGGCGTTCGGCGTGGGTCCGCGGGGCGCCGGACGCTCTGAAGTGGTGGGAGAGGAGGGCGAGGCCGAGTTTGGGGTTCCCGCCCGCGTTCGGGTAGTCGCGGTACCAGACCGCGCCCCGGCGCAGCCGCCTGTGCGAGGACGACATCCCCTCGGTGAACGCCTCCAGCGCGGCCTCGATGATCGCCTCGACCACCGGGCCCTGGTGCGACACCGACGCCACCAGCCGGTCGACCACCTTGCCGGCCCACCGCCCGCCCGGCCCCGCGAGCCGGCCACCGGTGTCGCTGAGCAGCAGGATCCGCTCGGCCTCCGCCCGGATCCGGGGCAGGTCCCGCCCTCGCCACCCTTCCGCCGCGACCGCGAGCAGCCCCGACGCCAGCCGGGGGAACGCGATCCGCCCGGCCCTCGCCACCGGCTCCGCCAGCTGCTCCGCGATCACCGACAGCGCCTCGTACACGGGCGACCACGACGCCGCCGGGCGGTCCGGAGGGGGCCGGTCGAACCGCGTCTCCTCCCCGTCGATCAACGCGACGGGGGAACGACCCCGGTACGCGGTCCACAGCTCCCGCAGCACCGCGCTCTTCCCGAGCCCTCGGGCTCCCGCGAGCACCACGAACGGGAGGTCCTGCGGGGGTTGGTGCGCCGTGGGTATGTCGAAGAGGGCGCGGCTTCGTGTTGTTGCCGTTGTCATAGCTGCTGTGGGTATCAACAGCCGTGGCGGTAGGGGCTGTTGCTTCGGAGTAGGGCCGAAGCCGCCCGTTCGCTTATGACTCCGACCGAACGGCCCCATGAAGGATGCCCAGGTGGATCGGTTGATGACCAGTAGGGCGAGGAGCATGTCAACGGCGCAGCTTCGGCGACTACTCCGCTCTGGAACCGCTGGAGGACGTGCCCCTGTGACGGTCCGGGCCGAGGGCGTGGCGTACGGCGGTCAGAATGGCGTCGGTGTCGGCGCCCAGGGCGCGGGCGGAGGAGGTGAAGTCCCGGGCGAGGGTGGCGAGTTGGGTGGCGTAGGGGCGGGCCGGACCGGCCGGGGGCGCCGCGACCCGGGTGCCCGCGCCACGGCGGGTGCGGATCAGCTCGGCGGCCTCCAGCTCCCGGTAGGCGCGGGCGACCGTGCCCGGTGCCAGACCGAGGTCCGTGGCCAACTGGCGTACGGTCGGCAGCCGTTCGCCCTCGGTCAGCCGGCCGGTGACGATCAGCGCGGCGAGCTGCGCGCGGATCTGCTCGTACGGCGGTACCTGGCTGGTGGTGTCGACGCGGACGGCGGGGTCACTCATCGTCGGGGGCTCCGTCCGAGTCGGCCGCGGCCCTCTCGTCCTCGACAGCGCGGGGGGCCACGACGGTGACCAGGGACCAGACGACGGTGATCAGGTTCAGCAGGGCCAGGGGGTAGAACACCCAGAAGGTGAGCGCGCCCAGCACGCCGGTGCAGCCCGTGTCCGACAGTGCGACGGAGACCATCAGTACGGCGTAGAGCTGCTGGCTCGACACCAGCAGGCCCCAGGCCCCGGTGACCGCCCACGCGCGGTCGCGGCGCTGCTGTTCCCCGCCCGGTCCGTGGGTGATGCGGCGCAGGGCCCAGACGCAGGTGGGAGTGGCTATGGCGAGCGCGCCGAAGGTCGGGAGGCTGTAGTACAGGCCCGGCCAGGGGCTGAGTGTCTCGCGCATCCCGTTGCAGGTGGTGGCGACGACCTTCCCCGTGCTCAACACGCGGTCGGGGTCGACGGAGGCCGTGGCGGCCGTGATCACCAGCAGGGCGACGAGAGAGACCCCCTGGAGGGCGATCAGGGGGCCCATGCGCGGTGGCACATGGTCTCTGACCAGGCGCGGGGCGAGGCTCGCGGTCCGTACCGCCTCCTGGGGGCGCAGGGTCAGGGCGTCGGCCAGCAGGACACCGGCGACGGCGCACAGGCCGAAGGCCGTGATGGCGAACACGACGAGCTGCTCGAACTCGACGTCCCCGAGCGTGGACAGCGCCTCTGCGACCACGAGGCCGATGGCCAGGCCGGACCAGCGGGCGTAGTGGTCGGCGTGGTCGAGGAGCCGGCTCTGGAGCGGGGCGCGGTCGAGCGAGTCGAGCATTGGGAGATCCCCCCCGGATCATCTTGTGTCAAGCAGTGGGTACAAGATGCCGGGGGCGGGATGTTGTGTCAAACCCTCGATACAAGAGGGGCTGTCGGCCGGGTCGGTTCAGGTCACGGTGATCGAGTCCAGTTGGGCTCGCAGGTACGTGTGCGAGTCCACCGGTGGGTACGCCACCCGGCCGACCGGCGCCCGTACGGACTCGACGATCGTGCCGGGGGTGCATTCGCCGAAGTAGACCAGTGACATCAGTTCCTCGGCGGGCTCGTCGGCCGGGGGCGGCAGCACCCGGTGGCGGCCGGAACGCCAGCGGTCACCGGTCCAACGGGCCATCAGGTCGCCGATGTTGATGGTGAAGGCGGCCGGGTCGAACGGCGCGTCCTCCCAGCCGCCCTCGTCCGTGTACACCTGGAGCCCGCCCTTCCCGGCCTGCCGGTCGAGGATCGTGACCGTGCCGAAGTCGGTGTGCGGGCCGATCCGGAACTGGCCCGGCACCGGGTCGCCGACGACCTCCCTGCCCGGGTACCAGTTGATGTTGAAGCCGTAGGTCGGGTGGCTCATGTGCCGGGAGAAGAAGTCCGGTTCCAGGCCGAGGGCCTCACCGAGGAGGGAGAGCAGCTCGTTCTCCAGCTCGCCCATCCGTGCCAGGTACTCCTCGCAGAGGGGCTGGAGCTCCGGTACTTCGGTCGGCCAGACGTTCGGTCGGTACCACTCGGCGTTCACCGCCGGGTCGTCGAACGGCTCGTGGGTCGCGAACGTCAGCGACTCCTTGAGGTCCGGGGGTGTCTCCGTGCCCTCCGAGTAGCCGTTCGCCTCGGCGCCGGGGCCGAGCCAGCCGCGTCCGCCGACCTTCACCTCGTACGGCCGTTTGGCCTCGGTGGGGAGTGTGAAGAAGGTGCGGGCGGCCTCGCGGATGCGGGTCCGGAGGGTGGGGGACACGCCGTGGCCGGTGACCAGGAGGAAGCCGGCGGTCTGCAGTGCGCTGTCGACGGTGCGGGCGATGGTGGTGCGGGTCTCGGGGGTGCCGGCTCGCCAGGGGTGCAGGTCGATGGTGGGGATGCGGTCCATGGTTCAGGTTTTCCTCGCCCCCGCCGCCCCTACCCGTCCCATCCTCAAGGGGCTGCGCCCCTTCGACCCCCTTGGGCGCCTGTGCGGGTTCGGTGAGGGGTGATCGCGCAGTTTCCCGCGCCCCTACGGGGGCGGGAGGAGGGGGCCCAGGGGGCCCAGGTCCAGGTTGAGGTCTTCCAGGGTGAGGCCGTAGTGGTCGCAGAGTTCGGTCATGCGGTCGTGGAGGACCATCAGGGTCATGCCCAGGCGTTCCTCCTGTTCCTCGGTCAGACCGCCGTGGTCCACGCGGTGCAGGGCCTGCCGTTCCATGAGCTGGCGGAGCAGTTCCACAATGGTGAGGACGAGGCGGACGAGGTCCCGTTCGACGTTGTCCGGGTCGGTGCGGAGGCGGCGGGCCACGGATCCGCCCTGGTCGGTGGGCGGCGCCGGGACGTCTTCCGGGCGCGCGGGCAGCAGCGAGAACGCGCGGGTCGCGGCCTCGGCCACCTCACGGAGACGGTCGGCGTGCGGACCCTCAGGCATGGGCGTCGTCGCCATGGCCGCCCTCTCCTTCCACCGGGTGCGTCCGCTCGGGGGCCGGGTGCGTTCCCTCGGGGAGGGCGAGCGCCCACTGCTCCTCCATCTCCTCGCGGACGGCGACGATCACCGCCCGCAGCGACACCCGCACCAGATCGATGTCCGCGATGCTGAGGACGAGGTCTCCGGTGAGGACGACACCGCCGCTCAGCAGCCGGTCGAGCAGGTCGATCAGTGCGACCTGCGTCCCGCTGATCGGGCGGTCGTAGTCGTCGAACCCCGCGTCACTCTCAGCCCCGGTCATCGTCCTCCTCGGCGTTCACCGCCTTGCGCCGCTTGCGTCGGGGCTCCGCCTGCGCGCTACGGGCCTCTGTCGTACGAGGCTCCACCGTCGTACGGGGCTCGGTGCGGCTCGACAGTTCCGGCGGGGACTCCTTGACGCGCTTGCGCAACTGCTTCACCTCGGCGCGCAGACGCTCGTTCTCGTCGGCGAGGGAGCGTCGGTTGTCGGGGCGGGACGCACGGGAGGAGAGGGCCGGGTCGTGCTCCCACCAGTCGATGCCCATCTCCTTGGCCTTGTCCACCGAGGCCACCAGGAGGCGCAGCTTGATGGTCAGGAGTTCGATGTCGAGAAGGTTGATCTTGATGTCACCGACGATGACGATGCCCTTGTCGAGGACCCGTTCGAGGATGTCGGCCAGGTTCGCGCTGGAGCCCCGGTCGTACGGATAGGGGCTCCGCGACGGCGAGGGAACGGGGGAGGAGCCGGGCTGGGTCACGGTTCACTCGACCCCGCCTTCTCCCGCCCTTCGTCCTCGCCGTCTCCGTCTTCCTCCTCCTCGTCCTCGTCCTGTCTCTCCTCTCCCTCGTCTTCCTCTTCGTCGGCATCGGCTACGTCGTCCGAGGCATCCCGCCCTTCGCCGGCCTCGGAGCCGTAGTTGTCCTCGTCCTCGTCGTCCGCGGTGTCGTCGTCGGCCTCGGTTTCGTCGTCGGCCTCGGTTTTGTCCGTGGGCTCGTTCTCGTCCTCGTCCTCCTCGTCTTCCTCGTCCTCCTCGAGGTCCTCTTCGTCATCGTCGTACTCGTCCGCCGCGTCCTTGTCGTCCTCACGCCGGTCTTCGGTCTCCTCGGGGCCCTCCGGCTCGCCGTCCTCGCCCTCGTCCCGATCCTCGTCGGCTGCCTCCGGTTCCTGGACCTCGCCGTCGCGGATCTCCCCGCGCCAGCCCCCGGTGGCCTCGCCCCGTGTCATCACGAACGTGCGGTAGAGCTTGAGGTCGAGGCGCGCGCGGCGGCCCTGGGCTCGGAACAGACCGCCCACCCTCTCGACGACTCCCTTGGGGAAGTACTCCAGGACGAGGAGCACCTTGGTGAGGTTCTCGCCCAGCGGGTGGAAGGTGACGACGCCCCTCGTGGTGGCCTTCTCGCCCTCGGAGGTCCAGACGAGCCGCTCGTCGGGCACCTGTTCCGTGATGGTGCCGCGCCAACGCCGGTTCACCTTGGCGACCTTGACGTGCCAGTTGGTCATGACGTCGTCCACCTGCTCGACGCCGACCACGCCCTTGGCGAACCGCTGGAACTCCCGGAACTGCGTCCACTGGTCGTACGCCTCGCGTACCGGCACACCCACGTCGATGTCCTCGATGATGGTGTGCCCCTTGCCGCCGCCCGCCGGGGGCTTGCCGCGCTTCTTCTTGCCGGTGAGGTCCTTGGCCTTGTCGGTGACAGCGTCCTTCGCCATGCCGGTGGCGTCCTTCGCCTTGTCCACCAGGGCGTCCTTGGCGTGGGACGCGGTAGAGGTCAGCGTCCCCGCGCTCATGTCGCCCAGCCGGCGCGCCCCCTCACCCAGCCCGTGGCCCACGTTCTGGAGCATCAAGGACAGCCGTGCCTCGATGTAGTCCTCCAGCTCTTCCTTCAGCCGGTTCGTGCCCCCGTTCTGGCTGGCTTCCTCGCGTGTCCTGCTGAGGGTGCCGGTACCCGCCGAGCCGCCTTGCTCCGTTCTGCCCTCAGCCATCGTCCTGCCTCCTCGACGGTGAGCCACTGCCGCTCTTGGCGCGGGTAGCGGTGGCGGTCTTCTTCTTCGGCCGCGCCGCGCTCTTCGCCCCCGCTTCACCCTTCCGACCAGACCCAGACCCAGACCCAGACCCAGACCCTGACCCTGACCCTGACCCAGCCCCAGACCCAGAACGAGCCTCGCCGTTCGTGTCCTGCTCGCCGTTCGCGTCCTGCTCGTCCTGCTCGTCCTGCTCGTCCTGCTGGTCCTGCTGGTCCTGCTGGTCCTGCTGGTCCTGCTCGTCCTCGTCCTCGACCTCGCCCTGCGCGCCGGTGCCCTCGGCCCGTTCCCGCAGTCCCACGGTGCGTTCGTGCAGGGTTCCGGCGAGGTGGTCGGCCTTCGCGGTCAGTACGGAGGTGGCCGCCGCCTTGCCCGCGTCCGTCAGCTCCGTACGCACCTGGCGGGTGATGTTGCCGAGGAACGGGGAATCGAGTGCCTTGCCGACCTGCCCGGGCCTGACCCGGGATCCGGCCAGCGCCGCGCCGAGGCTGAGGGCGAGCTTGCCCTTCTTTGTCCGCCCCAGCAGATAACCGCCGAGGACGGCCGCGCCAATCGTGCCGTTCTTCATGATCCTGTCTCTTTCCGTGTCCACGCTTCCTTCCGTGCCCACGCGGTCACGGACCAGGCTGCGCGCCCTGCTGGAGCCGGTAGGCGCTGATCTCCTGCAGGCGGTGCAGCAGCTCCTCCTCGCGCCGCGCGAACTCCTCCTCGTCGACGCGTCCCTCGATCCGCGCCTGTTCCAGGTTCACCAGCTCCTCCTGGATGGGACCCGGGTCGTAGTACTCGTCCTCCGCGGCCTGTCTCACCTTGTCGACCACCCAGCCGACGCCCCGCACAGGAGCGAACGGCAACGACAGAATGGTCCCGACCAGTCCCACCACATCGCCTCCTCGGGTGTGTGAGAGGTCAGACGAAGCTGTACGGCGGCAGCGGGCCGCGCAGCCGCAGATTCACCCCCTCTCCCAGGGCCTCGGCCAGCTCCCCGCCCGCCTCGGCGAACTCCTCGGACCGCTCGCCTTCCACCAGGAAGGAGGCGTTCACGAAGTACTGCTGGGACGCGGGGGAGAGCCGCTCGTCCAGGCTGTACGGCCGGAGCGTGGCGAGGACCTCCTGCCCCAGCGCCTCCTCCCTGGCCTGCACCTCCTGTGCCACCAGCTCGCCGAGGGCGAGGCGATCCTCGTACGTCCCGCCGCCCTCGCGGATCGCGTCGTTCAGCTCACGGGCCCGTGAGGACTCCGTCAGGATGGAGCGCAGGAGGGCGTCCTCGTCGTGTACGCCCTTGACGTTGAACTCCGCGCGCCCGGTGAGCTCGTCGAGGCGCTGTGAGAACGCCTCGGCCCGCTCCCGCAGCAGGGCTTCGACGGCGGCCTCGTCCGGGGCGACGAAGCCGAAGCTCATCGGCAGGATGGCGCCGTCGGCCCACAGCCGTTCCTGGACGTCGTGGTGCGCCTCGACGTCACGGCGGCTGACCGACAGGTCCGCGGGGGCCTCGCTGACGACGGCGCTCAGATCGTCGCCGTTGACCGCGTGCAGTTCCGCGGGATCCTCACCGACGCCCTTGACGTCGTCCAGGCCCAGCGGATGTTCCGCCTTGGTGATCGCGTACACGTACACCGACATCGGGTCGCTCACTCCTCACGCTCTCTGGAGGAACGGCGGCTCGCGCCCCGCTCGGAGCGCACGCGCTGCCTCTCGTGTCCGGACTCCTCGTCGTCCCCGCGCCCCTTCTGCAGCGACTCGGTGACGGCCTGGACCGCGCCCGTGAGGGTCCCCTTGCTCTTGCCCCGGGCGCCCGACTCGACGGTGTTCCCGACGATGTCCGTGAGCTGGGAGGGAGCTTTGCGGCCCGATTCCAGGTCCAGCCGGTTGCACGCCTCGGCGAAGCGCAGGTATGTGTCGACGCTGGCCACCACGACCCGAGCGTCGATCTTCAGGATCTCGATGCCGACCAGGGAGACCCGTACGAACGCGTCGATGACCAGGCCCCGGTCGAGGACGAGTTCCAGCACGTCGTAGAGGTTGCCCGAGCCGCCGCCACGGGCGGCTACGGCGCCACCCTCGCCCTGCGGCACCACAGTCACGATGTCTTCCCTTCGATGAGGGAAGCCGTACGACAGGGGTTGCGAGCGTGGCTACGGCGGCAGCCGTTCAGGATTCAGCGGCGGCCGCGGTCGCGGCGGCTCAGCGGGATCCCCGGTCGACCTGCGCGCGGGTGTACCGGCGTCCGCGTTCGTACGCCAGCAGATTGCCCACGGGGTCCAGAACCACCCGGTAGCCGGCCATCACACTGGTCGTCTGCGGGATGCGCTCCAGCTCCAGGACCTCGACCTGGGCCTCCCAGCCCTCGTCGGTCGGCTTCAGCGCGGAAACAGACTCGGGAGCGCGGCCCAGTAGCTGAGTGAGCTGCTCGATCGCACTCCGCATGGCCTCGGGCGCGGAGATCCGCTCCTCGGCGGCTTCCCGCCGTGAGGAACGACGCTTCTCCGACTCCTGGCCGTTAGTCATCATCACCTTCCTAGCCTTCTTCCATCATCGGCCTCATTCACGGCATATGCCACTCTTCAGCCGATCGGTCCCGCCTTCCTCTGAGATGTGCGTGCGGTCGGCGCGCGACGGGGAGGAAGTCCGGGCCGAGGCGCCAGGGGAAGGCCAGGTCGGCGGACCCGAGGCCAGGTAGGTACCCCTGGTGGAAGTGGGCCTGCTGCTCGGCGGAGAGGCAGGACACCGTCGTTCCGTCGACGGTGCCCGTCACGAAGCAGGAGGAGGGGTAGGTGAACGGGCGCTCACCCCCTTCACCGACCCAGACCTCGATCCCGGCCCGCCGCAGCACGCTCAGCACGCGCAGCACCTCTTCAGCCGTCATCACTCGACGCAGGCTCACATGGTTCCTTCCCCCTCGCCACCCACCCGCAGCAACAGCTTCCCCACGCTCTTGCGTGTTCCCATCAGCCGGTGGGCCTCCGCCGCGTCCGCCAGGTCGAACTCGGCGGTCACGGGCAGGCGCACGGCCCCGTCGACGACCGTGGCGAAGGCCCGCTCGGCGAGGGCCCGGAACTCCGACGGGGCCGACCCGGCGAGGGCGATGATCGAGAAGCCGGAGACGGTCAGGCCCCGGGGGTACAGCTCGGGCTGGCCCACGGTCCACGGATCCTCACCGCTCGCGTTGCCGAAGGAGACCAGGCGACCGAAGGGGGCGAGGGAGGCGAGCCCGGCGCGGAGGGTGTCACCGCCGACGGGGTCGAGGACCAGGTCGACGCCCCGACCGCCGGTCGCGGCGCGCACCTCGTCCGCGAAGAACCCGGCGTCCGTGCCGGCGAAGACCTCGTCGTAGCCATGGCCCAGCGCGTGCTTGGCCTTGCCCCCGTCCGACACGACCCCGTACACCGCACCGGCGCCCGCCGCCCTGGCCAACTGCCCCGCCGCCGTGCCGATGCCACCCGCCGCGCCCTGGACGAGCACGGTCTCACCGGCCCCCAGCCTCCCCACCGTGTGCACGAGCGCGTACGCCGTCGGCAGCACGGTGGGCAACGTGGCGCCCGTACGGAGGTCGACGCCCTGCGGCAGCGGGAAGACCGTGACCGCGTCGGCCACCACGACCTCCGCGTACGCTCCGGCGTCGGTCAGCGCGGCCACCCGCTGTCCCACGCTCAGCCCCTCCACGCCCTCACCGAGCGCCCGTATCCGCCCGGAGACCTCGAGGCCGGGGCGGTAAGGCAGCGCCTCGACCCGGTAGCCCTCGGCGCGCGCCTTCAGATCGGCGAAGTTCACCCCCGCGTACGCCACCTGGATGCTGACCTGTCCGGGTCCGGGTTCGAGGGCCTCCGCCTCCACCACCTGCAGGACCTCGGGGGCGCCGTACTCCTGGAACTCGATCGCGCGCATGCCGGACTCCCCTTCGATTGTTCGATGAAAAGCGAACACTCGCGAGTGTATGATTTTCATCGAACAGTCGGCAAGGAGGCGTCGGCAGCACAGGCAGCCGCAGGCAGTACGGAGGAGTCGGCCATGGCCCAGCACGGCACCGGTCACCGGACCGCCCCGGAACACACCCATCCCGACGACGTCCCGGTCCTCACCGCCCTCGCGGCGCTGGCCGATCCCGTACGCATCGCGCTCGTACGGGAGTTGGCGGGCTCCCCGGTGTGGACGCGCGCCTGCGGCAGCTTCGACGTGCCCGTCGGCAAGGCCGCCCTCAGCCACCACTTCTCCGTACTGCGGGGCGCCGGGCTCGTCGAACAGCGCGACGAGGGCGCCAAGCGCGTCAACCGCCTGCGCCGCGAGGAGTTCGACGCCCGCTTCCCCGGTCTGCTCGCCCTCGTCCTGCGCGAGGACTGACGCGCCGCTCCTTCTCCCCGCTGTCTGTCCTTCTCCCCGCCGTCCCTACTTCTCCCCGCCGTCCTTCGGGCTCCTGCCCTCACCCGTGTCACCCGTGTCACCCGTGTCACCCGTGTCCCCGCTGCCTCCCGGGTTCCCCTTGCCCGGCTTCTGCTCCTCCTGCCGCTTCAACTCCTCCTCGCGGCGTCGCAGATCGGCCTCCCAGCTCTTGAGCAGGGACTCGTCCTTCTTGTTGTCCTCGGCGAGGGACTTCAGGAACTCGGGGTTGTCGTCGGGGGCGACGTACTGCGTGTGGTGGCTGCGGTGCCACTCGGAGGGGGTGCGGCCGCCCGCCGGAGCGTGGCGGAGCTTGCCGGCGACGAGCCAGGCGATCGGGCCCACGATCCAGAAGAGCAGGATGATGAAGACCCAGGCGATCTTCGGCAGGTGCTTCGCCTCGTCCTCGGGGGTGTTGAGGCAGTCGATGAACGCGTAGATCGTCAGCGCCAACGGCACGAGGTACATCAACACCCTGAGCATGGAACAGCCCCCTGGAAGCGGTAGCGGGCCGCGTCTACCGGCCCCCTGGAAGTGACGGCGGGGCCGTGCGCCGGGCCCCGTGACGGGGTCAGGGTAGCCCCTCGGGGATACTTGTCCCCATGGCTTACGACGATCTTCGCTCCCTGCTCCGCGCACTGGAGCGCGAGGGCGATCTCAAGCGCATCAAGGCCGAAGTCAACCCCTACCTGGAGGTCGGGGAGATCGTCGACCGGGTCAACAAGGCCGGCGGCCCCGCCCTGCTCTTCGAAAACGTGAAGGGCTCCGCGATGCCCCTCGCGATGAACGTCTTCGGCACCGACCGCCGCCTGCTGAAGGCCCTCGGTCTGAAGTCGTACGGCGAGATCAGCGAGAAGATCGGCGGCCTGCTCAAGCCCGAACTGCCCCAGGGCTTCGTGGGCGTGCGCGAGGCGTTCGGCAAGCTCGGTGCGATGGCCCACGTCCCGCCGAAGAGGGTGAAGGCGGACAGCGCGCCCGTGCAGGAGGTGGTCCTCCAGGGCGACGAGGTGGACCTGGACCGGCTGCCCGCGCTGTTCACCTGGCCCAAGGACGGCGGTTCCTTCTTCAACCTGGGGCTCACCCACACCAAGCACCCCGAGACCGGCGTACGCAACCTCGGCCTCTACCGCCTCCAGCGTCACGACAAGCGCACCATCGGTATGCACTGGCAGATCCACAAGGACAGCCGCAACCACTACCAGGTGGCCGCCAAGCGCGGCGAGCGACTGCCGGTCGCCATCGCCTTCGGCTGCCCGCCCGCCGTGACGTACGCCTCCACCGCCCCGCTCCCCGGTGACATCGACGAGTACCTGTTCGCCGGGTTCGTCGCGGGCAAGCGGATCGAGATGGTCGACTGCAAGACGGTGCCACTGCAGGTGCCGGCGAACGCCGAGGTCGTGATCGAGGGCTGGCTGGAGCCCGGCGAGATGCTCCCCGAGGGCCCGTTCGGCGACCACACCGGCTTCTACACCCCGCAGGAACCGTTCCCCGCGCTGAAGATCGACTGCGTGACGATGCGGAAGCGGCCGCTGCTCCAGTCGATCGTGGTCGGTCGGCCGCCGACCGAGGACGGACCGCTGGGACGGGCGACGGAACGCTTCTTCCTCCCCCTCCTCAAGATCATCGTCCCGGACATCGTGGACTACCACCTCCCCGAGGCGGGCGGCTTCCACAACTGCGCGATCATCTCGATCGACAAGAAGTACCCCAAGCACGCCCAGAAGGTCATGCACGCGATCTGGGGCGCCCACATGATGTCCCTGACCAAGCTGATCGTGGTGGTGGACTCCGACTGCGACGTCCACGACCTGCACGAGGTCGCCTGGCGCGCGCTCGGCAACACGGACTACGCCCGCGACCTCTCGATCGTCGAGGGCCCGGTGGACCATCTGGACCACGCCTCCTACCAGCAGTTCTGGGGCGGCAAGGCGGGCATCGACGCCACGAAGAAGTGGATCGAGGAGGGCTACACGCGAGACGGGGGCTGGCCGGACATGGTCGAGTCGGACCCGGCCACGGCCGCGCTCGTCGACCGCCGCTGGAAGGAGTACGGCCTGTGACCAGCGCATCGGCGGCGATCCCGCAGCAACCGGGCCGTACCAAGGCGTTCCTCCGCCTCGTGATGATCGAACACTCGATCTTCGCGCTGCCCTTCGCGTACATCGCCTCGCTCACGGCCATGTTCCAGCTGGACGGCAATATCCACTGGGTCCGGCTGCTCCTGGTCACCATCTGCATGGTGGGCCTGCGCACGTTCGCGATGGCGGTCAACCGGATCATCGACCGCGAGATCGACGCGCGGAACCCGCGCACGGCGCACCGCGAGCTGGTGACCGGCGCGATGTCGGTCAGGCACGCCTGGACGGGCGCGCTGATCGCCCTCGTCGTCTTCCTCGGCTCGGCGGCGCTGCTGAACCCGCTCTGCCTCGCCCTGGCCCCCATCGCGGTGATCCCGATGGTGGTCTACCCCTACGGCAAACGCTTCACGAACTACCCGCAGGCGATCCTGGCCCTCGCCCAGGCCATGGGCCCGGTCGGCGGCTGGCTCGCGATCACGGGTTCCTGGTCCTGGGAAGCGGTCGTCCTCGGACTCGCCGTCGGCATCTGGATCGGCGGCTTCGACCTCATCTACGCCTGCCAGGACGTCGACTCCGACCGCGAGTCCGGCGTGCTGTCGGTCCCGGCCCGCTTCGGCATCCCGGCGGCGATCTGGGCGGCACGGGCCTGCCACGTGCTCACGACGGCCCTGTTCGTCTGGTACGCGCTCCTCACCGACGCGGGCGCGTTCCTGTGGCTGGGGCTGGCGATCGTCGCGGGCGCGTTCGTGTACGAGCACACGATCGTGCGCCCGCACGACCTGTCCCGCCTGAACCGCGCGTTCTTCTCGGTCAACGGGTTCATCGGCATTGCCCTGTTCGTGTGTGCGCTGCTGGATCTTCTGGTTCGGGGTCTGACCCTCTGATTACCGTCGGCCTACCATCGAGGGCAGGATCCCAGGGAGGCCAGCATGACCGTCTCGGGCATTGACCGCCTGCACTCGCAGCTCAGCAGGCTGGAGGACATGTTCCCCGGCTATCTGACGGAGATTGTCGAGGGCAGCATCGTGATGAACCCGGTCAGGCCGTTCCACGGGAAGACGATCCTGAGGGTGTCGACGGACCTGGAGGATCAGCTTCCGCCGGACTGGGCGCTGGTGAGTGATGTGGCGTTCCCCTTTGACGATGCCAACGAGTTCTGCCCGGACATCGCGGTCATCCCGGCGGAGGCGGAGGCGGAGAACCGCAGCGCGTATCCCGCCGACCTGATCGAGTTCGTGGCCGAAGTGGTGTCGCCGGAAAGCATCCGCCGTGACTACGAGATCAAGCCCCGCCGGTATGCCTCCCTGGGCATCACCCACTACGTGATCCTGGACCCGCTCCAGGGCCACGCCGTCATGATGTGGAACCCCGGCCCTGGCGGCTACCAGGGCCGCGACACCATCCCCTACGGCCCTGACCTGACCCTCGACACTCCGCTCGGCAAGCTCACGATCGCCACCGCACGCCTCCCCGTGGACCCGAAGGCGCGCTCTAGGCGGTGAGCGCCGTGCGGGGTGCGCGGCGGCGGAACACGAACGCTGCAACCACCCCCGCCACCAGCCCGATCAGATGCCCCTGCCAGCTGATGCCGGTCTCGTTCGGCGCGATGCCCGCGAGGATCGAGCCGCCCCAGACCGCCGCGACCAGGACACCCACCGCCACCCCCAGCAGCCGGCGCTCGACGAACCCGCTGACGACGAGGAACCCGAAGAGTCCGAAGACGACGCCGGAGGCACCGGCGGTGTTCGTGTTGTCGGGGGATATGAGCCACACCCCCAGCCCGTCCGCGACGATGATCAGCGCGCAGACGGCGGCGAAGCGCCGCAGCCCGCCGAGCGCCGCGAGGAACCCCAGCACCAGCAACGGCACGCTGTTCGCCGCGACATGGCCGAAGCCGAAATGGATGAACGAGGCGGGCACGACATCGACCAGCTCGGGCACCGAACGCGGCACGACCCCGAAGTCGTCCAGGGCATTGCCGGTCGCCACGTCGACGACCTCAAGGATCCACAGCAGCGCCACCCAGCCCACCATCAGCTTGGCCGCCGCCTTCGCGCGGTCCCCGCGCGACCACTGCCGCTCGGGACCCAGCGTCCCGCGCACTCCACCTGCCATGTCGAACCCCCGTCCCGACCTCACACGTCCTTCGTGGAAACGGCCGGGCCCCCTTGGCCGGTTCCCGCCGCGCGGCGCCGGATAGGCTCGGTGTCGTGAACCCAGTCAAGCCAGGGAAGACGCCGCGTACGCCTTGGATCGTAGGGGTGTCCGGCGCATCCGGCACCCCATACGCCGCGGCCGTGCTGCGCGCACTCTTCGCCGCCGGTGAGAGTGTCGACCTCGTGGTGTCCCGGGCCTCGCGGCTGACCCTGCTCGACGAGACGGGAATCTCCTTCCGGGACGCACACTGGCGCGAGGACCTGCGCGAATGGCTGTCCCGTGGGGCGGACGGCAAGCCCGGCACGTTCGTCGTGGACCTCGACGGCGACCGCGGCGACCGGGTTCGGCACTGGAGCGCCGGTGATCTGGCCGCCGGACCGTCCTCGGGCTCGTACCCCGTCAAGGGGATGCTGATCGTCCCCGCGTCGACGGCGTGCGTCGCGGGCGTGGCCCTCGGGCTCTCCAAGGACCTGCTGCAACGGGCGGCGAGCGTCACCCTCAAGGAGGGGCGGCGGCTCGTGGTCGCCGTACGCGAGACCCCGTTGAACGGGCAGACCCTGCGGCACCTGGTGACCCTGGACGAGGCGGGTGCGACCGTACTGCCGGCGTCCCCGGCGTTCTACGCGGGCGCCACGCACATCCAGGACCTGGTGGACTTCGTCGCCGGACGGGCGCTGGACGCGGCGGGCGTCCCGCACACCCTGTACCGGCGCTGGGAGGGCGAGGTGGGCGGGGCACGCGCCTCCGGTGCGACCGACTGAGCCGTACACGCTCACCCCGGCCCGCACCACACTCCTCCCCGACCCGCTCTCCCCGTCCCGTTTCTCGTACCACTGACCAACGACCAAGCAGCACCCACAACTCAACTCTTCAGCGGAAGGCAACCGATCGCATGGACGCGGTGGACAGGCAGCTCATCCAGGCCCTGAGGGAGAACGGCCGGGCCTCCTACGCGGAGCTGGGGCGCCTCGTCGGTCTGTCGGGACCCAGTGTCACCGACCGCATCAACCGGCTTGAGGCGGCCGGTGTCATCACCGGCTATCGCGCCACCGTCAACGCGGCTTCCCTCGGCCTCGGCGTGACCGCGCTCATCGGCATCTCGCTCTCCGACGCCGCCGACCACGAGGACGTGGCGGACCGGCTGCGGGACCTGGCCGAGATCGAGGACTGCTGGTTCATCGCGGGCGACGACTCGTTCATGCTCAAGGTGCGTGCCCCCGACGTCGACGGCCTGGAGAAGACCATCCGCCGGCTCTCCGGCACCAAGGGGGTCTCCCGGACCCGTACGACCATCGTGCTCTCCACCAAGTGGGAGAACCGGGTGGGTGAGCTGCCGGAGGAGGAGTAGGGGCGTAGGCGTACGGTTGGTGAGGTCTTTTGAGGCGGTTGGATCGGTGAGAGGTGTGGGCATGGACGTCGGGCTCAAGCGCGAGCTGGAGGAGAAGGTCCGCTCCGGTGAGCGGCTGACCCGCGAGGACGGCATCGCGCTGTACGAGTCGGACGACCTGGCGTGGCTCGGCGGACTCGCTCACGAGGTGCGGACGCGGAAGAACGGCGACGTCGTCCACTTCAACGTCAACCGCCACCTCAACATGACCAATGTGTGCACGGCTTCGTGCGCCTACTGCTCCTTCCAGCGCAAGCCGGGGGAGAAAGACGCGTACACGATGCGCATCGAGGAGGCCGTCAAGCTCGCCAAGGCGATGGAGGGCGAGAACCTCACCGAGCTGCACATCGTCAACGGGCTCCACCCCAACCTGCCGTGGCGCTACTATCCGCGCTCCCTGAAGGAGTTGAAGGCGGCCCTCCCGAACGTCTCCCTGAAGGCGTTCACAGCGACGGAGATCCACCACTTCGAGACGATCAGCGGGCTGTCGGCGTCGGAGATCCTCGACGAACTGATCGACGCGGGCCTGGAGTCCCTGACCGGTGGTGGAGCTGAGATCTTCGACTGGGAGGTCCGGCAGCACATCGTCGACCACCGCACCCACTGGGAGGACTGGTCGCGCATCCACCGGCTGGCGCACGAGAAGGGTCTGAAGACCCCCTGCACCATGCTCTACGGCCACATCGAGGAGCCGCGCCACCGGGTCGACCACGTCCTGCGTCTGCGGGAACTCCAGGACGAGACGAACGGCTTCCAGGTCTTCATCCCCCTGCGCTACCAGCACGACTTCGTGGACATGAAGGACGGCAAGGTACGCAACCGTCTCCAGGCCCGCACCCAGATGGCGACCGGCGCGGAGGCCCTGAAGACCTTCGCGGTCTCCCGGCTGCTCTTCGACAACGTCCCCCACGTCAAGGTCTTCTGGGTCATGCACGGCGTCCAGACCGCTCAACTGGCGCTCCAGCACGGCGCCGACGACATGGACGGCTCGGTGGTCGAATACAAGATCACCCACGATGCGGACAACTACGGCACACCGAACAAGCTCACCCGCGAGGACCTGCTGGACCTCATCCGCGACGCGGGCTTCCGCCCCGTCGAACGCAACACGAGGTACGAGATCATCCGCGAGTACGAGGGCCCGGACCCGGCGCGCAGGGAGTCCCCGCAGCCGATGCGGGTCTGAGAGACCGGTTGTTCGTCCGCGGCCGGCCCCACCGGCCGCGGACGGGGTCGAAGGGGCGCAGCCCCTGCGGATGGGACGGGTAGGGGCGGCGGGGGGCGAATCCCTCTTGAGACGAGTCACGCGTAATGATTACGGTCAGCCCATGACCCTTACCTTCCACCTCGATCCACCCCTCACCCCCACCCTCCACGACGGCATCCTCACCCTCTGGGCAGACGTCACCAACGCAGGCGGAGCCGTAGGCTTCGTCCCCCCGGCCACCCCCGAAGTGATCCGCCCCCAACTCCTGAAGCACCTCACCGCCATGGCAGAAGGCCAACACCGCCTCCTCCTCGGCCTCGACGACACCGGCACCCCCGCCGCCACCGCCTTCTTCAGCTTCAACACCCACCGCCTGATGGCCCACTGGGTCTGGCTCTTCACGGTGATGGTCCACCCCGCCCACCAGGGCAAGGGCTACGGCCGCGCCCTGATGAGCGCGGCCGAGACCGCGGCCCGCGACTTCGACGGCATAGACGCCATCCGCCTCACCTGCCGGGGCGGCCTCGGCCTGGAACACTTCTACGCCTCCTGCGGCTACAAGGAGGTCGGCCGAGTCCCCGGAGCCATCCGGGTCGCCCCCGACGACCACCGCGACGACATCACGATGCTGCTCCCCCTGACATGAGACCCGACGGGTGCGCGGGGCGAGACCCCCCTGCAAGATCCCCCCTGGACCGTGCTTCACTGGACGATGACCTCGGGCCATGTCCAGAACGGAAACGAAAGAGTGGATTGAGATGCTCCGCTACACACTGATGCGCCTGGGAATCTTCGTGGGCTGCTTCGTGGTCGTCTGGGCCCTCGTCTACTCCGGTGTCGCCCCGCGCGGTCTCGGCGCCTCCAACGGCATGTGGATGGTCCTCCTCTCCCTCCTGGTCTCCGCGCCGATCAGCTTCGTCGCCCTCCGCAAGCAGCGCGACCAGGCCTCCGCCCAGATCGCCCCCCGCCTGGACCGCTCCATCGACCGGGTCAAGTCCAACCTCGCCGCCAACCGCAGCCAGGAGGACGAGGCCGACGACGCGGTGAGGACCACGGCGGTCCCGGAGCCGGCCGAGACGGCCGAGAACGAGAGCGCCCGGCCCACGTCGAGCCAGGCTTCGTAACCGCCGGACACAAGGCCACCCGCCCGACGCCCAGGTCCGTACCGGGCGCCGGAACCGTACGCTTGCCCGCATGGGTGCTGTGAAGAGCAAACGGATGCCCCGTGCGGTGCGGGAACGGCAAATGCTGGACGCGGCGGTGCGGACCTTCGGGCAGCGCGGCTACCGGGCCGCGTCGATGGACGAGATCGCCGAACTGGCGGGCGTGTCCAAGCCGTTGGTCTATCTGTACCTGAACTCCAAGGAAGACCTCTTCACGGCCTGCATCCGGCGCGAGGCCAAGGCGCTCACCACCGCCGTACGTGCGGGTGTGAACCCCGAACTGCCCGCCGACCGTCAACTCTGGGAAGGGCTGGCGGCGTTCTTCACACACACCGCGCGCAATCCGGACGCCTGGGCGGTACTGCATCTCCAGGCCCGTACGCACGGTGAACCGTTCGCCGCCGAGGTGGCGGCGATGCGTGAGGAGATGGTCGCGTTCGTGACCGGGCTCATCCTGGTTGCCGCGCGGGAGGCCCGCCGGGACCCGTCCCTGCCCGAGCGTGAGGTCGCGGGCCTCGCCGAGGGTCTGGTCGGCGCCGCCGAGGCCCTCGCCGCCTGGGCCAACGCCACCCCCGGCATCACCGCCCGCCAGGCCGCGGCCACCCTCATGAACTTCGCCTGGGCCGGCCTCGGCAACCTCATGGAGGGCCACCCCTGGACCCCGCCGACCCGCACGGACGACGAGGAGGCCACGCCGCACGCCGAGGCACAGGCGCGGTAGACCGAGGGCGCCGCCGACAACGAACAACGAAGCACGGGGCGAAGCCCTGCTTCTCAGGGGCGCGGGAAACCACGCGACCAGCCACGCACGACCCGCACGCACGCACGCACTCACCCACCCGCCCACCCGCGGACCCACCACGCACCCGCGGACCCACCACACACCCACGGACCCACCACGCACCCGCGAGTGAAGTCACGCGTGCTCAGGTGACCAGCGGATACACCTGGCCCCGCACATGGAGCCGCCCCGCGCCCCCCGGAAGGTCCCCGCTCCGCAGCTCGAAGCCGCCCCACGCCTGCCCGTCCGCCGCGTAGGTCACCGCGCCCGGCAGCGGTACCGGCGCCCGGAACTCCGCGCGGACGAGGGTCGCCGGGGGCGTGCCGTGTTCGGCGAGGCAGCGGGCCACGGTCCACATGCCGTGCGCGATCGCCCGGGGAAAGCCGAACAGGCGCGCACCGAGCGTATGCAGATGGATCGGATTGCGGTCCCCGGACACGGCCCGTACCGCCGCCCCACATCCCCGGCCAGCCGCCACTCGGCAACCGCGGGCAACGGCCCGTGCTCCTCCACTCGCCGCGCCCTGTCGTCCGCCCCGCCCCCCTCGGCCCGGCCGGCATCGTCGATCCGCCGATGCCGCGCGAGATACGTGCTCCGCGATTCCCACGCGACCTCGCCCCCGTCCCGTACCTCGGTCACCACCGTCGCCTCGGTGCCCCGCCGATGGGGCCGCAGCTCGTCGACGTACACCGTGAGTTCGTACTCGCCGGTGGCTGGCAGCCGTCGCCGCCGGGTGATCTCGATCGAGGTGTGGACGAGACCGAGGAGGGGCAGCGGGAATTCGCGCCCGGACATGATCCGCATGGCGAGCGGAAAGCCTAGGACGTGCGGGTACGTCAACGGGATGGCGTCCTCCCCTGTGGGGAACCCGCACACGCGCTCGTACGCGGCGAGCCGGGCGAGGTCGATCCGGACCCCGGGGAGGACGAGCCGGCCGAAGGGGGCGGAGGGGCCGGGGAAGGCGGCCGCACCGGCGTCGGCGGAGCCCGCGAGCTTGAGGCTCCTCCACGGTGACAGGAGTGCGCCTCGGGCGAGGAGGGGACCGAGGGAGGGTGGTCGGGTGAGGGTGAGGGTGGGCATCGGACGGTTTCCCCCTTCGCCTGCGCGGCCTTGTTACCCACCAGTCAGGTTACCCGAGGTAATGCCCGACGAGTCTCCGTGAGCCCAAGGAAATGAACGACCCTCAGGTAACTTGGCACGCCGTTGACCTGCGCCGGAGCGGCGAGCGGGCAACCGGCGACACTGCACATCCCCGGCCCCGTTCCATCTCCGGACCATCGCCACACTCACACCAACCTCACACACCAACCCCGTACGATCCGGGCACACCGAACGCCCAGGAGCCGCCCGTGTCCAGCCTCGAACGCATCGAACCCGACCTGCTGGAACCCGAGTTGAAGCGGCTGGACGGCACCGTGCGAGAGGCGTACATCCCCGCGCTCGCCGCGCCCGTGACCTACGGCTCGCTCGCGGACATCCCGTTCGACAACGCGGCACACGCGCCCGACTCCGTGGTCCTCAGCCGCAAGGTCGGCGGCGCGGCGGGCGGCGGCGCGGCGGGCGCTGCCGCGGTCGGAGGTGGCGCGCCGGGTGAAGGGACGGACGCGGGTGGCGACGGCCGGTGGCGGGACGTGACGGCGGCCGACTTCGCCGCCGAGGTGCTCGCACTGGCGAAGGGCCTGATCGCCGACGGCCTGATGCCGGGCGACCGCATCGCCATCATGGCGCGGACGACGTACGAGTGGACGCTCCTCGACTTCGCGGCCTGGGCGGCGGGCCTGGTGACGGTCCCGATCTATCCGACCTCCTCCGTCTTCCAGACCCGCTGGATCCTCCAGGACTCGGGATCGGTGGCCCTCGCCGTGGAGACCGCGGGCCAGGCCGCCGCCCTCGGCCCCGAGCTCGACCGCATCCCCGACCTGCGCCACATGTGGGTCTTCGAGAAGGGCCACCTGGACCGGCTCGCCGAGCTGGGCCGGGGGGTCCCGGACCAGGAAGTGGCCGTACGGCGCGGGGTGCTGGGCCCCGACACGCTCGCGACCCTCATCTACACCTCGGGCACGACCGGCCGCCCCAAGGGCTGTGCCCTCACCCACGGCAACTTCTGCGCCGAGGTCGACAACGCGATCGACCTCCTCTACCCGATCTTCCGCGCGAAGACGGACGAGGAGGCCTCCACCCTTCTCTTCCTCCCCCTCGCGCATGTGTTCGGCCGCATGGTGGCGATCGGCTGTATGCGGGCGAGGGTCCGTCTGGGCCACTCGCCGAGCTTCCGCACGGAGGACCTCCTCGCCGACCTCAAGTCCTTCCGGCCGACCTTCCTCCTCGTCATCCCCTACGTCCTGGAGAAAGTCTTCAACACGGCCCGCGCCTCCGCCGAACGCATGGGCCGCGCCTCGTCGTACGACAGGGCCTCCGCCGTGGCCCGCCGCTACGGCGAGGCCCTGGAGGCGGAGCAGCACGGCACCGGCCCCGGCCCCTCCACCTTCCTGAAGACGGCCCGCACCTTCTACGACCCCCTGGTCTACCGCCGCATCCGCAAAGCGCTGGGCGGGAGAGTCCGTCAGGTGATCTGCGGCGGCAGCCCCCTCGGCCGCCGCCTGGCCGCCTTCTACGCCGGAGCGGGCATCGACGTCTTCGAGGGCTACGGCATGACGGAGACGACCGCCGCGGTGACCGTCACCCCGCCCAACCGCCCCCGCCTGGGCACGGTCGGCCGGCCCCTGCCCGGCACCCGGGTCCGTATCGCCGCCGACGGCGAGATCCTCCTCCACGGCGGCCAGATCTTCCGTGGCTACTGGGATCCCCAGGCCGGCGGCGTCGTCCCGGCGGGCCCCGACGGCTGGTTCGCCACCGGCGACATAGGCCGGCTGGACGACGAGGGCTACCTCACGATCACCGGCCGCAAGAAGGAGATCCTCGTCACCGACAGCGGCAAGAACGTGGCCCCGGCCCCCCTGGAGAACTGGCTGCGCTCCCACCCCCTCATCGCCCACGCCATGGTCATCGGCGACCGGCGCCCCTACGTCACCGCCCTCCTCACCCTCGACCCCGAAGGCATCACCCACTGGTGCCAGATGAACGGCAAGCAGGACGTCCCCGGCGAGCAGCTCGCCACCGACCCCGACCTGCGAGCCGTCCTCCAACGAGCGGTGGACGAGGCGAACCGCCTGGTCTCCCGCCCGGAATCCATCCGCCGCTTCGCCGTCGTCCCCGGCGGTTTCACGGAGGAGGCCGGCCACCTCACCCCGTCGATGAAACTGCGGCGAGAGGTCGTGGAGAGGTCCTTCTCGGCGGAGATCGAGGAGCTGTACACCAAGTAGAGCCAATCCACCGCGGAGAGCCCATCCACCGCGGAGAGCCCATCCACCGCGGAGAGCCCATCCACCGCGGAGGGGGTGTCCTCCGTGTGGAGGGAGTCCTCCGCCCTACTGCCCCGCCGCCGGATCACCGTCGCCCAACCCGATCCACCAGTACCCGTCGTCCTTGACGAGCAGCAACTCCTGCTCCTGGCCGGTCCGCTCGTAAGTGATCCGCACCGGGTTGAAGTAGTCGACGGGCGCCTCCAGCACGGTCACCTCGACAGGGCCACGAGCCCCCTCGCCGAACTCACGCACATGCTCGTACGCGGCACCCCGGGTCTCCCGGTACGCGGGCCCCGCAAGCTCCATGAGCCCCTCCACATCACCGGCCTCGAGCCGCTGCACATACACCCGCACGACGGTGTCGACCTCCTCGGCGGTCTCCTCGACATCGGGATACACCGACTTCTCGGCCCGCACGGTCACATCGATCCGAGGTGAGTCGGCGACCGCGTACGGCGCCCGGAACCAGGTCCACCACACGACTCCCACGGCCGACAGCACGAGAACCAACGCACCACAGCCCAGCAGAACGCTCCGCCGCCTCACCCGGCCCCCCACCTCATCGACTGCCTCTTCCCTGAGAGTCGTCTCGGCCGCATTCGGTTGTGCCCGCCCCGAACTCCCTGCTCAACGGGCCCTCTACGCACCGGGAAGGCTGATACCGCCCGGCCGCATGGGTGGCCGAAGACGCGTGACAGAACTGGTCCGTGGCTGTGGGCTCCACCTACGCTCCCTCCCCACCTCACCCAACGGCAGGATCGCGGTGACCCACTTCAAGGAACGCACCGACTCACCGCCGACTCACCACAGGTCTGAAGGCCTGCCCGGCCGAGATGTCCCAGGCCTTCACGCCTCTCGTCCCACCGCCTTCGCGGACAACTCGGCGACCACCTCACCGTCCACGTCCTCCCCTGCGGCGGACACCGGACGGAACCCCAGGGAGGTGTACAGGCGCTCTGCGGCGGAGTTGTCCGGGTCGTACGACAGGCGAAGGACCTCACAGTCCGTACGGTCGGCCAGCCAGCGCAGCAGGGTGCGCGCCACCGCCCGGCCGATCCCCTTGCCCTGCTCGGCCCCGTCGATCAGCATGCCGCCGATCCAGTACGAGCCGTCCTCGTCCCGCCCCCACATGACATGCCCCACCACCGTGTCGTCGGCACACACCGCGAGCGAGTTCCATACGCCCTCACGGAGGGACAGGAGGAGGTAGCGAGCGGCGAGCGCCGGAACGTAACGGCGTTGGTTGTCCAATGGAGCGACGTCCGCGACGGCCCGCCAGTTCTCGTCGTCCACGGCGCGCAGCGTGACGCGTCGACCGCTGCCGTCCAGCAGCCCCAGGCTGATCATGCGCCCAGGCTACCGAGCGTCCCCGTCCGCGAGAAACGCCTTCGTTGTCGCCGCGGTGAGCGACGACGACGCGTCCGCACGTCCGCACGATGAAAAAGGCAGGAGCCCCTCCGCCGAATGGCAAGGGGCTCCTTGGGTACTGCTCTCAGACGTCGTCAGAGGGGCATCCCTCGGATCAGACGGGGGTGACGTTCTCCGCCTGCGGACCCTTCGGGCCCTGCGTCACGTCGAAGGAGACCTGCTGGTTCTCCTCCAGCGAACGGAAGCCGCTCGCGTTGATGGCGGAGTAGTGGACGAAGACGTCGGGGCCGCCGCCTTCTTGGGCGATGAAGCCAAAGCCCTTTTCGGCGTTGAACCACTTCACGGTTCCGGTAGCCATAAGCCCTCCTTGGGCCCAAAGGGTTGCCCTGCTCCAGAACCCTGCAAGTGTGAAAACAAGATGCCGCACAACTGCATACGTCTGAAAACGACGAGAGCCCGCGGTCACATGCTCCGCAGGCTCTGTACTGCAAGGGAAACCAAACTGCAACTTGCGGCGAGCCTAGCACGCGGGCAGGGGAATGCAATAGAGGGCAAGATCACGTCACCCGGATGTTTGAACTGCTCGGGTCGCGGCTGACTGATCGCCTCTACTTCCCCGCCTGCCCCACTGACGACACGCCGTCGAAAGTGTTGACTCAGGGTGTACATCCGGTTTCGGAAGCCCCTTCCGGCCCCCGGAGCCCGCACCGTACCCCATGAGGGCTAGCCTCGCGATGTGGATAATTCCCGCAACCGGCCGCGCGTCGGCCACATCCAGTTCCTGAACTGCCTGCCTCTGTACTGGGGGCTCGCGAGAACGGGCACACTGCTCGACTTCGAGCTGACCAAGGACACCCCGGAGAAGCTCAGCGAACAGTTGGTGCGCGGCGACCTCGACATCGGGCCCATCACGCTCGTGGAGTTCCTGCGCAACGCGGACGACCTGGTCGCCTTGCCCGACATCGCGGTCGGCTGCGACGGGCCGGTGATGTCCTGCGTCATCGTCTCCCAGGTGCCACTCGAACGCCTGGACGGTGCACGCGTCGCACTGGGCTCCACCTCGCGCACCTCCGTACGCCTCGCGCAACTGCTGCTCGCCGAGAGCGTCGGCGTCGAACCGTCCTACTACACCTGCCCTCCCGACCTCCCGCTGATGATGCAGGAGGCCGAGGCGGCGGTGCTCATCGGTGACGCGGCGCTGCGGGCCAACCTCCTCGACGGCCCGAACCTCGGGCTGGAGGTGCACGACCTGGGCGCCATGTGGAAGGCCTGGACGGGGCTGCCGTTCGTCTTCGCGGTGTGGGCGGCGCGACGGAACTACCTGGAGCGCGAGCCGGAGGTCACCCGCAAGGTGCACGAGGCCTTCCTGGCCTCCCGCGACCTCTCCCTGGCCGAGGTGGACAAGGTCGCCGAGCAGGCGGCCCGCTGGGAGGCCTTCGACGAGCGGGTCCTTGAGCGGTACTTCACCACCCTCGACTTCCGCTTCGGCGGGGCACAGCTCGCCGCGGTCGCCGAGTTCGCCCGCCGGGTCGGCCCGACCACCGGATTTCCGGCGGACGTGAAGGTGGACCTGCTTTCCTGACCTTTTTCCCGGCGGCCCCGCGAACCGCCCGTGAGCGTCACGTGAAGTTGTGGAATTCCCATGGGCGAATTCCGTGTTCCGGGGGATCGGTCGCCGACGTTCCCATTCTCCTTCGGACGGGCCGCACTAGGCTGCTGGGAGCCGCGCGTAGGGAGGGCCCGTACGAGCGGGGAACGTACTCGTGCGGGGAACGTGCTCGTACGAGCTGGCGTGCTCGTACGGGGGGACGTACGGCAGACGTACGGGGGAGGTGTCGCCCATGCAGCCGCAGCCGCAGCCGCAACCGCTCGACGTCGGTGAACCCACGGTGGTGGGGCCCTACCGGCTGCTCGGCCGGCTCGGGTCCGGTGGGATGGGCCGCGTCTATCTGGGGCGCAGCGCGGGCGGCCGTACCGTCGCCGTCAAGGTGGTGCACCCGCACTTCGCGCTCGACGAGGAGTTCCGCGCCCGCTTCCGCCGTGAGGTCGAGGCGGCCCGCCGTGTGGGCGGCGCCTGGACCGCCCCCGTCCTGGACGCGGACCCCGAGGCCCCGGTCCCCTGGGTGGCGACCGGCTACGCGGCCGGCCCGTCCCTCGCGGCGGCGGTGGCGGACGGCGGCGCCCTGCCTCCGCACACGGTGCGGGTCCTGGGCGCGGGCCTGGCGGAGGCCCTCGCGGCGGTGCACGCGCTCGGCCTGGTCCACCGGGACGTGAAGCCGTCCAACGTGCTGCTGACGGTGGACGGCCCCCTCCTCATCGACTTCGGCATCGCGCGGGCGACGGACGGTACGGCGTCCCTCACCTCCACCGGCGTCTCGCTCGGTTCCCCCGGCTACATGTCCCCCGAGCAGATCCTCGGCAAGGGCGTCACGGGTGCGGCGGACGTCTTCTCCCTCGGCGCGGTCCTCGCGTACGCAGCGACCGGCCGGACCCCCTTCCCTGGTGACTCCTCCGCCGCCCTCCTCTACAAGGTCGTCCACGAGGAGCCCGTACTGGAGGGTCTGGACGGTGAACTGAGAGACCTGGTCGAGCACTGCCTGTCCAAGACCCCCACGGCCCGCCCGACCCCCGACGACGTGGCCGGCACCCTCGCCCCCCAGGGCGCGGCCTGCCTCGTCGCCGCGGGCTGGCTGCCGGGCCCGCTGGTGGAACAGGTCGGCCGGAGCGCGGTGCGACTGCTGAACCTGGAGGCGGCGGAGGAAGTCCCGTCCGGGCCGCTGGGGTTCAGCAGCCCTTCTGTGGGCGCGGGGGATTCGAGTGCCGGTGCGGCGGAGTCGGCCGTGGCGCAGGACTCGCCGTACACGTCGGCCCCCTCCGGTGACGCGAACGTCGAAGTGCCCGCCGCGAGCGGGGTTTTCGGGCCGCCTCCGGTGATGTCGCCGCAAGCGCCGCCCATGACACACGTGCCGGGGCAGCGGTCCGACGCCGTGGTGGCGGACACGGCCCCGCCTTCCTCGGGAGCGACGCCGGGCAAGCTGTCCCTGAGCGTGGCGGCGACCTCCACGACCGCGGCGAACGGGCGCGGCCGGAAAGTCAGTTGCTCCGTCGCGCTGGCCGTCGCGGGAGCGTTGGCGGTGGTCAGCCTGGGGACTGTTTTCGGCCTCGGGATGCTGAACGGCAAGGACGACACCCACGGCGACGCGGCCGGCCCCGCGCCATCGTCGAGCGCGGCCCCCACGAACGACCCACAGGCCTCGCAACCACCGGGGGACGCGGAGGGCGAGGTGCCCGCGAACTACCTCGGCACCTGGGAGGGCGACGCCTACGCCCTCGACGGCAACCTTCCGGCCGGAACCTTCACGATCACCCTGAGACAGGCGTCGGTGGGCGACCCGTTGGGCACCTTCCGCTCCGTCGACCTCCTCGGCGGTGCCTGCGACGACAAGCTGGTCCTCAAGGAGGTCGCCGAGGACCACATCCTCGTGACCAGCATCGCCGATACCGACAACAACCCCCGCACGTGCACCAGGAACACCCACGTGGTCACCCTCACCCCCGTCGGCGACGAGCTGCGGTACACCTCGGACAACGCGGACGCGGGCGACCCGACGGCCCGTATGGCGAAGGTGAAGTAGGGGAGTGGGCGCGGTACTTCTCCGTACGGCACGACCGTCCGTGCTCATAGGCTGACCGGGTGGATCTCGACCCCTGGCTGATCGCGCTGACCGTGGCCGCCGCGCTGTGGGGCGCGGGCGTGGGCACCCTGCTGCCCCGCCCCGCCTACCGCTTCACGGTCGACGAGGAGGACTCCTGGCAGGACGAGTGTCCCGCCGGTCACCGGATCACCGGGGTCGCGGGCGGCTGGCTCGGCCCGGCTCGCTGCACGGCAGACCTGCCTGGGGCCACCACGGCCGTCACGCCCCTCACCGCCACGGCCCCCACCTGCGCGTACGGACCCAGCACCCCCACTGTCGCCACAGCGACCGCCCTTGTCTGCGCCACACTCGCCCTGGCCACCGGCCCCCGCCCCGAACTCGGTGTGTGGCTGCTCCTCGCCCCGCTCGGCGTGTTGCTCACCCTGGTGGACCTCGGGGCACAACGCCTCCCGGACGCCCTGACGTTGCCGCTCGCGGGCCTGGCCCTGGTTCTGCTGGGCGCGGTGGCGTTCGTGCCCGAACATGCGGGCCAGTGGCGTAGCGCGGCTTACGGCACACTCGCCCTCGGTGGCTTCTACTTCCTCTTCTTCCTCATCAGGCCCGTGGCCCTCGGATTCGGCGACGTGAAACTGGCCCTGGGCCTGGGTGCCGTGCTCGGCTGGTACGGCTGGGGCGCGCTGTACCTCGGCACCTTCGCCGGCGCGCTCATCGGCAGCGCGTACACCCTGGCCGTGGCCGCCCGGGGGCGCCCCGTCCGCGGACAGCAGGTCGCCCTGGGCCCCTTCATGATCGCCGGAGCGTACGTGGGGCTGCTGCTGGAGGCGTACGCGGCCTGAGCCCGGCCGCGTTCCCGTTCGCCGGGCCTCCGGAGTTATCCACAGGTGGACGGGCTGACGTCGGCCGGTCCGGGCCCCTGGCGTAGGCTGGCCCGGTCCGTTCAACCCTTACGAACCCTACGAAAGGGACGCCGCCGGTGACCGAGAAGGCCGACCTCCAGTCTGTTCTCGACCGTGCCGCCGAGGGTGGGCGGATCACGCCGGAAGAGGCGCTCGACCTCTACCGCGATGCGCCGCTGCACGCCCTGGGTGCCGCCGCCGACGCGGTGCGCAGGCGGCGGTACGCGGGTACGGAGCACATCGCGACGTACATCATCGAGCGGAACATCAACTACACGAACGTGTGCGTGACGGCGTGCAAGTTCTGCGCCTTCTACGCCCCGCCGAAGGCCAAGGACAAGGGCTGGACACGCGATCTCGACGACATCCTGCGCCGCTGCGCGGAGACCGTCGAGCTGGGCGGTACGCAGATCATGTTCCAGGGCGGGCACCACCCGGACTACGGGGTGGAGTACTACGAGACGCATTTCGCCGCCATCAAGAAGGCGTTCCCGCAACTGGTCATCCACTCCCTCGGCGCGTCCGAGGTCGAGCACATGGCCCGTATCTCCAAGGTGAGTGTCGAGGAGGCCATCCAGCGGATCCACGCCGCCGGTCTCGACTCCTTCGCGGGTGCCGGCGCGGAGTTGCTCCCCGAGCGTCCCCGCAAGGCCATCGCGCCCCTGAAGGAGAGTGGCGAGCGCTGGCTGGAGATCATGGAGGCCGCGCACAACCTGGGCGTCGAGTCCACGTCCACGATGCTCATGGGCACCGGCGAGACCAACGCCGAGCGCATCGAGCACCTGCGGATGATCCGTGACGTACAGGACCGGACGGGCGGCTTCCGCGCCTTCATCCCGTACACGTACCAGCCGGAGAACAACCACCTCAAGGGCCGTACGCAGGCCACGCTCTTCGAGTACCTGCGCATGATCGCCATCGCCCGCCTCTTCATGGACAACATCGCCCACATCCAGGGCTCCTGGCTCACCACGGGCAAGGAGATCGGCCAGCTCTCCCTGCACTACGGCGCGGACGACCTCGGCTCGATCATGCTGGAGGAGAACGTCGTCTCCTCCGCCGGTGCCAAGCACCGCTCCAACCGCCTGGAGATCATCGACCTCATCCGCAAGGCCGGCCGCGTTCCCGCCCAGCGGACCACGACGTACGAGCACATCGTCGTCCACGACGACCCGGCGAACGACCCGGTCGACGAGCGGGTCATGTCCCATATCTCCTCCACGGCCATCGACGGCGGCACGGCCCACCCCGAACTGAAGCTGCTGAGCGCCAACTAGGGCCCGGATGCTGACCATTCACGCTGCCGACGAGGTGCGGCACACCTGGGACGATGCGGAACCGATCAAAGGCGGCGCCGTCGCGGTGGAGGGTCTCCTGGTCCGGGCGGTGGGGCCGCTGGCAGAGATCCAGGAGCGGTTCCCGGGTGCCCGCGTGCGGCGGTGGCCCGGTGTCCTCGGGCCCGCCCGTGTCCACGAGGGGCCGCTCCCGGGCGCCCCGACACCCCGTGAACGCATCCACGCCGTACTGAAGTCGGGCGCCGCCGCGGTCCTGGAGGAGCACGCCGGTGCCCCCGAGCTCCGTGCGGCCGCCGACCGGAACGACGTGGTGGTGCTGCCACGGGCGCGGCGAGCGTCGATCACCGAAGCGGGCCGCGCCGACCTCGCAGTCTTCGACGACTCCGGCACCTGCGTGGCCACGGTGTGCGCGGGACGCCTGGTCCACCGCCGCCGGTGATCCGGGGGCGTGGGCGGCGCCGTGGGCACCGCGCGACGGCTCACCCCCGGCTCACCCCGAGAACGCCTCCCCGAACGCTCCGTCCTCCTGCTCCACCCCGCTGCAGTCGCTCAGTTCGTCCCTCGCACCGCCCCCGCACTCCTGATCCCGGAACGTCGCCCACATCGACACCCAGGCCACCCCCTTCTCCTCCGCGAACTCCCGCACCTGCGCCGCGTCCTCCAGCGTGAACGTCTCGTTGTCCACGTCGTTGACGCCGAGCATCGAGGTCAGAGCGAGGGCACCCCACGCAGTGGTGTCACTCGTGCCGAAGATGTCCCTCAACTGCCGGTGCGTCGCCTCGGCGGCCTGTTCCGCGTAGTCGCCCATGTCACCGTCGTACGAACTGGCGTAGTTCATGGTCATGATGTTGACCGTGCTGATCCGGACGCCGTGGTCGTCGGCCGAGTCGAGGAGCGCCACGCCGTCGTCGTCCAGGCCGGAGGGCATCACGGGCAGGGTGAAGGAGACGGAGAGGTCGGGGCGGTCCTTCTGGAGGAGCGCGATCGCCTCGGAGCGCAGGCCGACGGAGCCGGAGTCCTCGAGGGCGTCTCCCTCGACGTCGAAGTCGGCCTCGGCCGAGCCGGCCGCGTCGAGCGCCCAGCCGTAGGCGTCGGTGAGTTCGGACGCGCTATCGCACGCCTGGGCCAGCTCCGTGCCCGAGGCGCCGCCGAACGAGACCCGCACCGACGCGCCGGACCCCGTGAGCGCCGCGGCACGGGACCGCACCGCCGCGTCGTCGATCGCCTCCGTCCCGTTCCACGCGGGCGTGCACGCGTCGCCGTCGGCGATCACGAACGCGAGGTGGTACGCGGCCGCCGAGCCGGCGTTGTCGAGGGGGGAGGACTCGGTGGCGTTCACATAGGGCGCGTAGACCGTGGGCGCCTTCGTGGGTGATTTCGTCGTCGCCTTCCCCTCCTCGTTCGTCTTCGCGGTGCAGCCCGCGCAGGCCAGGGCCATCAGGCATATCAGTCCGACGGTTCGTTTCAGGGAATTCCTCACGACAATCACGAGCAAAATGAAGCACACCCGGCCGTGCTCCATGTGCGCTTCGGAATCCTCGAACTCGCACGGGCCTTCCGCGAAAGAATCTGAGAATCGTTCGGCGGGTCGGCGGGTCGGCGGGTCGGCGGGTCGGCCGGCGGGTCGGTCGCCGGGTCGGACAGCCGTTCCACCGCCCGTCCGGACAAAGGCCGCCCGATGTGGCGGGATATGCGATCGTCGACAATTCCGGGCGCCGTGCGGGTGGGTGGCGCGTGTGCGTCCGGACCGTGCTGCCACAATGGGCCCGTGACCCGCGCATCCCTGGACAAGCAGCCGCACGAAGTCGCCTCGATGTTCGACCGAGTGGCGAAACGGTACGACCTGACCAACGACGTGCTGTCCCTCGGGCAGGACCGCCGCTGGCGCAAGGAGGTCGCGCGGGCGGTCGACGCCCGCCCCGCTCAGAAGATCCTGGACCTCGCGGCCGGTACGGGCACCTCCTCCCTGCCCTTCGCGCAGACCGGCGCCTATGTCGTCCCGTGCGACTTCTCCCTCGGCATGCTCCGGGTCGGCAAGGAGCGCACATCCTGGCTGCCGTTCACCGCCGGCGACGCCACGAGACTGCCGTTCAAGGACGACACCTTCGACGCGGTGACCATCTCCTTCGGACTGCGGAACGTGCAGGACACCGACAGCGCGCTGAGCGAGCTGTACCGGGTGACCAAGCCCGGCGGCCGGGTCGTGATCTGCGAGTTCTCCCACCCGACGTGGACGCCGTTCCGCACCGTCTACACCGAGTACCTGATGCGCGCGCTGCCCCCGGTGGCCCGCACGGTCTCGTCCAACCCGGACGCGTACGTCTATCTCGCCGAGTCCATCCGCGCCTGGCCCGACCAGGCGGGCCTCGCCGAGCGCCTGCGGAAGGCCGGCTGGGACCGGGTGGCCTGGCGGAACCTCACGGGCGGCGTGGTCGCTCTGCACCGGGGGTTCAAGGCCGACGCGTAGGGCCTCTTCAGCTCTGGGTTCACCCGTACGAGGGGTGACCTCGAGGGAATTAAATTGACGGGAACCGGTCAACAGAAACTACCGTCCGTTGATACGTCGGTACGCGCCGATGACGAGCACCGCATCTCGGCGCGCCACCTGACCACGTTCGACAGGTCTCATCACGGCACGAGTTTTCTGGATGACGGAGCGTTCCATGACGTCCTACTGCCCGCACTGCGGGACACCCGGCCCCGACGAGGCACGCTTCTGCATGAAGTGCGGGCGGGAACGCATGCCGGTTCCGGCGGCCGGGGCCGGCACGGGCGCGGGGGCGCCGTCGGCGGCAGGCTCCGGCACAGGGACCGGAACGCTCCCCGCACCACCGGCGGTTCCCCCGTCGGCTCCGCCGACGGCGCCGCCCCTCGGTCCGCCTCCGCCTCCGCCCCCTCCCGCGTACGCCCCCGCCCCCACCCGGCCCTCACCCGTCGGCGCCTTCTTCGGCCGGGCCTTCCGGGGCGACTGGGGCGGCTCCGTGCTGGCCGCGCTCTGGCCGGTCGGGCTGCTCCTCGGTGCCGCCGTCGCGCTGGCCCTCCCCTCGTACGGTCAGGACGACGAGGTCGCCGTCGGCTTCGGGGACCGTCTGGGCATCGCCCTCGCCGCCCTCCTCCAGGGCCTCGGCGGCGGCTTCGAGGCCTCGGCGATCGACATGGGCTACAGCGGCGATGCCGGGTCGGCGGAGGGCGCCTTCACCATGACCCTCGTTCCGCTCACGGTGACCGTCCTGTTCATCGGGGCGCTCTTCCTCGGCGTACGGCAACTGCGGACCCGCATGGCGACCCGCGGCGCGTACGGACCCTACGGCGGGCACGCCCCGCACGGCGGGCACGTCCCGTACGGCGGCGGGCACCTCGGATACAGCGGTGGGCACCCCGGACACGGCGGCGGACCCGGCGGCGGGTACGAGACGTACGGCGGTGCCGGCGCCGTCGCCGGGGGAGTCGGGGGAGCCGGCGGAGTCGGGGGCGCCCCGGGTGGGCGGACCGGCGGGCTCGAAGCGGCCGTGCGGGTCACGCTGTCGGTGACCGTCGCCGTACTGCTGCTCGGGCTGTTCGCGCAGCCGGAGATCGCCGGTGTCGCCGAGGTCTCCACCTCGGCCTGGCTCGCGGCGCTGGGCGCGCTGCTGCTCACGGCCGCGGTCTCGGCCCCGCTGCTGCAGCGCGACGAACTGGCCGCCTGGCTGGCCACCCGCCCCGGCCCCCAGGCCTTGTTCCGGGCGACCGGCACGGCCCTACGCGCCCTGGCGACCGTCCTCGCCCTGTGCTCGCTGGTCGCGTTCATCCTCGTCGCGTCAAGCGACGACCTGCGCTCCGAGTGGGACAACGACATCAACCCGCTGCTCATGGCACTGGTCGTCCTTCCGAACATCGCCGTCAACCTGCTCGGCATCTCCTGGGGAGCCTCCGTCGAGATGGCGGCCGGGCGCACGCCGTACGGGGACGACACGTCGTACGGGAACGACTCCTCGGGCGAGTACGGCCTGGTCGAGTCCGTCCCCTACGCCAGTGGCTACGAGCACGAGACGTTCGGGCTCTCCGAGGTCGGTGACGTGGTCAACTCCTGGGCCGTGGTGGGGGCTCTGGCGCTCGGCGCGGTCTGCGCGCTGACCCTCGGCGTTTTGGCCGCGCGTCGCTCGGCGAGCCGCGGCGAGCAACTCCTGGCCGCGGGACTCTTCTTCGGCCTCTTCCTGCTCCTGGCCGGCTTCGGCGGTTTCGGTGCGGAGACCACCGGCTCGGCGGCGTCCGACTTCGGCGAACTGTCGGCCGCGGGCCGGGCCGAAGTCGGCCTCGACATCCCCGAGGTCCTGCTCTTCGGCCTCCTCTGGATCTTCGGCGCGGCCTTTCTCGCGCCCTACCTGCTCCAGATGGCCGGAGCGCGCACAACCGTCATCGCCCCGCCCGTCCCGGCGATGCCGGGGGCCGCCCCGACGCCCTACGGAGCGCAGATCCCGCCCCAGACCACACCGGCACCGGCACCGGCACCGACCACACCGGCACCGCCCCAGCTCACACCGGCACCGCCCCAGTCCACACCCCTCCCGCCCCGAGCCGCTTCGGTCCCGGCCGCGGCCCCGGTGCCGTACGAGACCCCGCTCGTGGAACTCGGTCACCACCCCCTACCACCCAACGGACCCGCCAAGTCCGGCGGACGCGCCCTGCTGTGGACCCTCACGATCCTGGCGGCCTTCGTGATCGGGGGCGGCGCGGCGGCGGCCATCCTGCTCTGGCAGCAGTAAGCGGAAGTAGGCAGAAGAAAGCAGAAGGAAGCAGAAGAAGCAGAAGCGAGGAGGGGAAGAGCGCCTGACGGACGAGGACGGAGAACCGCGCCGCGAACGCGGCACGCACGCCCCCACCGCCCTACCGAAGAACCGGAAACGGATCCCCGGGCTCGTCCAAGGCCTGCCAACCCGTGCGCGCGTCCACGGCCATGAGCCCGACGAACCGGACACACGCACTTCCGATGACGTGACGCGCCGGTGCCGTGGACGAACGGACGCTCAGCCGCCCGGTGTCACAGGGTCAACCGATAGCAGTGGCCCACCTGCTGCGAGACAGGCCTCGTGTACTTCTCCGCCAGTTCCATGCCCAGCCGTCGGGTGACGGCGATGGAGCGTTCGTTGCGGGCGTCGACCATGGCGACGACGCTGTCGACGCCGGCCGCCCGCACCCGCTCCAGGGTCTGCAGCGCGGCGGCCGTCACATATCCCTTGCCCCAGTAGTCGCGGGCGAGCCGCCAGCCGATCTCGATCTCGCCGGTCGGGCCCCACTCCCGTGGCCACGGCTGCGCACCGGTGAAGCCGATGGCCCGGCCCTCCTCGTCGAGCATGGTCCACAGGCAGAACCCGCGCTCGGCGTCGTGGCGGCGCTGGCGCGCGGTGAGCTCCTCGTACACGGACAGCTCGGCGGACCGGCCGCCGTGGAACTCCATGACGTCGGGATCGTCGAAGATCCGGTGCCAGGCGAAGGCGTCCTCGTCGGTGGGGACGCGCAGCCGTACGTCGGGCAGAGCTCTGTTCACAGGGGCAGCCCTTCAGCCGATGATCGATACCGCTGAATAGACTGCCCATGTCCGACGCCCGTCGGCACCTGTTTTCTGGTCTTCCGGCCACTGCTCCCTCAGCCGCCGGTCGTCCAGCGGACTTCGCTTCGAAAACCTCTACTTCTTGGGGAGAACCCGTCGTGACCGAGCCCCAGCCCCTTACCGAACACACCGCCGATGTGATCGTCGTCGGGGCCGGGCCAGCCGGTTCCACCACCGCGTACTACCTGGCGAAGGCCGGTCTTGACGTGCTGCTCCTGGAGAAGACCAGCTTCCCGAGGGAGAAGGTCTGCGGCGACGGCCTCACACCGCGCGCCACCAAGCAGCTCGTGTCGATGGGCATCGACATCTCGGAGGAGGCGGGCTGGCTGCGCAACAAGGGTCTGCGGATCATCGGCGGCGGCGTCCGCCTCCAGCTCGACTGGCCGGAACTCGCCTCCTACCCGGACTACGGACTCGTCCGCAAGCGCGACGACTTCGACGAGCAGCTCGCCCGCCAGGCCCAGAAGGCCGGTGCCCGGCTGCACGAGCGCTGCAACGTGGGCGCGCCGATCGTCGACGACCGCACGGGCCGTATCACCGGCGTCCACGCCAAGCTCGGCGACGACAAGCGGGAAGTCACCTTCCACGCCCCGCTGGTGGTGGCGGCCGACGGCAACTCCACCCGGCTCTCCCTCGCGATGGGCCTGCACCGCCGCGAGGACCGCCCGATGGGCGTCGCGGTCCGTACGTACTTCACCTCCCCGCGCCACGACGACGACTACCTGGAGTCCTGGCTGGAGCTGTGGGACAAGCGGGGCCCGGGCGAGGACCGTCTCCTCCCCGGCTACGGCTGGATCTTCGGCATGGGCGACGGCACGTCCAACGTCGGGCTGGGCGTCCTCAACACTTCCGCCGCCTTCAAGGAGCTGGACTGGCGAGACGTCCTGAAGGCGTGGTGCGCCTCCATGCCCGAGGAGTGGGGCTACACCCCCGAGAACATGACCGGCCCCATCCGCGGCGCCGCCCTCCCGATGGCCTTCAACCGCCAACCCCACTACACCAAGGGCCTGCTGCTGGTCGGCGACGCCGGCGGCCTGGTGAACCCCTTCAACGGCGAGGGCATCGCGTACGCCATGGAGTCCGGCCAGATCGCCGCCGACGTCATCGTCCAGGCGCACGCCCGCGCCACCCCCGGCCAGCGTGAACTCGCCCTCCAGCGCTATCCGCAGGTTCTCAAGGACACCTACGGCGGCTACTACACGATGGGCCGCGCCTTCGTGAAGCTCATCGGCAACCCGAAGATCATGAAGCTCGCCACGCAACGGGGCCTGACCCACCCGCTCCTGATGAAGTTCACCCTGAAGCTGCTGGCCAACCTCACCGACCCCACCGGCGGCGACGCGATGGACCGCGTCATCAACGGCCTGAGCAAGGTGGCGCCGAAGGCGTGACCCGCGCGGGTCCATGGGCATGAGGGATTCCGGCTCACGGAGCGGAATCCCTCAGGCGCGTTCAGGAGGCCCGCTACGGGGTGGGATGCTCTGGGGCCTTCGTTGTGGGGCGGCAGCGCCCTGTGGGGCCCCTGGAGCCCCTTCCGGGGGCAGCACCGAGGGCCGCTGTCCCCATCGGGAGAGCGGCCCTGCGAAAAGCGGTGCGACCTCGCGGCTCAGAGCACGCGCACCGCGCCCGTCGCCGGGTAGCCGGAGAGGTCCTGGATGACGACCCCCTTGGAGGGGTTCGCGGCGTCGAGGTACTGGCCGCCCCCGATGTAGACACCCACGTGGTACGCCGAGCCCTTGGCGCCCCAGTACAGGATGTCGCCGACCTGCAGGTTCGACAGGGAGACCTCGGTGCCCTGCATCGACTGGTCCTGCGAGACCCGGGGGAGGTCCACGCCGACCTGCTTGAACGCGGCCTGCACGAGCGAGGAGCAGTCCCACGCGTTGGGGCCCGTGGCGCCCATGACGTAGGCGTCGCCGAGCTGCGCCTTCAGGAAGGCGATGACCGTGCCGACGCTGCCGGTGGCGGGCGTCGTCGTGGTCGCCGTCGACGAGTTGGTCGTGAGGGTGGTCCGCTCGGTGTCACGCGAGGCGCGCTCGGCGGCGGCCTTGCGCTCGGCCTCCTCGGCGGCCTTCTTCCGGGCCTCTTCCTTCTTCGCCTTGGCGAGGTCCTTCTCGGCCTTCTTGGCCGCCTCTTCGGCGGCCGTCTCACGCTCGGCCTGCAGCTGGTAGTCGGCCGCCATCGCCTGCGTGGCGTCCGCGGACTGCGCGGCCTGCGTGGCCAGGTCAGCCGTGAGGGTGGGCAGTTCGAGCGTCTGCGTCACCGGCTCCGCGGCGAACGCGGACGTGGACGCGCCGGCCACTGCCACGGTGCTGAGAACGCCACCGGCGACTCCGGCGCGCATCGCGATCGAGGACGCGTTGCGGCGGGGTTTCCGGTGGCTGCGTATGTGAGCGGTGTGGGACATGGGTACAAGCGGTACCAGCGACTCCTCCATACCTTCAAGAAACGTGTGCTGCGCCACAGTTGTTCAACGGAGGCCGCACATTTCTTGGGCGTCACTCTTTATTGACGCCGTAACGGACATTGTGGACACGACTGATCAGGTCTGTGGTCATGTACTTTCGTGATTACGTCCGAATTGCCCTGCGCTTACCATTGATTGCGGCGAGTGGCCAAGGGCGGTTCATTTGATCTCGGTCCGATGTGGCGCAGGTCACGGAACGGTCTCCGATGTGGCCGCGTCCCGCGCGGGATCGCCCGTCGCTCGGCGCTCGTGAATGCGTGCACGCGTCCACATCCGCCATCGAACCTCCCTCAGGGGTGTGAACGCGGCGCTCTACCAACCGACCCGGCCCAGCACCAATTTGCATGCGTCGGAACTCTCTTGATATAGAGACGCCCCCTGTGACCAGCGATGATGACTGAAAATGTCACTTCTGGTGATCACTCTGCCGCTTCGTGTACGAAGATCGTCGCTCATCCGACTTCATGATCCTTCGTCAGGTGGTGGAGATCACAAACTCGGTGCCGTACCCCGTGTCGCAGATCACAGACCCTCAGGCATAGGATGCGGGGCAGTTGGGCTTGTGACCTGCTTCACATGTTCGCGATCTTCGTCGAGACGGGCGGGGTTCGTGGGACGGGTGGGGCGGAGACCAAGGCCACGCAATCCGCCAGCAGTCAGTGCCGACTGAGAGGAGCGAGGAGCGGTGAACGCGTATGCGCCCATCCTCGTACTGGGAGCCCTCGGGGCAGGCTTTGCGATCTTCTCCGTGATCATGGCCACGCTGATCGGCCCGAAGCGTTACAACCGGGCCAAGCTAGAGGCCTATGAGTGCGGGATCGAGCCCACCCCCACGCCGGCCGGCGGCGGGCGTTTCCCCATCAAGTACTACCTGACGGCGATGCTCTTCATCGTCTTCGACATCGAGATCGTCTTCCTCTACCCCTGGGCCGTCACCTTCGACGCCCTGGGTGTTTTCGGGCTCGTGGAGATGTTGCTCTTCGTGCTCACCGTCTTCGTCGCATACGCGTACGTGTGGCGGCGCGGCGGCCTGGAATGGGACTGAGGGGCCTTATCAATCATGGGACTCGAAGAAAAGCTGCCGAGCGGCTTCCTGCTGACCACCGTCGAGCAGGCCGCAGGGTGGGTACGTAAGGCGTCCGTCTTCCCCGCCACCTTCGGCCTCGCCTGTTGTGCCATCGAGATGATGACCACGGGCGCGGGGCGCTACGACCTGGCGCGCTTCGGCATGGAGGTGTTCCGCGGCTCGCCGCGCCAGGCGGACCTGATGATCGTGGCGGGCCGGGTGAGCCAGAAGATGGCGCCGGTGCTGCGGCAGGTCTACGACCAGATGCCGAATCCCAAGTGGGTGATCTCCATGGGGGTCTGCGCGTCGTCGGGCGGCATGTTCAACAACTACGCGATCGTCCAGGGCGTCGACCACATCGTCCCGGTCGACATCTACCTCCCCGGCTGCCCGCCACGGCCGGAGATGCTGATGGACGCGATCCTCAAGCTCCACCAGAAGATCCAGTCCTCCAAGCTCGGCGTGAACGCCGAGGAAGCGGCCCGCGAGGCGGAGGAGGCGGCGCTCAAGGCGCTCCCCACCATCGAGATGAAGGGGCTGCTGCGATGAGCGACGCCAACGGCACCAGCGGACCCAACCCCGAGAAGGACCTCTCCGCCTCCAACCTCCCCGGCCAGCGCGGCGACGGCGGTGAGGAGATCCGCGTCCAGCGCGGCATGTTCGGCGCCGGCAACGGCGGCGACACCTCCGGCTACGGCGGCCTGGTCCGCTCCATCCGGCTCCCCGGCGCGGCGGCCCGGCCCTACGGCGGCTGGTTCGACGAGGTCGCCGACGAACTGGAGGGCGCCCTGGAGGAACAGGGCCTCGTCGTCGAGAACGTGATCGACAGGACGGTCGTCGACCGCGGCGAGCTCACCTTCCACATCGAGCGCGAGTACCTGCCGACCGTCGCGCGCACCCTTCGCGACGACCCGGCCCTCCGCTTCGAACTGTGCACCGGCGTCTCCGGCGTCCACTACCCCGGTGACAAGGGCCGCGAGCTGCACGCCGTCTACCACCTGCGCTCGATCACCCACAACCGGCTGATCCGCCTGGAGGTCTCCGCCCCCGACGCCGACCCGCACATCCCGACGCTCGTCCCCGTCTACCCGACCAACGACTGGCACGAGCGCGAGACGTACGACTTCTTCGGCATCGTCTTCGACGGTCACCCCGCGCTGACGCGGATCATGATGCCGGACGACTGGCAGGGCTTCCCGCAGCGCAAGGACTATCCCCTCGGCGGCATCCCCGTCGAGTACAAGGGCGCCCAGATCCCGGCTCCGGACCAGCGGAGGTCGTACTCATGAGCACGCAGCACGCATCGGCCGCCGCCTCGGCGCGCGAGACCACCGAGGGGACCGTCTACACGGTCACCGGCGGAGACTGGGACGAGGTCGCCGAGACCGCGGCGAAGTCCGACGACGAGCGCATCATCGTCAACATGGGCCCCCAGCACCCCTCCACGCACGGGGTGCTCCGGCTCATCCTGGAGATCGACGGCGAGACCGTCACCGAGGCCCGCTGCGGCATCGGCTACCTCCACACCGGTATCGAGAAGAACCTCGAGTACCGCACGTGGACCCAGGGCACCACGTTCGTGACGCGCATGGACTACCTGACGCCCTTCTTCAACGAGACGGCGTACTGCCTTGCCGTGGAGAAGCTCCTCGGCATCGAGGACCAGGTCCCGGACCGCGCCACGATCATCCGTGTGCTCCTGATGGAGCTGAACCGGCTCTCCTCCCACCTGGTGTGCATCGCCACCGGCGGCATGGAACTGGGCGCCACCACGATCATGATCTACGGCTTCCGTGATCGTGAACTCATTCTCGACATCTACGAGCTGATCACCGGCCTGCGCATGAACCACGCGTACATCCGGCCCGGCGGACTCGCTCAGGATTTGCCGCCCGGCGCGGTGGACCAGATCCGCGAGTTCGTGAAGAAGATGCAGAAGAACCTGCCGGAGTACGACAAGCTCGCCACCGGCAACCCCATCTTCAAGGCCCGTATGCAGGACGTCGGCTACCTCGATCTCTCCGGCTGCATGGCCCTCGGCGCCACCGGCCCGATCCTGCGCTCGGCCGGCCTTCCGCACGACCTGCGCAAGGCGCAGCCGTACTGCGGGTACGAGACGTACGACTTCGACGTCCCGACCGCCGACACCTGCGACTCCTACGGCCGCTTCCTGATCCGTCTGGAAGAGATGCGCCAGTCCCTCAGGATCGTCGAACAGTGCCTGGACCGGTTGCAGCCCGGCCCGGTCATGGTCGCCGACAAGAAGATCGCCTGGCCCGCCCAGCTCGCCCTGGGACCGGACGGACTCGGCAACTCGCTGGACCACATCAAGAAGATCATGGGCACCTCCATGGAGGCCCTGATCCACCACTTCAAGCTGGTGACCGAGGGCTTCCGCGTCCCGCCGGGACAGGCGTACGCGGCGGTCGAGTCGCCCAAGGGCGAACTCGGGGTGCACGTCGTCTCCGACGGAGGCACCCGCCCCTTCCGGGTCCACTACCGCGACCCGTCCTTCACCAATCTGCAGGCCATGGCGGCGATGTGCGAGGGCGGCCAGGTCGCCGACGTCATCGTCGCCGTCGCGTCCATCGACCCCGTGATGGGAGGCGTCGACCGGTGACCACCACCCCCGAGGGCGTCAGCCTGGGCATGCCCCAACTGCCCGCGCCCGACTACCCGGACGACGTTCGAGCCCGGCTGGAGCGGGACGCGGCCCAGGTCGTCGCCCGCTACCCGGACTCCCGGTCCGCCCTCCTGCCGTTGCTGCATCTCGTGCAGTCGGAGGAGGGCCATGTCACCCGCACCGGCATGCGGTTCTGCGCCGAGGTGCTCGGCCTGACCACGGCCGAGGTCACCGCGGTCGCCACCTTCTACTCCATGTACCGGCGGAAGCCCTCCGGCGACTACCAGGTGGGCGTCTGCACCAACACCCTGTGCGCGGTGATGGGCGGCGACGCGATCTTCGAGGCGCTCCAGGACCACCTAGGTGTCGGTAATGGAGAGACCACCGACGACGGCAAGGTCACCCTGGAGCACATCGAGTGCAACGCGGCCTGCGACTTCGCGCCGGTCGTGATGGTCAACTGGGAGTTCTTCGACAACCAGACCGTGGACAGCGCCAAGCGCCTCGTCGACGACCTGCGCGGGGGAGCCGAGGTCCGGCCCACGCGCGGGGCGCCGCTGTGCACCTTCAAGGACACCGCGCGGATCCTCGCCGGCTTCCCCGACGAGCGGCCGGGTGCCGTCGAGGCGAGCGGCGGTGCGGGACCCGCCTCGCTGGTAGGCCTCCGCCTGGCCAAGGGGGAGAGCGGACCCGCGCGCGTGGTCCACCCGCGGGACGGCGGCCCGACCGAGGAGCCGCACGACAAGGTGCACGAGCCGTCACCCACCGAGCACTTGAGCTCGCACGACGCGCCGCAGGACACATCGGCCTCCGACCCGGCCCATCCGGCAGGGCCTGCCGCCGAGGAGGGGGAGTGATGACGTTGGCAACCGAGATCAAGGGCACCAGCCCGGAGAAGCTGCTCGCACCCGTGCTGTCGGCCTTCTGGGACGAGGACAAGCCGTGGTCGCTGGACGTCTACCGAAGGCACGAAGGGTACGAGGGGCTGCGCAAGGCGCTGGCCATGTCACCGGACGACGTCATCGCGTACGTCAAGGAGTCCGGACTGCGCGGCCGAGGCGGCGCCGGATTCCCCACCGGAATGAAATGGCAGTTCATTCCCCAGGGTGATGGAAAACCGCATTATCTTGTTGTCAACGCCGACGAGTCGGAGCCCGGAACGTGCAAGGACATTCCGCTCCTCTTCGCGAACCCGCACAGCCTCATCGAGGGCATGATCATCGCGTGCTATGCCATTCGGTCTTCGCATGCCTTCATCTATCTGCGGGGTGAAGTCGTCCCCGTCCTGCGGCGGTTGCACGAGGCCGTCCGCGAGGCCTACGAGGCGGGCTTCCTCGGCGAGAACATCCTGGGCAGCGGACTCGACCTCGACATCACCGTGCACGCGGGCGCGGGCGCGTACATCTGTGGTGAGGAGACCGCGCTGCTCGACTCGCTCGAAGGCCGCCGTGGTCAACCGCGGCTGCGTCCCCCCTTCCCTGCTGTCGAGGGCCTCTACGCGTGCCCGACTGTCGTGAATAACGTCGAATCCATCGCGTCAGTTCCCGCCATCCTGCAAAAAGGCAAGGAATGGTTCAGGTCGATGGGCAGCGAGAAGTCCCCCGGCTTCACGCTCTATTCACTCAGCGGCCACGTCGCCAGCCCCGGCCAGTACGAGGCCCCGCTCGGTATCACCCTCCGCCAGCTCCTGGAGATGAGCGGCGGCATGCGACCCGGGCATCGCCTCAAGTTCTGGACGCCGGGCGGTTCCTCGACCCCGATGTTCACCGACGAGCACCTCGACGTCCCTCTCGACTACGAAGGAGTGGGCGCCGCGGGTTCCATGCTCGGCACCAAGGCACTCCAGTGCTTCGACGAGACCACCTGCGTCGTACGGGCCGTCACCCGCTGGACCGAGTTCTACGCCCACGAGTCCTGCGGCAAGTGCACCCCCTGCCGCGAAGGCACGTACTGGCTGGTCCAGTTGCTGCGTGACATCGAGGCCGGCAAGGGCGTCATGAGCGACCTCGACAAGCTGAACGACATCGCCGACAACATCAACGGCAAGTCCTTCTGCGCCCTCGGCGACGGCGCCGCCTCGCCGATCTTCTCCTCCCTCAAGTACTTCCGCGCGGAGTACGAGGACCACATCAAGGGCCGGGGCTGCCCCTTCGACCCGGCCAAGTCGACCGCCTGGGCCGACAAGGACAAGCACGCGGAGGTGAACGCATGACCGTACTGCCATCGACCAGCGGCTCCGCCGCGGGCGAGCGCCCCTCCGGGGGCGGCGAGGCGACGGTCCCGCCGGAGGATCTCGTCTCGCTGAAGATCGACGGTGTCGACATCAGCGTGCCCAAGGGCACCCTGGTCATCCGGGCCGCCGAACAACTCGGCATCGAGATCCCCCGCTTCTGCGACCACCCCCTGCTCGACCCGGCCGGTGCCTGCCGTCAGTGCATCGTCGAGGTCGAGGGCCAGCGCAAGCCCATGGCTTCCTGCACGATCACCTGCACGGACGGGATGGTCGTCAAGACCCACCTCACCTCCCCGGTCGCGGAGAAGGCCCAGAAGGGTGTGATGGAGCTCCTGCTCATCAACCACCCGCTGGACTGCCCGGTCTGCGACAAGGGCGGCGAGTGCCCGCTGCAGAACCAGGCCATGTCGCACGGTCATGCAGAGTCCCGCTTCGAGGGTCGCAAGCGGACGTACGAGAAGCCCGTCGCGATCTCCACACAGGTCCTCCTCGACCGCGAGCGGTGCGTGCTGTGCGCCCGCTGCACCCGGTTCTCCAACCAGGTCGCCGGCGACCCCATGATCGAACTGATCGAGCGGGGCGCCCTCCAGCAGGTCGGCACCGGCGAGGGCGACCCCTTCGAGTCGTACTTCTCCGGCAACACCATCCAGATCTGCCCCGTCGGCGCGCTGACCTCGGCGGCGTACCGATTCCGCTCCCGCCCCTTCGACCTCGTCTCCACGCCGTCCGTCTGCGAGCACTGCTCCGGCGGCTGCGCCACCCGCACCGACCACCGGCGCGGCAAGGTCATGCGGCGGCTCGCCGCCGACGACCCCGCGGTCAACGAGGAGTGGATCTGCGACAAGGGGCGGTTCGCGTTCCGGTACGCGCAGCGGCCGGACCGGCTGACCACCCCGCTCGTCCGCAACCCGGAGGGCGTCCTGGAGCCCGCGTCCTGGCCGGAGGCCCTGGAGGCCGCCGCGCGGGGTCTGCTGGCCGCGCGCGGCAGGGCCGGTGTCCTGACCGGAGGCCGGCTCACCGTCGAGGACGCCTACGCGTACAGCAAGTTCGCGCGCGTCGCCCTCGACACCAACGACATCGACTTCCGCGCGCGCGTGCACAGCGGTGAGGAGGCCGACTTCCTGGCCGCCCGGGTCGCCGGACGCGGACGCGACCTCGACGGGACGGGCGTCACGTACGCCTCCCTGGAGAAGGCGCCCGCGGTGCTGCTGGTCGGGTTCGAGGCCGAGGAGGAGGCGCCCGGCGTCTTCCTCCGGCTCCGCAAGGCCTGGCGGAGGCACAAGCAGCAGGTGTTCGCTCTGGCCACCCACGCCACCCGTGGTCTGGAGAAGGCCGGCGGCACCCTGCTGCCCGCCGCACCCGGCACCGAGACCGAGTGGCTGGACGCCCTCGCCAGCGGGTTCGGCCTTGAGGGAGACGGCACCAGGGCGTCCGAGGCGCTGCGCGCCGAAGGCGCCGTGATCGTCGTCGGAGAGCGGCTCGCGGCCGTCGCCGGCGGGCTCACCGCCGCCGTACGGGCCGCGTCGCTGACCGGCGCGAAGCTGGTGTGGATCCCGCGCAGGGCCGGTGAGCGCGCCGCCGTCGAGGCGGGCGCGCTGCCGTCGGTGCTGCCGGGCGGGCGCCCGGCCACCGAGCCACGCGCACGCGCGGAGGTCGCCGCCGCCTGGGGCGTCGCCGAACTCCCCTCGCGATACGGCCGGGACACCGGCCAGATCGTCGAGGCCGCCGCCACCGGAGAGCTCGGGGCCCTGGTGGTGGCGGGCGTGGAGGTCGCCGATCTGCCCGACCCGCAGCGCGCGCGTGAGGCGCTGTCCGCGGTCGGCTTCCTGGTGTCGCTGGAACTGCGGCCCAGTGAGGTCACCGAACGGGCGGATGTCGTCCTCCCGGTCGCCGCCGTCGCCGAGAAGGCGGGCACCTTCGTCAACTGGGAAGGCCGCGTGCGCATGTTCGAGGCCGCGCTGAAGCCCGACCAGATGACCCGCCCGGTGGCACCCACCGACGGACGGGTGCTCCAGATGCTGGCCGACGCCATGGACGTCCACCTGGGGCTGCCCGATCTGCGCACCGCGCGCGCGGAGTTGGACCGGCTCGGGGCATGGGACGGGCCGAGGGCGTCGGAGCCGGTGGAGGTCGCGGCCGCACCTCCGCGTCCCGCCACCGGGGAGGCCGTACTCGCCGGGCACCGGCTGCTGCTCGACCAGGGCCGCCTCCAGGACGGCGACGAGGCGCTCGCCGGGACACGGCACTCCGCCCACGCGCGCGTGTCCGCCGCCACGGCCGCCGAGGTCGGCGTCAAGAACGGCGACGCCCTCGCGGTCAGCGGTCCCGCCGGAACCGTCGCACTGCCGCTGCGGATCACCGAGATGCCCGACCGCGTCGTCTGGCTGCCGCTGAACTCCACCGGCTCGGGCGTCGCCTCCGACACCGGGGCGCTGCCCGGCGCACTCGTCCGTATCGGCCCCGCGACGCTCGCCGCCGAGGCCCCCGAGGAGGTGGAGGCGTGAGCCCCTTGTACCTCGCCGCGGAAGACCTCTCGATGTTCGGCCGCGACCCCTGGTGGCTGGTCGTCGTCAAGGCGGTGTTCTGCTTCGCCTTCCTGATGATCACCGTGCTGTTCTCCATCGTGTGGGAGCGCAAGGTCGTCGCCTGGATGCAGCTGCGCGTCGGCCCCAACCGGCACGGCCCCTGGGGCATGCTCCAGTCGCTCGCCGACGGCATCAAACTGATGCTCAAGGAAGACGTCATCGTCAAACGCGCGGACAAGGTCGTCTACGTCCTCGCGCCGATCGTCGCGGCCATCCCGGCGTTCATGGCGATCGCGGTGATCCCCTTCGGCCCGGCCGGCAACGAGATCTCGATCTTCGGCCAGCGCACCACCATGCAGCTCACCGACCTGCCGATCGCGATGCTGTACATCCTCGCGGTCGCCTCGGTCGGCATCTACGGCATCGTCCTCGCGGGCTGGAGTTCCGGATCCACCTATCCGCTGCTCGGCGGACTGCGTTCCGCCGCCCAGATGATCTCGTACGAGATCGCCATGGGCGCCGCGTTCGCCTCGGTCTTCCTCTACTCCGGATCGATGTCGACCTCGGCGATCGTCGAGGCGCAGCAGGACCGCTGGTACATCGTGCTGCTGCCGGTCTCGTTCGTCATCTACATCGTGACCATGGTCGGCGAGACCAACCGCGCCCCCTTCGACATGCCGGAGTCCGAGGGCGACCTGGTCGGCGGCTTCAACACCGAGTACTCGTCGATCAAGTTCGCGATGTTCATGCTCGCCGAGTACGTCAACATGGTGACCGTCTCGGCCGTGTCGGTGACGCTGTTCCTCGGCGGCTGGCGGGCCCCCTATCCCATCAGCACCTTCTGGGAGGGCGCCAACCACGGCTGGTGGCCGATGCTCTGGTTCGTGGTGAAGGTGCAGCTTCTGCTGTTCTTCTTCATCTGGCTGCGCGGCACCCTCCCGCGCGTCCGCTACGACCAGCTGATGAAGCTCGGCTGGAAGGTCCTCCTCCCGGTCTCCGTGGTCTGGCTGATGCTCGTGGCGACCGTACGGACCCTCAGGAACGAGAACTACGACTTCGCCGAGATCGCCCTGTACGTCGCCGGGGCAGTCGTCGTCCTGTTCCTGCTCTCCGTCGTCGCGGACATGTTCCGCGACCGGCGCGAGGCGCGGGACAAGCCGGCCGAACCGGCCGGCTTCGACCCCATGGCGGGCGGATTCCCCGTGCCGCCCCTGCCCGGACAGACCCTCCCGCCGGTGCCGCGAAGGCGTCCGCGCCGGGAGCGGGAGCTGATTGTCAGTGGCGGGTCCGATACTGACAGTGACGGATCTTCGAATGGGAGGGAGGCGTCCGATGGCTGAGGAGCCGAAAGAGAGCAAGCAGGGGTTCCAGAACCCCGTCGCCGGCTTCGGCGTGACCTTCAAGGCCATGTTCAAGAAGCGGCTGACCGAGCAGTATCCGGAGCAGCAGAAGACCACGGCCCCGCGGTTCCACGGCCGGCACCAGCTCAACCGCCATCCGGACGGCCTGGAGAAGTGCGTCGGCTGCGAGCTGTGCGCCTGGGCCTGCCCCGCCGACGCGATCTACGTGGAGGGCGCGGACAACACGGACGAGGAGCGCTACTCGCCGGGCGAGCGGTACGGCCGCGTCTACCAGATCAACTACGCCCGCTGCATCCTGTGCGGTCTGTGCATCGAGGCCTGCCCCACGCGCGCGCTCACCATGACCAACGAGTTCGAGCTGGCGGACAGCAGCCGCGCCAACCTCATCTACACCAAGGAACAACTGCTCGCCGGCCTGGAAGAGGGCATGGTCGACACGCCCCACTCGATCTTCCCGGGCACCGACGAGCAGGACTACTACCGGGGCCTGGTCACCGAGGCAGCACCCGGTACGGAGCGTCAGGTCGCCACCTCCAAGGGCGAGAAGCCGCAGGACGCGGACTCCACCGCCGGTGAGGGCGAACCGGCGTCGGAGAAGGTGATCCGCCGATGACGCAGCAACTCGCCGCATACACGACCTCCACCGGTGAGGCCTTCCAGTTCTGGGTGCTCGGCACGATCGCCGTGATCGGCGCCCTGTGCACCGTCTTCATGAAGAGGGCCGTGCACAGCGCGCTCTGCCTGGCCGGCACCATGATCATCCTGGCGGTGTTCTACCTCGCCAACGGCGCCTACTTCCTGGGCATCGTGCAGATCGTCGTCTACACCGGCGCGATCATGATGCTGTTCCTGTTCGTGGTGATGCTCGTCGGCGTCACCGCGGCGGACTCCCTGAAAGAGACCATCAAGGGCCAGCGCTGGCTGGCCCTCCTGTGCGGCATCGGCTTCGGCATCCTGCTGATCTCGGGCATCGGAAACGCCGCGCTGACGGAGTTCAACGGCCTCGGCACGGCGAACGCGGGCGGCAACGTGGAGGGCCTCGCGGCCCTGATCTTCACCGACTACGTGTTCGCCTTCGAACTCACCGGCGCCCTGCTGATCACCGCCGCCGTCGGCGCGATGGTCCTCACCCACCGTGAGCGCACCGAGCGCGCCAAGACCCAGCGCGAGCTGGCCGAAGAGCGCGTACGCGAGGGCAAGCACCTCCCGCCGCTGCCGGCGCCCGGCGTGTACGCCCGTCACAACGCGGTCGACATCCCGGGCCTGCTGCCCGACGGCACCCCGTCCGAGCTGACCGTCAGCAAGACACTGCGGGACCGGGGCCAGATCCGCGACGTGTCGACCGAGGCGCTGAGCGACCTCAAGGCACTGGAACAGCGCGCCGAGGACCGCCTGGAGCGCTCCAACAGCGGAAGCAGCGGGAAGAACGGGGAGGCATCGAAGTGAATCCCGTCAACTACCTGTATCTCGCCGCCCTGCTGTTCACGATCGGCGCTACCGGCGTCCTGATCAGGCGGAACGCGATCGTGGTGTTCATGTGCGTCGAGCTGATGCTCAACGCCTGCAACCTCGCCCTGGTCGCCTTCTCCCGGATGCACGGCAATCTCGACGGCCAGATCATCGCCTTCTTCACGATGGTCGTCGCCGCGGCGGAGGTCGTGGTCGGCCTCGCGATCATCGTGTCGTTGTTCCGGTCCCGCCACTCGGCCTCGGTCGACGACGCCAGCCTGATGAAGCTGTAAGGGGTCGGAAGAATCGTGGAGAACATGATTGCGCTGCTGGTCGCGGCGCCCCTGCTCGGAGCGGCCGTCCTGCTGTGCGGCGGCCGGCGCCTCGACGCCGTCGGCCACTGGATCGGCACGGCACTCGCCGCCGCCTCCTTCGTCATCGGCGTCGTCCTCTTCGCCGACATGGTCGGCAAGAACGCCGAACACCGCGAGATCGGCCAGCACCTGTTCAGCTGGATCCCGGTCGAGGGCTTCCAGGCCGACGTCGCCTTCCAGCTCGACCAGCTGTCGATGACGTTCGTCCTGCTGATCACCGGAGTCGGCTCGCTCATCCACGTGTACTCCATCGGGTACATGGAGCACGACGAGCGCCGACGCCGCTTCTTCGGCTATCTCAACCTGTTCCTCGCGGCGATGCTGCTGCTGGTCCTCGCCGACAACTACCTGCTGCTGTACGTCGGCTGGGAGGGCGTCGGCCTCGCCTCCTACCTGCTTATCGGCTTCTGGCAGCACAAGCCCAGCGCCGCCACCGCCGCGAAGAAGGCCTTCCTGGTCAACCGCGTCGGTGACGTGGGCCTGTCCATCGCCATCATGCTCATGTTCACCACCTTCGGGACCTTCGCCTTCGGGCCCGTCCTGGAGGCCACCGGTGAGACGAGCGAGGGCACGCTCACCGCGATCGCCCTGATGCTGCTGCTCGCCGCCTGCGGCAAGTCCGCCCAGGTGCCGCTGCAGTCCTGGCTCGGGGACGCGATGGAGGGCCCGACCCCGGTCTCGGCCCTCATCCACGCCGCGACCATGGTGACCGCCGGCGTCTACCTGATCGTCCGCTCCGCCGACATCTTCAACGCCGCCCCGGACGCACAGCTCGTCACCACTGTCGTCGGCGCGGTCACGCTCCTCTTCGGTGCGATCGTCGGTTGCGCGAAGGACGACATCAAGAAGGCCCTCGCCGGCTCGACGATGTCGCAGATCGGCTACATGGTCCTCGCCGCCGGCCTCGGCCCCATCGGCTACGTCTTCGCGATCATGCACCTGGTGACGCACGGCTTCTTCAAGGCCGGCCTGTTCCTCGGCGCCGGCTCGGTCATGCACGGCATGAACGACGAGGTCGACATGCGCAAGTACGGCGGCCTCCGCAAGTACATGCCGGTCACTTTCGTCACCTTCGGTCTCGGCTACCTGGCGATCATCGGCTTCCCCGGTCTGTCCGGCTTCTTCTCCAAGGACAAGATCATCGAGGCGGCGTTCGCCAAGGGCGGCACCGAGGGCTGGATCCTCGGCGGCGTGGCCCTGCTGGGCGCGGCCATCACCGCGTTCTACATGACGCGCGTGATGCTCATGACCTTCTTCGGCGAGGAGCGCTGGCGCAACCAGCCGACCGCCTCCCCGGCGGAACCGGACGTGGAGCCCGCAGCCGCCGAACACCACGGCGCGGCCGCGTCCGGTCATGTCGCCGCCGCGACGGCCGAACCGCACCCGCACGAGTCGCCCAGAGTCATGACGATCCCCATGATCGTGCTGGCCGTCGGATCGGTCTTCGGCGGCGCGTTCTTCAGCATCGGTGACCGGTTCATCCACTGGCTGGAGCCCGTCACCGAGCACGCTCACGGCCACCCGCCGATCAGCGCGGCGGCGGTCACCACCGCCACGGTCGCCGTGATGGTCATCGGCGTCGGCCTCGCCTGGCTCCAGTACGGGCGCAAGCCCGTCCCCGTCGTCGCCCCGCGCGGATCACTGCTCACCCGGGCCGCCCGGCGCGACCTCCTCCAGGACGACTTCAACCACGTCGTCCTCGTACGCGGCGGCGAGCACCTCACCCGCTCCCTCGTGTATGTCGACCACACCCTGGTCGACGGCGTCGTCAACGGCACGGCGGCCTCCATGGGCGGCCTCTCCGGGCGGCTGCGCCGCATCCAGAACGGCTATGCCCGCTCGTACGCGGTCTCGATGTTCGGCGGCGCTGCGATCCTCATCGCCGCGACCCTGCTGATGAGGGCGGTCTGATACCGATGTCCTTTCCTCTTCTGACAGCGACGGCGGTGCTCCCGGCCCTCGGGGCGATCGCCACGGCCGCCGTACCGGCCGCGAAGCGCACCGTCGCCAAATGGCTGGCGCTGGTCGTCTCGCTGGCCACGCTCGTGCTCGCCCTGACCGTCCTGGTCCGCTTCGACCCGGGCGGCGACCGCTACCAACTCACCGAGTCCCACGCCTGGATCGCGGACTTCGGAGTGCGCTACGAACTGGGCGTGGACGGCATCGCGGTGGCGCTCATCGCGCTCACCGCCCTGCTGATCCCGTTCATCCTCCTCGCCGGCTGGCACGACGCCGACCCCGTGGAGACGGGCGCCGCGTCTCTCAGCAGCTTCGCTGCGGGGCGGTGGCGGCCGACCCAGGGTTACTTCGCCCTGGTCCTGGCCGTCGAGGCGATGGTGATCATCTCCTTCGAGGCCACCGACGTCTTCCTCTTCTACATCTTCTTCGAAGCCATGCTCATCCCGATGTACTTCCTCATCGGCGGCTTCGGGGACCGTGCCCACGAGCACGGCGAGAAGACGGCGTCCACACAACGCTCGTACGCCGCCGTGAAGTTCCTCCTCTACAACCTGGTCGGCGGCCTGATCATGCTGGCCGCGGTCATCGGGCTGTACGTGGTCGCCGGGAACTTCTCCCTCCAGGAGATCACTGAGGCCCGCGCCAACGGCACGCTGGAGATGGCGACCACCACCGAACGCTGGCTGTTCCTCGGATTCTTCTTCGCCTTCGCGGTGAAGGCCCCGCTGTGGCCGCTGCACACCTGGCTGCCCAACGCCATGCAGGAGTCCACCGCGCCGGTCGCCGTCCTCATCACGGCGGTCGTCGACAAGGTCGGCACCTTCGCCATGCTCCGCTTCTGCCTCGGACTGTTCCCCGAGGCCAGCAAGTGGGCGACGCCCGCCGTCCTCGTCCTCGCCCTCATCAGCATCATCTACGGGGCACTGCTCGCCGTCGGCCAGCGTGACATCAAGCGACTGGTGGCGTACGCGTCGATCTCGCACTTCGGGTTCATCATCCTCGGCATCTTCGCGATGACCAGCCAGGGCCAGTCGGGCGCAACGCTCTACATGGTCAACCACGGGATCTCGACGGCCGCCCTGATGCTGGTGGCGGGCTTCCTGATCTCCCGGCGCGGCTCACGGCTCATCGCCGACTACGGGGGCGTGCAGAAGGTCGCGCCGGTACTCGCCGGCACGTTCCTCATCGGGGGTCTCGCGACCCTGTCACTGCCCGGCCTCGCCCCGTTCGTCAGTGAGTTCCTGGTCCTGGTCGGCACCTTCGCGCGCTACCCGGTGATCGGGATCATCGCCACCGTCGGCATCGTCCTCGCCGCGCTCTACACCCTCGTCCTCTACCAGCGGACGATGACGGGCCCGGTGAAGGCCGAGGTCGAAGGGATGCCCGACCTGAAGGTCCGGGAGCTCGTGGTGGTCGCCCCGCTGGTCGCCCTGCTGATCTTCCTGGGCGTCTTCCCGAAGCCGCTCACCGACATCGTCAACCCGGCGGTCGAGCACACCATGTCCGACGTCCAGAAGAAGGACCCCCAGCCCGAGGTGGAGGCGGCCAAGTGAGCGCATCAGCCGTCCACAGCCTGTGGACAAACGCGGCCGACCCGATCACCAAGATCGACGCGCCGAAGATCGAATACGGGCAACTGTCGCCCACTCTGATCGTCATCGGAGCGGCGATCATCGGGGTCCTGGTCGAGGCCTTCGTACCACGCAAGGCCCGGTACTACGCCCAGGTGTTCGTCTCCGTCGTCGCCCTCGCGGCCGCCTTCGCCGCGGTCGTCGCCCTCGCGGCGGGCGGATACGGCACCACCAAGGCCGGCATCGCGGCGATGGGAGCCATCGCCGTGGACGGACCGGCCCTCTTCCTCCAAGGCACCATCCTGCTGGCCGGCATCCTCGGCGTCTTCACCTTCGCCGAACGACGCCTCGATCCGGCAGCACACGGCAACAGGGTCGACTCCTTCGCCGCACAGGCCGCCTCCGTGCCCGGCAGCGACAGCGAGAAGGCGGCCCTGAAGGCCGGGTTCGCCACCACCGAGGTCTTCCCGCTGCTGCTCTTCGCGATCGGCGGCATGCTGATCTTCCCGGCGGCCAACGACCTGCTGACCCTGTTCATCGCCCTGGAAGTCTTCTCCCTCCCGCTCTACCTGCTGTGCGCCGTGGCCCGCCGCAAGCGGCTCATGTCCCAGGAGGCCGCGGTCAAGTACTTCCTCCTCGGCGCCTTCGCCTCCGCCTTCACCCTCTTCGGCATCGCCCTGCTGTACGGCTACGCGGGCTCGGTGAAGTACGCGACGATCGCCCAGGTCGTCGACGGCACCGTCGGAGAGCTCAACCCCGCCCTCGCCGGCACCATGGGCAACGACGCGCTGCTGCTCATCGGCGCGGCGATGGTCGTCATGGGCCTGCTGTTCAAGGTCGGCGCGGTGCCGTTCCACATGTGGACGCCCGACGTGTACCAGGGCGCGCCCACACCCGTCACCGGGTTCATGGCGGCGGCGACCAAGGTGGCCGCCTTCGGGGCGCTGCTCAGGCTGCTGTACGTCGTCCTGCCCGGTCTGCGCTGGGACTGGCGGCCGGTCATGTGGGCCGTCGCCATCGTCACCATGCTGGGCGGCGCGATCGTCGCCATCACCCAGACCGACATCAAGCGACTGCTCGCCTACTCGTCCATCGCCCACGCCGGCTTCATCCTCGCCGGTGTCATCGCGGCCTCACCCGACGGCGTCTCCTCGGTGCTCTTCTACCTGGGCGCCTACTCGTTCGTCACGATCGGCGCGTTCGCCGTGGTGACGCTCGTGCGGGACGCGGGCGGCGAGGCGACCCACCTGTCCAAGTGGGCAGGGCTCGGCCGCAGGTCACCCCTGGTCGCGGCCGTGTTCGCGGTCTTCCTGCTGGCCTTCGCGGGCATTCCGCTGACCTCCGGGTTCGCCGGGAAGTTCGCCGTGTTCAAGGCAGCGGCGGAGGGCGGCGCCGGCGCGATCGTCGTGGTCGGTGTGATCTCCTCGGCGATCGCCGCGTTCTTCTACATCCGTGTCATCGTGCTCATGTTCTTCAGCGAGCCGAGGCCCGAAGGGCCGACCGTCGCCGTGCCGTCCCCGCTGACCATGACCGCGATCGCCGTGGGTGTGGCCGTCACACTGGTGCTCGGTGTCGCACCGCAGTACTTCCTGGACCTGGCGGGACAGGCGGGAGTGTTCGTGCGGTAGTGCTCCGCTCGGTCGTTCGCATGCGGCGGGACCCGGCCCCGGAGGGCCGGGTCCCGCTGTCCGTACCGGGCAGGCCAGACAGGCCCCCTACGGGTGGAGCCTGTGGATAACTCCGAGGCTGTCGGTGCGGGCGCCTATCGTGGCAAGGGCTGGAGGAACGCGGGCGACACAGGACGTAAGGGCGCGGGGGGACGAACCATGATCGGGACGGGCGGGACGAGCGTGACGACGGACGAGGGCAGGACGGCCGGGCCGGGAGCGGACGAATCTTCTGAACCGGGGAGCGCCGTAGGCATGGGGCGCGCAACGGAGAGCGAGGCGCTGGCCGTGCTCCACCGGGTCTTCGGGTACGACGCCTTCCGGGGCGAGCAGGAAGCGGTCATCGAGCATGTCGTCGCGGGCGGCGACGCCGTCGTGCTCATGCCGACCGGCGGCGGAAAGTCCCTCTGCTACCAGATCCCGTCCCTGGTCAGGCCCGGCACGGGCATCGTGGTCTCCCCGCTGATCGCGCTCATGCAGGACCAGGTGGACGCGCTGCGGGCGCTGGGCGTGCGAGCCGGGTTCATCAACTCCACACAGGACTTCGACGAGCGACGCGTCGTCGAGGCGGAGTACGTCGCCGGGGAGCTGGACCTGCTCTACCTCGCGCCGGAGCGGCTGCGGCTCGACACCACGCTGGACCTGCTCTCCCGCGGCAAGATCTCCGTCTTCGCCATCGACGAGGCGCACTGCGTCTCGCAGTGGGGCCACGACTTCCGGCCCGACTACCTGGCCCTGTCCCTGCTCGGCGAGCGCTGGCCGGATGTGCCGCGCATCGCGCTCACGGCCACCGCCACCCGTGCCACCCACCGGGAGATCACCGAACGGCTGGCCATGCCCGGGGCCCGGCACTTCGAGGCCAGCTTCGACCGGCCCAACATCCAGTACCGGATCGTGCCCAAGGCCGATCCGAAGAAGCAACTGCTGTCCTTCCTGCGCCAGGAACACCCCGGCGACGCGGGCATCGTCTACTGCCTCTCCCGTAACTCCGTCGAGCGGACGGCCGAGTTCCTGAGCAAGAACGGCGTGGAGGCGGTGCCCTACCACGCGGGCCTCGACGCGGGCACCCGCGCCGCCCACCAGTCGCGGTTCCTGCGCGAGGAAGGCCTCGTGGTCGTCGCCACGATCGCCTTCGGCATGGGCATCGACAAACCCGACGTACGGTTCGTCGCGCACCTCGACCTGCCGAAGTCCGTCGAGGGCTACTACCAGGAGACCGGCCGCGCCGGCCGTGACGGTCTGCCCTCCACGGCATGGATGGCGTACGGCCTGAACGACGTCATACAACAGCGGAAGATGATCCAGAGCGGCGAGGGCGACGAGGCGTTCCGCCGCAGGGCCGCCGCCCACCTGGACGCGATGCTGGCGCTCTGCGAGACCGCCCGGTGCCGGCGCGGCCAGCTCCTCCAGTACTTCGGCCAGGAACCTCAGGCCGACGGCTGCGGCAACTGCGACACCTGCCTGCTGCCGCCGGAGACCTGGGACGGGACCGTCGCCGCGCAGAAGGTCCTCTCCACGGTGGTGCGGCTCCAGCGGGAGCGTGGACAGAAGTTCGGCGCCGTGCAGATCGTCGACATCCTGCTGGGGCGTCGGACCGCCAAGGTCATCCAGTTCGACCACGACCAGCTCTCCGTCTTCGGCATCGGAGAGGAACTGGCCGAGGGCGAATGGCGGGGCGTCGTCCGACAGTTGCTCGCCCAGGGTCTCCTCGCGGTCGAGGGCGAGTACGGCACGCTCGTGCTCACCGAGGAGAGCGGGGCGGTGCTGCGGCGTGAGCGGGAGGTGCCGCTGCGCAAGGAGCCCAAGAAGCCGGTGACCACGCGGTCCGCATCCGGGTCGGCCGGGTCCGCCGGGTCCGGCTCCTCCGGCGCCGGCCGGGGCGACCGCAAGGCCAAGGCGGCCGCCGTCGAGCTGTCGGACGAACTGGTCCCCGTCTTCGAGGCGCTGCGCGCCTGGCGCGCCGAACAGGCCCGTGAACAGGGCGTTCCCGCGTACGTCATCTTCCACGACGCCACCCTCCGCGAGATCGCGGCCATGGGCCCGACCTCGGTCACCGAACTCGGCACCATCAGCGGAATCGGCGAGAAGAAGCTGGCGACGTACGGGGAGGGGGTGCTGGGTGTGCTGGCCGCACTGGGTGGCACCGACGAGGCGGCTTCGGCCGGGGGAGCGGCTTCGGGAGCGGCTGCGGTGAACGGGAGCATGTCCGCCCCCGCTTCCGCGGGAGGCACGGGACAGGACTTCGACTGGCCCGACGTGGAACCGGAGCCCGAGCACGATGACTGGGCCTAGGACTGCGAGCGGACGGAACACCACGATCGAGGATGGTTCGGTGGAACTCATACGCCTTGCCGACGATGAGAACAGCGTCGTGGTTCGCCTGGTGGGACCGGCTGCCGAGGGCCCGCCGCAGGACGGCTTTCTCGACGTCGAGATCGTGGTGACCAGCGATTTCGCGAACGGCCACCTCACGGAGGTGTATCTGCTGCCTGAGGACCTGGAGGACTGGGCACAAGCGCTGGATTCGCTCGCCGAGGGCCGACCGGTCGTGTGGATGGATGACGGGCGCAATCCGGAGTTCCGGATCACACCGGTAGGCCCGTACCACTCCCAGGACGGCGTCCTCAACGCCGTCGAGGTCACGGTGCGCGACCCGGTCGTGTCCCTTACCTCGGTCCGTGTCCTGGTGCGGTTGCCGGACGACTGGGTCGACTCCCAACGCCTCCGACTCGCCCAGGTCCGCGAGACTCGGCCCTTCCCGCCGGGCTGACCCTCTCCTCCTCCCTCCTCGTCGGTGGGTGCTGTGGCCGTCTCGGCCGCGTCGAATCCATCAGGTGTGTCGGGCGCCGCGGGGGGGCGCCTCCAGGATCGGGCACCAGGCGACGGGCGGACGCACCGGTACGCCCCCGATCCGGCTTCGTGGAGGTGGCCCAGGCATCCGGTCTCCGCCGTCACCCGCCCGTCAGTCCCGAGCCGTCACCTGGCCCTTCAGTCCCGAGCCACCACCTGGCCCCTCAGTCCCGAGCCACCACTCGGCCCGTGACCTCCCCCAGGCCCACTTTTGTTCCGCCCGGTCCGGGGGCCCAGGCCGTGAGGGTCACCTCGTCGTCGTCTTCCAGGAAGGCGCGCTTGCCGGTGGGGAGGTCGAGGGGGTCGCGGCCGTTCCAGGTGAGTTCGAGGAGGGAGCCGCGTTGGCTGGGGGAAGGCCCGCTGACCGTGCCGGAGCCGTAGAGGTCGCCGGTGCGGAGGGAGGCCCCGTTGACGGTCATGTGGGCCAGTTGCTGCGCGGCGGTCCAGTACATCGTGGCGAATGGCGGCTCGGAGACCACCTGCCCGTTGACCGCGACGCTGAGGTGGAGGTCGTAGCCGCCGGGGTCGACCTCGGGGCCTGAGTCGTCGAGGTAGGGGAGCAGGGGGTGGGTGCGGTCCGGCGGTGCCACCCTGGCCTCGTCCAGGGCGTCCAGCGGAGTGATCCACGCCGAGACCGACGTGGCGAACGACTTGCCGAGGAAGGGGCCGAGGGGGACGTACTCCCAGGCCTGGAGGTCGCGTGCGGACCAGTCGTTGAGGAGGCAGACCCCGAACACATGGTCGCGGAAGTCCCCGAGCCCCACCGGGCGCCCCCGCTCCGAGGGCACCCCCACCACGAAGCCGACCTCCGCTTCGATGTCCAGGCGCACGGACGGCCCGAAGACGGGAGCGGGGTCGGCCGGGCCCTTGCGCTGGCCGGAGGGCCGTACCACCTCCGTGCCGGAGACGACAACGGTGCCGGATCGGCCGTGGTAACCGATGGGCAGATGCTTCCAGTTGGGGGTCAACGGGTCCGGAGAGTCGGGACGGAAGATCTTCCCCACGTTCCGGGCGTGGTTCTCGGAGGCGTAGAAGTCGACGTAGTCCGCGACCTCGAAGGGCAGGTGGAGGGTCACGGAGGACAGCGTGTGGAAGTGCGGGGCGATCGTCTCCCGGTGGGAGGGGACCGTCAGCCAGGCCGTCAGCGCCCGCCGCAGGTCCGACCAGGCCGTACGGCCCGCCGCCAGCAGGGGGTTGAGGGTGGGGTGGGCGAGGAGTGCGGCGTACGGGGAGCCGAGGGCTCGGGCGGCCGCGGCGGCGTCCAGGACGTGGTCGCCGAGGCGGACACCGACCGTGCGGGCGTTGTCGGGCCCGGCGGGGGAGAAGACGCCGTAGGGGAGGTTGTGCGGACCGAACGGGTGGCCCTCGGGGACATCGAAGGGGTGGCCCTCGGGGACATCGAAGGGTTCGCCTTCGGGGACATCGAAGGGGGGCATCGGGTGGTGCCTCGCTCTCGTGCGTTCCGTCGTTCCACTGGTCGCGGCACACGTTACGGGGCGGTGACGAGATCGGGGAGTGCCTAAAGAGTTCGTAATGTCCTGATAGGAGAGGGTCGGAAGGGTTGGTTCCGGCTTAGCGTCCTCTGGGGGACGCGGACGGGGTGGGTCCGGGTCCGGTAGGGGGGACACGTGGGGGGACCCGTGGCCAGGGGTGCTCGGGGTGCGCCGGTACAGGCGGACCGAGGCGTTCCGGGGCTTGTCGTGAAGCTCGGCGACTATCCGCTGCACCACGGCGGCGTCGGAGCCATCCGCAGTCTGGGACGGCTCGGCGTGCCGATGTACGCGATCACGGAGGACCGGTACACACCGGCCGCCGTCTCGCGCTATCTGCGGCGGGCGTTCGTATGGCCCACCAGCGGGACGGAGGAGCCCGAGTGGTTGGTGGAGGGTCTGCTGCGCATCGGGCGGCGGATCGGGCGGCCCGCCGTTCTCATCCCCACCGACGAGGAAGCCGCGGTGCTCATCGCCGAGAACCAGGAGCAGTTGGCGACCCGGTTCCTCTTTCCCCGCGTGGAAGGGAAGCTGCCTCGCCGGCTCGCCAGCAAGCAGGGCCTTCATGAGTTGTGCGTGGAGCACGGGATCCCCAGCCCCGTCAGCTCGTTCCCGCAGTCGTACGACGATATCGAGCGGTTCGCCGAGCGGGCACGGTTCCCGGTGGTGGCCAAGAACCGGGAGGCGTTCGTACGGCGCCGGCAGCCCGCGGTCAACGGGACCACGCGGATCGCGGACCGGGAAGGGCTGCTGCGGCTGGCCAGGGGGTGGGGCGAACGACCCGGCGTGATCCTTCAGGAGTACCTGCCCCGCGAGGACGCCGAGGACTGGATCGTGCACGCGTACTTCGACGCGGACTCGACCCCGCTCGCCATGTTCACCGGCGTGAAGGTGCGGTCATGGCCGCCGCACGCGGGGATGACGGCCAACGCCTATGTCGTCGACAACCCCGAACTCGCGGACATCGCCGCACGGTTCATCAAACAGATCGGGTTCACCGGCGTCATCGACCTCGATCTGCGCTTCGACCGACGTGACGGGCGGTACAAGCTGCTCGACTTCAACCCGCGGATGGGCGCGCAGTTCCGCCTCTTCGAGAACGAGGCCGGTATCGACGTCGTGCGCGCCATGCATCTCGACCTCACCGGGCGTCCGGTACCGGAAGGGGAGCAGCTCGCCGGACGGCGGTACATCGTGGAGAACATCGATCTGCCGGCCCTGCTCGCCTACCGGCGCAGCGGGTACACCACGCCGCACGCGCCGGCGCGCGCGAGCGGTACGGAGCTGGCGTGGCTCGCGGGTGACGACCCGCTGCCGTTCCTCACGATGCTCGCGCGCTTCGTTCGACCGGGCGCGAAGCACCTCTACCAGCGGTGGCGGGCCAACCGCCTCGGCAACGCCCATGAGCAATGACTGGGACGACCAGAACGAACGGGGGCGAAACACCCCCGGGGCGACGAGGAACGACTAAGCACGACTAGGAACGACACGAAGTAGGCACATCGGTCCTGGGGAGGGACTTCGTGATTCAACCGGTAGCAGTCATCGGTGCCGGGCCGTTCGGCCTGTCCACCGCCGCCCATCTGCGGGCGCATGGCATTCCGGTCCGTGTCTTCGGTGAACCCATGGTGAGTTGGCGGGACAGCATGCCCGCCGGAATGCTCCTGAAGTCGACCCCGGTGGCCTCGAACATCGACGCCCCGCAACGCGGCCACACCCTGGCCGACTACTGCGACACCGTCGGCATCCGGCGGCTCGTCACGGACGAGGACATCATCCCCGTCGAGACGTTCATCTCCTACGGGGAGTGGTTCCAGCAGCGGCTCGTGCCCGAACTCGAACGGGTACGGGTGGTCTCCGTGGACCGGAGCAAGGGCGGCGGCTTCGAACTGAAGCTGGACTCGGGTGAGTTGTTCGCGGCGCGGGCCGTCGTCGTGGCGAGCGGGCTGTTCGGACTGGCGCATCTGCCGCACGAACTGGGGGGTGCGGCCGCCGACGGCCCCACCCCCACGGGGCCCGTCTCACACAGCTCCCAGCACCATGACCTCAGCCGGTTCAAGGACAGGGAACTGGTCGTGGTGGGCGCGGGGCAGTCCGCCCTGGAGACGGCGGTGCTGGCGGCCGAGGCCGGCGCGCGGGTGCGTCTGGTGGCGCGCGGCCGGGGCGCGGTGGCCTTCGGCGCGCCCCCGTGGCAGCAGCCACGGCTGCGCCCGGAGTCGCCGTTCGGGCGGGCCTGGTCGCTGTACGCGCTCAGCTACTACCCGCACCCCTACCGGTACCTCCCCGCCGCCACCCGGCACTATCTGGTCCGGCGGGTGCTGGGGCCGCTCGGCGCGTGGTGGCTGCGGGAGCGGTTCGAGGAGCGGGTCGAGGTGCGCGAGGTGGAGCGGGTCGTGCGGGCCGGGGTCATCGACGGACGGCCCCGGCTGGTGCTGCGCGGGTACGACGGCCGTACGGAGGAGCTGGCGGGCGACCACGTCATCGCGGCGACCGGGTACCGGGTTGACCTGGGGGCGATGGGGTTCCTGGGGCATGAACTCCGTACGGAGCTGGGGACGAGCCGGGGGACGCCGGTCCTCGGGGCCGGGTTCCGGTCGTCGATACCCGGGCTGTACTTCACCGGGTTGCCGGCGGCGGGGTCCTACGGGCCGGTGATGCGGTTCGTGTGCGGGACCGAGTTCGCGTCGCCTCGGCTGGCTCGGCATCTGGCTTCGGCGCACGGGTGAGACCGGGGCGTCGGGGCGCCGGGGGCTCGGTCGCGAAGCCCCCGCGACCCTTCCGGGCCCTCGGCGCCTTCCGGGCCTTCGCCCCCTTCGAGGTCGGCCCTGAGGCCTTGCCGGGCGGAGGGGCCGGGTCGGCTGTCAACAGACCGCTGAACTTTCATTCTGTGAAGGCGAGTTGACGTACGGCCCACTGGGGCGTCGGGATGCCGGACGTCGTCCGGTTCGCGTCGAACCGATGGGGCGCCGCATCCGTATTCTCTGATCATGGCCGCTCCCACCGCATATTCACTCATCGCCACTGACCTGGACGGAACGCTCCTGCGCAGTGACGACACGCTCTCCGACCGGTCCCTCGCCGCGCTGGCGCGGGCCACGGAGGCCGGTGCTCAGCACCTTGTGGTGACGGGACGGCCGGCGCCGAGAGTACGACCGCTGCTGGAGGACCTCGGCGGCAGGGGGCTCGCGGTGTGCGGACAGGGCGCGCAGTTGTACGACCACGGCGCGGACCGGCTGCTCTGGTCCGTCACCCTGGACAGGGAACTCGCCGAGACCGCGCTCGGCAAGATCGAGGCCGAGGTCGGACAGGTGTACGCGGCCGTCGACCAGGACGGGGTCGACGGCCTCACCCTGATCGAGCCCGGCTACCTGATGCCGCACCCCACGCTGCCCGCCGTACGCGTGCCGCGCCGGGACGACCTGTGGTGCGAGCCGATCAGCAAGGTGCTGCTGCGCCACCCGTATCTGTCGGACGACGACTTGGCCTCGGCGGCGCGTACGGCGGTGGGTTCGCTGGCGACGGTCACCATGTCGGGGCCCGGCACCGTCGAACTCCAGCCATGCGGCATCACCAAGGCGACGGGCCTCGCCCTGGCCGCCGAACACCTCGGGCTGACCCCGGACGAGACCATCGCCTTCGGTGACATGCCCAACGACATCCCGATGTTCGACTGGGCCGCCCGCGGGGTCGCCATGGCCAACGCCCACCCCGAACTGAAGGCCGTCGCCGACGAGGTGACCCTCTCCAACGAGGACGACGGGATCGCGGTGGTGCTGGACCGGCTGTTCCGTTGAACGCGGCGTTCCCCTGGGCCCGCCGGCCCAGGGGAACGAGGAGGGGAGCCCGAGGGCTCGGTGGCCTCAGTAAGGACCGAACACGTTGTCGATCGAGCCGTACCGGTCGGCGGCGTAGTTGCACGCCGCCGTGATGTTCGCGACCGGGTCGTAGGGGTCGTACGGGGTGCCGGAGACGTGGTACGCGGCGAAGGTCGGGTCGATGACCTGGAGGAGGCCCTTCGACGGGGTGCCAGCGGCGGCGTTGGAGTCCCAGTTGTTGATGGCCTGCGGGTTGCCCGACGACTCACGCATGATGTTGCGGTAGATCCCGTCGTACGTCCCGGGAATTCCCTTTTGCTCCATGATGTCCAGCGACTCGCGGATCCAGCCGTCGAGGTTGTTCGGGTACGTCTTCACCGTCACCTGTATGGGCGTGGAGGCCTTGGACGTCGTCGAGGACTTGGCGGCCGTGGACGACTTCGTCGACTTCACCTTCAGCTTCAGGCCGGGGCGGATCAGGCCGGGGTCGTCGCCGACCGCGGCGCGGTTGTCCTTGTAGAGCCGCTGCCAGCCGCCGCTCGTACCGTGCTTGCGGGCGATCGACGAGAGCGTGTCACCGGAGACCACGGTGTGCGTCACGGACTTGGCCGCGGCGGCCGGCGCCGACTGCGGGGCGGACTGGGGGGCGGTGGCGGCCTGGGTCGGGGCCGCGGCGTTCGCGGTCGTGGCGACCGTGAGCGGGAGGGCGAGTGCGGCCCCTCCCGTTCCGGCGGCGATGACGCCACGGGTCAGCGCGTTGTTTCTGGGACGACGGTGTTTGCCTCGTGCGGGCATGGCGGATTCCTCTCCGTCGCCTGCGAGGTGAGCTGTCGGGTTCGGGCTGGAGATGCCCGGCCGTGCGCGTCGTCCGGCGGCCGCCTGTGCGTGCGGCGTCCGCCGGGCTACCCGTGCGGCTTCACCCCGAGCCGGTCCGATGGGGAAAGACGGACCGGCGGCTTGCCTGGGTCCCCCGCTCCTGCCGTGCGTGGATGAGTGGTGATGGGTGGGGAGTCCGGGCGGCGGCAGGATTCGGCGGTCCGTCCGGACGGGGTGTGAACGTATGCGAGAGCACACGATCGGAACAAGTCCTGGTTTGGCGGTTTGGTCCAGTTGACCTTGAGTTTGCTGTGATTCGACCCCGGTTGGGGGTGTGAATTTTCGGCTCAACTTGCCTACCGCAAAGGAGAAGCGGTCGGAGTGGGGTAAGAGTGTGACGCAGGGGGCGGGTGACCCAACTCACGGGAGGAGTGGGGCGAAGTGCGGATTAAGTGGCAAATCGGGCAACTTGGACCGGGTGGCGAGCGTCGTGGGCACGGCTCGGTCGACCGCGGGGAGCGAGGCGTCTGTGGAGCGCGGGCGGGCACCCGGGGCCTCGCGCGCCGGCGCCGTACGCGCGTCGGTGGATATCGGCGCGTACCAGTTGATCAAGAATAGGGAGCGTGCGGTCCCATACCACCCGGGGCGAAGCCGTGGGCGCTCGTGGTGATCGAAAGGTGACCGGATACGCTGACTCGGGTGATGGCAGCGACAGATCGACAAACTTTGTCATCGACCGTGAGACCGACCTAGACCGACCGTGTGACCGTCAGCAGACGTCAGCAGACAGGAGAACCCTCGTGACCGTCGTCGAGCCGTTTGGGCTGAGCGCGCGGGACCAGGCTCTCGAAGCCGATGTCCAGGCCGGAATGGTGGCCGTCGAGGAGGGTCTGCTCGAGGCCACCAAGAGCGAGGTCCCCTTCATCCAGGAGGCTGCCCAGCACCTGCTGCGGGCGGGCGGCAAGCGGTTCCGGCCCCTGCTGGTGATGCTCGCGGCGCAGTTCGGCGACCCGTACGCGCCGGGTGTCGTGCCCTCGGCGGTGGTGGTCGAGCTGACCCATCTGGCCACGCTGTACCACGACGACGTGATGGACGAGGCCGAGGTGCGCCGGGGCGTGCCGAGCGCGAACGCCCGCTGGGACAATTCGCTGGCCGTCCTCACCGGTGACTTCCTCTTCGCCCGCGCCTCGCACGTCCTCGCCGACCTCGGCCCCGACGCCGTCCGCATCCAGGCCGAGGCCTTCGAGCGGCTGGTCACCGGACAGATCCTGGAGACCGCCGGACCGCGCGACGGACGCGACCCGATCGAGCACTACCTCGACGTCCTCGGAGGCAAGACCGGATCGCTGGTCGCGGTCGCCGGGCGGCTCGGCGCGCTGATGGCGGGGGCCGACGAGACCGTGGTCGACGTGCTGACCCAGTACGGTGAGCGGCTCGGTGTCGCCTTCCAGCTCGCCGACGACGTCCTCGACATCGCCTCCGACTCGCACGAGTCCGGCAAGACGCCGGGCACGGATCTGCGCGAGGGCGTGCCGACCATGCCGGTGCTGCGGCTGCGCGAGCGGGCGGGGCGGCTGGGGCTGCCGGACGACATCGCCCTCTGCGAGCTGCTGGACTCCGACCTCACCGACGACGCCCGCCACGCCGAGGCGCTGGCCCGGCTCCGCGTCCACCCCGCGCTGGAGCAGGCCCGCCGCGACACGATCCGCTACGCGGAGGAGGCGCGGGCGGTACTGGCGCCGCTGCCGGAGTGCGACGCGAAGGCGGCGCTGGTGGAGCTGTGCGACGCGGTGGTCCACCGGGCGGGTTAGGCACCCGGCGTCGGGGTGGCCCTCGCCTGGGGGCTGCGCCGTAAGCCCCCTCTGCAAGCTCGCTCTGTGAGCCCGCCTTGCAAGCCTCCTCTGCAAGCTCGCTCTGTGAGCCCGCCTTGCAAGCCTCCTCTGCAAGCTCGCTCTGTGAGCCCGCCTTGCAAGCCTCCTCTGCAAGCCCGCTTTGTGAGCCCTGACTGCGTCACGACCCCTACGGGTTCGGGGAGGTGTCGCCTCGCCATGTCATCCCGTAGCAGTACACGGAGTTGAGTCCGGAGTCTGACGATTCCCGTCGGCCGATTTGGTCAGATGGGTATCACCACTCCTCACCGATTCGGGTGAGAATGGCGGCTCCGAGCAGACGCCGCCGCCGACGACGGAGGTAAGGCACACATGGCACCGTACGAAACCGACGACAGCGCCCGGACCGGCGACGCCGCCGCGCTCGCGGCCGAGGCCGAGGAGATGCGCTCGGCACGGCGACGCAAGGCCGCACGGTACGTCGTCCCGGTCACCGTGCTGGGCGTGGCGGCGGCGACCATCGGGCTCGTCCCGGCCTTCGCCGGCTCCGGTGACCCCGATCTGCCGAAGATCAGCGCGCAGGAACTCATCGAGAAGATCGCCGCTTCGGACGTTCAGCAGGTGTCCGGCACGGTGAAGATCACCACAGACCTGGGCCTGCCCGACCTGGGTGGCCTGGCGGACAGCCTGGTCTCGCAGGCGCCGTCCGGCGGCGACGGCGGTTCCACCGCCGACCCCTCCGCCAAGCTCCTCGAACTCGCCACCGGCACCCACACGTTGCGGGTCGCCACCGACGGCCCCGAGAAGCAGAAGCTGTCGCTGCTGGACGACGCGGCCGAGTACAGCGTCATCCACAACGGCGACGACCTGTGGGCGTACGACAGCGCCTCGAACGAGGTGTACCACGCGACCGACGCCGGCCCGCAGGGTGAGGACAAGGGCGGTGAGGGCAAGGGCGGCGAGGGCAAGGGCGGTGAGGACAAGGGCGGTGGCGCCCGCGAGGACGCGCCCGGCGGCGTCGAGGACGTTCCCGCCACGCCGCAGAAGCTCGCCGAGGAGGCCCTGAAGGCCGTCGACGACACCACGTCCGTGGCCGTGGACGGGACCGCGCAGGTCGCCGGGCGGGACGCGTACAAGCTGGTGATCAAGCCGAAGCAGTCCGGTTCGACGGTCGGGGCGATCTCGATCGCCGTCGACGCGAAGACGGGGCTGCCGCTGAAGTTCACGCTCACCCCGGCCAGCGGCGGCGCGGCCGTCGTGGACGCGGGATTCACGAAGGTCGACTTCGGCAAGCCGAGCGCGTCGACGTTCGACTTCACCCCGCCGAAGGGCGCGAAGGTCACCGAGGCCGACCAGGTCGAGGGGTCGGGCGACCACGAGTCCGGGTCCGGTGAGTCCAGGTTCGAGGAGTCCGGCAAGGGGCTCAAGGGACCCAAGGGACCCAAGGGCGCCGAGGGCTCGGAGGAGGAGTTCGCCAGCGGGCTCGACGGGCTGAAGACCATCGGCAAGGGCTGGAGCACCATCGCCGAGTTCGACAGCGGCTCCGAGGGCGGCATGCCCACCGGCGGCTCCGACTCGACCGGCGACGCCCGGGTCGACGGCTTCCTGAACTCCCTCGGCGACCAGGTCAAGGGCGACTTCGGATCCGGTACGGTCTTCAAGACCCGGCTGATCAACGTCCTCTTCACCGAGGACGGCAAGGTGTACGCGGGTGCCGTCACCAAGGACGCGCTGGTGAAGGCGGCCAACGAGGCGAAGTAGCAGCACCTGGCCTGCGGGCCGGGAGGGCGACCACGCCGTCCCGGCCCGCCGGTCGTATCCGAGGAGAGCCATGACGGACGAAGCGGCCATTCACACCCGGGGGCTGACCAAGACCTTCCGCGGCGGCCAGGTGGCCGTGGACCACTTGGAGCTCACGGTTCCCAGTGGCAGCGTCTTCGGCTTCCTCGGCCCGAACGGCTCGGGCAAGACCACCACCATCCGCATGCTGATGGGCCTGATCGAGCCGACTTCGGGCACCGCCCGGGTTCTCGGCCGGCCCATGCCGCGCTCCACCCGGACCGTGCTCCCGCAGGTGGGCGCGCTCATCGAGGGACCCGCCCTGTACGGGTTCCTCTCCGGCCGCGACAACCTGCTCCGCTATGACTCAGCCGACCCGGCCGCCGACCCGCGCACCCGGCGTACGAGGGTCGCGGCCGCGCTCGACCGGGTGGGGCTCACGGCTGCCGCGGGCAAGAAGGCGAAGGCGTACTCGCTGGGCATGAAACAGCGGCTGGGGCTCGCGGCGGCCCTCCTCCAACCCCGCCGACTCCTCGTCCTCGACGAGCCCACCAACGGGCTCGACCCGCAGGGCATGCGCGAGATCCGGACGCTGGTGAGGGAGCTGGCCTCGGACGGCACCACCGTCTTCCTCTCCTCCCACCTGCTCGACGAGATCGAGCAGGTCTGCACGCATGCCGCCGTCATGGCCCGGGGACGGCTCATCACCCAGGGCCCGGTGGGCGAACTGGCCGCCGGAGCGCGCGGCCGCCTTGTCGTCACCACACCCGACACGGCGGACGCGGCCCGGGTGCTGAAGGAGCAGGGGGTGGGGGACGTGGTCGTGGCGGACGGGGACGGCAGGGTCACGGCGGAACCGCCGCCGCCCGACCGCGATCTCGCCGAACTGAACGCCGCACTGGTCACCGCGGGCGTCCGCGTCCGCGGCTTCGGCCTCGAACGGGCCTCGCTGGAGGACGCGTTCGTGGCGCTGACGGGAGAGGGTTTCGATGTCGCGGGTTGACGACGGGTCCCGGGCGGAGGCGGCCGGGGCGGAGGCTTCCGGGGCGGAGGCGGTGCCCGGGGCCTCGGCAGGGGCCGCGCCCGGAGGCGCCACGTCGGCCGCCCGTACGCCCAGCCTCCTCTGGACGTTCGGGCTGTTCCGCAACGAGCTGCTGACCACGTTCCGCCGGTGGCGGACACTCGCGCTGCTGGCCGTGCTCGCGGCGGTGCCGATCCTGGTCGGGATCGCGGTGAGGATCGAGACGGGCGACGGATCGTCGATGGGCGGCGGACCCGACGGTGGCGGCGGAGGCGGTGGCGGCGGGCCCGCGTTCATCGCCCAGATCACCAACAACGGGCTGTTCCTGGTGTTCACGGCCCTGGCCGCGACGCTTCCCTTCTTCCTGCCGATGGCCGTCGGTGTGATCGCCGGAGACGCCATCGCGGGCGAGGCGAACGCGGGCACCCTGCGCTATCTGCTGGTCTCCCCCGCCGGCCGGACCCGGCTGCTGCTCACCAAGTACGCGACCACCATGACCTTCTGTCTGGTCGCCACACTCGTCGTGGCGGCCTCCGCGCTGGCCGTGGGAGCTCTGCTGTTCCCTCTGGGCGACCTGACGACGATCTCCGGTACACGCATCAGCTTCGCCGAGGGGCTGCTGCGGGCGCTGCTGATCGCGCTGGCGGTGGCCGCGTCACTGATCGGGATCGCGGCCCTGGGCCTCTTCATCTCGACCCTCACCAACAGCGGCATCGCCGCGATGGCGACGACGGTCGGGCTCCTCATCACCGTCCAGATCCTGGACCAGATCCCCCAGCTCGACGCCCTCCACCCGTACTTCTTCTCCCACTACTGGCTCTCCTTCGCCGACCTGATGCGCGAACCGATCTACTGGGAGGACCTCCAGAAGAACCTGGGCCTCCAGGCCGTGTACGCGGCGGTGTTCGGCTCGGCGGCGTGGGCGAGGTTCACGGCGAAGGACATCACCGCCTGACGCGACTCACGCGGCGGTGTCCTCCGTGTCGTGAGGGAAGCGTGCGTACGGCGGTTCCTCGGCGAAGAACGTTTTCGCCCTGACCAGGGCTGCCGTGTCGCGGAGTACGTCGCCGGGCTTGCTGCCGTTGCCGATGAGGACCCCGCCGAAGCGCATGCCCAGGTACGCGGCGGAGTTGTTGAGCGTGCCGATGAGGGGCTCGGTGACCTCCTCTTCGTAGTGGGCCTGCGCGGTGACGCCCCAGAGAGTGTGGCCCGCCATCGTCTTCTTGAAGTCGAGACCGGGGGTGCGCAGCCAGCCCGACCAGTGGTCGAGGTAGCGCTTGACGTGGGCGGAGACGGAATACCAGTACAACGGCGACACGATCACGATGTCCGTGGCCGCGAGCGTGGCATCCAGCAGCAACGCCCTGTTGTCCCCTTCCGGTCGTACATGGTCACTGTCGTGACGCAGATCCTCGAAGTCCGGCACCGGATGCCGAGCCAGATCGATCCACACCTGCTCGACATCGTCCGGCAAGTGCTCCGCGGCCGCGCGGGCCAACAGCTCGGTGTTGCCGTCCGGCCGACTGCTACCGAGAACGAACAGGAAACGTCGGGTCATGGGTCCCCCTGGGTATGTGCCGTCCGTGCACGCGACGCACGGGTGTGCGGCGCACGACCGATTACATGCGTAGACAATATGTGTATGTATTGAAATTCCAGAGGGGTCTTCGCGGACGACGCCGCGCCTGCGGTGATCTCCCTCAGCCCTCGGCAGCCGCGGGCTCGACCTTCGTGTCACTCCGTGGTCGAGGTAAGGGCACGTCCGCGGACTCCGCAGCAGCAGATGGGTCCGCGCGGTCCGCCGGTTCCACCCGCTCCCCAGGCTCCGTCGGGGCGCAGGCTCGGTGGGGTCTGCCGGTTCCACGGCTTCCGTGGACTCCGCCAACTCCGTGGGCTCCGTCCAAGCGGTGGGCGCCGACGACTCGATGGGCTCTGTCGGCGGACCGGACTTCCTGGCCTGCGCGGGGTCAGGTACCTCCGTGCTCTCCACACGGGCAGGTGCCTCCGTGGCCTCCGTAGCGTCAGGTACCTCTGGTTGAGGCCGGCGCGTCGGTCGACCCCTGGGCTTCCGTGGGTATCGGAGCTCGCAACGGCTCCTCGGCGTCCGCTGTCTGCGGCGCCTCCGTCGGATCCGGGCGTGCGCTCAGTCCGGGGCCCTCTGCCTGTTCGGCTCCTTCGACAGTGCCTACCGATGGATCACCCTGGCCCAGGGGTATGACAGTCAGTCACCGACCCGACACGGGTGCTCCGTTGCCGTGTCCAACAGCAGGGCCATGACACCGACCAGAGTGGCGCTGCTGACGATCTCCCGGCGGGTGATCAGCGCGGGCACGTCGCTCAGGGGGATCCATTTCAGGTGGTCGGACTCGTTCCGTTCCGTGGGCTCGCCGATGCGTCGTGCGTCGTCCGTGCGGAAGAGGAAGTGCTGGGTGTCCGTGATGCCGGCCGCAGGCTGCGCGTAGAGCAGTTCCCGGAGCGACCCCGGCCGCCACCCCGTCTCCTCCTCCAGCTCCCGTGCCGCCGCCTCCTCCGGCCGCTCCCCGTCCTCGACCAGGCCCATGGGCAGCTCCCAGGCCCAGGTGTCCGTGACGAAGCGGTGGCGCCACATCATCAGGACCCGGTGCCGGTCGTCGACCGCCGCCGTGACGGCCAGGTCCCGCAGCCGGACTACGTGGTAGTCGCCGCGCGTGCCGTCGGGTTGCTCGACGTCCAGCGAGCGCAGCCGTACCCAGGGGGTGTCGTGGATCGTGCGTTCGCCGTGAACGGTCCATCTCATGCGGGGGTCTCCTGCTCTGGGTCGGGATAGGGGTGCGCCCGGGCGACTTCGGCGGCGCGTGCCACGCGGAGCAGCAGGTTCTCCCCGCCGTGCCGGGCCACTAGTTGGAGGCCGACCGGGCAGCCGTCGGGGTCGAAGCCGGCCGGGATGCTCATGGCCGGGTGACCACTGAGGTTGAACGCCCAGGTGAGAGCCGTCGAGTAGCGGTCACCGGGGCCGTCGTGGCCGTGAGGGGCGTTGGGGGTGGTGGGGGTCAGGATCAGGTCGGCATACTGGAAGAGAGAACCCAGCCGCCGGTCATTCGTGACGCGAACGCGCTGGGCCGCCGCAAGGTCGTCGGCCGTGGAGTCCGGTGATCTGAGAGCGAGCCAGGCGGTCCCGGGGTCGTCAAGACGCAGCGGAAAGGGCAGCAGCCGTACGACGCCCTCGTCCACCAGCCGCAGGGTGGCGCCGTACGCGACGGCGAGGAGGTCGGGATCGACGTCGGTGAAGCCGAGGTCGGGTGACCAGACTGCGGTGAGGGGTTCTCCTGCGGACATGTGGGCTTCGTCCCCGGCCACCACCCGCCAGTAGGCCTCTGCGTCCGTCGCGTCCCGGGCCAGCACGCCGGGCGCCACCAGCCCGGAACGACGATGCATGGCAGGCAGACGCCCGTTCGTCGCCTTGAGCCCGACGACCCCGCACCAAGCCGCCGGTATCCGCACCGACCCCGCGCCATCACTGCCGGTCGCCAGCGGCACCAGGCCGGCCGCCACGGCTGCCGCGGAGCCGGCCGAGGAACCCCCTGGCGTACGGTCGGCCCGCCACGGATTGACAGTGCGGCCGAACCGTCCAAGTCCCCACGTCTGCCAGGCGGTTCCGCTCCCGGGCACGGCTGTGGCGCCCACGGGCACACACCCGGCGGCGATCAGCGCCCCCGCCCCGCGCAGCCCGTACCGGCCCTTCACGCCGATCGGCACGCCGGCCAGAGGCAGCGACTCGCCGGCGCCGACCCGAACGTCCACCTCGGCGGCCCGTCGCAGCGCCTCTGTCTCCCACACCTCGGCGAAGGCACACAGGACGGGGTCGGTCCGTTCTATGCGTTCCAACGCTGCCGCTACCTCGTCGACGGCTGTCGTCTCGCGGGCTCGGACGGCTGCGGCGGTTTCCGCGGCGGTGCGGGTTGTCTCCTTCACCGGACGTCACCGGAATCCTCAGCGGCCGGGCGCGCCCGGACCGTTCCCCGGCTGCGGAGGGCGCGGGATGCGCGGAGGCTGGGCGGGGGTGCCGGTTCCGGGCGCCGGCCTAGAGGCGGGACCCGGGGTGGACGACCTGCGGATGGACTGGAGGCGGGCCGAGCCGGCGATTGGATTGACGGACTGCGTCCCGGTGGACGGACCCTGAGATGTCTGCTCCGCACGGTGCTTGGCCAGGTTGGCTCCCTGAAGGGCGGAGGCCATGAACCCGGCGGCCACGTTTCCGCTCTCCGCCGGTGCCGTCTTGCGGTCGATGACGGCCAGTCTGGCCATGTCTTCCCGGCTGAAGACGTTGCCGGGCAGCATGCGGGAGGCCGCACCGGTCACGTCGACGGTGTGCCGACGGTCTTCGGCCTGGAAATGGAGCCGGTAGCCGAGGTACTGCTCGTTCTTGTCGAAGAGCAGTTCGCCCCTGATCTGGCCGCCCTGTTGCCGTGCCCACTGGTCCAGGGTGTCCGCAGCCTGCGGCAGCCGAGCCACCCGGCCGAGGCAGGCGACGTACGCGTCACCCTCGACGTGAAGGGCCTTGAGCCGGACCTCACCCTCAGGGGTGCGGACCGTCTCGACGGCGCCCAGCCGTTGGTTGGCCACGGTGACCAGGCGTCCGTTGCCGCCGAGTTCGGCGTCGTACTGTCGGCGCATCGCCAGGTACTGGGAGTCGTTGTGGAGGACCCAGGGCGCGGCGGTTCCCACCATGGTCACCCGGGCGTTGGGATTACCCTCCAGGATGATCTCCGTGTTGGCGATGGCACCGCCGCCGATACCGGCGATCACCCAGTTGTTGGCGACAGTCGGGTCGTAGTTCCCGTCGCCCACCTCGTCACCCAGCAGGACCCGGCCTGGCGCGGCGGCACTGGCCTGCTCCCACTTGGCGGTCGCTTCCAGAGTCGTCCGGGCACCGACGACCCTGGGGTCGGACGCGGTCTCCAGGGCGTTCGCCACCCGTGGGTCGGTCAGCGCCTCCAGCGACGCGGCCGCGCGGCCTTCTCCGGCCGGCAGCGAGGCAAGCCGGTCACGAGCCTCCAGCGCCTCGGGAGTGCCCAACTCGGTGAGGTGGCTGCTCAGCACCTCGGTGGCCTCCGCCACGGTCGGTACCTGCCGGTCGACTCCCGGAACGACCTCGGGCGGGACCCCAGTGGCCACGAGCGGTGTGCCCACCACCTCCACCCGCACTGGGGGTGACCCGTCCATGGGCGTGATATCGGCGAGCAGGCGGTCTCCCTCGCCCAAGGACAAGGTCGCCCGCCCGTCGACGAGCGGGCCCCGTGCGGCCGCCGTGTCCTCCCAGAGTTGCAGGGCGGACAGTGAGACACGGTCCTTCGGGTCGCCGAACTGGTACGGATTCCAGCCCACTTCCCTGAGATGGCGCACCTGGTCCGCGGACTGGACGATGCCCTTGATGGGATCCACGTGCCACCGGCCGCGCGAGTCGACGAGCAGCACGTCGGGGTCGCGGCCCGCGAGCGAGGCTCCGCCGCCGATCATGATCTGGCGTTGCGGATACCGCCCGTCGGGCAGCGTGGCTGCTTCCGCGCGGAGCTGGTCCAGCGTCTCCTGGCCGACTGAGGTGCGCTGCCGAGCGGCTTCGTCCCGCGCGGCACTGAGTTCCTCACGGGTGAGGGGCGTGCCGTCGGGACGCAGGCCCGGGAGTGAGAAGGAGGGGGACGTGCCCAGCGGGGGCTGAGTCGTGCGGGCTTGGGCAGCGCGTGCCCGGTGGTCCAGGACGACCTGGGCGTCGGCCGTGCCGAGCTGTTCGACGGGCCGCCCGAGTTCACGCACGCCACGGGCTGCTTCCGTCGTCAGATGCGGACGTACCGTGTCGGCGCGGATCTTGGCGGCGTACTGCTCGACCGCGCGGGACGCGGTGTCCTCGGCGGGTGAGACGGGGCGCAGACCCGTGTGGTCGATCAGCTGGGACAGTTCTCCGCGAGCCTCCGCACGCTGGTCCGGGGACAGAGCACCGCTGTTCATGCGGGCCGCGAGGTAGTTCAGCTCACCGATCCGGCCCAGATCCTCGTCGGAGAGTTCACGCCGTGCGGGCAGTGTCGCGCCCCGGGCCAGCAGGTCCTGGGCAGCCGGTGCCTGGGCACGGGCGGCGCGCTCTCGAACGGAGAGGAGTTCGTTGACCTCGTGGCTCAGGGCCCGGCCGATCTGGTCGGGCGCGATACGGTCCGAGATCTGGACGACATGGTTGTCGGACGCGGTGTTGACGAAGGTCCGGGCCACAGTCCGCTCGGGCAGGGACGTGGTCTCCAGCCGGATGGTCAGCGACTTGCCGCGCTCGTCACCGAGGGCGAAGAAGCGGCGGTCTCCTTCTTCTGTGAGCCCGTGCGAGCGCAGTCGGTTGGCGTACAGGCCCTGGATCACCACGGGTAGTGTGGCCTCGGCATCGGCAAGGACGCGTTCCGGAGCACGCGTGCCGCTGTCGGCCTGGAAGCTGGTGCCCAGAACATCGGTGGCTGTGATGACGACCTCTTCAGGACGCCTTGAATCGTTGTCCTGGTTCATCGACGTCTCCCCCTCCGACGATGTGAGTCCGTAGGATCATGTCATGTTGATCGCTCGTTCGATGCAGGAAGCGCACCTCTACATGGACCTCCACGCCTGTGACTGCGGCGCGGAGGAGTTCGCGAGGGAACACCGCCTGGAGGACCGGGACGGAGTACTGGTCGCGGTGTACGAGGGCGTATGTCCCCAGTGCGGTCGTACGCGGTCGTTCGAGTTCAACATGTCCGATGAACTGCCGCCCGCCCCCCCTGCGTTCGGCGGAGACGAGCCGTCGCGCATCATCGACCCGGGCGAGTTCATGTGGGCCGGCGATCGGGCGTCGACCGATTCCGGGCTTCGCCTGTTGAACACGCCGCTCGCGGAGCACCGGGAGATCCGACCGCAGACGGCGTACGCGATCGCCGCCTTCGAGGAGGTCGCCAAGTTCCTCTCGGAAGGCGATGACCGTATCCCGGAGGACCGGTTCACATCGCGGCGCGGACGGGAAATGTACGCGAAGGACCCGGAGCGGTTCACGCGCGAGGAAATCGTCGCCGCGCTGGAGTTGAAGCGGTCCATTCTCGCCGATATCGACCGCTTCAGCCCGCCGCAGGGCTGACGTCCTGCAGCCGAGCCATGACGCCGACCAGCGTGGCACTGCTGACGATGTCCCGCCGGCCGTATTCGATCAGCCGCATGGGCAGTGCTCCCACGCCCAGGTCTTTGTGACGAACGGCGGTGCGACATAAGGCATTCCGCCGTACCGAGATCAGCAGACCCGCCCCGTTCTCCCGCAGGGTGAACAGCGCCGCGTCCTTCAATACCGCAGCCGGAAGCAGAGTCTCCTCGGCCGACACCTCGGCGTGCCGTCGCTCACCTTCAGCTTGATCACGGGTCGACGCCGCTCTCGGCGTCGGTCTCGCCGTAAGCGAAGCCGTCGTCCGTGAGAGCGCGGATCTTGATGCTCCGCCGGGTGTCGTCGCCCTCAAGGCAGAGCCCGGTGCCCGACTTGACGTCGAAGACGACGGAATTGAGGTCGCAGTGGGGCAACGGATGAACCGGAGGAGTCCATCGCGTAGAGGTCGATCTGCACCACTTCCTGGCTCTTGGCCAGGGCATCCCCTTCCTGCGTGCCATGTGCCCAGGCGGCAAGATAGGTGCGGCCCCCCTACCGCACGACGGTCACCTGCGGAATCTCAGGGCTGTCCTCGGAGTACCCCAGGTTCGGTTCGTCGAGGATCGCTGTCGGCACCTGATACCGAGCGCTCGTCCACCGCACCTTGCCCGTGGCGCTGTCGCGCGCCTCGACCGCGTATCCGTCACCGGACCGGAGGATGTACGCGACCGTCTCCCCGTCGGTCGTCACCGGCATCTGCGACTCGGTGCTCTCCGGAACCCAGTCGACTTCCTGATCCCAACCTCTGGCTCCGTCGTACGCGGAGGGCAGGGTGAGCTTCTCCAAGGAAGGGGCCGCCGTGCCGGAACCCTTGTCGCCCTTGCCGGTGTCCGAACCGCCGTCACCATCCGAGCTGCATCAGGCGAGCAGCATTCCTGTCAGGGGGCATGGCCACGGCCACGACTGCCTTCGTCCTGTACATCTTCTGTTCCTTCTCGTCGCGTGGGGAGTTCTCGCCGGCACCGACTGCCTTGGGCGATCTTCGCACCGAGCGTCGCTCGAACGTCAGCCGTTGTACGCCTCCACCACCGGTACCGCCTTCGCCCGGTGACTCCCCTGCTTGCAGCCCGCGAACGGGCCCGTGGCGGAGCGGAGTTCGGCGAGCACGGGCCCGAGGTGGTCGCGGTGCCAGACGGCGGGGCCCGAGGCGCCGGCCGCCGGGTCGGTGCACTCCTGCCAGGCCAGCCACAGGCCGTGCAGCCGGGCCACCGCCTCCAGGTGCTCCCACCAGCGCGGGCACCAGGGCTGCTGGGAGGTGACCTCGCGGCCGTACACGGGCAGCAGGAGGTCAGAGACCCACAGGGCCAGGTTGCGCATCTCCTCGGCGTAGTCCTCGCCGTCCAGGTAGAGGATGAACAGCGGTGCGTCGGCTTGTTCCTGAGCGGTGGTCACTGGTGGAAGGCCTTCTCTGCGGCGCGGGCGGTGATGGCCTTCACTTCGGCCTGGGCGGCGGCCTGGATACGGTCGGCGCCCGGTTCGGCGTACCAGGGGCGGAGCCTGACCATGGCGGGCTTGATGCCGGTGGCCAGCAGCAGCGCGGTGCCCTTGGGGAGGGCGCGGATGCGGTCGGCGGGCAGGATGCGCTCCAGGCGGTAGGAGGTGGAGCGGGAGCGGCCGTCCTTGCTCCTGGAGTAGCTGACCGTCGACACGTCGTGCTCGCCGACCAGCCGGGACACCTTCTCCACGAAGTCCGCGTCGTCGAGGCCGGCGCCGAGGAGCTTGATGGTGGCGGCGCCCCACAGGGCGTCCATCCCGGCCTCGCCCCAGACCCGTACGCCCTGGCGGTAACTCTGCAGCAGCGTCACGATGTTGATGCCGCGGGAGCCGAGGTGGGAGTAGAGGTCGGGCAGGTCGGAGATGCGGCAGACGTTGGCTGCCTCGTCGAGGATCGCCGTCATGGGCGGGTCGAGACGGCCGCCCATGCGTTCGGCGGCGACGACACCGGCGCGCAGCACCGAGTCCGCGGCGGCCGCGATGACGCCCGCGGCCGAGCCACCGCCGTCCTTCGACAGCAGATACAGGGTGTCGGTGGAGAGCGCGTGCTGCTCCGGGATGAACTGCGGCATCTGCGGGTCGGGGGTCACCCAGGCCGCGATGGCCGGGTCGAGGAGGCAGGCCGCGCACTGGCGTGCGGTCTCGTAGATGCCGTCCCGGGTCTCCACGGCGCCCTGGATCGTGCCCTGTAGTTGGTCGGCGAGGGCGGGCATGGCCGCGTCGCGCAACAGGTCGATGGGGGTGCGGTCGGCCGGGTCGGCCAGCCAGGCCAGGACTTCGTCGATTCCGCGCCCGCCACGGTTGGCCGCGTGGAAGAGCGCGGTGAGCGTGTTCTGCGCCGCCGAGATCCAGAAGTCCCGCTTCGAGGCGTCGTCGTTGACCGCGCCGACGAAGTGACCGGCGAGACGGCGGGCGCCCTCGATGGTCGCGGCGTCGGCGAGCATGTCCCACCACATGCCGCGAGGGGTGTGCGCGATGCCCTGTGGGTCGAACACCCAGACCTGGCCCGTACGTTCGCGTTCCGCGCGGGTGACGCTGTAGACGTCCGCCTTGTTGGAGGTCAGCAGGACGCTGCCCTGGGCCCGCAGGACGCGGGGTACGGCGATGCCGGTGGACTTTCCCGCGCGTGGTGCCATCAGGTCCAGCTCTACGTCCTCGTAACTGGAGCGCAGCTCGGGCCCGCCCGGCTCCAGATTGCCCAGGAGGTTGCCCGTCTGGTCCGGCTCCAGCTTGGCGGACTTGGCGAGCGAGGGGCGCAGGGCGCGCGCCCGCTCGGCCGCGCCCTTGGGGAGCATGCCGGCCAGTTCCTTGCGGCCGGCGAGGCCGTCGGGGCGCTTGACGCGGCCGCGCACAAGGATGATCAGGGTGATCACCAGCGCGACGAACATCCCGAAGACGGTGGCGATACCGGCCGTCACCGCGCCACTCGACGCGGTGGGCCACAGCTCCTGCGGGCCGTCCTTGACCAGGGTCGCCAGGGTCTCCAGTGAGAACGGCGGCGGGTTCCAGCCCGCGCCGGACACGGCAGCGCCAAGTGTGCCGCCCAGCCAGGCGCCGGCGAAGGTGCCGCCGACGAGGACGGCCACGCCCGGGATGATCCAGGGAAGCAGGTCGTCACCGGAGGACTGACCTTTGCGTGCCGGGCGCGTGCTCATCTCGACGCCTCCGTGGGCTTCTTGAGGTTCAGTGCGTTCCCGGTCCATCGGGTGTTGGTGTTGTGCAGGTTGCGTTCGGTCTCCGTGATGGACACCTTGATGGGGATGCCGGGACGGCCACCGACCTTGATCAGGAAGCGGCCTCGGCCCGGCGGCTCCTCGTTGCCGCCGGTGCTGGCCCAGCCGGGCGGCGAGGACCAGGACGAGACCAGCTCGATCTCCCGCTCCGACATGCCGACGATCTCGCCCAGCTCGCGCATCTCGGTGCGGGGCAGCCCTGCGCACACGACCATTCCGGCCCGCTCGACGAAGCCGCGCGCCTTGGCCCGGTCGGCCTCGCTGCCGAGGGCCTCCGCGTCCTTGAGCGTGTGGGTGATCTTCGCGTCTCCCAGCCCCAGGGACCGGTTGAGACGGGTGAGGGCGTCGATACGTTCGACGATGCCGGAGGCGGCGCGCAGGGGTCGCCACAGCTCGTCGAGGACGGTGAAGAACCAGCGCTGGGGGGCCAGGCCGGCGTCCGCGAGGGCGTGGGCGGCGGCCACCGTGCCGAGGCCGTCCGACCAGGCCGCCAGCATCGCAGCGGCGGTGAGCTGGGTGTCCGCCTCGCCGATACGGGAGATGTCGACGCAGACGGCGGGCGAGGCGGGGTCGATACGGGTCGAGGTCTCGGACGCGAAGGTGTCTCCCAGGGGGCCGTCCAGGACGCCGAGGAGCGAACGGTGGAGGGGGTCGACCGCCTCCTGGTAACGGGCGTCGTCGCCACGGTCGAGAGTGACCGCACGAACGCGGTCCGGGCCCTCGTCCAGCACCCTCAGCAGATCGGGCAGCAGAGGCGCCCGGCCCGGCTTCGTACGCTCCGTCAGATGGTGCAGACAGGCGGAGAGGACGGACTGCTCGTGGTCGTCCATCGGGCGGCCGCGGACGATGGTGATGAGCGCCGCGACCATGTTCAGGACGCGGCCGTGTGCCTCCGCCGCCAGGACCCGGCCCCGCTCGCCGCCTATCCGCTCCGCCGCCTCGCCCATCGCTCCGGGGTCCAGGACGTTGATGCCGCCGACACCTCGGCCGATGGAGATCACCTGGCCGCCGAGCGCCCTTACGGTGTCCGCGTAGTCGGGCTTCAGGTCGCCCAGGACGAGCGGCGTGATCCCGGTCGCCGACATGCCGATCAGCATCCGGTTGACCAGCGTGGACTTGCCGAGGCCGGGCATGCCGAGCATGAAGAGGGAGGGGTTGGAGATGTAACGGGCGCGGGTGAACCAGGAGATGGGGTCGCCGCACACGGTCGCACCGGTGTGCAGATGCTGGCCGAGCGGTACGCCGGTCATGGGAGCGCCCGATCCAGCCGCGAAGGGCCAGAGGCCGCACGCCTGCACGGTGGTCGCCCGCCACATCGAGGGCGGGTCGACATGGCCGACCTGGCCGCCGCCCGGCCCGTACCAGCCGCGCGGTGGTGCCATGGCCGGGCGCGGCGGTCGCTGCTGCTTGCCCTTGCTCACAACGCCTCCCTGACCTGGTACGGAACGAGGGTGTGCTCCCACGGGAGCAGGCCGACCGGCAGGGTGCAGGTGAACGCCGACGCCTGCATGCGGTCGGCCGGGCGCATCAGGATGCGCGAGGACGCCTGGAGATTGCGGACGGTGATCGACGCGTCCGGCAGCTCCTGCTCGCTGTCGACGGTGACAGTCACCATCAGGGAGAACTCCACGAGGCCCGCACCGGCCGCTTCCTCGGCCGCGGTCTGCTCCGCCGCGCGCACCTCGGAGGTGGCACGCGCCTGGACCAGGCCGCCCCGCGAGCTCGCCATGAAGTGGGCGGAGCGACGGTCGGACTCCACGATCCGGGCGGAGGTCGCCGGGTCGATCGGCCGGTAGATCAGCGAGACCCGCTTGCGGCGCGTGCCTGCGGCCGGTTCCAACAGACCCCGTAGGACGCTGGAACGGACGGTGCCCCGTGGCGCCAGGGTCAGCATCCAGGTGCGCGAGACACCGGAGTCGTGCTTGTACGCGTTGACGGTCTCCACCGTGGCCGCGGGACCGGCGTCCTCCCACTCCAGGCCGGTGGTGGAGTGCTCGGCGCGGGCACTGAGCACGTCCGGGGCGATGGCTGGGTCGTAGGCCACACGGACGACCTCGGCGAGACGTTCGGCCGACAGCGGGTACGCGGATCCGCCACCGGCGGCGACAAGGCCGGACAGCAGGCCGGGAAGCCGCATGGACAGGTCGGTGATCACATCGTCGACGTCACGCCTGGGGCCGCCGGTCGGACCGTAGGTCAGCGCGATGTAGGTGTGCATTTCGGAGGACGCGGACGGGTAGCGCTGGACGACCTCCTCCATCACGGCGCGGGCCGCGGCGGGGGCGTCCGGTGAGATACGGGGGAGGACCTCGGCGGCGAGGCGGGTGCCGGTGTCCGGAGCGGTCTCGACGACGACCTGGGCACCGCGCAGACCGGGCTCGTGGGACAGCCTGGACAGCCAGTCGCCCCAGGACGCCACCCAGACGTCGACCTGCTCCGGGTCCACCAGCGAGCCGCCGTCGGGCTCGCAGGCGAGCACCACGGTGTAGAGGTTGCGGCCCGGGTGGTGGATCACGCCGAACGCACGGTCGTAGGCGTCCCGGCCCTCGTGCATCTTCGTACGGGCGAGCAGACCGGGGGGCTGGAAGCGGCCTCCGGGGCGGCGGGAGAGCGGGCCGGACACGTAGGTGGTCGAGCCGTTGGCCTTCCGCTTCATCCAGCCGATGCGGATGGCGAGAAGCTGGTAGATGTTGCGGCCGTCCACCGTGCGCAAGGCCAGCGGGGCGAGGAAGAGCCCTACGGGGACAAGGACGGCGATGGCGGCCATGAGGGAGACGAGCGAGGCCAGCAGCGCCACCAGGAGTCCGCCGAAGGCGACGACGGTACCGAGGAGGCCCAGCGGGCCGAATCCGGGGCGACGAGGGCGCCGCCAATTCCCGTACGTGGGACGCGTCATGGCGTCGGAGGACATGGGGTTTCCTTCTTCCGGCTTGCACGGCGTTATGGCTGGCACAGAGAGGCGAAGCCGGGCCAGGAGGGTTCCCGGCCCGGCAAGGACCGGTGTCGGCGGTCCAACGTGGTCATCGGTTCCGACGGGTTATTGGTTGTGCCCCTTCATCCCGTCGTTGTCATCAAGGGAGTTGGCCACCTCGCTCGCGGCGGCGATCGTGGTCTGCGCGGCTACCGCTGCGGCCTGGACAGCCACGGACGCCCCACCCGTCGCGGCGCCTGCGGCCGCTCCGGCTGCGGCACCACCGCCGGCTCCGCCCGCACCGGCTCCGCCCGCACCTCCAGCGGGGGTGCCGGCTCCGGCGGATGGAGAGCCCTTCGGCCCGGACCCACCGGCCTGAGGTGTTCCGCCACCGCCACCGCCCCCGGACCCTCCGCCCGCACCACCGGCGATGCTGACCGCGCCGCTGGCCACGTTGTTGACGGCGTTGAGGGTGACCGTGCCGCCGGACGTGCCGCCCAGAGCGGCGGTGGCCGGGACGATCAACTTGAGCAGGGCGGGCAGGGCGAAGACGGAGAGGATGAGCATCCCCATACCGGCGATGGTCTTCTCCAGGTCCTTCGTGTCCCTGGTCATTGCGGTGGCCGAATAAATGATCAGAGCCGCCGCCGGTTTGTACAGCAGCCAGGCCGCTAGCCAGCCGATGTGCTTCTTCCACCAGCCCTCGCCCCACCCGGTCATCGAGGAGACAGCGGCGAGCGGCAACGTACCGACCAGCATGATGAGCACGCCGATGCGTATGTACATAAGGCAGATCTGGACGAAGGACGACAGCATGACCAGCAGTCCGAAGACGAGGACGAGACCAGGTGAGGACAGGTAGGTCACGCCGAGAAGCGTGGTTGCCGTATCGCCGAGATTGGACTTCGCGTAGACGTCCTTGGCGTAGGCGTCCGAGGCGGTGGAGAGCGCCTGCACCGTGGGAACCGCGAGCCCTCCCACCAGGAGGACTTTCCACATGCCCATGAACGCCTGCTTCATGGGCTCGCCTCGCCGGTCGAGGGCCATCTTTATCGCCGCGATGAGAAGGCTTGCCACGGCCACGTAGCCGACCAGCCAACCGGTCGTGTCGTAAATGTCGGTAATGGGCTTGTCCGGCTCTTCGAGCCTGACCTCCATCCAGATACCGTTAAGCACCTGGAGCGTCTCCGACGCGGCGGTACCGATCGCCTTGGCGAAGGCCTCCACGGCGCCGCCCGCAGCGGTCTCACCGACCTTTTCGAAGGGGTATTTGATGCCGTCCTTCAGGCATTGCAAGGGCGCGTCGAGACAGTCCGCCATCTCATGTCCCCCATGTGATGAAGCCGTTGGTCCCGTCGGTGTATGACACGCCGCCATAGATCGTGCCGTCGGGGTCGGGGAGCACCTTCCAGTCGCCGTCCTGCCAGCGCAGTGTCACGGAGAGGGAGCCGTACCTGTCAACGCTCGGAACGCGCCCCAGGATCATCACCGTCGATTCCTTCTCGTTGTACGCGAGGACGGTGAAGCCGGCGAAGGTTTCCTCACTCGGTTGGCCCGCAGCCGACTCTTTTTGTTGCTTTGAGCGTTTGGCGATGTACGCGTCCCGTCCCGCACCCGGGACAACTTGCCGTTCGACGACCTCGCGCCAGCCCTCAAGACCGAAGTTGTTGGTGATGGCGTGGGCCGCGAACACCGCCCCCATCGGGGTGTGCGCGAAGCAGGACCACACCGGCCCGTCGAACTTGAGGGGCCCGGCGGACTTGGAGACCGGCACCAGGGTGGTTCCGCCGGCCTTCCAGTACATGTCCTTGGGAGCCGAGGTCGGCTTGTCCTGCTCGCTGTCGTCGGTGCGGCACCCGGCGGGGCGGTCGTTCTCGTTCCCGCTCTCGTCGCCGTCGGAAGCCGTGGCGGTCGGGGCAGGGGAACCGGAGGCCTCCGATGAGTCGTCGCCGCTGGTCATCAGGGTGACGGCGGCAAGGACGACCAGCACCAGCAGGAACCCGGCCGACAGGATCCAGCCCCGTTGCTGCCAGAACGGCTGCTCCCACTCTCCGCTGCCCCCGCGGGACCGGCCGGAGTTCACCATGGTGGTACTTCCTCTCTGTCCTGGCCCTGGCCGGATCAGCTGAAGACGAAGGTCACGACCGGGCCGGCCGAGGCCACCAGGACACAGCCGCCGAGGACCATGCCGAGCCGGCCCATGTGCTCCGAGCCCTCGCCGCGGCGCATGGAGATCGCCATCATCGCTCCGGTGATCAGGACGCCGGCCACACCGGCCGCTGTGCCCACCCAGGCCAAGAGGCCGAGGACGGTGTCGACCTTTTCGGTGAGCGCCCCCGGGGCTTCCTTCTTGGGGTTCGGAACGTCGCCGTTCGGTGGGGGGTCAGCCGCCAGGACGATGTGCTGGTGGGCCTTGTGGGCAAGGGACTTCAACATTGTTTCTCCCCGATACGGTCGGCTGCCGGGCCGACGGCTTTCTTGCAGGTTCGGTGGGCCGACCGGTCCTGAGGCCGGCCCGTGGTGGCGAAGTGAGCTTGGCCGTGGAAATCCCGTAACACCAAGGGCTGTACGGAATCTCCAACAGGTAATGGCATGTTCGTGACAATTGCCGGAGGTGACGCCTCGGCACGGTCACTCAGGGACGTACCAGAAATTCGCCACTTCCAGGAACGTCACGATGGGCCCCGCGCAGGCTCCGATGACACACGCGCCCAGCACGATGAGGTACTCGCGCAGATGCTCCTCGGCGTTGCCCGTCTTCAGCGCGACGGCCATGCGGGAGCCGACGATCAGTAGGCCCGCCACGCCTGCAGCAGTGACAAGCCAGGCGATGTAACCGAGGACCTGGTCCAGCCCCTTGGTGGTTTCCGCCGGGGGGGTGTACGCCAGGGTGGCCCACGTAAGTCCGGCGTTCATCGGTCACTCCTCGTGTGTGTCTCTTGTCCAGGCGGAGTGACCAGGGCTGCGAGCCTGGCTGTCTCCCGTGGCGGAGGGGCGGTGAGATCCCCTGTCCGCCAGGCGGGCACCCAAGGCACCCGGTGGATCTCGATCGCCGAACCGATCACCTTGATGCGCTGGAGCAGTTGGCGGGGCAGGCGCCCCGGCGCGTCCGCGACCAGCACCACGGCGACGAGTTCAAGTCCCGGTGGCTGCTCGCCGCGGCGGAAGAGATCGAGCGTCCACGACACCGCCTGCAGACCGGCCGCGTGCGTACGGGCCACCAGAAGCACGGAGTTCGGCTCCCCTTTGTCGGGGCGGGGCCAATTACGCCCGGCGTCGATTCCGCCGAAGACAGCGGCCAACGTCGAGGCGCCCGCTCCGCCATGCGCGGCCATCCAAACCAACCGGTGTGGAGTTGCGTGCACTTCGGCGGCGAGTGGAGCGGGCGCCGGTTGCTCGGGTGTGGTGACCGGCCCTCGAAGCCAGATCTCCGGTCCGCTCGGGGTATTCCCCTGCACCGCCAACTCCCCCTCAAGTCCAATCAGCGGCTTACGGTTTGATCATCTCTGATGGCAGAGTGGCGGGTGACGCCACTGGACACCTTGGGACAGTTTCGTGACCGGGTGGTTACTTACGCGAAGGTTGTCGCCCGTGAGACTCAAGTGGCCGCACCACATTACAACTTGACGCTGAGGGGAGCGGATGGCGCAGAACGGGGGAGGCGCCACGGCTTGGGTCGTGGGTGGCGGCGTCGCGATGGTCTTCGTGCCGCTGATCATGATGGTCGGTGTGGCTGGTGGAGATGACGCCGCAGCCGAGGGAAGCGCCGTTGGCGGAGGCCTCAACGACGGCACGGTGCCTGCCCAGTACGTCCCGTGGGTCCTCAAGGCCGGAGCGCAGTGCGACGCGATCAAGCCGGCCGTCATCGCGGCCCAGATCGAGGCCGAGTCCGGCTGGAATCCCAACGCCAAGTCACCGGTGGGTGCCGAAGGACTGTCCCAGTTCATGCCCGGAACCTGGAAGACCTGGGGCAGGGACGACGACGGCAACGGCAGCGCGTCGCCGTACGATCCGGGTGACGCCATCATGGCCCAGGGGCGCTACGACTGTGCCCTCGCAGAGGACGTCGAGGGGTACAAGAAGGCCGGGGTGGCCTCCGGCGAGACCCTCGACCTGACGCTCGCCGCCTACAACGCCGGCCCAGGGGCTGTCGAGCAGTACGGCGGTATACCTCCGTACACCGAGACCCAGAACTACGTCGCCCGCATCAAATCGCTGATACCCAAGTACGAGTCGGTCGACGACCCGCAGGGCGAGATCCCCGAAGGTCAGCGGATGGCCATGCCTCTACCCGGCGACCCGATCGTCACTTCTCCCTACGGCATGCGTATGCACCCGACTTTGCACGTTCGCAAGCTACACACCGGCATCGACCTCGCGGCCCCCGCGGGCACGCCGTTCCGAGCGGCCAGGGACGGCAAGGTGACCTTCGCGGGATGGTCCAACGGCTACGGCAACCGAGTGGTCATCTCGCACGGCACCATCAACGGCAAGAAGGTCACCACCACGTACAACCACATGATGGCCATCAGCGTCTCCGTGGGGCAGCAGGTGAAGGTCGGACAGCGGGTCGGGGCGGTCGGCTCCACGGGCTTCTCGACCGGCCCGCACGCTCACTTCGAGGTCACGGAGAACGGGCAGTACGTCGATCCCGCACCGTGGCTGGGGCTGAAGTAGTGGAAGCGGGACGAATAGTGGGTGGCGGGGCCCGGCGCGAGAAGGAATCTCGGGCGGGTGGGGCCGCCGTCGGGACATATGAGAGGGACGTCATGCGGACGGCCGGAACCCGGGTGCGACAGCGGACGTCAACGGTGTCATGGACACGGGCGAACCGTTCCGGACGCGTGCCGAGCAGGGCCGTGGCCGGGCTGCTCGCGTCTGCCACCGGCCTTGTCCTGCTGGCGGGTTGTGGACTGCCCGATCACCGGCAGGGCCCGACCGGACAGGGCGGCCCATCGGCGTCGGCGGAGCCCTCCTTCACTCCCAAGGCGCCGGTGCCGTCTGGAAAACCGTTGGGCCCCGACGCACACGTGCCCGATCCGGGAGCCGTGGACGACAGCGACCCGACCGCGGTCTCCAAGGCGTGGGCCGAGATGACGTACAGCTACGACACCAAGTACGACACGAGTCCGCACGACGCCGGGCTGCGGGCGGTCCGCTGGTGTTCGAAGCGGAAGGCCGACGCCGAGCGGTCCTACCAGTCGGCCAGCGGCCCCGGAGCCGACTGGAACACCTGGGCCCGGCACCGGGCTTGGACCACGGTGACGGTGAGCATCGAGTTGGAGGACGACTCACCCAAGGACGGCAAGAAGGTGGCGTACCGCTCGCTCGTCGTGGAGGGCAAGGCCCACGGCCGGGATGGCTGGACGGGCCACGGGCCGCGGCTCACCGCGTATACCAAGCTGGTACGTTCGTCCGCCGGCGAACCGTGGCGTGTGGACGACGTCATCGTGGTCGAGGCTGTGGCACCGCCGAGCCCCGAGGAGCCGTCGGCCTCGGCTGCCGACCCGTCCGCCCAGTGAAGGAAGCGATGTCCAGATTCAGCCGCGGCGAGAAGAAACGACAGCGGATCCAGCCCGGGGCGGGAGAGGCCTCTACACCAGGGCTTAAGCCCATCGAAGTCCATGTGTCCGTGGACGGGCAGGCGACGGTGGGCGGCATGCCCGTCGTCGCGGGCCCCGGCGAGAGCGTGCAGGGCGCGGTCCTGAACTATCTCCATCGCCTGGTCCTGGCCACGGGGTACGCGGTCGCCGCCACGGTCCACGATGAACGCATCGGGTTCCGCACACCACTGCAGGTCATGGCCGACGGGTCCAGCCGTTTCACCGGCGAGCCGAAGCGGTTGGCAGCGGGCGCGACGGCCGCGACGAGGCCGCCGACGGTGGGCCCGGTCGGGAGTACGGCGGAGCAGGGCGTGGGGCCTCGACAGTCTGTGGACGCGCAGGCCACCGTGGCGCCGCAGGAACAGCGAGAGCAGGACACGAACGGGACCACACGGCTGCTGCGGGTGGCACCAGGTACGGCCGCACCATCGGCTGGGCCGGCCCATGAGGTCGCGCCCGCGCCCACACCTGTCGATGGTGAGCACGTGTCAGCCGGAGCACAAGCATCCGTTCTGACTTCTGGTCCGGCGTCGGAGGCGGTTCCCGAGCTGACACCAGCCGATGCCCCGCCCGCGCCACCCGCAGCGACGGCGGTACCGGCCACTGCCTCCCCGGTATCCGCTCCGGCGCCCGAGGTCCCCTTGACACCTCATGCGGCGCCGTCCCCCGCCGCCGACCACGCCGTCGCCCCCTCCCTTCTCGCCGAGCCGGTGCTGCGGATCAACGAAGCCCTGCAGATGGGCCGGATCGAGACGGCGGCAGCGATGGCGGAGCAGACCATCGCATCGGCGACGAAGACGTTGGGCAAGGAGCACCCGGAGGTCCTTCAGCTCCGTGAACTCGCCGCCTACATTGCATACTTGGCAGGCGATGCGCAGCGCTCCTTCACTGCGTCCATGGATCTCGCCAAGATACGTATGCGGCGGCGGGATACGCGGGCCTACGCCAATGTGCAGAGTGCGGCCGCCGCATGGCGAGCTGTGCGGGATCCGTCTCTGGGGCTGGCACTCGGGCGTGAACTCATGACCCTTTGGAGTGAGTTGGTCAACGAGGGCGGCCCGGCCTCAGTCGACGCCCATCAGCTCGAGGCGGCCCGCGCCCGCATGGACCGTCTCGCCGAACGCGCACGCGTCTTCGCGGACGACCCTTACGCACGCAAGCCCTACGGCCACTGACGCTGATGCCCGCCACCGCTGGGCGACGCGTTCGCGCGACCGATGGTGGGTGCCGCCGCCCGTCCTCGCCCCAGCTCGCTCCAGGCGAGCTGCGGCGAGGGGCAGCAGGGGTGAGCTGGATTCCGTGGTTTCTCCTCATCTGCGTCCGTCTCACCGCAGGCTGGCGGTGCCGGGACTTCGGTGTCCAAGGCAGCGGGACTCCATCGCAAGGGAAGGGCTCAGGGGGCCCCTGGCTCGCAGAGCGCCTCGAACAAGCAGGCCGGCAGGACGACCGGTTCCGCGCCCTGGCGGGTACCCCGGCAACCCGGCCCGACACCGCCGGGGAGCAATACCAGCGGCCCGAAGCGCTGATCCTTCGCCGCACGGGCGGGTGGAGCTGTGGGCCGGGCATCTGGGACGTGGCTGTGACGTCATGGTGACGTGAAATGGTGGAGCTGACGGGAGACTTGGCACCAAGCGCGTGGGGCCGGTTCCCCCGGCACATCACAGTGAGGGAACAGATGCGTCGACCCAGCCGAGACAAGAAGCGGGAACAGAAGCGCTCGGCGTCCTCTGCCGCCCCGGCGTCGGTGGCGGTGCCGGTCGACGTCCATGTCCCCGTGGCGGGCCCGGGCGTGGGCACTGCGTCGATCGGCGCCGTGCCCGTCTTCGCGGCCGACGGAGAGGAGATCCAGGATGCCGTCCTGCGTCATCTCCACCGCATCGCCCTTGCCACCGGTCACCCCGTCCATGCCACGGTCCACGATGAGCGCATCGGGTACGTCGTGCTGTTGCGGGTGTGCGCGGACGGGGCCAGTCAGTTCGCGGGGGAGCCGGTGCGGATGGATTCGGCGGCGCCGATGGGGGAGCCGGTGCGGATGGATGAGCCGTGGGGTGACGCCGCGTCGAGGGACGAACGGCGGGCGGCTGCGGCTCCGGCCGTAGCGGCGGTCGCGCCCGAGGCTGTCGCCGAGTGCCCCTCGGGGGCTCCGGTCGCAGCCGTGCCGCCGGTCGCCGCCGTGCCTCCGAGGGCTCCCCAGGCACCGCGTCGTGACAAGCCGACCCACGCACTCCGTGCCGTTCCGGAGTCGGCGATGCCGGAACCGGCGGTCGAGCCCGAGGGGGTGTCCGCGCACCGGGCCGCGCCTGAACCGCGGCACGAGTCCGAGGTACGGCCCGTGCCGAGCCCGGCGGCCGAGCGGTCCGCTTCGGCCGGAGGGGTCGCTCAGGAGTCCGCCCCCGCTGTGCTGCCCTCTCCTCAGGCGGCTCCTCCGGCCGCGCCGCCGGTGGCGTCCCAAGCCCCGTCCGCGCGGACACCGCTGGGCGGGCCGGGACCGGTCGATCCCGCTCCTCGGCCCAGGCGGGAGCCGAGCACGATGCGGCTGTCGGCCGCGAAGCCGGCGGACACGTCGGAGACGGTCGCTCCTGCCGTACTCGAGCGACTCGCGCGACCCGAGCGATCCGAGCGACCTGGGCGAGAGCCCCGGACGATGCCGCTCACGGCGGCCAAGGAAGGACAGCCGGAGTCGGTGGCCGGTGGTGTCGCACCGTCGACGTTCGTCCTGCGTGCCGTTCCGGAACCGAAGGCCGGACCGCTCGCGCGGTCCGGCCCCACGCCGGGCCTCCCCTTGACGCTCCCGGGTATCCCGGTGACGGACGACCACCACACGCCTCCGGCACCCGAAGCCGCCCGCGACGAGGCCTGCTCCACCGGCACCGTTTCACCACCCACAGGTGAGTTCGGCCCGGTCACAGTGCAGCCCATCCCCACCCCCACCCCCATCCCTGTTCCCGAACCGCACCAGGACCCGGCATGGTTGACCCCGCCGACCTGGCAGCAGGACCGAGGCGCGCACCCGGAGCCCCACCAGAACACCTCGACGACCCCGGTGCCCGGCCCCGTCTCACTGGAACCGCAGCCGTGGCCCCCGGCCATGCCTCCGACCCCGCGGCCCGCCTCCATGCCCGCCGTGCCCCAGGAGTCCTTCCACGAGGTGACACCGGAGCCGACTGCGCCGCAGCCCGTTGACGCGCCCACCACCCTGGCGCCTCCGGAGGAGTCCGCAGCCGAGCCCTACTCCGCCCCCGAGTGGAAGGTGGTGGAAGAGGACCCCGGCCCGAAGCCCGCCCCCGTGCGCGAGTTCGCGGTCGCCGAGGCCGTGCTGGACCCGGAGGAGACGAGTGGTGACGCCGCCTCCCCCTTCGCGGAGCCCATGTCACGCATCAACGAGGCCGTGAAGCTGGGGCGGATCAATGAGGCCGCGGAGATGGCCGAGCAGATCGTGTTCCAGGCGACTGAAGTACTCGGCCCTCAGCATCCGGAGGTCCTGCGGATCCGCGAACTCACCGCCTACATCGCCTATCTGGCCGGTGACGCACTCCGCTCGTTCCACGTCTCCCTCGACCTTGCCGCCCTACGCCACCGCCTGCACGACCCACGTGCCGCGTACGGCAACATCCAGAGCGCCGCGGCGGCCTGGCGCGCGGTCCGTGACCCGCTCCAGGGGCTCCACCTGGGCCGCGATCTCATCACGGTCTGGACCGAACTCGCCGCCGCCGACGGCCCCGCCGCCGATGATCTGGAGCAGTTGGAGAAGGCCCGTACCCGCATGGGTCGCCTCACCGAACGGGCCCGCGCCCTCGACGCGGCCCCTTACGGCAGGAGCCCACACGCTCATGGTCAGTGACCACGACCACGACCGAGGACGAGGACGAGGAGCGGAAGCCCGACGGATCGCCGGAGCTGAGCAGAGCTCCGGACCCACGTCCGTCGCCGTAGCCGCCCGCCGCCGATCTCCGAGTCCGACATCCGCCCCCGTCGGCCGTCCGCGAGTCGAGGTCTACGTCAACGAGCTCACCGGCACGATGAGTTGGCGCACCACGAGGCAGCCGGTGAGCGGCAGGGCGCCTGGGCGGCATCGGGGAACCGGCCGCGGAACTCCCGAAGCGGTCCCCCGAAGCGCCTACGCCGCGGCCCTCCGCTCCGCCGGACTGGACCCTTCCCGCGCCCCCGCGGAGGGTGCGGCCCCGATCCCGACGCACCCCGCGGCCGTACGTGCCGCCCTGAGCGTCGACACCGCGTCGCTCACCCCCGAGCAGCGACAAGGCCACCTCGCCCGACTCGGCGCCCTGCGCTCCGGAGTGACCGCCGATCTCACGCACGGCACACACATGCCCACCCCGGTCGCGTCCCGCCTCCGATCGACGAGCGCGACCCCGGCCCACGCCCACGCGCTCACACCACACCACACCGCGACGGCGACCCGCCCGCCGGTGTCCTCACCGATGCCCCGAGACCCCGCCCACAGGCCGACGCGGTAACCGGCCGACCCGCACACCCGGGGCCGCCCGCACACACCCGGGGCCCCACACCCGGGGCCGCCCCCCCAGACACGCCCGGGGTCGGCCGCGAACGCACGTCCCGCAGGCCGACCCCGGAGCCACCTCACCTACAGAGCACCGCCTGCGCGGAGCCGCCCTTACTCCGACAGCTCCCACACCGCGTACGCCAGCGCATCCCCGTTGCGGTCCAGCGCCGTGTCGTTGATGTTGGACGTGGTGTCGCAGGAGGAGTGGTAGCAGCGGTCGAACGCCCGGCCCGACGTGCCGCCCCACTTCGCGACCTGCGCGGCCGTCTTGGTGCGGCTCGCCCCCGTGAAGAGGCCGCCGACCGGGACCCCGGCGCTCTTGAACGGCGCGTGGTCGGAGCGGCCGTCACCCTCGGTCTCGATCTCCGTGGGAACGCCGATCCCCGTGAAGTAGTCCTTGAAGGTCTGCTCGATGACGGGGTCGTCGTCATAGACGAAGTACCCGGGGTTCGGTGAGCCGATCATGTCGAAGTTGAGGTAGCCGCTGATACGGGCCCGGTTCGCGGACGACAGGTTGTTGACGTAGTAGCGCGAGCCGACGAGGCCCAGCTCCTCCGCGCCCCACCACGCGAACCGCAGGTGCTTCGTGGGCTGGTAGTTCGCGCGGGACACGGCCAGCGCGGCCTCCAGCACGGCGGCGGATCCCGTGCCGTTGTCGTTGATGCCGGGGCCCGAGGAGACGCTGTCCAGATGTGAACCGGCCATGACAACCTGATTCGGGTCGCCACCGGGCCAGTCCGCGATCAGGTTGTACCCGGTGCGACCGCCGGACGTGAAGGACTGCACGGTGGTGGTGAAGCCCGCCGCGTCGAGCTTGCCCTTCACGTAGTTCAGCGACGCGGTGTAGCCGGCGCGGCCGTGTGCCCGGTTGCCGCCGTTCGCCACGGCTATGGACTGGAACTGCGTGAGGTGCGCCTTGACGTTCGCCACCGGCAGGTCGGGCGCGGCGGCCACCTTCACGGGCGGCGTGGCCGCTCCCTGGGCGGCGGGGGCCGCTCCGGCCATCGATCCGGTGGTCAGCAGCGCGGCAGCCGCCACGACGGTGGTGACGGCGGCCCGCCCCGGTCTGCGGCCGGCGGACATCGGCTTCGTCTTCGGCACGGAGAGCTTCATGTGGGGCTCCGAATTCCATAGGGACCCCATGGACGGCTGGTGGCCGACCCATGGCGCGTCCACAGTGAATGAGGTGCCTGGATGGTGCTGGCGGTACTGACTCTCCGTCAAGAGCGCTATTCGGTCATGGGGTTCGCCAAGGGAAGGCTTCGACGTCCGCGTTTTTTTCGACGTACGTGTTCTCGTCTGCGCCCGAGTTGTCGTTCGTGTCCGTGTCCGTGTCCGCGTTCGTGTCTGTGTCCGTGTCCCTGTCCGTGTCTATGTCCGCGTCCACGGTCCGGGGCGCGTCCACGACCTGTGTCACCTCCACGGCCTGTGTCGCCGCCACGACCCCCACCGTCCCAACCGTCTCCACGGTCCCGACGCACTGCGCGGCGCTCACCCTCTCCAGCCGCCGCCGCGCCACCCGCGCCGTTCGCAGCGCGTCCCACGTCAGCAAGGACAGGGCCAGCCACACCAGCGCGAAGCCCGCCCACCGCTCCGGCGGCATGGCCTCGCCGAAGTACAGGACACCGAGCAGGAACTGGAACACCGGCGCCAGGTACTGCAGCAGCCCCAGCGTGGACAACGGCACCCGGATCGCGGCCGCCCCGAAGCAGACCAGCGGCAGGGCGGTCACCAGACCGGTCGCGGCCAGCAGCAGGGCGTGCCCCGTGCCCTCCGGGCCGAAGGTGGAGTCGCCCCGCGACCCCAGCCACAGCAGGTACCCCAGCGCGGGCAGGAACTGGATGGCCGTCTCGGCGGCCAGCGACTCGATGCCTCCCAGGTTGACCTTCTTCTTCACCAGCCCGTATGTGGCGAAGGAGAAGGCGAGGCAGAGGGAGATCCACGGCGGCCGACCGTATCCGACGGTGAGGACGAGGACGGCGGAGAAGCCGACACCGACCGCCGCCCACTGGACGGGCCGCAACCGTTCCTTCAGCAGGAGGACACCGATGGCGATGGTGACGAGGGGGTTGATGAAGTAGCCGAGGGAGGCCTCGACGACCTGCTCCGTGTTCACGGCCCAGATGTACACGCCCCAGTTGACCGTGATCACCGCCGCCGCGACCGTGATCAGACCGAGCCGGCGTGGCTGCCGCAGCAGCCCGCCGGCCCAGGACCATCGACGCAGCACCAGCAGTGCGAGGCCGATGAACGCGAGGGACCAGACCATGCGGTGGGCGAGTATCTCCACCGCGCCCGAGGGCTTCAGCAGGGGCCAGAAGAGCGGGACGAGCCCCCACATCCCGTACGCCGCGAGGCCGTTCAGCAGTCCTATTCGGTGTTCGCCCCTCGACTGCGCCGCCACGGCCCCTCCTCGTCACCCGGCCGCACCGCCGCGACCCCGGGCCAGACGAAGGTAACGCCGACCGCCCCCGGCTGTCATACCCGTATCGCGATACGGTCATGACAGCCGGGGGGCGGTCGGCTGGCCCGGACGCGCGCCGGCCCACGACTCATGGCCCACGGCAGCAAGGGGCCGTCCACGGCCCACGGCAGCAAGGGGCTGCCCCCACGCCCCGGCGGTCAGCCGATCGAGCCGATCGAGCCGATCACCCCGTTCGCGCCGTTCACGCCTTCAGCGCCGCCGCGATCGACTCCGAGAGCGGCGTCGTCGGGCGACCGATGAGGCGGGAGAGGTCGCCGGAGGGGACGACCAGCTCGCCCTTCTCCACGGAGGCGTCGACGCCCGCGAGGATCGCGGCGAACGGCTCGGGGAGCCCCGCGCCGGTGAGGATGCCGACGTAGGCGTCGACGGGCACCGGGTTGTTCGCTATCTCCTTGCCGGTCTGCTCGCTCAGCTCCGCCGCGTACTCGGCGAAGCTCCAGGCGGTGTCGCCGCCGAGCTCGTACGTCTTGCCCTCGTGACCCTCACCGGTCAGTACGGCGACCGCGGCGGCCGCGTAGTCCGCGCGGGACGCGGACGAGACGCGGCCCTCACCGGCGGCGTGGGTGACGGCGTTGTACTCCAGCACCGGCGCGAGCTGCTCGGTGTAGTTCTCGTGGTACCAGCCGTTGCGCAGCAGCGCGTACGGCAGACCCGAGGCGAGCAGCACCTCCTCGGTGCTCCGGTGGTCGTCGGCGAGCGCGGCGGTCAGTGAACCCGGCGCGCTGGTGTACGCGAGGAGCGAGACGCCCGCAGCCTTGGCGGCGTCGATGACGACCTTGTGCTGACCGGCACGGTCGGCGCCGACCTCGCTGCTGGAGATCAGCAGCACCTTGTCACCGGCGGCGAACACGCCGTCAAAGGTCTCGGGGGCGTTGTAGTCGGCGACGGCGATCTTCACGCCGCGTGCCGCGAACCCGGCGGCCTTCTCCTCGCTGCGGACGACGGCCGTGATCTGCTCGGCCGGGACCTTCTCCAGCAGCCCCTCGACGACGAACTTGCCGAGGTGTCCGGTCGCTCCGGTGACGACGATGCTCATGTTGAAACTCCTCCAGGGGGCGAGTGCTGTACTAACCCTAGGAGGGGCGCTAACTCATCGAAAGTACCCACTTTGAAGTAAGGTACTGGCATGCCCGTAAGTGAGAAACCGGACGGTGAGGCGATGTGCCCCCACCGCCTCGTCCTGGAACATGTCACCAGCCGCTGGGGCGTCCTCGTCCTGATTGCGCTGCTGGAACGGTCGTACCGCTTCGGTGAGCTGCGCCGGGCCGTCGGCCGCGTCAGCGAGAAGATGCTCACGCAGACCCTCCAGACCCTGGAACGCGACGGCCTGGTTCATCGCGACGCCAAGCCCGTCATCCCGCCCCGTGTCGACTACTCCCTGACCGACCTCGGCCGCGAGGCCGCCGAGCAGATCCGCGCCCTGGCGGCCTGGACGGAGCACCGGATGGCCGCCGTGCAGAAGGCCCGCGCCGCGTACGACGAGGCCCGGGCCTGAACCGGCCCGGGCCTGACGCGAAGCGAACCCACCGTGCCCAGCCGACACCCTTGACCGGCCGAACCCAGCCAACCCCGCTCAGGCGACCGGGCTCAGCAACCCCGCTCAGCGGCCCTGCTCGGGTCGGCCCCGCTCAGCCGACCACCGTCCACGTGTCCCCGCCCGCCAGCAGCGACGACAGGTCGCCCTTGCCGAACTGCTCGATGGCGGAGTCGAGTTGGTCGGCCATCTGGGTGTCGTAGACGGGCCGTTCCACGGATCGGAAGACACCGATGGGGGTGTGGTGGAGGGTGTCCGGGTCGGCGAGCCGGGACAGGGCGAAGGCGGTGGTCGGGGACGCGGCGTGGGCGTCGTGGACCAGGATCCGCGACTCGTTCTCCGGAGTGACGGTGACGACCTTCAGATCACCGGTCACCTCGTCCCGTACGACCCCGCGCGAGCCGTCCGCCCCGAACAGGATCCGCTCGCCGTGCTCCAGCCGGATCACGGCCTCCTCCGCCTGCTGCCGGTCCTTGAGGACCTCGAAGGCGCCGTCGTTGAAGATGTTGCAGTTCTGGTAGATCTCGACGAGCGCCGTGCCCGGATGGGCGGCGGCCTGCCGCAGCACCTCGGTCAGGTGCTTGCGGTCGGAGTCCACCGTCCGCGCCACGAACGACGCCTCCGCCCCGATGGCCAGCGACACCGGGTTGAAGGGCGCGTCCAGCGATCCCATCGGCGTCGACTTGGTGATCTTCCCGACCTCGGACGTCGGGCTGTACTGCCCCTTCGTCAGCCCGTAGATCCGGTTGTTGAAGAGGAGGATCTTCAGGTTGACGTTGCGGCGCAGCGCGTGGATGAGGTGGTTGCCGCCGATGGACAGGGCGTCGCCGTCGCCGGTGACGACCCACACGGACAGGTCACGCCGCGACGTGGCGAGCCCGGTCGCGATCGCCGGCGCCCGCCCGTGGATGGAGTGCATCCCGTACGTGTCCATGTAGTACGGGAAGCGGGAGGAACAGCCGATGCCGGAGACGAACACGATGTTCTCCCTGGCCAGGCCCAGTTCGGGCAGGAAACCCTGCACGGCGGCCAGGACCGCGTAGTCACCGCAGCCGGGGCACCAGCGCACTTCCTGGTCGGACTTGAAGTCCTTCATGGACTGCTTGGCCGCGGCCTTGGGCACGAGGGAGAGCGCCTCGATCGTGCCGCCCGTGCCCGCACCTTCCGTGGACCTCTCAGCCATCTCAGCCATCAATGGCCTCCTTGAGCGCCGTGGCGAGTTGCTCCGCCTTGAACGGCATACCGTTCACCTGGTTGTACGAGTGGGCGTCGACCAGGTACTTCGCCCGGATGAGCGTGGCGAGCTGCCCTAGGTTCATCTCGGGGATCACCACCTTGTCATATCGCTTCAGCACGGCGCCGAGATTGCGCGGGAAGGGGTTCAGGTGCCGCAGATGGGCCTGCGCGATGGACTCCCCGGCCGTACGCAGCCGTCGTACCGCCGCCGTGATCGGCCCGTACGTCGAACCCCAGCCCAGCACGAGTGTGCGCGCCTCGTGCGGGTCGTCGACCTCGACGTCCGCTACGTCGATGCCGTCGATCTTCGCCTGGCGGGTGCGGACCATGAAGTCGTGGTTGGCGGGGTCGTAGGAGATGTTGCCCGTGCCGTCCTGCTTCTCGATGCCGCCGATCCGGTGTTCGAGCCCGGGGGTGCCCGGGATCGCCCAGGGGCGGGCGAGGGTCTGCGGGTCGCGCTTGTAGGGCCAGAAGACCTCGGTGCCGTCGTCGAGGAGGTGGTTGGGGCCCTGGGTGAACTGCACGGTCAGATCCGGGAGTTCGTCGATCTCGGGGATGCGCCAGGGTTCGCTGCCGTTGGCGAGATAGCCGTCCGAGAGCAGGAACACCGGGGTGCGGTACGTCAGCGCGATACGGGCGGCCTCGATCGCTGCGTCGAAGCAGTCGGCCGGGGTGCGCGGCGCGACCACCGGCACCGGGGCCTCGCCGTTCCTGCCGTACATCGCCTGGAGCAGATCGGCCTGCTCGGTCTTGGTCGGCAGTCCGGTGGACGGTCCGCCGCGCTGGATGTCGATGACGAGCAGCGGCAGTTCCAGTGAGACCGCGAGCCCGATGGTCTCCGACTTGAGCGCCACGCCGGGACCGGAGGTCGTCGTGACCGCCAGCGACCCCCCGAAAGCGGCCCCCAGCGCCGCGCCGATGCCCGCGATCTCGTCCTCGGCCTGGAAGGTCCGTACGCCGAAGTTCTTGTGCCGGCTCAGCTCGTGCAGGATGTCCGAAGCCGGAGTGATCGGGTACGAGCCCAGATACAGCGGCAGATCCGCCTGCCGGGAGGCCGCGATGAGCCCGTACGACAGCGCCAGGTTCCCGGAGATGTTCCGGTACGTGCCGACGGGGAAGGCGGTGGCGGCCGGCGCGACCTCGTAACTGACCGCGAAGTCCTCGGTCGTTTCCCCGAAGTTCCACCCGGCGCGGAACGCGGCGATATTGGCGGCGGCGATGTCCGGCTTCTTGGCGAACTTGCTGGTCAGAAACTTCTCGGTGCCCTCGGTCGGCCGGTGGTACATCCATGACAGCAGGCCGAGCGCGAACATGTTCTTGCTGCGCTCGGCCTCCTTGCGGCTGAGGTCGAACGCCTTGAGGGCCTCGACGGTGAGAGTGGTCAGCGGCACCGGATGCACGCTGTAGCCGTCCAGCGACCCGTCCTCCAGCGGACTGGTCGCGTACCCGACCTTCTGCATCGCCCGTTTGGTGAACTCGTCCGTGTTGACGATGATCTCCGCGCCGCGCGGTACGTCGCCGATGTTCGCCTTCAGGGCGGCCGGGTTCATGGCGACGAGCACGTTGGGCGCGTCACCGGGGGTGAGGATGTCGTGGTCGGCGAAGTGCAACTGGAAGCTGGAGACGCCCGGGAGGGTGCCGGCGGGGGCGCGGATCTCGGCGGGGAAGTTCGGCAGGGTGGAGAGGTCGTTTCCGAAGGATGCCGTCTCGGAGGTGAAGCGGTCACCGGTGAGCTGCATACCGTCACCGGAGTCCCCCGCGAACCGGATGATCACCCGATCGAGTCGACGGACGTCCTTCGCGGACGCCGGTTTGCGCTGTTCCCTCAGTTCTCCCAGAGCGGGCTCGTCGGCCTGCTCCGCTGGGCTGCTGACCTGGCTGGTCACTGAACTTGACCTCCCTTGAGGCGGCTGTCCGGGAACGGCCGTCCCACCGGCCCTCCCAAGACCAACCCTACGTCGGCGAGGGTGGCCTTCCCTCGTCCTTTCGTCTGATGGACGCTGTTTTGAGATCACCGGGCGCCCCGACTTGCCAGGCTTCGCCCGACCCGTCGCCCCCTGGGCCGAGGGGTCGACGGGGTCGACGGGGTCTACGGGTTCGACGGACTAACGGGCCGACGGGGGTGACGGGGTCTATGAGGTCGGCGGGGCGGTGGGGTCGGCGGGGTCTATGAGGTCGGCGGGGTCGATTAGGTCGACGGCGTCCATAACTGACACGGTGTCAGACGATCATGTATTGAGATAGGTGAGCACCGCCAGCACCCGCCGGTGGTCCCCGTCGCTCTGGGACAGCCCGAGCTTCAGGAAGATGTTGCTGACGTGCTTCTCGACCGCTCCGTCGCTCACCACGAGCTGTCGCGCGATCGCCGAGTTCGTCCGCCCCTCCGCCATCAGCCCCAGCACCTCGCGCTCACGGGGGGTGAGCCCCGCGAGCACGTCCTGCTTCCGGCTCCGCCCGAGCAACTGCGCGACCACCTCCGGGTCCAGCGCCGTACCCCCCTGCGCGACCCGCACCACCGCGTCCACGAACTCCCTCACCTCGGCGACCCGGTCCTTCAGCAGATACCCGACGCCCCGACTGGACCCGGCGAGCAACTCGGTGGCGTACCGCTCCTCCACGTACTGCGACAGCACGAGCACGCCCAGCTCCGGATGCGCCTTCCGGAGCTGTACGGCGGCCCGTACGCCCTCGTCCGTGTGCGTCGGGGGCATCCGCACGTCGGCCACCACCACGTCCGGGAGGTCGTCCTGTGCCGCGAACTCCGTGATCGTCTTGATCAACGCGGCCCCGTCACCGACGCCAGCGACGACGTCGTGCCCCCGGTCGGTCAACAGCCGTGTCAGCCCCTCCCTCAACAGCACCGAATCCTCGGCGATGACCACCCGCACCCTGTCCTCCACGCCTCGTCCCCCCACGGCACCCACGCCACGCCACGCCACAACCACCCACCCCCGACCGACCGCCGTTCGCGGCCCGGCCTGGTCCCTGCAACAGCTCCAGCATTCCAGCTTCGCGAGCCGGAGGCGTTGTACCGGCGGGAAAATAGGGGCAGGTAGACGCGATGACGTGGCCTGCCGCGGCCTTCCTCCTGGGGACAGGGGGTTTGTCCCGGCCGGACGGCGGCTGAGACAGGGTTCCCGAAGGGCGGCGGAACTCGTGGAGGGGCGGGTGCAGAGAGCAGTAGGGGGTGGGGGGAGACGGGAGGCGGAGGACGTCCCCGCGTAGGCGGCGTTGCTGGGAACGAAACGAGAACCCGGCGGGGCCCCACCGCGCCCTGGACCCCGCCGGAGCCGGATGCCGCCGTGGGCAAGAGGCGGATGCCGCCGGCGGGCGAAGGCGGATGCCGCCGACGGAGGAACGGAACGCGCGTCCGGGAGCAGACCCCTGGACGCGCTCAGCAGGCATCCTTCAGGGCGGCACACGGCTCGCCGACGGCCCCCGGCCCCCGGCCCTCGGCCCCCGGCCGACGGCGGGTCGGTTCGCTCATGACCCCCGGGCTGCGGCGGCTCGGCTCGGCTCGGCGACGGCTTTCGGGCTGCGGCGACTCGACGGCCCCGGCCGCCAAAGCGGCCGCGCGGTTCCCTTCCTGCCATCGGGTGGCCAGATCGCCGGGCTGTCGTGCGGTTCGCTCCCGGCCTTGCCGTCAGGCCGCCGGGCTGTCGGGCGGTTCGTGTCCTGCCACCGGGTGGCCAGATCGCCAGGCTGCTGCGGTTCGCCCCAGCCCTTGCCGTCATGCCTGTCGGGGCTGTCGTGCCGTTCGCCTCCTGCACACGGGTGGCCAGATCGCCAGACTGTCGTGCGGTCCCCTCCCACCAGGCAGCAACCGTCAGGCTGCCGTGCGGCGCGGGCCCTCGCCACCATCAGGTCCAGCCCCCTCACACGGCGCGCCAAGGCAACTCCGCCGTCACGCGGGTCGGGCCCCCGGCCGGTGAGTCGACGACGAGGATGCCGTCGACGGCGCCGATGCGCTCGGCGAGGCCCGCCAGGCCGGAGCCGCGGCCGGTGTCGGCGCCGCCCAACCCGTCGTCGATGACCTGGAGCATCAGCCGGTCCTCCACCTTCCACACATCCACGGTCGCCCGCGAGGCCCTCGCGTGCTTGCTCACGTTCTGCAGCAGCTCGGACACCGTGAAGTAGGCGATGCCCTCGATCGCCGGCACCGGACGCGTGGGCAGGTCCACCTCCACCACCACTGGGACGCCGCACCGCGAGGCGACCGCCGACAGCGCCGCGTCGAGCCCCCGGTCCGTCAGCACCGCCGGATGGATTCCCCGCGCCAGGTCCCGCAGCTCCCGCAGCGCCGTTTTGACCTCACCGTGCGCCGAGTCCACCATCACCGCCGCCGCCCGTGGGTCCTCCGCCAGCTTCTCCTTCGCCAGCCCCAAATCCATGGCCAGCGCCACCAGCCGCGCCTGCGCCCCGTCGTGCAGATCCCGCTCGATCCGCCGCAGATCAGCCGCCGCGGTGTCGACCACGACCCCCCGGTCCGACTCCAGCTCCACGACCCGCGCCCCCAGCCGCGACGGTCCGAGCAGCGCACCCACCAGCACCCGGTCCACCGTCGTCAGCCCCCGCAAAATCCACGGCGTGGCCATGGTGAAGAGCAGTCCCACCAGCGCGGTCACGGTCACCTCGAACGGGTTGTCCAGATACACGGAGTGCGTCTCGTCCCCGTACAACTGCAACCCGTCCTGCCCGGCCCACACGGGAAAGACCCAGAACCACAACGGATAAGTCAGCAGCGCCCAGCCGTACGCCCAGAAGTTCACCGCCACCACGAACGAGAACACCGACCACGGGAACAGCACGACCGTGTACAGAAGCTGCCGCCACGACGCCCCACTGCGCAGCACGGCCCCCATCCAGGCCATCGCCCCGCGCCCCCGCATCCGCAACGGCTCCGGCGCGGCCACCTCCACCCCGAGCAGCACGCGCGCCCGCGCCCGCTCCATCGCACCGAACGCCCGGCACCCGGCCAGCCCGGCCGCCAGCACCGGCACCCCGAGGAACGTGACCAGCAGACCCACGCCGAGCGACAGCATCGTCACGGCGTACGTGAACAGCACGATCCCGATCGGCAGCCCCAGTACCACGTACCCGAACTCCCGCCAGCTGCGGGCCTCGAACGGCGCCCGCACACCGGCCGGCACCCGATGCCGCCGCTCCTCGCCCCAACCCCCGTAGCCGTCCCCGTACTCCGTGGCCATCACCGTCGCCGCCTTCGCTCGTCCCGCACTCCGGATGTCGTACTCCCACAGTGCTCGCCCCGCCCTCACCCGGACCATGGAGCAAGTAGGCGTCTGCATACGGGGGTTTTCCCCACCCACCCACCCAACCCCGCGCCCCAAAGCAGCACGAGGACAACGCGAGCAACCACAACGAACCGCACCCCGCACCCCGGTGCAGCACCTTCATGGCGGTGAGGCGCGATAGGGGCGCGGGGAACTGCGCGAGCAACCACAACGAACCGCACCCCGCCCCCGGCGCAGCACCCCCACGGCGAAAGGGCGAACGGTCACCCCCGGCAAAGAACCTCCCACCCCAAGGCCCCCAACCGCACACCCACCCCGCCCAACCGTCGGAGACTCACCGCTCACGCCAAGGCAACTCCGCAGTGATCGTCGTAGGCCCACCCACAGGCGAGTCGATGACGAACAACCCGTCGACCGCGTCGAGCCGCTCCGCGAGCCCGGCGATGCCCGTGCCCCCGTCGAGCCTCGCCCCACCCCGCCCGTCGTCCCAGACCTGGATGAGGAGCCGATCATCAGACCGCCACACCTCCACCGCGGCCGACGTGGCCCCACTGTGCTTGCTGATGTTCTGCAGCAACTCGGAGACGGTGAAGTACGCGATCCCCTCGATCGCGGCGGCCGGCCGCGCCGCCAGGTCGACGGTCACCTTCACCGGCGCCGTACACCGCGACGCCACCGCCGACAGCGCGGCGTCCAGTCCCCGGTCCGTCAGCACCGCCGGATGGATTCCCCGCGCCAGATCCCGCAGTTCCTGAAGTGCCAGTTTCACCTCACCGTGCGCCTCCTCCACCATCGACGCGGCCGCGTCCGGATCCTCCAGCAGTTTCTCCTTCGCCAGCCCCAGCCCCATCGCCAGATTCACCAGCCGGGCCTGCGCCCCGTCATGCAGATCCCGCTCGATCCGCCGCAGATCGGCCGCGGCCGTGTCCACGACGACCCCCCGGTCCGACTCCAGCTCCGCGATCCGCCGCTCCAGCTCATCCGAGGGTGACAACAGCGACCGCACCAGTACCCGGTCCACGTTCGTCAGCCCCCGCACGATGTACGGCAGCACCGGCCACGCCACGAACAACCCCGTCAGGGTGATGACGAACGTCGCGATCGCCCACGGCATCCGGATCAGCTCGTACAGCATCGAACGCCAGCCGACCGGATCCTTGACGCTCATCCACACCTGCGCGAAGAACCCCTCGTCCGCCCTGCCGCCAGATCGGCCAGATCGGAACGGCAGCGGACTTGGCTCGTCCACCCGCACCCGCAGCAGCGCCCGCGCCCGAATCCGCTCCATCTTGCCCAACTGTCGCGCCCCCATGAGCGCGGCGGCGAGCAGCGGAAAACCGATCACCGTCAGCGTCAGGAAGGCGCTGGTGAACATCACCGTCGTCACATACACAAACCCGAACAGTGCGAGCGGCAGGTTCGCCAGCAGATGCGCGATCTCGCGCCACGTCTGCCCCTCGAACGCGAACCGCGCGGGGGGCAGCGGCTCGGAGGGAGTGTGACTGGAGGGCAACGGACGACCGTACGGCCGCCCGGGGCCGGTCGACGAGGAGAAGGCAGCGGTCATGGCCACAGCCTGCCCGCCCGCCCCCCTCCCGCGCCATGAGGAGGACCGGCCCCGCCACCCTGGGGAAAACCCCACCTCGCCCCGGGCATCGCGCCTCGCCCCCGGGTCATCGCGCGTCACCCGGCGTCATCTCGCGCCACCCGGCCCTCGGGACGCGGCGGCCCGGGCGTGCCGACCTGTGACGGGCTGCTTACGGTCTCTTTAGCAGGGCCTAGACTCCCGTGCGTACAGATCGTCGAACAGCGACGTACGTACGGCGTCCCCAGTCACGTACGTACGAATCGCCAGGCCAGGGAGCGAGGGACGGACGTGCCGGAACCGACCGTCGCCGTAGCGGCGGACTACTTCCAGTCCTACTCGGTCGTCGGACTGCTCGCCGCCGTGGGCGTGCTCTTCGTCGCCGTCGCCTTCGGCGCGGGACGACTGCTGCGCCCCGAGGTCCCCACCCAGGAGAAACTCCTGACGTACGAGTGCGGAGTCGACCCCGTCGGCGAGGGCTGGGCCCACACGCAGGTCCGCTACTACGTGTACGCCTTCCTCTACGTCATCTTCGCCATCGACTCGATCTTCCTCTTCCCCTGGGCGACGGTCTTCGCCGATCCTGGATACGGCGCGACCACGCTCGTCGAGATGTTCATCTTTCTCGGCTTCCTGGCCGTGGGCCTGCTCTACGCATACAAGAAGGGCGTCCTGGCATGGACGTGACGCCAGAAGTGAACTCGCCGGAGCCGATTCTCCTCCCGGAGCCCAAGCGGCTGGGCGCCCTCGCCCGCCTCGCCCCCGAGCCGATGAAGGTGATCCTCAACTGGGGCCGCCGCTACTCGCTCTGGGTCTTCAACTTCGGTCTCGCCTGCTGTGCGATCGAGTTCATCGCGGCGTCCATGGCCCGCCACGACTTCATCCGCCTGGGCGTCATCCCGTTCGCGCCGGGGCCGCGCCAGGCCGACCTGATGGTGGTCTCGGGCACGGTCACCGACAAGATGGCCCCGGCGGTGAAGCGCCTCTACGAACAGATGCCCGAACCGAAGTACGTCATCTCGTTCGGCGCGTGCAGCAACTGCGGTGGGCCCTACTGGGACTCCTACTCCGTCACCAAGGGCGTCGACCAGATCATCCCGGTCGACGTCTACGTCCCCGGCTGCCCGCCCCGGCCGGAGGCCCTCCTCCAGGGCATCCTGAAACTCCAGGAGAAGATCGCGAAGGAGTCCCTGGGCGAGCGCTACGGGTACGGCCCCGCCACCGGACGCCCTTCGACGGCGGCACTGCAGAGCGACCTGGTGAAGCCACCGGCGGCCGACGCAGACGCCGGCACCGGCACCGGCACCGGCACCGGCACCGGCACCGGCACCGGCATGGGCACGGGCACGGGTGTAGGCACTGGATCGAGCACCGGCACCGGTGATGACGCCGGTACCGGCGTCGATGCGGGGGAGGGGGACAGGTGACCGGCTGGCTTCCCGCCCCCGCCGAGGACCTCTTCGGCCCCGAGGCCACGGCCGAGGAGTCGTACGACGTCCTCACGGTGGACGTTCCGTCCGCATCCTGGACCGAGGCCCTGCTCACGGCCCGCTCCACGCTGGGCTGCACCTATTTCGACTGGCTCAGCGCGGTCGACGAACCAACGGGCTTCCGGGTGTCGGCCCACGTGGTCGCCCTGGCCCCCGTCCGCCGCCTCCTCCTCCGCACGACGATCTCCCACGAGTCGCCGACCCTCCCCACAGCGGTCGACATCTACGCGGGCGCGGCCTGGCACGAACGCGAGACCCACGAGATGTTCGGCGTCCGCTTCGAGGGCCACCCCGCCCTGGACCACCTCCTCCTCCCCGAGAACTTCGAGGGCCACCCCCTCCGCAAGGACTTCGTCCTTGCCGCCCGTGTCGCCAAGGCCTGGCCCGGCGCCAAGGAACCCGGTGAGTCCGAACACGGCGGTCCCAAACGCCGCCAGATGCTCCCGCCCGGCGTCCCCGACCCCAACGAATGGGGCCCCCTCAAGGGCCAACTCCCCCCGGCCCCGACCCGCCCCACCCGAGGCGCTCCCGGAGAACGCCCCGCCCGCCGAACCCGCACCACAGCCGAAGGCTCAGCCGCCCAGCGCTCCGCCGCGCCGGGCGACGCACCGACTCCTCGCCGTACTCGCTCGGCTGCGGAGGGCTCAGCCAGTCAGGCATCCTCCGCCGCGCCGGGCGACGCACCGACTCCTCGCCGTACTCGCACCGCTGCGGAAGGCTCCACCAGCGCGCCCGCACCCGCCCCAGGCGCCGACGCGCCCGGTGGTCCCACGCCCCCGCGTCGCGCGCGCACCGCGTCGGGAGGCTCGGCGAGCCAGCGCGCGACCCCCGCCGAGACATCGCGCACCGGCGAGCTGGCGGCACGGCCCCGCGCCGCCCGCCCCGCCTCACGCAGCGCGGACGCCCCCTGGCACCACGCCCGCCCAGCATTCGACGAGCCCGGTCTCGAGCGGGGGCCCGAGCGCAGGCCGGAGGCCGAATCCGAGCTCAAGAGCGGGCCGGAGGCCAAGAGCGGGTCGGAGCCGGAGGCCAAGAGCGGGCCGGAGGCCAAGAGCGGGTCGGAGCCGGAGGCCAAGAGCGGGCCGGAGGCCGAGCGCGGGTCGGAGCCGGTGGTCGCACCGGCCCCCGAAGCCACCCCCGCTTCCCCTCCTGTCCCCGCCCCGGCCCTCGACTCACCGCAGCCCGAGCCGGATGACGGGCCCACTCGCCCTACCGCTCCCCACCCGGACGCCATCCCCGGCGCGGACGCTGAGCCCGGAGCCGGAGCCGGAGCCGGAGCCGGAGCCGGAGCCGACGACGAGGCGGACCCGTCCGCCGAAGTCCGTCCGGCCGACGACACCCCCAACCCCGAGGAACTTTCCGCCGAAGACGCCCCCAACCCCGAAGAACCCCCCACCGGAGGCCCGCAGTGAACGACGCTCTGGACGTCGCCCTGCGACTCCTCCTCGTCTTCGTCGTCTTCCTGACCTTCCCCTTGATCATCGGCCAGACCGAACACAAGGTGATGGCCCACATGCAGGGCCGCCTCGGTCCCATGTACGCCGGCGGCTTCCACGGCTGGGCCCAACTCGTCGCCGACGGCGTGAAGTTCGCCCAGAAGGAAGACGTGGTCCCGGCCGGCGCCGACCGCCGCATCTTCCAACTCGCCCCCGCCGTCGCCCTCCTCCCTTACCTCCTCGTCCTCCTCGCCATCCCGATCGGCCCCGGCGAGGGCGCAGTCGGCGAGGTCATCGACGCCGGCATCTTCTTCGTCCTCGCCGTCATGGGCGTAGGCGTCCTCGGCTCGCTCATGGCCGGCTGGGCATCCGCCAACAAGTTCTCCCTCCTCGGCGGCCTCCGTACCGCCGCCCAGCTCCTCGCCTACGAACTCCCGATGCTGCTCACGGCCGCCTCGGTGGCGATGGCGGCCGGCACGGTCTCCCTCGTCGGCATCCTCGACGCCTTCGAGTGGTGGTGGCTCCCCTGGCAGATCGTCGGCGCGATCGTCTTCTTCGTCGCCGGCCTCGCCGAACTCCAGCGCCCTCCCTTCGACATGCCCGTCGCCGACTCGGAGATCATCTTCGGCGCCTACACGGAGTACACCGGCCTCCGCTTCGCCCTGTTCCTCCTCGCCGAGTACGCCGGAATCGTCGTCCTGTGCGGCCTCACCACCGTCCTCTTCCTCGGCGGCTGGCACGGCCCTTGGGGCGCCGACGGCCTCGGCTGGGTCTGGACCCTCCTGAAGACCGCCGCCCTCGCCTTCCTGGTGATCTGGCTCCGCGTCACCTACCCCCGCCTGCGCGAGGACCAGCTCCAGAAGCTCTCCTGGACCCTTCTCGTCCCCCTCTCCCTCGCCCAGATCGCCCTCACCGGCGTCGTCAAGGTGGTGATCCAGTAGCCATGGCCCCCATTCCTGGTTCCGGCCTCGCCAAGGGCCTGGCCGTCACCCTGCGCACGATGACGCGGAAGACCGTCACCGAGCAGTACCCGGACGTCCAGCCCGAACTCCCGCCCCGCACCCGAGGCGTCATCGGCCTCTTCGAGGAGAACTGCACGGTCTGCATGCTGTGCGCCCGCGAGTGCCCGGACTGGTGCATCTACATCGACTCCCACAAGGAGACGGTCCCGCCCGCCGCCCCCGGCGGCCGCGAACGCAGCCGCAACGTCCTCGACCGCTTCGCCATCGACTTCTCCCTCTGCATGTACTGCGGTATCTGCATCGAGGTCTGCCCCTTCGACGCCCTCTTCTGGTCCCCGGAGTTCGAGTACGCCGAGACCGACATCCACGAACTCACCCATGAGCGAGACAAACTCCGCGAGTGGATGTGGACGGTCCCTGCCCCACCGGCCCTGGACCCCTCAGCCGAAGAACCCAAGGAACTCGCCGCAGCCCGCAAGACGGCCGACAAACTTGCAGCCACGCAGGCCACGCAGGCCACGCAGGCCACGCAGGCCACACAGGCCACACAGGGCGCCCCGACCGCTGACCCGACCGCTGAGCCGCACGCGGACGAACAGTCCCGCGCGGCGGAGCAACCCACCCGCCCCATGGGCGCCTCCAAGCAGCAGACGGACGCGCCGAGGCAGCCGGACCAACCGAGGCAGCCGGACCAGCCGGACCAGCCGGACCAGCCAGGACAAGGACAGGAGGGCCGCGAATGACCCCCGCAACGACCGCCGCCCCCCTCACGCCGGACACGACGACCACGGCCGCCGAAACCGCCGGCTTCCTCTCCCCGACCGGCGTCGAGATCGCCTTTCTCCTCGTCGGCCTGGTCACCCTCGGCGCCGCGATCGTCACCGTCACCACCCGCCAGCTCGTACACGCCGCCCTCTGGCTGGTCGTGGCGCTCGGCGGGCTGGCCGTCGAGTACCTCCTGCTCACCGCCGAGTTCATCGCCTGGGTCCAGGTCCTCATCTACGTCGGTTCCGTCGTCGTCCTCCTCCTCTTCGGTCTGATGCTCACCAGGGCCCCCATCGGCCGCTCCCCGGACGCCGACTCCGGCAACCGCTGGGCCGCCCTCACCGTGGCCGTCGCCTCGGCCGCCGCCCTCGTCTGGGTCGTCGTCGACGCCTTCCGCACCAACTGGATCGACCTCGACGGCCCCGCCGTCGGCTCCACCAAGGCCACCGGCGAGAGCCTCTTCCAGAACTGGGTCCTCCCCTTCGAGGCGCTCTCCGTCCTCCTCCTCGCCGCCCTGGTCGGTGCGATCGTCCTCTCCCGCAGGACCAAGCCGACCACCCCGACCGCCCCGGCCGTCCGGACCTCCCCGACCGTCCGGACCGCCCCGACCGCGCCCACCACGGCGAGCACCCCCGCACCACGAGCCCCAGCCACACCCGAGCCCGGACGCAAGGCCACACCCGAAGCCGAATCCCAGGCCGAACCCAAGGCCGAACCCGACACCACACCCGAGACCGGCAAGGGAGGCGTCCGCTGATGCATCTCGTCTATCCCGTCGTCCTCTCCGCCCTCCTCTTCTGCACAGGCCTGTACGGCGTCCTCGCCCGCCGCAACGCGATCCTCGTGCTGATGTCCGTCGAGCTGATGCTCAACGCCGTCAACCTCAACCTCGTCGCCTTCGACGTGTGGCTGAGCAAGGCCGCCGAGGAGACCCTGCACTCCGGCCAGGCCCTGACCCTGTTCACCATCACCATCGCCGCCGCCGAGATCGGCATCGGCCTGGCGATCGTTCTCGCCGTCCACCGCAACCGGGGCACCGCGGACATCGACAAGCTCCGCGACACCGCCGAGCACCCCGACGGCGACCCCCACGAGCCCGGCCGCCCCGGTCTGCCCGGCCACCCCGAGCGGAGCGAGAAGGCTGAGGCCACCGCGTGACCACGACCACCCTCGCCGTCCTCGTCCCCCTCCTTCCCTTTCTCGGCGCCGCGGCAGGCCTGCTCCTCGGCCGCACCGCCCCCGGTTTCGTCCGCCCCCTCGCCGTACTGCCCACCTTCACGGCCTTCGCCCTGGCCGCGCTGGTCGCCGTCCGCCAGGGCGGTGACGACCCCGTGGACGCGGCCACCCAGCTCACCCCCACCGGCTCGGTCCCCGTCGAACTCGCCCTGCACATCGACGGATTCGCGGCCCTCGTCGCCGTCCTGGTCGGCCTGGTCGCCACCTGCGTGCAGATCTACTCGACGGGCTACCTCCGCGACGACCCGCGCTACCCCTCCTACGCCGCCCTCGTCTCCCTCTTCACCTCCGCGATGCTCCTCGTCGTCTACTCCGGCGACCTGATGGTGCTCCTGGTCGGCTGGGAGATCATGGGCATCTGCTCGTACTTCCTGGTCGGCCACTACTGGGAGACCCCGGAGGCCCGCGCCGCCTCCCTGAAGGCCTTCCTGGTCACCAAGCTCGGCGACGTCCCCTTCCTGATCGGTCTGTTCGCCCTCGCCACGGACGCCGGGTCGTTCCGCATCACGCGGATCCTGGCCACCGTCGCTGACGGCGGCCTCGACCACCCCACCCTCGTCGCCCTCCTGCTGCTCGCCGGAGTCGCCGGCAAGTCGGCCCAGTTCCCCCTCCACACCTGGCTCCCCGACGCGATGGCAGGCCCCACGCCCGTCTCCGCGCTGATCCACGCCGCGACGATGGTCGCCGCCGGTGTCTACTTCATCGCCCGGCTCCTCCCGGTCTTCGCCGCCTCCTCGGCGGCCCTGGTCGTCCTCGCCGCCATGGCCGCGCTCACCATGGCGGGTTCGGCGCTCGCCGCGCTCGCCCAGGACGACATCAAGCGCGTCCTCGCCTACTCGACGATCGGCCAGCTCGGCTACATGACCGGCGCCCTCGCCGTCGGCGACCGGGGCGCCGCCGTCTTCCACCTCCTCTCGCACGGCGCCTTCAAGGCGCTGCTGTTCCTCGCCGCCGGTGTGATCATCCACGCCGCCGGCACCAACTCCCTGGCCGCCATGTCCCGCATGAGCCACCTGCGCGCCCGCGTCCCGGACGCCTTCTGGACGATGACCGTCGCGCTCCTCGCCCTCGCCGCGATCCCGCCCTTCAGCGGCTTCTTCTCCAAGGAGTCCGTCCTCGGAGCCGCCGAGCACGCCGCCACCGGTCACGCCGAACGCATCCCCGGCGCCGCCGGCTGGACCGTCCTCGTCGCCGGTGTCCTGACCGCCCTGCTCACCGCCGCGTACGCGGCCCGCCTGTGGCTGCTCGCCTTCCACGGCACGGGAGCCGAAGCCCCCGACCACGGCCGTCAACCGCGCACGATGACCGTGGTGCTGTGGGTGCTCGCGGTCCCGTCCCTCGCCCTCGGAGCCTTCGCCTACGGCAGGCTCCCCGACTGGTTCGACGGCGACGAACTGGCCCCGACCCTCACCACGTCCGTCCTGGGCACGGGCGTCGCCCTGATCGGCGCCCTGGTGACGTACGCGGCCTGGCGGTCCGCGCGGGCCAGGGCGGCCCGTGTCCCGCTGGGCGCGGTCGCGGCCCACCCCGAGGCGGACGCCGGCACGGTCGAGGCGGAGGCCATCTCCCGCCCGTCGCCCGACCACCACCCCTCAACGAGCCGCTCCGCGGCGCCCCTTTCGATGACGCCCGCCTACGGGGACGTCGCCTCGGCGCCCGACCCGGCGGACCCGGGCCGCCTCCTGCTCGGCCCGCTGCACCGGCACGCCGCCGCAGGCTTTCACCTCGACGCCGTGTACACGGCCCTCTTCGTCCGCCCGGTCCAGGCCGGCGCGCGTCTCGTCCGGTTCCTCGACCGCGAGGTCGTCGACACCTACGTCCATGGCGCGGGCGCCCTGCCCCGCCTGCTGGGCGCGGCCGTACGCCGGGCGCAGACCGGCAACGTCCAGACCTATGTGAGCGCGCTGCTCGCCGGCACCGTCGTCCTGGTGGTTGCCGCCCTTGTCGTCGCCACGGGAGCGTGAGCAGGCGTGATCGATATCAACGAATCCGTGATGCAGGTCCTTCTGGCGTTGATCGTCGTCGGCCCGCTCATCGGCGCCGCCGCCGCTCTCCTGCCCGCCCCGCCGGGGCTGAAGGGGAAGTCACCCGAGCAGGCCGTGCTCCGCCACGGAATCACCGTGACCGGCGCGGTGCTCATCGCGGCGATCGTCCTCGCGCTCGGCTTCGACCACGACCAGCCGTCGAAGATGCAGGCCAGCACGGACATCAGCTGGATCCCGGCGCTCGACGTGCGCATCCACCTCGGCATCGACGGCATCTCCCTCCCCCTTCTGGTCCTGACCGCGCTGCTGACCTTCCTCTGCGCGCTCTACTCCTACTTCAAGCTGCCGTCGGGCCCGCCCCCGAAGGCCTTCGTCGCCCTGCTGCTCGTCCTGGAGTCCGGCACCCTCGCCACCTTCGCCGTCCTCGACCTGCTCCTCTTCTTCCTGGCGTTCGAGATGGTGCTCATCCCGATGTACTTCCTCATCGCCCGCTGGGGCGGTGAGCAACGCACGCAGGCCGCTTGGAAGTTCATCCTCTACACCCTGCTCGGTTCCGTGGTCATGCTGCTCGGCCTGCTCCTGATCGGAATCAGGGCGGGCACATTCGACATGGTGGCACTCGCCACTGACAATCGCCCCGAGCTGACCACATCCGTGCAGGTCATCGCCGTTCTGGCGATCGGTATCGGGCTCGCGGTGAAGACCCCGATGTGGCCCCTGCACAGTTGGCTGCCGGACGCCCACACCGCCGCCCCGACCGTCGGCTCGGTCCTGCTGGCCGGTGTCCTGCTGAAAATGGGCACCTACGGGTTCGTCCGCATCCTGCTGCCGATCACACCCGACGGCTTCCGCACCTTCGCGCCCTACCTCGCCGCCTTCGCGGTCGTCGGCATCATCTACGGATCCCTCGCCTGCCTCGCCCTCGCCAGACAGGGCGCGAAGGGCGACCTCAAGCGCCTCATCGCCTACTCCTCCGTCGGCCACATGGGCTTCGTGCTCCTCGGTATCGCCACGATGACCCCGACCGGCGTGAACGGCGCACTGTTCGCCAACATCGCCCACGGCCTCATCACCGGCCTGCTGTTCTTCCTGGTCGGAGCACTCAAGGACCGCACCGGCACCACCGACCTCGACACACTCGCGCAGGAGACCGGCGCCGCCCTCTACGGCAGGGCCCCGCGCCTCGGAGGTCTGCTCGCCTTCGCCGCCGTCGCCTCCCTCGGCCTGCCGGGACTCGCCGGGTTCTGGGGCGAGATGCTGGCGCTGTTCGGCGCGTTCCAGCCCGCCGACGGTCTCAGCCGCCCGGCCTTCCTCACCTTCATGACGATCGCCGCGTTCGGCACGCTCCTCACCGCCGCCTACCTGCTGATCGTGGTCCGCCGGGTCTGCATGGGCGCCGCCCCACAGGAACCGCGGGAAGCGCAGGAAAGGCCGCGACTCGCGGACGTGCAGACGTACGAGTTCGCGGCCTGGACCCCGCTCGTCGCCCTCACCGTCCTCGCCGGCCTCTGGCCCGCGGCCCTCCTCGGTCTGTCCGACCCGGCCGTGCAGCAGCTCCTCGCAGGAGGCACCCGTTGAGCCCCTTGGCCCAGCCGCCGGTTCAAGCCCAGGCCCATGCCCATGCCCAGACCCTGGCCGAGTCCGTCGTCCAGTCCGTCGACTGGCTCGCGATCGCGCCGCCCACGATCGCCGCGGTCGTCGGCCTCGCCGTGCTCGTCGCCGACCTCTTCGTGGGAGACCGCAGGAAGGCCCTGCTCGGCTGGGCCTCCGTCGCGGGCCTCGCCGTATCCCTCCTGGCCCTGCTGCCCCTCCTGGACGGCGACCGCGCCACGTTCTGCCTGACCGGCGACCCGGACGTCTGCAGCTACACCGCCGACCGCTTCACCCTCGTCGTCCAGTTCCTCGTCCTCGGCGGCGCCCTCCTCGCCGCCCTGCTGTCGATGACGGCTCTCAAGGACGCGCAGAAGGCGCTCCCCGAAGGGGAGTTCTGGTTCCTCCTGCTGTCGTCCGCCGCCGGTGCCGCCCTCCTGCCCGCCTCCCGCGACCTCGCGACCCTGATCGTCGCCCTGGAAGTCGCCTCCCTGCCCGCTTTCGCCCTCGTCGGCATCCGCCAGGGCGACAAACGGTCCTCCGAGGCGGCCCTGAAGTTCTTCCTGTCGTCCGTCACCGCGACCGCCGTCAGCCTCCTGGGCATCAGCTTCGTCTACGCCGCCACAGGCACCCTCTACCTCACCGAGATCGCCGACCGGATCCAGGACGTCGACGGCCAGCTCCACACCCTCACCCAGGCCGGCGTCGTCCTCACCCTCATCGGCTTCGCCTTCAAGACAGCCGCCGTACCGTTCCACTTCTGGGTCCCCGACACCTACGTGGGCGCCCCCCTGCCGGTGGCCGCCTACCTGTCCGTCGTCGGCAAGGCCGTCGGCTTCTCCGGGCTGATCCTCGTCACCGTCGTCGCCCTCCCGTCGTACGCCGACGTCTGGGGCCCCGCCCTCGCCGCGCTGGCCGCCCTCACCATGACCGTCGGCAACCTCGGCGCCCTGCGACAGCGCTCCACGCGCGCGTACAGCGCGGTCCGGCTGCTCGCCTGGTCCTCCGTCGGCCAGGCCGGCTACCTCCTGGTGCCGATCGCGGCGGCCGCGTACGCCGAGAACACCGACGACGCCGAAAGGGCCATCGGCTCCACCGTCGCGTACGCCCTGATGTACGCCGCCGTGAACCTGGGCGCCTTCACCGTGGCCGCCCTCGTCGGCCGTACGAGGACCCTGAACCGGGTCAGCGACTACCGCGGCCTGTACGCGTCGAGCCCTCTCTCCGCCCTGCTCCTCGCGTTCTTCCTGCTCTGCCTCGCCGGACTGCCACCGGGTGTCATCGGCCTGTTCGCCAAGGTCACCGTCTTCTCGGCGGCCGTCGACGCGGGCCTCGGCTGGCTCGCCGTCGTCATGGCCGTCAACGTAGTGATCGCGCTCTTCTACTACCTCCAGTGGACGGCCCTGCTGTTCCGCGCCCCCGAAGGCGAACCCCAGCCGCACGGGATCCCGGCACCGCTGACCGCCGCCCTCGCCCTCACCGGCATCGTCGGCATCGCCCTGTCCGGCGCCCCCCAGTTGGTCCTGCGCTTCGCCGACACCGGCCTCTTCTAGCGTGCCCCTGACGAACTAACGGGCCCCTGACGAACCCACACAACCCGCCCCTGACGAACCCCGCCCTCACCCGGACGGCCCAGGCGGCCCTCCCGGGCCCTCCCGCGCGCACAAGGGAACTCGTACTCCCCGCCTGGCGTTGACCAGTACGGGAGGGTCCACTGAGAAGTGGAGTCAACAGCTACAGCAAGCAAAGGGTTCCCCTGCCGCACGACTTGGAGGGCGTACCGTGCACCGCCGGCACAACGGGCTCAGGACCGCCGTACTCCTCGGGGGACTGTCCGCACTCATCATCGTCATCGGAAGCCTCTTCGGCCGCACGGGCCTGCTCGTCGCGGTCGTCGTCGCCCTCGGCACGAACGCGTACGCGTACTGGAACAGCGACAAGCTGGCTCTACGCGCGATGCGCGCCCGCCCGGTGAGCGAGTTCGAGGCGCCGGCGCTCTATCGCATGGTCCGCGAGCTCTCCACCCAGGCCCGCCAGCCCATGCCACGGCTCTACATCTCCCCGACGGACGCCCCGAACGCGTTCGCGACCGGCCGCAACCCGCGCAAGGCGGCCGTGTGCTGCACCGACGGCATCCTCCGCCTCCTCGACGAACGCGAACTGCGCGGAGTCATCGGCCACGAACTGAGCCACGTCTACAACCGGGACATCCTCATCTCGTCGGTCGCCGGCGCCCTCGCCTCCGTGATCATGTTCCTGGTGAACTTCGCCTGGCTGATCCCCATCGGCCGTTCGGACGACGACGACGGCCCCGGCCTGCTCGGCATGCTGCTGATCATGATCCTGGGGCCGCTCGCCGCGTCCCTCATCCAGCTCGCGATCAGCCGTTCCCGCGAGTACGAGGCGGATGCCTCCGGTGCCCAGCTCACCGGTGACCCGCTTGCGCTCGCCAGTGCCCTTCGCAAACTGGAAACAGGTACGAAGCAGCTTCCGCTGCCCCCGGAGCCCCGGATCGAGACCGCGAGCCACATGATGATCGCCAACCCCTTCCGGCCGGGACAGGGATTCTCCAGAATGTTCTCGACACACCCGCCGATGGCGGAACGCATCGCCCGACTCGAGAAGATGGCAGGTCGCCCGCAGTGAAGACCATTCTGAATATCATCTGGCTGATCCTCAGCGGCTTCTGGCTCTTCCTCGGCTACCTGTTCGCAGGCTTGCTTCTGTGCATCACGATCATCGGCATCCCGTTCGGTATCGCGTCGTTCCGTATCGGCATCTACACCCTGTGGCCCTTCGGATACAGCGCGGTCGAGCGCCGTGACGCGGGCGCGCCCTCCTGCTTCGGCAATGTCCTGTGGCTGCTGCTGGCAGGCTGGTGGCTGGCGCTGACCCACATTTTCGCGGGCATCGCGCTCTGCGTCACCATCATCGGCATCCCCTTCGGCATCGCCTGCTTCAAGCTCGTCCCGGTCTCGCTGATGCCCCTGGGCCGCGAGATCGTCCGCTCGGACCAGCCGTTCGCCCAGCAGCGCTGGTAGCGCGGCACGCCGGGGGCGGCCGGGATCCCGGCGGGTGAACCACTGGGCTCACGCGACGACTTGGCGCACCTCCCATGACGACGGCCCGTATGCGCCCGCCCCCCTGCCACCCGGCAGGGGGGCGGGCGCATACGGGCCCTGGGACACGGAACGCCCCGTTCAGCCGCTGCGCCCCGCCCACCACCGCCGTACGCCGTACGCCGCGGCCCCCACGCCCAGCACGGCCGCGCCCACGCCCACCGCCATCCCCGGCAGCGAGAACGCCAGGACCGCGCACCCCAGGAGCCCGACCACCGGCACGATCCGCGAGACGGCGGCCGAGTCCAGCGTCCAGGCGGACGCGTTGGCGACGGCGTAGTACGCGAGGACTCCGAAGGAGGAGAAACCGATCGCACCCCGGACGTCGACGGTGGCGGCCAGGACGGCGACCACGGCACCGACGGCCAACTCCGCCCGGTGCGGCACCTGGAAACGGGGGTGTACGGCGGCCAGGGCCCCCGGAAGGTGCCGGTCGCGGGCCATGGCGAGGGTCGTGCGCGAGACGCCCAGGATGAGCGCCAGCAGCGACCCGAGCGCGGCCACGGCGGCCCCCGCTCGCACCACGGGCACCAGCCCCGGCACCCCGGCCGCCCGCACCGCGTCGGCCAGCGGTGCGGTCGCCTCCCCCAGCTCTCCGGCGCCCAGCACGGACAGGACGGCGACGGCGACGGCCGCGTACACGACCAGCGCGATGCCCAGGGCGAGCGGGATGGCGCGCGGGATGGTGCGCGCCGGATCCCGTACCTCCTCGCCCAGCGTCGCGATCCGCGCGTACCCGGCGAACGCGAAGAACAGCAGCCCGGCCGCCTGCAGCACCCCGCCCACGTCGTCCGGCGCCCCGAGGTCCAGCCGCCCGGCGTCGGCCTCGCCGGACCCCAGGCAGACGACCACCACGGCGGCGAGGACCGCCAGCACCACGGCCACGATCGCCCGCGTCAGCCAGGCAGCCTTCTGCACACCGCCGTAGTTCACGGCGGTCAGTGCCACCACGGACGCCACCGCCACGGCATGCGCCTGCCCCGGCCACACGTACGCGCCCACGGTGAGCGCCATCGCCGCGCACGAGGCCGTCTTGCCGACGACGAACGCCCAGCCGGCCAGATACCCCCAGAAGTCGCCGAGCCGCTCACGCCCGTACACATAAGTGCCGCCCGACGCCGGATACACGGCCGCCAGCCGCGCCGACGACAGGGCGTTGCAGTACGCGACCACGGCGGCCACCCCGAGCCCGAGGAGCAGCCCCGACCCGGCGGCGCGGGCCGCGGGGGCCAGCGCCGCGAAGATGCCCGCGCCGACCATCGATCCCAGCCCGATGACCACGGCGTCCCCGACCCCGAGCGTGCGGCGCAGCGGGGCGCCCGATCCGGCCTGTGTCATGCGCCGCACCCTACTGATCAGCGCAACCGCACTGATCACCGCAACCGCCGGACGCCACCGAGGCGTCCTCCACGACAACGGGGCCTGGCGAGGCAGTTCCTGGTCTCTGTTGATCACTGTGGGGGGAAACACAGCACAGGTACAGCACGAAAGGGCAGGTGCACGGTATGAGCATCATCAGCTGGATCGTTCTGGGGCTGTTGGCCGGCGCCATCGCCAAGTTCCTGCTGCCGGGGCGGGACCCGGGCGGCTTCATCGGCACCACCCTGATCGGCATCGCGGGCGCCTTCATCGGCGGCTGGATCTCCGCCCGCTGGCTGGACCACCCGATCTCCGAGCAGTTCTACGACGGCGCCACCTGGGCGGCCGCGATCGGAGGTTCCCTGGTACTGCTCATCGCCTACCGCCTCCTCTTCGGCCACTCCCGCCGCTGAGCCGCCGGGAAAGAAGAAGCCGCAAAGAAGAAGCCGCAAGGAAGAAGGGTGGGCCCCGGCCGAAACCGGGAGCCCACCCTCCGAATGTCAGCGCCGCCTACGGCTCATCACCGGTAGTTGACGAACTGCACAGCGAAGTCGAACTCCTTGCCCTTGAGGAGGGCGATCACGGCCTGGAGGTCGTCGCGGCTCTTGGAACTGACGCGGAGCTCGTCGCCCTGGACCTGGGCCTTGACGCCCTTCGGGCCCTCGTCACGAATGATCTTCGCCACCTTCTTGGCGTTCTCCTGGGAGATGCCCTCCTCGATCGACGCGAAGATCTTGTACTCCTTGCCTGACAACTGGGGCTCGCCCGCGTCCAGCGACTTCAGGGAGATCCCGCGCTTGATCAGCTTGGACTGGAAGACGTCGAGGATGGCCTTCACCCGGTCCTCGGAGTTCGCCTCCATCAGGATCTTCTCGCCGGACCACGAGATCGAGGCGCCGACGCCCTTGAAGTCGTAGCGCTGGGAGATCTCCTTGGCGGCCTGGTTGAGGGCGTTGTCGACCTCCTGCCGCTCGACCTTCGAGACGATGTCGAAACTGGAGTCGGCCATGTCCTGTGGCTCCTTGTATCGGTGTATCGGGAGGCGACAAGCCTAGCCACCCCGCCCCCTCCGAGTACTGATCAATCAGGTGGCGGAGCACCCCCGAGCATCAGGTATCGTTTACGTCGTCGCCACGGAGCACCGCCGAAAAGCGGTTCGAAGGACGACAGATCCCAGGCGGTGTGCCCGAGTGGCCAATGGGAGCGGACTGTAAATCCGTCGGCTTAGCCTACCCAGGTTCGAATCCTGGCGCCGCCACGTGGAGGGGAGCCCCTCCCGGACTGTGAGAGCAGTTCGGGAGGGGCTTCTTCGTGCGTGTGTGCGACGGGGGATGGGGTCGACACGGGATGCCGACAGGGGCCGCGAGGCACACTGACTGCATGTCATCGCGTCGCAGGAACTGCCCCGAGTGCCGTCGTGAGATCGCCGTCGTGGCGGGCCGGTTCGCGCGGCACGATCCGCCCGGGGCGAGCGGGGAGCTCGTCTCGTGTCCCGGGTCGCGCAGGCAGGCCCAGATCGGTGCGGCCCAGCCCGCGCTCGACGGATACGTCGTCCCCGACTTCCCCGGTCAGCTACCGCTGTTCTGAGGAGAAGCCCCGGTTCAGTTGCCCGCCACCGACTTCACCGCCACCGACACCGGTGTCGAGCCGCCGACGACCTCCAGGGTCAGCCCGGCGGTGGCCGGGGTGTCGAGGAGTTCGGCGAGTACGGCGGCCACGTCGTCGCGTGGGATCGGGCCCCGGCCGGTGGAGGCCTCCAGGCGCACCAGGCCGGTGCCGGGGTCATCGGTCAGCATGCCGGGCCGCAGGATCGTCCAGTCCAGGGCGTCCAGACGGCGGACGTACGCGTCGGCCTCCCCCTTCGCCCGCTGGTAGGCGTCGAAGACGTCGTCGCCCTCGTGCTCGGGGTCCGCGCCCATCGACGAGACGACGATGTGGCGCCGTACACGCGTACGGACCGCGGCGTCGGCGAACAAGACCGCGGCGGCACGGTCCACCGTGTCCTTGCGGGCCACTCCGCTCCCCGGGCCGGCGCCCGCCGCGAACACGGCTGCGTCCGCGCCCTGCAGATGCGCGGCGACCTCCTCGACCGAGGCCGACTCCAGATTGCACAGCACCGGTTCGGCACCGGCCGCGCGTAGATCGTCGGCCTGTTCGGGGCGGCGGATCAGCCCCGCGACCTCTTCCCCGCGTGCGGCGAGCAGACGCTCCAGCCGCAGCGCGATCTGACCATGACCTCCAGCGATGACAATGCGCATGTTTCCGACCGTACGCCCGAAGGCCCCTGTTCGCCGAGCAACCATCCCGCCGTCCCAGGTGTCTCACAGACGTTCGCCGTCTCGGCGAGCGCCGGATCAACGGGGGAGAACCGTCACCGCCATGCGGCAAGCCATGCGTAGAACCGTCGTACGTACGCCCATGGAGCGCGCGTCCGCCCTCGGGGCGCCCCTCGCTCGCCGTGCCTGCACCGGTGTCGGCTGTGCCGCCGCCGTGCTCGCTACGGTGGCCGCCTGCGGCACCGTTCAGAACCTCACCGCGGGCCAGAAGGTCGACAGCGCCGTCGAGCGGCTGGGCGAGCAGAAGTCGCTGGCCTTCGGGATGCGGCTCGACGCGGACCCGGACGACCTCACGGCGCTGATGGGCGAGGACGGCGAGGAAGTACCGCCGGAGATGGTGGAGTTCGCCACCGGGTTGAGCGTCGACGTGTCGGTCACGTCGAAGAAGCCGCTGGCCGAGTCCGGCGAGAAGGACGTCGTCGGCGTCGGCATGAAGATCTCGGGCGACGACGGCGTGCTCACCGAGTACCGCCTCGTCGGCGACTACATGTATTACCGCGTCGACATGGAGGCCATGGGTGAGGCGATGGGCGTGCCGTTCCCGACCGCCGACGAACTCCCCGAGGGCCAGGAGCACTTGAACCCGCTCTTCGAGGGCGGCTGGGTCAAGATCGACACCGACGCGTTGAAGAAGGCCGGCGAGGACTCCCGGGCGGGCTCCGGCTCGGGGGGTTCCGACGAGATCGACGCCAAGACCCAGAAGAAGATCCTCGACGCCGTCCAAGGGGTCGTCGCCCGCGAGGTCGACTTCAAGACCAAGCACGGCAAGGACGGCGCCGAGGTCATCACCGCCAAGGCCAACTTCCGCGACCTGCTCACCGGCATCGTCGACAAGCTTCAGCCCATCGAGGACGACCTGCCGCCGGGGGCCGAACTCCCCACGAGCAAGGACATGAAGGACGCCCCGAACAAGAACGTCGCGGTCGACTTCACCCTCAAGAACGGCGACCTGACCCGGATCGAGACCGACCTCGCCGTCCTCGCCGACGACCCGAAGGGCGCCAAGGCGCCCCTCGTCCTCACCTTCGGCAAGGCGGGCGCCATCACCGCCCCCAAGGGCGCCTCCGAGATCCCGGCCGACGGGTTCGGCGGCCCGCTGGGCGGCGGCATGCTCGGCATCTGACTGCACTGACGGCGTCTGACGGACACCCGGCACTCTGACGGCACCGACGAGTCCGGCGAGTCGGATCCGTCACACCGGATACGCGCGCGTGGAGCAGCGAAACGCCCCACGACATCCTCGCGCGCGTGCCCGCACTCACACCGGGGGCGCCTGCGCCCCCGCCGCTGGGCGCCCGCCGCCCCGCACGCCCCTGACGTCGCCCCCACTCCCCTCACACCACCCGCACCCCTCACGACGGCTTCCCGCGCCCCTGCCGAGGCAGATCCAGCGCCGCGCTCGCCGCCGATCCGCAGTACTCCCGCACCGCGCTCGTACGTGCCACCACGCGCCCCCTATGGACCACGATGCGGCTGTACGCGAGTGACAGCACAGCCGGGAGCCGGTCACCGCGTACGGCGAGGAGTTCGGCGGGGAAGCCGGCCTCGACGCGTACCTCGGGCAGGCCGAGGGCGGCGCGTGCCGCCGCGCTGACGGCGTCGTACGCCTCCTCGGACCGCAGGCCGTACCGGGAGGCCAGCAGGAAGGCCGCCTCCAGCGGGTCCCCGCGCCCGACGGGGTTGGACGCGTCCCGCAGGGCGCCGCTGCCCGCCGCGACCCGTACGCCGGCCGCCCGGAGCAGTCGTACGGGGGCGGTGTCCCGGCGGTCGACCGAGCCGCAGCCGCCCTGGGGAAGGCACACGACGGTCACACCCGCCGCGGCGAGTTGGTCGGCGGAGCGGGCGGCGGCCTGGGCGGGGAGGCGGGCGAGGCCGCCGCACGGGCCGAGCGTGACACCCGGCCGCAGACCGCCCGCCATGGCCGCGAGCCGGGCCAGCCGCGCCGGTTCGGCGCCGTCCGTGTGCAGGTCGACCGGGCAGCCGTGCTCGGAGGCGATCTCCAGCACCGCCTCCACGTATCCGGTGGGATCGGGGTCCAGATCCGGGCAGCCGCCGATCACCGAGGCGCCCATCTTCACCGCGTCCCGCAGGACCGCGAGCCCGTCCGCCCCGGCCACCCCCGTCAGCACCCGGGGCATCGCCACCGCCGACACCGCGACCAGCCCGCGCAGCGCCCGCCCCGCCTGGAGCACCGCAGCCAGCGCCCCCAGTCCCTGGACGTCGCCCACGTGCACATGCGAGCGCACCGCCGTGGCGCCGTGCCCGAGCTGGAGCAGCGCGGCCTCGGTGACCCGACGCTGGACGTCCTGGCCGTCGTACGAGACCGGTCCCTCGGCCTCGGCCGACAGGGCCGTGTCGCCGTGGGCGTGCGGCTCGACGGGAGCAGGCAGGAGCAGATGGCCGCCGAGGTCCACCCGGGTGGCGGGCGGGCCGGATGCGGGCGGGCCGGTGCCCAGGCTGCCAGCCGTGCCCACCGCCTCGATACGGCCGCGTCCCAGCCGCACGTCCACCACCCGGCCGTCGGTCAGTCGCGCACCGCACAGCAGCAGGGCGCCTGCCTCGTCCGGGCCCGAGGGCGGGCCGGAGGAGGAGTGGGACGGCTGCGGCTGGCTGTCGGGCATCGCGCTCCTGGGGCTCGGCGACGGCTGCACGGTGACGCGCTGGGTGGGACACAGCGAGGGACACAAGGTCACGCAGAGTGAGTCGAGCCTAGGGGGGCCGCCCGCCCTCGTCGCGGAGGAGCGCAATAGTCGTACCGGCGTGGTTCACCTGGCGGCCGACCCCAGGGAGGGCCGGTGACGATGGTGCGCCTGAGCCCCACGAGGCCTGGGGAATCGGGACGGACGGGAGGACGGCAACGGCCCAGGAAGATCCCTGGACGGCGCGGGGATGGAGGCGGGGAAACGGATTTGGGCGATCGGCGGTGAGCCGTGTAATGTCTTCATCGCTCGCCCCAATAGCTCAGTCGGCAGAGCGTCTCCATGGTAAGGAGAAGGTCTACGGTTCGATTCCGTATTGGGGCTCTGGTGTGAAAGGTTCCCGCCGCGAGGCGGGTCCGATCGCATCACAGCGGTGTAGCTCAGTCGGTAGAGCAAGCGGCTCATAATCGCTGTGTCACCGGTTCAAGTCCGGTCACCGCTACTGACAGTAGCCGATTGCGGGGTCGGTCCTTCGATCGGCTACTCTTTCTTGCGTTAAACCAATCCCATCCGTTCGTCAAGGAGCACTCACGTGGCTGCCACCGACGTCCGCCCGAAGATCACGCTGGCCTGCGTGGAGTGCAAGGAGCGGAACTACATCACCAAGAAGAACCGGCGTAACAACCCGGACCGTATGGAGATGAAGAAGCACTGCCCGCGTTGCAACGCGCACACCGCGCACCGCGAAACGCGATAAATCAGGCTCGTACGCGAGGCCGTCCCCGAGAGATCGGGGGCGGCCTCGTGTCGTTGAGCGACCCGTACCGGTCAGTACCGCCGTATCTGCCATATCCGCCGCATCCGCCGATCAACCAGGAGGTGCCGAGCCCATGGCGCTCGACCAGTCCTTCGTGGGGCGTTCCTACCCGCCCACCGACCCCTACGAGGTCGGCCGGGAGAAGATCCGTGAGTTCGCGGAGGCCGTGGGGGACGCCAACCCGGCGTACACGGACCCCGAGGCCGCCAAGGCACTCGGGTACCCCGAGGTGATCGCCCCCCCGACCTTCGTGTTCTCGATCACGTTCAAGGCCGCGGGACTCGTCATCGCCGATCCGCAGCTCGGCCTCGACTACAGCCGCGTGGTGCACGGCGATCAGAAGTTCGCCTACACGCGCCCGGTGCGCGCCGGTGACCGGCTGACGGTCACCTCCACCATCGAGGCGATCAAGTCGCTGGCGGGCAACGACATCCTGGACGTCCGGGGCGAGGTCCACGACGAGGCCGGCGAGCACGTCGTGACCGCCTGGACCAAGCTCGTGGCCCGCGCGGCCGAGGAGGCGTGAGGACCCGATGACCGCGAAGATCTCCTACGACGACGTCGAGGTCGGCACCGAACTGCCCGCCCAGACCTTCGGCGTGACCCGCGCCACCCTCGTCCAGTACGCGGGGGCCTCCGGCGACTTCAACCCCATCCACTGGAACGAGAAGTTCGCCAAGGAGGTCGGCCTCCCGGACGTCATCGCGCACGGCATGTTCACCATGGCCGAGGCGATCCGTGTCGTCACCGACTGGACCGGCGACCCGGGCTCGGTCGTCGAGTACGGCGTCCGCTTCACCAAGCCCGTCATCGTCCCCAACGACGACCAGGGCGCCACCATCGAGGTCACCGCCAAGGTCGGCGCCAAGCTCGACGACAACACGGTCCGCGTCGACCTGACGGCGATGAGTGCCGGCCAGAAGGTGCTGGGCATGTCCCGGGCAGTCGTACGACTGGCTTGAGGCGGCGTGGGCCGACCGGTCAGGGGCGCCCTCCCTCGTGGGGCGCCCCGGTCGCTGGTCGGGTGCGGGCCGGCGGGGGCTTGCCGCGCGGTTCGCCGCGCCCCTGAAGGGTTGTGGGACCCACGAGCCCCACGCCCGTGAAGGCTCCGCGCGCCGTCCCAGCAGGAGGCGTGGGCCCCGTCTCGTACTCTTGAGCCCGTGCTGGAACTCCACGACGCCCCCCTCGCCCCGCTGACCACGTTCCGCCTGGGCGGGCCCGCACGGCGGCTGCTCACCGCCGTCACCGACGACGAGGTGATCGCCGCCGTCCGTGAGGCCGACGACGCCGGGACGCCGCTGCTGCTGATCGGAGGCGGGTCCAACCTGGTCATCGGGGACGAGGGATTCGCCGGGACCGCGCTGGTCGTCGCGACGAAGGGCTTCGCGCTCGACGGGACGCGGCTGGAGCTGGCCGCAGGTGAGGTGTGGACCGACGCCGTGGCCCGGACCGTCGAGGCCGGACTCGCGGGGATCGAGTGCCTCGCCGGGATCCCGGGCTCCGCCGGCGCGACACCGATCCAGAACGTCGGCGCGTACGGGCAGGAGGTGGCCACCACGATCACCGAGGTCGTCGCCTACGACCGCCTCAGCCGCGAGACGGTCACCGTGTCCAACGCCGAGTGCGCCTTCTCCTACCGGCACAGCCGCTTCAAGGAGGAGCCCGAGCGGTACGTCGTGCTGCGGGTCCGGTTCGAACTGGAGGACGCGGACGGGCTGTCGGGGCCGGTCAAGTACGCCGAGACGGCCCGTGTGCTGGGCGTCGAACCCGGAGACCGGGTGTCCCTGGCCCGGGCCCGCGAGACCGTGCTGAAGCTACGGGCCGGGAAGGGCATGGTGCTCGACCCCGAGGACCACGACACCTGGTCCGCCGGGTCGTTCTTCACCAACCCGATCCTCACGGACGAGCAGTTCGCCGCCTTCCAGGCGCGCGTGCGCGAACGCCTCGGGGCGGACGCCACCCCGCCCGCGTACGCCGCGGGCGACGGTCACACCAAGACCTCCGCGGCGTGGCTGATCGACAAGGCGGGCTTCACCAAGGGGTACGGCACCGGCCCGGCCAGGATCTCCACCAAGCACACCCTGGCCCTCACCAACCGGGGCGCGGCCACCACCGAGGACCTGCTCACGCTGGCCCGCGAGGTCGTGACCGGAGTCCGGGACGCCTTCGGGATCACCCTGGTCAACGAGCCGGTCACGGTGGGCGTCACCCTCTGACGCGGACCTCAGGCGGCGAGCCAGTCGTCGACCCCGGCCAGCAGCTTCTGCTTGACGCCGTCCGGGGCCGCCGAGCCGCGTACCGACTGGCGGGCCAGCTCGGCCAGCTCGGCGTCCGTGAAGCCGTGGTGGTGGCGGGCGATCTCGTACTGCGCCGCGAGGCGTGAGCCGAACAGCAGCGGGTCGTCCGCGCCGAGCGCCATCGGCACACCGGACTCGAACAACGTCCTCAGGGGGACGTCCTCGGGCTTCTCGTAGACACCGAGCGCCACGTTGGACGCCGGGCACACCTCGCAGGTGATCTGCCGGTCCGAGAGCCGCTTCAGCAGCCTGGGATCCTCCGCCGCGCGCACCCCGTGCCCGATCCGTGAGGCGTGCAGGTCGTCCAGACAGTCCCGCACCGACGACGGACCGGTCAGCTCACCGCCGTGCGGCGCCGACAGCAGCCCGCCCTCCCGGGCGATGGCGAAGGCCCGGTCGAAGTCCCTCGCCATGCCCCGGCGCTCGTCGTTGGAGAGCCCGAACCCGACCACGCCCCGGTCCGCGTACCGCACCGCCAGCCGCGCCAGCGTGCGCGCGTCCAGCGGGTGCTTCATCCGGTTCGCGGCCACCAGCACCCGCATCCCGAGGCCGGTCTCCCGCATCGTCGTGTCCACCGCGTCCAGGATGATCTCCAGCGCCGGGATCAGCCCGCCCAGCCGGGGCGCGTACGAGGTCGGGTCGACCTGGATCTCCAGCCAGCCCGAGCCGTCCCGCACATCCTCCTCCGCGGCCTCCCGCACCAGCCGCTGGATGTCCTCCGGCTCCCGCAGACAGGAGCGCGCAGCGTCGTACAGCCGCTGGAAGCGGAACCACCCGCGTTCGTCCGTCGCCCGCAGCCTCGGCGGTTCCCCGCTGGTCAGCGCCTCCGTCAGCGCGTCGGGCAGCAGCACCCCGTGCTTGTCGGCCAGTTCCAGCACGGTCGTGGGCCGCATCGACCCGGTGAAGTGCAGATGCAGATGGGCCTTGGGCAGTTCAGAGAGATCACGTACACGCTCCATCGCCCGATCCTGCCGCACGCCCACGCCGTCCCGGAAGCGGAATCCTCGAACGTGGTCTTGCTCGCACACATGAATAAGGGGCCGCATCCGGACATCCGGACGCGGCCCCGCGAACGCCCAGGACGTCAGTCCGTCGCCTCCGCCAGCAGCTTCTGCACGCGGGAGACACCCTCGACGAGATCCTCGTCACCCAGGGCGTACGACAGGCGCAGATAGCCGGGCGTGCCGAACGCCTCGCCGGGAACGACCGCGACCTCGACCTCCTCCAGGATCAGCGCGGCCAGCTCGACCGTGTTTTGGGGGCGCTTGCCGCGGATCTCCTTGCCGATCAGCTCCTTCACCGACGGGTAGGCGTAGAACGCGCCCTCGGGCTCCGGGCAGAACACGCCGTCGATCTCGTTGAGCATCCGCACGATCGTCCTGCGGCGACGGTCGAAGGCCTCCCGCATCTCGGCGACGGCGTCCAGGTCACCGGAGACGGCGGCGAGGGCGGCGACCTGCGCCACGTTCGACACGTTCGACGTGGCGTGCGACTGGAGGTTCGTCGCGGCCTTGACCACGTCCTTCGGGCCGATGATCCACCCGACACGCCAGCCGGTCATGGCGTACGTCTTGGCGACGCCGTTGACCACGACGCACTTGTCGCGCAGCTCCGGCAGGATCGCGGGCAGCGAGGTGAACGTGGCGTCGCCGTAGACCAGGTGCTCGTAGATCTCGTCGGTCATCACCCACAGGCCGTGTTCGACGGCCCAGCGGCCGATCGCCTCGGCGTCCTCGGCGCTGTAGACCGCGCCGGTCGGGTTGGAGGGGGAGACGAACAGGACGACCTTCGTCTGCTCCGTGCGGGCCGCCTCGAGCTGCTCGACGGAGACGCGGTAGCCGGTGGTCTCGTCGGCGACGACCTCCACCGGGACACCGCCGGCGAGACGGATCGACTCCGGGTAGGTCGTCCAGTACGGCGCCGGGACGATCACCTCGTCGCCCGGGTCGAGGATCGCGGCGAACGCCTCGTAGATGGCCTGCTTGCCGCCGTTGGTGACGAGGACCTGCGACGGGTCGACCTCGTAACCGGAATCGCGCAGGGTCTTCGCGGCGATCGCGGCCTTCAGCTCGGGCAGACCGCCGGCCGGCGTGTAGCGGTGGTACTTCGGGTTCTTGCAGGCCTCGACGGCCGCCTCGACGATGTAGTCCGGGGTCGGGAAGTCGGGCTCACCGGCGCCGAAGCCGATCACCGGACGTCCGGCGGCCTTGAGGGCCTTGGCCTTGGCGTCCACGGCGAGGGTGGCGGACTCGGAGATCGCACCGACTCGGGCGGAGACCCGGCGCTCGGTGGGAGGGGTTGCAGCGCTCATGGGGCCCATCGTTCCAGACCGGAAACGCGCCCGGCACACGGGTTTCACCCAGTGAACAGTTCGGGAACAACCGTCCGTATCCGGGTCCGGGAACGGTCGATCTTCGTCGATCAACGCCCCTACGGACCCTTTCTGTTCGACGGCAGGCCCCGGACCACGTATGCTCTCTCCTCGTTGGCCTTCACCGGCCGCGCCCACCAGGTGCACACCGAGCACTCGGTCGGATGCGGTACGTTGGGGGAGAACCGCAAAGGGTCGTAGCTCAATTGGTAGAGCACTGGTCTCCAAAACCAGCGGTTGGGGGTTCAAGTCCCTCCGGCCCTGCTACACACTCCTCACGCCAGGATGTGTGCGCATGTACGTACAGCAATGTTCCGCCGTGCGGCTCAGACCGGGCGCGGCACGGCCACGACCCGGACCGGAATCAGGTGAGGATGAATGACGGACGCCGTGGGCTCCATCGACACGCCTGATGCCCAGGACGAGGTGCCCGAGGACAAGAAGAAGACCCGCAAGGGCGGCAAGCGCGCCAAGAAGGGCCCGCTGAAGCGCCTCGCGCTCTTCTACCGCCAGATCGTCGCGGAGCTGCGGAAGGTCGTCTGGCCGACCCGCTCCCAGCTGACGACCTACACCACGGTGGTCATTGTCTTCGTCGTCATCATGATCGGTCTTGTTACTGTGATTGACTTCGGACTCGACAAGGCCGCCAAGTACGTCTTCGGCTGAGCCGAGAGCGAAGGGCGCCGTAACCTGGCGCCCCTTTCGCGTGTTCCACCCCCATGCATCCAGGAAGAAGCAGCCACGTGTCTGACCCGAACCTGAACGACGCCATCGAGCCGGACAAGTCCGTGGATGATGAGCTCGACATCGTCGAGGGAGCGGACGAGGTCGACGAGTTCGAGGCTGCGGAGGCCGAGGCGGGGGAGCCGGCCGAGGAAGCGGCCGTGCACGTCGAGGAAGCCGACGTGGACGACGCCGACGACGAAGAGGCGGCCGACGAGGCCGTCGAGGAGGAGACCGAGCCGGTCGACCCCGTCGAGGCCCTGCGTGAGGAACTGCGGACTCTGCCCGGCGAGTGGTACGTCATCCACACGTACGCCGGTTACGAGAACCGCGTGAAGACCAACCTCGAACAGCGTGCCGTCTCGCTGAACGTCGAGGACTTCATCTTCCAGGCCGAGGTGCCGCAGGAAGAGGTCGCGCAGATCAAGAACGGCGAGCGCAAGACGATCCGCCAGAACAAGCTCCCCGGATACGTGCTCGTCCGCATGGACCTGACGAACGAGTCCTGGGGCGTCGTGCGCAACACCCCCGGCGTCACCGGCTTCGTGGGCAACGCCTACGACCCGTACCCGCTGACCCTGGACGAGATCGTCAAGATGCTCGCCCCGGAGGCCGAGGAGAAGGCCGCCCGTGAGGCCGCCGAGGCCGAGGGCAAGCCGGCTCCCGCCCGCAAGGTCGAGGTCCAGGTGCTGGACTTCGAGGTCGGCGACTCGGTCACCGTCACGGACGGCCCGTTCGCCACGCTGCAGGCGACCATCAACGAGATCAACGCGGACTCGAAGAAGGTCAAGGGTCTTGTGGAGATCTTCGGCCGCGAGACCCCGGTCGAGCTGTCGTTCGACCAGATTCAGAAGAACTGAGTTCTTCGGAGCGACACAACCCACGCTTCCGACCAGGTCGGGCAAGCTCTCCGCAGCTTGTCTGACCTGCTCGGTTTTTGGCCGCGCATCTATACCCGCTATCGTTGTGCGGTATGCCTTCATCTGGCCGCGAACCGGATGAGGGCGCACTCGAATCGAAAGGACCCGGAGAGTAATGCCTCCCAAGAAGAAGAAGGTCACGGGGCTCATCAAGCTCCAGATCAACGCCGGTGCGGCGAACCCCGCCCCGCCGGTCGGCCCCGCGCTCGGTCAGCACGGCGTCAACATCATGGAGTTCTGCAAGGCCTACAACGCCGCGACCGAGTCGCAGCGTGGCTGGGTGATCCCGGTGGAGATCACGGTCTACGAGGACCGCTCCTTCACCTTCGTCACCAAGACGCCGCCGGCCGCGAAGATGATCCTCAAGGCCGCGGGTGTCGAGAAGGGCTCCGGCGAGCCGCACAAGACCAAGGTCGCCAAGATCACCGAGGCGCAGGTCCGTGAGATCGCCACGACCAAGCTCCCCGACCTGAACGCCAACGACCTGGACGCCGCGTCGAAGATCATCGCCGGCACGGCCCGTTCCATGGGCATCACGGTCGAGGGCTGAACCCCACCTTCGTAGAACCACGCGGCTCGCGAGGCCGCACGTGGTAGGGCCTGCTCGGCCCGTACACCACGACTCCTTTTAGAACACACAGGAGCAGTTGTGAGCAAGCGCAGCAAGGCTCTCCGCGCTGCGGACGCCAAGGTCGACCGGGACAAGCTCTACGCCCCGCTCGAGGCCGTCCGTCTCGCCAAGGAGACCTCCACCTCCAAGTTCGACGGCACCGTCGAGGTCGCCTTCCGTCTGGGTGTCGACCCGCGCAAGGCCGACCAGATGGTTCGTGGCACCGTGAACCTCCCGCACGGCACCGGTAAGACCGCCCGGGTCCTGGTCTTCGCGACCGGTGACCGTGCCGAGGCCGCGACCGCCGCCGGCGCCGACATCGTCGGCTCCGACGAACTGATCGACGAGGTGGCCAAGGGCCGTCTGGACTTCGACGCCGTCGTCGCCACCCCGGACCTCATGGGCAAGGTCGGCCGCCTGGGCCGCGTGCTCGGTCCCCGTGGTCTCATGCCGAACCCCAAGACCGGCACCGTGACCCCGGACGTCGTGAAGGCCGTCAACGACATCAAGGGCGGCAAGATCGAGTTCCGCGTGGACAAGCACTCGAACCTGCACTTCATCATCGGCAAGACGTCGTTCGACGACACCAAGCTGGTGGAGAACTACGCCGCGGCGCTGGAGGAGATCCTCCGTCTGAAGCCGTCGGCCGCCAAGGGGCGCTACATCAAGAAGGCCGCGATCAGCACCACGATCGGCCCCGGCATTCCGATCGACTCCAACCGCACCCGCAACCTCCTCGTCGAGGAGGACCCGGCCGCCGTCTGAGCCTGACGCTCACCGGCAGCCGCGTCGCGGACGCAACGCCCGAGGACGAGCCCCGCAACCTTTCGAGGTGCGGGGCTCGTCCCTTTTTGCCGTACGGGCCTCTCGCGGGCTTCTCTCGGGTCTTTCCCGCGTACGGGTGGGCATGCGCTCGTGAGTGTGCTGCCCTGGTGGGCGGGGCACGGCAATCTCCCTGGGGGGTGGGCACGCATGACCAGGACGGCCAGGTGTCGTCGTACGGTCCTGTCGTTCGCGGTAGCGGCCGCGCTGACGGGGGTGGCGGCCTGCGGAGCCTCGGAACCGGGCGGGGGAGAGGAGAAGGCCGACCTCTTCGCCGCCCTGAGGCTCGCCGACAGGTCCACGGGCGACGCCGACTCGTCGCGGATCGAGTCCACCGGGAGCCTCGGCGACCTGATGTCCTTCGCGGCGGACGGCGAGATCGACTGGGCGGACGGCCTGGACGGCACCCTGACCCTCACCTACACCGGCGGCCAGGCGGCCGACCGGATGCGCCGGCTGGGCGTCACGTCCACGCGGGCCCGCTATCTGCCCGACGCCTACTTCGCCGACATGGGTGACCTGTTCGCCGGCCGGTACGGCGGCAAACGGTGGATCAGGTACGCGTACGAGGACATGGACGAAGTGATCGGCGGTGCCTCCGGCGCCTACATGACGGAGCATCTGCGGAGCGTCACACCGAACCACTCCGTACGGCTGCTGCTGGCCTCCGGGGACGTCGAGAGGGTCGGCGAGGAGCAGGTGCGCGGTGAGCCGACCACCCACTACGCGGGCACGGTGGACGTCGACGACCTGCGGAAGCGGAACGCGAACCTGGGGGAGGAGACACGTGCAGGGTTGGAGGAACAACTGAAGGCGTCCGGCGTCACCGCCGCCGCCATCGACATCTGGATCAACGACGACGACCTCATGGTCAAGAAGGTCGAACGCGGCGACACGGCGAACGGCGCGCTGGAGTCCACGGCCTACTACAGCGACCACGGTCTCGACGTCACCACCGAGGAGCCGCCGGCCGCGGAGACGGTCGACTACGAAGACCTGCTGAACCGCCTTCCTGGGAGTTGAAACCACCGGATTTGCTTGACGGGGACACGGTCCCGTACGCTTCCGGAGAAGCCAAAGACCGCTGGTCGTTGCCGTGTGCTCGTGAGAGGGCTCGGTGGCCGAAGGATCCGCTGAACTGCGGACGACCCGCGCAGGTGACTGTGGAAGTTGCTCCTGGTCCGGTTCCGTGATCGTACGGAATTCGTCCGGTTGAGCCACGCCCCGTGCGCCTGCGCCGGGGCGTTTCGTTTCCCCAGCCCCTTCCGAGCGGTCCTCATCACCCGGAAGGAGGCCGACGCTCTATGGCAAGGCCCGACAAGGCTGCCGCGGTGGCCGAGCTCACGGAGCAGTTCCGTAGCTCGAACGCCGCCGTGCTGACCGAGTACCGGGGTCTCACTGTGGCGCAGCTCAAGAATCTGCGCCGTTCGCTCGGTGAAGACGCCCAGTACGCCGTGGTGAAGAACACGCTGACCAAGATCGCGGCCAACGAGGCCGGGATCTCGACGCTCGACGACCTGTTCAACGGTCCGACGGCGGTTGCCTTCATCACCGGTGACCCGGTGACGTCGGCGAAGGGTCTTCGTGACTTCGCCAAGGACAACCCGAACCTCGTCATCAAGGGCGGTGTCCTTGACGGCAAGGCGCTGTCCGCCGACGAGATCAAGAAGCTTGCGGACCTCGAGTCCCGCGAGGTTCTGCTCTCCAAGCTGGCGGGTGCCTTCAAGGGCAAGCAGTCCCAGACTGCTCAGCTCTTCCAGGCGCTTCCCTCGAAGCTCGTCCGCACGGTGGACGCTCTTCGCGCCAAGCAGGACGAGCAGGGCGGTGCCGAGTAACTCGGCTCGCGCATTGATCAGCGCCGCCTGAGGCGCGGGTCGTAGCGGGCCGTAAGTACGCCCGCCGTTTCGATACATCCGGCACCTGCCGAATTAGTGGAAGGATCGCCCATCATGGCGAAGCTCAGCCAGGAAGACCTGCTCGCGCAGTTCGAGGAGATGACCCTCATCGAGCTCTCCGAGTTCGTGAAGGCGTTCGAGGAGAAGTTCGACGTCACCGCCGCCGCGGCCGTCGCCGTCGCGGGCCCGGCCCAGGGTGGCCCGGCCGCCCCGGTCGAGGAGGAGAAGGACGAGTTCGACGTCATCCTCACCGGTGCCGGCGACAAGAAGATCCAGGTCATCAAGGTCGTGCGTGAGCTGACCTCCCTGGGCCTGAAGGAGGCCAAGGACCTCGTGGACGGCGCCCCGAAGCCCGTTCTCGAGAAGGTCGCCAAGGACGCCGCGGAGAAGGCCGCCGAGTCCCTCAAGGGCGCCGGCGCCTCCGTCGAGGTCAAGTAAGGCCTCGCTGGTCCGCCAGCACCTCGGGATCCGCGAGGATCCGCGCGGGACGGTTCCGGACAGTTCTGAGACGCGTGTCAAAAGTTTGTTCGAAGCTGTAACGCGGAAGCACTGAAGGGCGATCACCCAACTGGGTGGTCGCCCTTCGGCGTTCCGGGACGTCGAGCGACGGCTGCCTTGCAGTGTCGGTGGCGACGAGTATGGTGATCTTCGTCCTGCCCCGAACGCCCCAGGTGACGAGTCGCGAGTGACGATCGCGGCACCGGGATGGGGTATGAGGGGCCTTGACGAACCGCACGCAGCGCGCAATTCTCAGGACGCGTCGTCACACCGATCCGAACTCCGAGGCATGGATCGACGGCGAAGAGGGCAGTATCAACGTGCATTGAGGGCGTGGGCTTGCGCAGGTGTTGAGAACAACGAGGGTCTCGAGAAACCCGCACTGGACATCAGTGTGCCAAGTGGCTACACTGACCCTTTGCGCTGCCTGTTAGCTGTCCCCTGCCCGTCACCAGGGGCATGCCCTCGCTTGAGCATCGACGAACAGATCATTTCTGACCTGGCTTTTCTGTCAGTTCAGGAACAGCCTGCTCGCTTTGCACAGGAGAGGGGCCGGTACGCGCGTAGTGAGTCCGAGCCCTCGGAAGGACCCCCTCTTGGCCGCCTCGCGCAACGCCTCGACCGCGAATACGAACAACGGCGCCAGCACCGCCCCGCTGCGCATCTCCTTTGCAAAGATCAAGGAGCCTCTTGAGGTTCCCAACCTGCTCGCGCTGCAGACCGAGAGCTTTGACTGGCTGCTCGGGAACACCGCCTGGCAGAGTCGGGTCGAGGAGGCTCTGGAGTCCGGTCAGGACGTCCCCACCAAGTCCGGTCTGGAGGAGATCTTCGAGGAGATCTCCCCGATCGAGGACTTCTCCGGGTCGATGTCGCTGACCTTCCGCGACCACCGCTTCGAGCCGCCGAAGAACAGCATCGACGAGTGCAAGGAGCGCGACTTCACGTACGCCGCCCCGCTCTTCGTCACGGCCGAGTTCACCAACAACGAGACCGGTGAGATCAAGTCCCAGACGGTCTTCATGGGCGACTTCCCGCTCATGACCAACAAGGGCACCTTCGTCATCAACGGCACCGAGCGTGTCGTCGTGTCGCAGCTGGTCCGTTCGCCGGGCGTCTACTTCGACTCCTCGATCGACAAGACGTCCGACAAGGACATCTTCTCCGCCAAGATCATCCCGTCCCGGGGTGCCTGGCTGGAGATGGAGATCGACAAGCGCGACATGGTCGGTGTCCGTATCGACCGCAAGCGCAAGCAGTCCGTGACCGTCCTCCTCAAGGCCCTCGGCTGGACCACCGAGCAGATCCTGGAGGAGTTCGGCGAGTACGAGTCCATGCGCGCCACCCTGGAGAAGGACCACACCCAGGGCCAGGACGACGCGCTGCTCGACATCTACCGCAAGCTGCGTCCGGGCGAGCCCCCCACGCGTGAGGCCGCGCAGACGCTGCTCGAGAACCTGTACTTCAACCCCAAGCGCTACGACCTCGCGAAGGTCGGCCGCTACAAGGTCAACAAGAAGCTGGGTGCGGAGGCTCCGCTCGACGCGGGCGTCCTGACCGTCGAGGACGTCATCTCGACGATCAAGTACCTGGTGAAGCTGCACGCGGGCGAGACCGAGACGGCCGCCGACAACGGCCAGACGATCGTCGTCGAGACCGACGACATCGACCACTTCGGCAACCGTCGTCTGCGCAGCGTCGGCGAGCTCATCCAGAACCAGGTCCGTACGGGTCTGGCGCGTATGGAGCGTGTCGTCCGCGAGCGCATGACGACCCAGGACGTCGAGGCGATCACGCCCCAGACCCTGATCAACATCCGGCCGGTCGTCGCCTCCATCAAGGAGTTCTTCGGCACCAGCCAGCTGTCGCAGTTCATGGACCAGAACAACCCGCTGTCGGGTCTGACGCACAAGCGTCGTCTCTCGGCGCTGGGTCCCGGTGGTCTGTCGCGTGAGCGGGCCGGCTTCGAGGTCCGTGACGTGCACCCGTCTCACTACGGCCGTATGTGCCCCATTGAGACCCCTGAAGGCCCGAACATCGGTCTGATCGGTTCGCTCGCCTCCTACGGCCGCGTCAACGCGTTCGGTTTCGTGGAGACGCCGTACCGCAAGGTCGTCGACGGTCAGGTCACCGACGAGGTGGACTACCTGACGGCCGACGAGGAGGACCGGTTCGTCATCGCGCAGGCCAACGCCACGCTCAACGACGACATGCGGTTCGCCGAGAACCGCGTGCTGGTCCGCCGTCGTGGTGGCGAGGTCGACTACGTCGCCGGTGACGACGTGGACTACATGGACGTCTCGCCGCGCCAGATGGTGTCGGTCGCGACCGCCATGATCCCGTTCCTCGAGCACGACGACGCCAACCGTGCCCTCATGGGCGCGAACATGATGCGTCAGGCCGTGCCGCTCATCAAGAGCGAGTCCCCGCTCGTCGGCACCGGCATGGAGTACCGCTCCGCCGTCGACGCCGGCGACGTGGTCAAGGCCGAGAAGCCCGGTGTGGTCCAGGAGGTCTCCGCGGACTACATCACCACGGCCAACGACGACGGCACGTACATCACGTACCGCCTGGCCAAGTTCGCCCGCTCCAACCAGGGCACCTCGGTCAACCAGAAGGTCATCGTCAACGAGGGCGACCGGATCATCGAGGGCCAGGTCCTCGCCGACGGTCCGGCCACCCAGAACGGCGAGATGGCGCTCGGCAAGAACCTGCTGGTCGCGTTCATGCCGTGGGAGGGTCACAACTACGAGGACGCGATCATCCTGTCGCAGCGCCTCGTGCAGGACGACGTCCTCTCCTCGATCCACATCGAGGAGCACGAGGTCGACGCCCGTGACACCAAGCTCGGCCCCGAGGAGATCACCCGGGACATCCCGAACGTCTCCGAGGAGGTCCTCGCCGACCTCGACGAGCGCGGCATCATCCGCATCGGTGCGGAGGTCATCGCCGGTGACATCCTCGTCGGCAAGGTCACGCCCAAGGGTGAGACCGAGCTGACGCCCGAGGAGCGCCTGCTCCGCGCGATCTTCGGTGAGAAGGCCCGTGAGGTCCGTGACACCTCGCTGAAGGTGCCGCACGGCGAGACCGGCAAGGTCATCGGCGTCCGCGTCTTCGACCGCGAGGAGGGCGACGAGCTTCCCCCCGGTGTCAACCAGCTGGTGCGCGTGTACGTGGCGCAGAAGCGCAAGATCACCGATGGTGACAAGCTCGCCGGCCGTCACGGCAACAAGGGCGTCATCTCCAAGATCCTGCCGATCGAGGACATGCCGTTCCTGGAGGACGGTACCCCGGTCGACATCATCCTCAACCCGCTCGGCGTCCCGTCCCGAATGAACCCGGGACAGGTGCTGGAGATCCACCTCGGCTGGCTCGCCAGCCGCGGCTGGGACGTCTCCGGTCTCGCCGACGAGTGGGCGCAGCGGCTCCAGGTCATCGGCGCCGACTCCGTCGCCCCCGGCACCAACGTCGCGACCCCGGTCTTCGACGGTGCCCGCGAGGACGAGCTCGCCGGTCTGCTGGAGCACACGATCCCGAACCGTGACGGCGAGCGCATGGTGCTTCCGTCCGGCAAGGCGCCGCTGTTCGACGGCCGCTCGGGTGAGCCGTTCCCGGAGCCGATCTCGGTCGGCTACATGTACATCCTCAAGCTGCACCACCTGGTCGACGACAAGCTGCACGCCCGGTCGACCGGTCCGTACTCGATGATCACCCAGCAGCCGCTGGGTGGTAAGGCCCAGTTCGGTGGCCAGCGCTTCGGTGAGATGGAGGTGTGGGCGCTGGAGGCTTACGGCGCCGCGTACGCCCTCCAGGAGCTGCTGACCATCAAGTCCGACGACGTCACCGGCCGTGTGAAGGTCTACGAGGCCATCGTCAAGGGCGAGAACATCCCCGAGCCCGGCATCCCCGAGTCCTTCAAGGTGCTCATCAAGGAGATGCAGTCCCTGTGCCTCAACGTGGAGGTGCTGTCCTCGGACGGCATGTCCATCGAGATGCGCGACACCGACGAGGACGTCTTCCGCGCTGCGGAGGAGCTTGGCATCGACCTGTCCCGGCGCGAGCCGAGCAGCGTCGAAGAGGTCTGACGGGAGTTCGGCGGCCTTCACCATGAAGGCCGCCGGCCCCAGGACCCCCGTATCAGACCCCATGACTTACAACCCTGAGAGGGATTGACGCATAGTGCTCGACGTCAACTTCTTCGACGAGCTCCGGATCGGTCTGGCCACCGCTGACGACATCCGTCAGTGGAGCCACGGCGAGGTCAAGAAGCCCGAGACGATCAACTACCGCACCCTGAAGCCCGAAAAGGACGGACTCTTCTGCGAGAAGATCTTCGGTCCGACCCGGGACTGGGAGTGCTACTGCGGCAAGTACAAGCGTGTCCGCTTCAAGGGCATCATCTGTGAGCGCTGTGGCGTCGAGGTCACGCGTGCCAAGGTGCGCCGTGAGCGGATGGGCCACATCGAGCTCGCCGCTCCCGTCACCCACATCTGGTACTTCAAGGGCGTTCCGTCGCGGCTGGGCTACCTGCTCGACCTCGCCCCGAAGGACCTGGAGAAGGTCATCTACTTCGCGGCGTACATGATCACGTACGTCGACGAGGAGCGTCGCACCCGCGACCTGCCCTCCCTGGAGGCGCACGTCTCCGTCGAGCGGCAGCAGATCGAGAACCGCCGGGACGCCGACCTGGAGGCCCGCGCCAAGAAGCTCGAGACCGACCTGGCCGAGCTGGAGGCCGAGGGCGCCAAGGCCGATGTGCGCCGCAAGGTGCGCGAGGGCGCCGAGCGTGAGATGAAGCAGCTGCGCGACCGTTCGCAGCGCGAGATCGACCGTCTCGACGAGGTGTGGACCCGGTTCAAGAACCTCAAGGTCCAGGACCTGGAGGGCGACGAGCTCCTCTACCGCGAGCTGCGTGACCGCTTCGGCACGTACTTCGACGGTTCGATGGGTGCCGCGGCGCTGCAGAAGCGTCTGGAGTCGTTCGACCTGGACGAGGAGGCCGAGCGCCTCCGCGAGATCATCCGCACCGGCAAGGGCCAGAAGAAGACCCGTGCGCTCAAGCGCCTCAAGGTCGTCTCCGCGTTCCTGCAGACCAGCAACAGCCCCAAGGGCATGGTGCTCGACTGTGTGCCGGTCATCCCGCCGGACCTCCGCCCGATGGTGCAGCTGGACGGTGGCCGCTTCGCGACCTCCGACCTGAACGACCTGTACCGCCGTGTGATCAACCGGAACAACCGACTGAAGCGGCTTCTCGACCTCGGCGCGCCCGAGATCATCGTGAACAACGAGAAGCGCATGCTCCAGGAGGCCGTCGACGCGCTGTTCGACAACGGCCGCCGTGGCCGTCCGGTCACCGGTCCCGGTAACCGCCCGCTGAAGTCCCTCAGCGACATGCTGAAGGGCAAGCAGGGTCGATTCCGTCAGAACCTGCTCGGCAAGCGTGTGGACTACTCCGCGCGTTCCGTGATCGTCGTCGGTCCGCAGCTGAAGCTGCACCAGTGCGGTCTGCCGAAGGCGATGGCGCTGGAGCTCTTCAAGCCGTTCGTGATGAAGCGGCTCGTGGACCTCAACCACGCGCAGAACATCAAGAGCGCCAAGCGCATGGTGGAGCGCGGCCGCACCGTCGTGTACGACGTCCTCGAAGAGGTCATCGCCGAGCACCCGGTGCTGCTGAACCGTGCTCCCACCCTGCACCGCCTCGGCATCCAGGCCTTCGAGCCGCAGCTGGTCGAGGGCAAGGCCATCCAGATCCACCCGCTCGTCTGCACCGCGTTCAACGCGGACTTCGACGGTGACCAGATGGCCGTCCACCTGCCGCTCTCCGCGGAGGCGCAGGCCGAGGCCCGCATCCTGATGCTGTCCTCGAACAACATCCTCAAGCCCGCCGACGGCCGTCCGGTGACGATGCCGACCCAGGACATGGTCCTCGGTCTGTTCTTCCTCACCACCGACGGCGAGATGCGCGACATCAAGGGCGAGGACCGCTCGTTCTCGTCGGCCGCCGAGGCGATCATGGCGTTCGACGCCGGCGAGCTCTCGCTGCAGTCGCGCGTGGACATCCGCTTCCCGGTGGGCACCATCCCGCCGCGCGGCTGGACCCCGCCGGCCCGCGAGGAGGGCGAGCCCGAGTGGCAGCAGGGTGACAGCTTCACCCTCAAGACCACGCTGGGCCGCGCGCTCTTCAACGAGCTGCTGCCCGAGGACTACCCGTTCGTCGACTACGAGGTCGGCAAGAAGCAGCTCTCCGAGATCGTCAACGACCTCGCCGAGCGCTACCCCAAGGTCATCGTGGCGGCGACGCTCGACAACCTGAAGGCGTCCGGCTTCTTCTGGGCGACCCGTTCCGGTGTCACCGTGGCCATCTCCGACGTCGTCGTTCCCGAGGCGAAGAAGGAGATCGTCCGCGGGTACGAGGCGCAGGACGAGAAGGTCCAGAAGCAGTACGAGCGCGGTCTGATCACCAAGGACGAGCGCACGCAGGAGCTCATCGCGATCTGGACCAAGGCGACCAACGAGGTCGCCGAGGCGATGAACGACAACTTCCCGAAGACCAACCCGATCTTCATGATGGTGAACTCGGGTGCACGAGGCAACATGATGCAGATGCGTCAGATCGCCGGTATGCGTGGTCTGGTGTCGAACGCGAAGAACGAGACGATCCCGCGTCCCATCAAGGCCTCGTTCCGTGAGGGTCTGTCCGTGCTGGAGTACTTCATCTCCACGCACGGTGCCCGTAAGGGTCTGGCGGACACCGCCCTGCGTACCGCCGACTCGGGTTACCTGACCCGTCGTCTGGTGGACGTCTCGCAGGACGTCATCATCCGCGAGGAGGACTGCGGTACCGAGCGCGGTCTGAAGCTGCGGATCGCCTCGAAGGACGAGACCGGTGTCCTGCGCAAGGCCGAGGATGTCGAGACCAGCGTCTACGCCCGCATGCTCGCCGAGGACGTCGTCATCGACGGCAAGGTGATCGCGCCGGCCAACGTGGACCTGGGCGACGTGCTCATCGACCAGCTCGTGCACCACGGTGTCGAGGAGGTCAAGACCCGCTCGATCCTGACCTGTGAGTCCAAGGTCGGCACGTGCGCCATGTGCTACGGCCGCTCCCTGGCCACCGGCAAGCTGGTCGACATCGGTGAGGCGGTCGGCATCATCGCCGCCCAGTCCATCGGTGAGCCCGGTACCCAGCTGACGATGCGTACCTTCCACACCGGTGGTGTGGCCGGTGACGACATCACCCAGGGTCTGCCGCGTGTCGTCGAGCTCTTCGAGGCCCGTACCCCGAAGGGTGTCGCCCCGATCTCCGAGGCCTCCGGCCGCGTGCGGATCGAGGAGACCGAGAAGACCAAGAAGATCGTCGTCACCCCGGACGACGGCAGCGACGAGATGGCCTACCCCATCTCCAAGCGTGCCCGTCTGATGGTCAGCGAGGGCGAGCACGTCGAGGTGGGCCAGAAGCTCACCGTGGGTGCCACCAACCCGCACGACGTGCTGCGCATCCTGGGTCAGCGTGCCGTCCAGGTCCACCTGGTCGGCGAGGTCCAGAAGGTCTACAACTCGCAGGGTGTGTCGATCCACGACAAGCACATCGAGATCATCATCCGGCAGATGCTCCGCCGGGTGACGATCATCGAGTCCGGCGACGCCGAGCTGCTGCCCGGCGAGCTGGTCGAGCGCTCGAAGTTCGAGACCGAGAACCGTCGTGTGGTCCAGGAGGGCGGTCACCCGGCCTCCGGACGTCCGCAGCTCATGGGTATCACCAAGGCCTCGCTGGCCACGGAGTCCTGGCTGTCGGCGGCGTCCTTCCAGGAGACGACGCGAGTCCTCACGGACGCGGCGATCAACGCCAAGTCCGACTCGCTCATCGGCCTCAAGGAGAACGTCATCATCGGTAAGCTCATCCCGGCCGGTACGGGTCTGTCCCGCTACCGCAACATCCGGGTCGAGCCGACCGAGGAGGCCAAGGCCGCGATGTACTCGGCCGTCGGCTACGACGACATCGACTACTCGCCGTTCGGCACGGGCTCCGGCCAGGCCGTTCCGCTGGAGGACTACGACTACGGTCCGTACAACCAGTAGGCGAGCGGCTGCAGTCGCTTGAGTTGAGGGGCGGTCACCTTCGGGTGGCCGCCCTTCGGCGTTGCCGGGGTTCCGTCGGCCCGTGCACGGCCGGGTGTTCCGGGGCGAGTGCGGGGTTCGGGCTGACCAGCAGGTGCGCCGGTCCCAGCAAAGGCAGTCGGCTCGCGGTGATGATGTCGCCATGACCATCACTTTCCGGATCCCCGCGTCCGGCGCGGAACTCGTGGGGTTCTCGTACTCGCCGTCGATGGAGGCGGTGCTGAGCCTGCACGTGCTGGTGGAACCCAAGCATCATCCCGTCCAACACGCCTGGGTACGGGCCATGCGCAGGCTGTCGCCGGCGCTGAAACGCGAGATCGACGTGTTCTCCTTCGCCTTCCGTTCCTACTTTCCGGAGTTCTTCTTCCCGTCGCCGACGGGTGAACTGCTCGGCTTTGAGGACGAACTGCGACAACTGCGCTCGGTCGACCCGGAGCTGGTGCAGCTGGAGTTCGCAGTCGCGCTGGGTGGTCAGCCGTTGGGAGGCGGGCCTGGCAGGAACCCCGCTGCCCTCAACGAACCCGAAGTCCGCCGTCGACTGGACGAGCAAGCAGGGGCAACAGGCGATCAGAGGCTGGCCAGGCTGCTGCTCGATGAGCCTGCCTCCCTGTTGGAGCGGTTTCTGGAGATGCTGGAGCGCTACTGGGAGGAAGCGTTCTCACACGAGTGGCAGCGCATCGAGCCGACTCTCGCCGAAAGCGTCACCGAGGCCGGTCGTCAGATCGCCGAGCACGGTCTGTACACCCTGTTCCGTGGCCTGTGGCCGGAGGTGCGCAGCGAACCCGAGGCCGGGCGGGTCTGGCTGGAGCGACCGCACGACCATGACGTCGAGATCACGCCGGAAAAACAGCTCGTCCTCGCCCCCAGCGCTTACGTATGGCCGCACGTTCGCGTCAACTGTGACGGCCCCTGGCCGCTCGGGCTGGTGTTTCCCGCGTCCTCCATCGTCCGCGAGGCCCGCCCGCGCATTCCCCCGGCGCGGCTGACGGGAATCCTCAGGGCACTGGCCGACGACACCCGCCTGCGCACCCTGCGGCTGATCGCCGAACAGCCACGCAGCACGCAGGAGCTCGCCCCCCTCGTCGGAATCACCGAGGCCGGTCTCTCCAAGCAGCTGCGCCTGCTGAGCGAGGCAGGCCTGGTCGAGCGCCGCCGCGAGGGCTACTACGTGCTGTACCGGCTGGTCCCGGAGCAGATGGCAGCTCTTGCCCCCAGCCTGGAGGCGTTCCTGCACGCGAGCGACCCCAGTGATTAGCGGCATTCTCAATCAGTTGATCAGTGCATCGCTCGTTCCGACAGTGGGAGCATGACACTTCTGAAGGACCGGAACTTCCTGCTTCTCTTCGCAGGTCAGGGCATTTCACGTTTCGGTGACGGCATGTTCACCGCTACCACCGCCTGGCTGGCCTGGTCGCTCACCCGTGATCCGGCGGCGGTGGCGCTGGTCACCGTGGCCGCGTACGCGCCGGCATTTCTGGCTACGTTCGTTGCCGCTTCCTACGCCGACCGCTACGACCGGCGACGTCTGATGATCCTCACGGACATTCTCCGGGCGGCGCTGGTGGCTGTCGCCGTGGGCCTGTTCGCGTTCGGATCGATGAACCTGACCGTGCTGGTGGCAGCAACAGCGTTGTTGGCCCTGGTCGGGGCCCCGTTCGCTCCCGCCCGCAACGCCATCGTGCCGCAGATCGTGCCGCCCGCTCTTCTGCAGCAGGCCAACGGACTGCTCCAAGTAGCCTTCCGCGCCGCCTTTTTCGTAGGTCCGCTGGTACTCGCGCCGGTGCTGGCCGTTGCTTCCCTGACGACCGCTGTGGCACTCAACGGACTGACCTTTCTGCTCTCGGCGGCCGCCGTCGCAGCCCTCCGGGTCCGCGCTCCCGCCCGCCTCAGCCGGCCGACCGGGCTTCGCTCCGACCTGGCGGCGGGCCTCAGAGCAGTTCGGTCCGAGCCGGACGTACTGCTGGTGATCGTGACCTTCGTCCTCGCTCTCACCCTTACCAGCGGTTTCCTGACCGTCGGCCTGGTGGCCTTGGTGGGGCAGGGCGGCCAGTACGGTCTGCTGCTGGGGATCGCCGGACTGGCGGAGGTTGCCGGAGCCCTCCTCCTTTCCAGGATTCCGATCCGCAGGCTCGCCCTGGTCGCCATACTCGCCTGGGCCCTGCTGGGTGTCTTCCGACTTCCGCTGGGCCTGGCCACCTCTTCGGTCATGGCAGCCGCTCTGCTCGCGCTGACAGGGCTCGCCTCCGCGCTGACCGACATTCCACTGATCGCACTGGTACAACAGCGCATCCCGGACAGCCACCTCGCCAAGGCCCTCGGTCTGTGGGAGGCCGGCATCGCCGGCGCCCTCGCCGTCTCCCCGTTCATCGCGTCGACGACCATCTCCCTGGTCGGAGTGAGGGCCGCCTTCATGCTGTCGGGCGCCACCCTGGTGGCACTTGCCCTGGTGGCCTCCACGATCCTCGCCGCGACAACCGCCCAGCGGCCCGACCGGCTGGACAGCCGGACGGGTGCCCCCAGGACGAGGCCGTCACAGCTTCATCGCCGCCCCGAAGGGCGGGGCTCTTCACCAAGCTGAACCTGACAGAGAAGTCGTCGCTGACGACCTCGCGCAGGGCGTCCAAGGACAGCACTGGGGAGGCGGGCCAGGTGCGCGCGAACGTGGACGTCCCGGCGCCGGGCGGCGGCTTCGCGCAGCACCGCCTGCGGACGATCAGGTGAGAGAGGTGGCCGTTCTTCATGTGGTCCACGTACTGCGGGAAGTCCTCGCGGACCGAGCCCGGCGTGCGCCCACGGTTGGCGTACGCGTGGCACGAGCACCGCGTGCACTGCCCCCGGGGTTCATCGCCTTGCGGTTCGCCATCTCAGATGGCTCCTTGCGGGTGAAGGGCGCGGGCAGCCCACATGATCCGCATCCCGGCGTTGTCAGTGAGCAGGGCAGCGGCCTCGTGCAGCGGGCACGAGGCGTCGCCGTGCTCCATGGCGGAGTCACCCGGGTCGGCGCGCAGCCAGGCGGTCTCGTCCACGTCGGCGGTGGCGGCGTGGCGCGTCGACGACTTCGAACGCGGTGAGGCGGGACTGGGCCGATCATGTCGCCGGGCCGCGCAGGGCCGCGCCGGGCCGCGCAGGGCGAGGAGGGCGAGGAGGCGAGGAGGGCCTCGTGGCCGTTGGCGGCGATGGTCGTGCGCGGTCGTCCTTCTGCGAAGCCGTCGTCCCCCGCGTGTGTACGTCTCCCGGCCAGCCAACGTACTGGAGATGACCACGGGGGCAACGGGCGGCAACCGGCCAGGCCTGGCCGGGGCCCGTCCCTTGCGGGGCAAGCGCCCCTCGGTGGGCTCGTGAGCGGGGCGGTGTGGCAGAACCGGGACATAAGTGGGACGGGGAACCGATGCCGTCGGGCGGGCGTTGGAGCATCATGGAGGGCACCACCAGTCCGGGGGAGTGTTTCTCGTGTCGAACCCTTCGTGGCAGCCGATGCCGTGGCAGCAGGCGCAGGGCGGCAGCCCTTCGATGCTCGCCGCCCATGCCGATCGTGAGCGTGCCGTGGATGTCCTGCGGGCCGGCTTCAGTGAGGGCCGCCTCCAGCAGGACGAGTACGAGAAGCGCATCGAGAGGGCCTATACGGCGCGCACGGTGGGGGAGCTGACCCTGCTGGTCGCCGACCTGCCCCAGGGGCCCATGGGGATGCAGCCGACCGCCATGGCGCCCATGGTCCCGAGAACGTTCATGCCGGCGCCCGTCCCGCCCCCGGTCACCAACGGCAAGGCCGTCGGCTCGATGATCTGCGGTGTGCTGACGACCATGACCATGGGACTGACGGGCATCCCCGCCGTCATCCTCGGCCACACCGCCCGCGCCGAGATCAAGCGCACGGGCCAGGGCGGCGAGGGTTTCGCCCTGGCCGGCCTCATCCTCGGCTGGCTCTCCGTGGCCGGGTGGGCGTTCTTCCTCACGCTCATGGTGATCATGGGGGTGTCGTCGAGCAGCGGCCCCTGAGCCGTACGGGTCGCCGAGGTGCGCCGGATGTCGCACCATGGGTGGGTTTCAGGGCGTGGGAAAGCCACGCGAACAACTCCCGTGAACCGCACGCGCCGTACGACATCGTGACCCCACGGTGAGCGGGCGCCCCGGCCCCTAAACCCCCGCACGCCCATTTGTTTTGACCATAGCGAATGAGGTAGGTACGCTCAGACCTTGTGCCTGGGGTGTGCCCTGGCTCTCGTGCGTGCCTTCAACCGCACAGGGGGAGCCGTAAGCGGCCGCCGTACTCTGCGCCCTTTCTGCCTCGCGGCGGGAGTTCAGCAGTTTCGACACACCCGACCGCGTGGGTCGGCGAATGTTCCAGGTTAGCTTCACCATTCGGCACACAGAAACCGGAGAAGTAGTGCCTACGATCCAGCAGCTGGTCCGTAAGGGCCGGCAGGACAAGGTCGAGAAGAACAAGACGCCCGCACTCGAGGGTTCGCCCCAGCGTCGCGGCGTCTGCACGCGTGTGTTCACGACCACCCCGAAGAAGCCGAACTCGGCCCTGCGTAAGGTCGCGCGTGTGCGTCTGACCAGCGGGATCGAGGTCACCGCTTACATTCCGGGTGAGGGACACAACCTGCAGGAGCACTCCATCGTGCTCGTGCGCGGCGGCCGTGTGAAGGACCTGCCCGGTGTTCGCTACAAGATCATCCGCGGCTCGCTTGACACCCAGGGTGTCAAGAACCGCAAGCAGGCCCGCAGCCGCTACGGCGCCAAGAAGGAGAAGTAAGAATGCCTCGTAAGGGCCCCGCCCCGAAGCGCCCGGTCATCATCGACCCGGTCTACGGTTCTCCTCTGGTGACCTCCCTCATCAACAAGGTGCTGCTGAACGGCAAGCGCTCCACCGCCGAGCGCATCGTGTACGGCGCCATGGAGGGCCTGCGCGAGAAGACCAGCAACGACCCGGTCATCACGCTGAAGCGCGCGCTGGAGAACATCAAGCCGACCCTCGAGGTCAAGTCCCGCCGTGTCGGTGGTGCGACGTACCAGGTTCCGATCGAGGTCAAGCCCGGTCGTGCCAACACGCTCGCGCTGCGCTGGCTCGTCGGTTACTCCCGCGCCCGTCGCGAGAAGACCATGACCGAGCGTCTGCTCAACGAGCTTCTCGACGCCTCCAACGGCCTGGGTGCCGCTGTGAAGAAGCGCGAGGACACGCACAAGATGGCCGAGTCCAACAAGGCCTTCGCGCACTACCGCTGGTAGTCGCAGACCCCATCGAGACCGAGAGAAGACTGAAGCCTTATGGCTACCACTTCGCTTGACCTGGCCAGGGTCCGCAACATCGGGATCATGGCCCACATCGACGCGGGCAAGACGACCACCACCGAGCGGATCCTGTTCTACACCGGCGTTTCGTACAAGATCGGTGAGGTCCACGACGGCGCCGCCACCATGGACTGGATGGAGCAGGAGCAGGAGCGTGGCATCACGATCACCTCTGCTGCCACCACCTGTCACTGGCCGCTCGAGGGCGTCGACCACACCATCAACATCATCGACACGCCGGGTCACGTCGACTTCACCGTAGAGGTGGAGCGTTCGCTCCGAGTCCTCGACGGTGCCGTGACGGTGTTCGACGGCGTTGCCGGTGTGGAGCCGCAGTCCGAGACGGTGTGGCGTCAGGCCGACCGTTACGGCGTGCCCCGCATCTGCTTCGTCAACAAGCTGGACCGTACCGGCGCCGAGTTCCACCGCTGCGTGGACATGATCTCGGACCGTCTGGGCGCCCAGCCGCTCGTCATGCAGCTCCCGATCGGCGCCGAGGCCGACTTCAAGGGCGTCGTCGACCTCGTGACGATGAAGGCCCTGGTCTGGTCCGCCGAGGCCGCCAAGGGCGAGATGTACGACGTCGTCGACATCCCGGCCACGCACACCGAGGCTGCCGAGGAGTACCGCGGCAAGCTCGTCGAGGCCGTCGCCGAGAACGACGAAGAGATCATGGAGCTGTACCTGGAGGGCGTCGAGCCCACCGAGGAGCAGCTGTACGCCGCGATCCGTCGCATCACCATCGCGTCCGGCAAGTCCAACGACACCACGGTCACCCCGGTGTTCTGTGGCACCGCGTTCAAGAACAAGGGCGTCCAGCCCCTGCTCGACGCGGTCGTGCGCTACCTGCCGACCCCGCTCGACGTCGAGGCCATCGAGGGCCACGACGTGAAGGACCCCGAGCTGGTCGTCAAGCGCAAGCCGTCCGACGACGAGCCGCTGTCCGCGCTGGCGTTCAAGATCATGAGCGACCCGCACCTCGGCAAGCTCACCTTCGTCCGGGTCTACTCGGGCCGCCTGGAGTCCGGCACCGCCGTGCTGAACTCCGTCAAGGGCAAGAAGGAGCGCATCGGCAAGATCTACCGCATGCACGCGAACAAGCGTGAGGAGATCGAGTCGGTGGGCGCCGGCGACATCATCGCCGTCATGGGTCTGAAGCAGACCACGACGGGTGAGACGCTGTGCGACGACAAGCAGCCGGTGATCCTGGAGTCCATGGACTTCCCGGCGCCGGTCATCCAGGTCGCCATCGAGCCCAAGTCCAAGGGTGACCAGGAGAAGCTGGGTGTCGCCATCCAGCGTCTCGCGGAGGAGGACCCCTCCTTCCAGGTCCACTCGGACGAGGAGACCGGCCAGACCATCATCGGTGGTATGGGCGAGCTGCACCTCGAGGTGCTGGTCGACCGTATGCGCCGTGAGTTCAAGGTCGAGGCCAACGTCGGCAAGCCGCAGGTCGCCTACCGCGAGACGATCCGCAAGGCCGTCGAGCGCGTCGACTACACGCACAAGAAGCAGACTGGTGGTACCGGCCAGTTCGCCAAGGTGCAGATCGCGATCGAGCCGATCGAGGGCGGCGACGCCTCGTACGAGTTCGTGAACAAGGTGACCGGTGGCCGCATCCCGAAGGAGTACATCCCTTCGGTGGACGCCGGTGCGCAGGAGGCCATGCAGTTCGGCATCCTCGCGGGCTACGAGATGACGGGCGTCCGCGTCACGCTCATCGACGGTGGCTACCACGAGGTCGACTCCTCCGAGCTCGCCTTCAAGATCGCCGGTTCGCAGGCCTTCAAGGAGGCCGCGCGCAAGGCCAGCCCCGTGCTGCTCGAGCCGATGATGGCCGTCGAGGTCACCACGCCCGAGGACTACATGGGTGAGGTCATCGGCGACATCAACTCCCGCCGTGGTCAGATCCAGGCCATGGAGGAGCGGGCCGGTGCCCGCGTCGTGAAGGGCCTCGTGCCCCTCTCGGAGATGTTCGGCTACGTCGGAGACCTCCGCAGCAAGACCTCGGGTCGCGCAAGCTACTCGATGCAGTTCGACTCCTACGCCGAGGTTCCGCGGAACGTCGCCGAGGAGATCATCGCGAAGGCCAAGGGCGAGTAACGCTCAGCGTTGAACCACCGCGTTCAACGCACCGCGTTCTCACGCTTTAGGCTTGACTCCGGAGCCTCAGGGGGCAAACACCCGCGAATGTGGGTGTTTGCCTCGGGACCCGGATTTCCCAGCAAAGATCACCTGGCGCCGATGAAGCAAGGCGTTCAGAACCACTCCACAGGAGGACCCCAGTGGCGAAGGCGAAGTTCGAGCGGACTAAGCCGCACGTCAACATCGGCACCATCGGTCACATCGACCACGGTAAGACGACCCTCACGGCCGCCATTACCAAGGTGCTGCACGACGCGTTCCCGGACCTGAACGAGGCCTCGGCGTTCGACCAGATCGACAAGGCTCCCGAGGAGCGCCAGCGCGGTATCACCATCTCCATCGCGCACGTCGAGTACCAGACGGAGACCCGTCACTACGCCCACGTCGACTGCCCCGGTCACGCGGACTACATCAAGAACATGATCACGGGTGCGGCGCAGATGGACGGCGCCATCCTCGTTGTCGCCGCCACGGACGGCCCGATGCCGCAGACCAAGGAGCACGTGCTCCTGGCCCGCCAGGTCGGCGTTCCGTACATCGTCGTCGCCCTGAACAAGGCCGACATGGTGGACGACGAGGAGATCCTGGAGCTCGTCGAGCTCGAGGTCCGTGAGCTGCTCTCCGAGTACGAGTTCCCGGGCGACGACCTGCCGGTCGTCAAGGTCTCGGCGCTCAAGGCGCTTGAGGGTGACAAGGAGTGGGGCCAGTCCGTCCTCGACCTGATGAAGGCCGTCGACGAGAACATCCCGCAGCCCGAGCGTGACGTCGACAAGCCGTTCCTGATGCCGATCGAGGACGTCTTCACGATCACCGGTCGTGGCACCGTCGTCACCGGTCGTATCGAGCGTGGTGTCCTCAAGGTCAACGAGACCGTCGACATCGTCGGTATCAAGCAGGACAAGACCACCACCACGGTCACCGGCATCGAGATGTTCCGCAAGCTGCTCGACGAGGGCCAGGCCGGTGAGAACGTCGGTCTGCTCCTCCGTGGCATCAAGCGCGAGGACGTCGAGCGCGGCCAGGTCATCATCAAGCCCGGTTCGGTCACCCCGCACACCGAGTTCGAGGCCCAGGCCTACATCCTGTCCAAGGACGAGGGTGGCCGCCACACGCCGTTCTTCAACAACTACCGTCCGCAGTTCTACTTCCGTACGACTGACGTGACCGGTGTTGTGACCCTCCCCGAGGGCACCGAGATGGTCATGCCCGGCGACAACACTGAGATGAAGGTTGAGCTCATCCAGCCCATCGCCATGGAAGAGGGCCTGAAGTTCGCCATCCGTGAGGGTGGCCGCACCGTGGGCGCCGGCCAGGTCACCAAGATCAACAAGTGAGTCCACTCGCTTGAGGGTCGCTTGACCTGAGAGGGCCCGTACGACTTCGGTCGTACGGGCCCTCTTTCCGTTCCGGAGCCACTCGAGTCCGGACTCCACTCCGAAACTATTCGACGGTGACGACCCATTCCCCTCATGGGCCACTCCCTTCACCATTTGTCATGCCGCTGACCAAATTCGGGTGGAGGGGTGCGCCATGTCGTGGAGCGTCAGTCGTAGGGCGTTGCTCGGGGCGAGTGCCGGGGCCGCCGTGCTGCCCGCGCTGTCCGGGGTCGCGCGGGCGGAGGGGGTGGACATCGCACGGGCGGAGGGGATGGACGCGGCGGGTTCGGAGTTACGGGTGACGGATGCCGGGGCCTGTGTCTCCTTCACGGGCGGAGTCATGTCGCTGGTCGGGGCCCCGGTGGTCGTGGATCCCGAGGATCACCCCGGAGTCGTACGGGTCGCGGGGGACCTTCGGGACGACATCGAGCGGGTGACGGGCGTGCGGCCGGGGAGTTCCATGGCTGCGGAGGTGGTCCTGGTGGGGACCATCGGGCGGAGTCCGCTGATCGACGGGCTGATCGCCGCCGGGAAACTGGACGTCCGCGGGGTGCGGGGGAAGTGGGAGACCTCGCTGCAGACGGTCGTCGAACGACCGATGCCGGGGGTGGAGCGGGCCTTCGTCGTCGCGGGGAGCGATCCGCGGGGGACGATCTTCGGGGTCTACGACGTGTCGTACGGGATCGGGGTCTCGCCCTGGTACTGGTGGGACGATGTGCCGCCGAGGCGACGGGACGCGGTGTACGTGCGGCCGGGGCGGTTCAGTCAGGGGACGCCGGCGGTGAAGTACCGGGGCGTCTTCATCAACGACGAGAACCCGGCGCTCGGGACGTGGGCTCCGGCGTACTTCGGGCCGGGCAAGGCGCCGGGGCACCCCGGGGGCTTCAACGCCGACTTCTGGGCCAAGGTCTTCGAGGTGCTGCTGCGGCTGAAGGGGAACTACGTCTGGCCGGCGGTGTGGGGCCGGGCCTTCGCCGAGGACGACCCGGAGAACCACGCGCGGGCGAAGGAGTACGGAATTGTCATGGGCACGTCTCATGAGGCGCCCATGATGCGGGGGATCGAGGAGTGGAACCGCCATGCCGTGCCGGCGGTGCGGGACAGCGCCGGCAATGTGGTGACCCCCGGGCGTGACCCCTACGGGGGTACCGGCGAGTGGTCGTACCGCCGGAACGCCGAGGCCATCAGGGCGTACTGGCGCGACGGCATCCGGCGGATGGTGGAGCAGGACTTCGAAGGCGTCGTCACGCTGGGGATGCGCGGGAACGGCGACACGAGTCTGCCGGACGGCGACGGCATCGAACTGATGCAGGAGATCATCGCGGCGCAGCGGAGGATCATCGAGGAGGTGACGGGGCGGCCGGCGTCGGAGACTGCCCAGGTGTGGACGCTCTACAAGGAGGTCCAGCGGTACTGGGACCGGGGGCTGCGGGCGCCGGACGACGTCACCGTCGTCCTCACGGACGACAACTGGGGGAACATCCGTAAGCACCCGGATCCGGCGGAGCCCGTACGACCAGGGGGTTACGGGCTGTACTACCACTTCGACTACGTGGGCGTCGGGCGCAACTACAAGTGGGTCGACACGGCGAACCTCGCGAACCTGTGGGAGCAGTTGCACGAGGCGGACGCGTACGGCAACCACGGCTTGTGGGTGGTGAACGTCGGCGATCTCAAGGGGAACGAGCTGCCGACCGAGTTCTTCCTGAACTACGCCTGGAGTCCTGGCCGTTGGGGGCTCGATCGGTTGGAGGAGTGGGAGCGGGGGTTCGCGCGGCAGAACTTCGGGGCGGATGCGGCCCCGGACATCGCCGAGGTGCTGAGCCAGTACGGACAGCTCCAGGCCCGGCGCAAGCCCGAACTGCTGAACCGCCGGATCACCGTGGACACGTCGAAGGACCCGACCGATCCGGCGACGGGCGAGCGCGCGATCGTCTACGACGACCAGGAGACGCCCTTCTACTTCGGCCACCGGGAGCTGGAGAGGGTCACGGAGGAGTGGCGGACGCTGGCGAAGCGGGCCGAGCGGGTGGGGCGGCGGGTTCCGGCGGGCGCGCGGGACGCCTGGTTCGAGCTGGTCGGGTACGAGGTGGAGGCCACCGCGAACCTGTACGGGCTGCGGGAGGCCGAGTTCAAGAACCTGCTGTACGCGGGGCAGGGCCGGGCGGCGACGAATCGTATGGCGGCCGAGGCGGAGAAGGGTCTGGAGCGGGACTTCGCGCTCGCCGAGCGCTTCAACTCCGAGGTGGCGGGCGGCAAGTGGCGGGGCTTCCAGACCCAGCCGCACATCGGGTACGGGGACGTGGAGCGCTACGGCCCCAACGCCGGGTGGCAGCAGCCGGAGAAGAACCACGTGGCCCTCCCGGACGAGATCTTCCCCAAGGTGCGGCGGATCGAGGTGCCCGAGGCGGCGGAGCTGGGGGTGACGGTCGACGGTTCCGAGGACTCGGGGGAGTGGTGGCCTGGGGCCGGTGGGGGGTCTGGTGGGGCCGGTGGGTCCGGTGGGGCCGGAGCGTCTGGTGTGTCTGGTGCGGAGGCGGTGCTTCCGGTGTTCAGCCCGTACCAGACGAGGCCCCAGCAGTACGTGGAGATCTTCAACCGGGGGCGTACGCCCTTCTCGTACCGGATCGAGTCGTCGGTGCCGTGGCTGGTGGTGGAGCGGACTCGGGGGCGGGTCGAGGAGCAGGTGCGGGTGGCGGTGCGGGTGGATTGGGGGCGGGTGCCCGCGGGGGGTGGGGAGGCGTCGCTGACGGTGTCCGGTGCCGGGGTCTCGGTGACGGTGAAGGCCGTTGCGGAGAAGCCGTCGGCCCGGGAGTCACGGAGGCTGAAGGGGTTCGTCGAGGCGGGCGGGTACGTGGCGATCGACGCGGAGCACTACGCGCGGGCGGTGGGGTCGTCCGACGGGCGGGTGCGGTGGCGGCGGATCGAGCGGATCGGGCGTACGGGGGCGGGGGTGATGCCGTGGCCGGTGACGGCGGCCCGGCAGACGCCGGGTGGGTCGGGGCCGCGCCTGGAGTACGAGATCGGCCTGGTGTCGGCGGTGGACGAGGTGACGGTCTGGGCGTACGTCTCGCCCAGGAATCCGACGCTCGCGACGGGCGGGCTGCGGTACGCCGTGTCGTTCGGCTCCGGGACTCCGCAGGTCGTCGACATCAACGCGGTCACCGGCGCCGACGACGGGCTCATGAACAAGCAGTGGGCGCGCAACACGTCGGACAACGTCAACGTGACGGCGACCCGGCACACGATCTCCGGGCCCGGGGTGCACCGGCTGAAGTTCTGGATGGTCGATCCGACGGTGGTGCTGCAGCGCTTGGTGATCGACACGGGTGGGTTGACGCCGACGTATCTGGGGCCGCTGGAGAGCCACCGGATCTGAGAAGGGATTGGTAGATGACGTACATCAACCGCTTTCGCATGCCCGCGCTCGGGGTGGTCGCCGCGGCGCTGCTGTCCACGGCGGTGGCCGTGCCGTCGGCCTCGGCGCATGACCAGGCAGGACGGTCCTTGCGGGCACTCGCCGACCGGGCCGGCGTACGCATCGGCACGGCCGTCGACATGGCGGCCCTCGCGGACGACAGGACATACCGCAGGACGACGGGCCGTGAGTTCAACTCGGTGACCGCCGAGAACGTCATGAAGTGGGAGTCGGTGGAGCCGCAGCGGGGGGTGTACGACTGGAAGGCCGCCGACGACCTGGTCCGCTACGCGCGCAAGAACGGCCAGGTCGTCCGGGGTCACACCCTGGTCTGGCACAGCCAGCTCCCGGGCTGGCTGACGGCCGGGGTGGCGGACGGCTCCATCGACGCGGCGGAGCTGCGCGGGATCCTGCGCAACCACATCACCACCGAGGTGAAGCGGTACAAGGGGAGGATCCAGCAGTGGGACGTGGTGAACGAGGTCTTCGAGGAGGACGGCAGCCTTCGGGACTCGATCTGGCTGCGTGAGCTGGGTCCTTCGTACATCGCGGACGCCTTCCGCTGGGCACACGCGGCCGACCCGAGGGCGAAGCTCTTCCTGAACGACTACAACGTGGAAGGCGTCAACGCGAAGTCCACGGCGTACTACGAACTGGCGAAGCGGTTGCGCACGGAGGGCGTACCGGTGCACGGCTTCGGCGCCCAGGGCCACCTCGCGATCCAGTACGGCTTCCCGGGGCAGGTCGCCGAGAACCTGGCCCGCTTCGGGGCGCTGGGCATGCGGACGGCGTTCACGGAGGTGGACGTACGGATGATCCTGCCGGTGGACGAGGCGAAGCAGGCGACCCAGGCGTCGTACTTCCGGCGGCTGCTGGACGCGTGCCTGGGGGCGCGGAGCTGCACGTCCTTCACGGTGTGGGGGTTCACGGACCGGTACTCGTGGGTGCCGGAGGTGTTCGAGGGGCAGGGCTCGGCGACACCGATGGACGAGGAGTACGGGCGGAAGCCGGCGTACGGGGCGCTGCGGGAGGGGCTGGCTGCGGGGAGGTGACCGGCGTCGTCCTCAGCCCTGGTCCGGGTAACGGGGCAGGTTCTCCGTGGAGATGGTCCAGTCGGCGATGGTGATGTCCTCGCCGTAGACGAAGTCCTTGCGGGTGGCGTAGCGCGGGCCGTCCGGGGTGGCGTGGATGTCGCTCCCATGAGGTTGGGCATGGGGTCGGGCCCGCAGTCGCGGCAGCGGCTGCCCTTCGGTCCCCGGAAGCCGCGGTCGCAGCCGTCGCAGCCGTCGCAGCCGTCGCAGCCGTCGCAGTTCGTCATGGGGTACTGGACGGTAGGGGCGGGTGGTGACGCGGGCGCCCGGAACGGCGGCAGGGGCGGCAACTGGGCCGTGAGCCGGTAGGCCAGGAGGGCGGCCGGGCGGTGGAGGGGATCGTTCGGGAGATCGTCGGTCAGGGCGTGGCGTACGGCGGTGGGGGTGAGGCCGCGCTCCAGCCAGGCGGCGACGCCCGGGGCGAGGTGCGCGGTGTCGCAGGCCGAGAGGAGGAGGCGGGGGTCCGTGCGGCGCAGGTCGGCGAGGAGGTCGGTGGCCGTCTGTGTCTCCAGCTCGCGCAGCGCGGCGGGATCCGGGTCGCGCCCTCCTTGAAGCGGGCGGCGACGCTCTCGATGTCGACGCGGGCGCCCTTCGGCAGCGACTGGATGTGCGTCGCCAGTCCGATCGCGAGCAGCGACAGCTCCGGGTGCTGGGCGAGGTGGTTGCCGATCACCGTGAAGCGGGCGGTGTGGCGGGTGTGGTCGTGGAGCAGGCCGCCGCCGGAGTGAGGCCGGTCCGGGTGCTGCTCCGGGTGCCGGTTCGGGTGGTTGTTGTCGGCAAGCCGGGCGTGGGCGCGCGGGGGCGCGCTAGGGTGCTGCGTATCCATCGGGAAGGTCTCTTCTTCCTTGGTGGTCAGGCCCTCGCACTGGGATTGCCGTCCCGGCGGGGGCCGTCGTCTGTCTGCGGTTGTTGTGCGGTGTGCGGTGTCGTGCTGCGCCGAGAGTAGGGCAGGTGACCGCTCCCGAATCCAGCCGAGTGGGCGATGTTCACCCGCGAGGGTGAGGCGGCCTGCTGGGCGGGAGGAGGGGTGGGGTTTGGTCGGGTTCTTTCTCTCCCGGGTTCTTTGGGAAAAGACCGCCCGTCGCACCGAAGCCCGCGGAACTGGGTTCCGGTTCCGGTGCAGGCCGGAGAGCGACCTCGGCCCAGACGGTCTTGCGCGGCGGCCTCCCCGGCGTGGTGCCCCAGCGGTCGGCGAGCGCCTCGACGAGGAGGAGACCTCGGCCGGACTCGACGTCGGGGGTGGGGGGTTGGGCTGTGGGCAGTCGTTCACCACGCGTGTCCGTGCCTCGATACGGAGGGTGGCGCCGATGACGTACATCGTCAGGTCGAAGTCACGGCCCTGAACTCGCCCATGAGTCGCCGCGTTGGCCGCCAGCTCGGCGACGATGTGGTCCGCCGGGTGCAACGGCATTCCCCAGTCGCGCAGTTGCTCGGTGGCGAGGAGACGAGCGAGGCGGGCTCCGCGTGGCGTGGATGACAGCCGCACGCTGAAGTTGCGGAGGGGGCTGACGAGTTCGGTGTCGGGGGCGACGGTTTCCTGATTCACATCACTCAGCGTGGCGGTGCGTGCCTAATGTGAACAGTTACTACGCCGATACGTACGGTTACTGTCCAGGGCTTGTCCGGCGCTGTCGAGCTTGTCCGGAACGGTCGTACGGGTAGGCGGCGTTGCGTCACATCGGTACGGCGGAGAGGTGCGCGATGCGCGTGGACGGCGACGCGGTTCGGCTGAAGGACGAGACGAACGAGCCAGGTTGGGAGGTGGACCCCGACGACGACTGGGGTGTCGCGGTCGTCGAGACCGTGGGGCGACAGCTGAAGCTTCGGCGCGAGGCCGTCGGCATGCGGGTCGCCGACTTCGCCGTGGCGATCGGGTACGGCGAGGACCTGGTCTACAAGATCGAGGCCGGCAAGCGGATTCCCCGCCAGGAGTATTTGGACAAGTCCGACGAGGTGCTGAAGTCCGGCGGGCTCATCTCGGCGACCTGGGAGGACGTGAAGAAGGTCCGGTACCCGAAGAAGGTGCGGGAGCTGGGGAAGCTGGAGGCGCAGGCGGTCGAGATCGGGGTCTACGAGTGCAACATCATCGCCGGGCTGCTGCAGACGCCGGACCATGCGCGGGCCGTCATCGGGGCGGCCCAGCCGCCGTACTCGCTGGACGACGTGGAACGCATGGCGGCGGCCCGGCTTGCCCGCCAGTCGGTCTTCGAGCGGGATCCGGCGCCGTCGATTCACTTCGTCTTGGAAGAGGCGCCGCTACGTCGGCAGGTCGGAGGCACAATGGTGTGGCGACGGCAGCTCGAACGCCTGCTGGAGGTGGGGCGGTTGCACAACGTCACGCTTCAGGTGATGCCGACGAACACTGAACCCCACCCAGGACTGGACGGCAGGATCGAGCTGCTGAAGTTCTCGGACGGTACTGCCGTGGGCCGCTCCGACGGTGCGTTCAACGGTCGGGCGACCCATGATCCCAAACGCCTGCGCATCCTTGAGTTGCGGTATGGCACCATCCGGGCTGAGGCGCTCTCGCCCCGGGAGTCGCTGGCCTTCATCGAGCAACTGCTGGGAGAGAAATGATCCACAAGATCGCTGGCGGGGACACCTCCGACTTGGCGTGGTTCAAGAGCAGTTACAGCGGTGGCACCGACGGCGAGTCATGCGTCGAGGTCGCGGCCGTCCCCGGCACCGTCCACATCCGCGACTCCAAAGACATACGGCTCCCTCAGCTCGCGCTCACGCCGTCCGCCTGGGCGGACTTCGTGTCGTACGCGGCCGAGGGCTGAGCAGTCAGTCGCTCGTCCTGATCAAACGACCGACGGCTGTCCGCGGACGGCGGAAAGGCCCGGCCTGGCCTTGGTGACGGCGGCGAAGTCGTCATCGACGTGGAGCAGGGTCAGGCGATGATGCTCGGCGGTGAGTGCGATCAGGATGTCGATCGGCGAGGGCCCTCTGTGGTGGCCGATCTGCAACAGGTCCCGCTGCACTGCGATGATCTTCGGCCACGGGTCGTCGATGGCCGGTACCCAGCCGAAGGTCTGGCCGATCATGGTGAAGAAGGGCTCGTGGTCGCGGTCCGCGCGCAGGCCGGGCATCAGCTCCGATTCGACCGGAGGACAGATGGCCACCAGGCCGCGTGCCACGCGATCGGGCCAGGGCGCGCCGAGCTGGCCGCGCAGGAGCCGCCAGACGGCGGACGTGTCGGCAAGGTAGGTCACAGCCCTGCTTGCTCCCTGGCTTCGAGTACGTCGAAGTCGAGGAAGTCGTCGGCGTTGGCCTGGAGCCAGCGCAACGCGCGGGCTCGGTCCTCGGCGCTGATCGCCGACGCTATGGCCAAAGCCCGGTTGATGGTGTCCCGCTTGGTCTTGGTGCCCAGTTGCTGCTGGGCGAAGGCCAGCATGTCGTCGTCGAGGTCGACCAGGGTCCTGGACATGGTGCCTCCCGCGCGAGTCGTATATACGGTCTCTGATCGTATATCAACCGGGCTGTGCGGGGAGGTCTGGCCCGAATTCGCCGCTGATCGGCGTCGTGCATCCGCACCGCAAGAGCTCGACGCACTCTGTGGCCCCTGTGCCGGGGCGTGCCGTGTCGGGCATCGTCCCCGGCGGTGACGTCATGGTCGTCGTGGTGCGGATGTTCGGGCCGACGGCGGGCGCAAGTGACGTACCGGTGTCCCGACGGCACCGTGGAAGAGCGGATCCTCTATGAGGAGGACGCCAAACGGCTGGCGCCGACTGGTCTCCAGCCGCACCTTCACCATGACGCCGGTTTCTCCAGTGCTGTCATGCATCCCTGATCGAGGGCAAAGTCTGCCCTCTGAGGTGCGTTGACCTGTGGAATCGCCGCGATATCACTCTTGGTACTCTGCCGCCTCCCGTACGGACATCCATTCGAAGAGGTGTGAATGAAGACAGGCAGACGAACCGTCGCGGTGGCCACGCTCGTGGGGGCGCTCGGGCTCTCGGTGCTGAACGCGCCGTCGGCTCAGGCGGCGGATACAGGGATCACCGTGTCGGACATCGTCATCAACCACGGCAAGCCGATCGTGGTCGGTACCTCGAAGGACGTGGAGCCGCCCATCTCCTTCAACATCGCGCTGCCGTCCGGGTACAGCACATCCAACCCCTCCCGCTACGACGCCTACCCCTTCCTCTACCGCGGCACCATGAAGACGGCGGCCAGCACAGGGGAGAACTTCATCGGGCCGGGCGGTTACACCTGCTACGAGATCGACTCCAAGCACGCCCGTTGTGAGGGCAACCTCTACATCGACCCGCACCCGAGCCAGGAACACGTCGACTCCAACAGTGACGCCACGACGTGGAAGGTCGGTGTCTCGCTGCGGCTGTGGAAGGCCGACGGCGGTCTGAAGACCGAGGAACTCGAGACGCGGTCCACGACCGCCCAGCTCAAGCGCGCGGCCAAGGCCACGACCAACGCCTCCCCGGAGCCCGTCACCAAGGGCAAGGCCATCACCGTCACCGGCAAGCTGACCCGGGCGAACTGGAGCACGAAGAAGTACGACGGCTACGGCGGCCGTACCGTGAGCCTCCAGTTCAAGGCCAAGGGCACCGACACCTTCAAGACGGTCAAGAAGTCCACCACCAGCAGCACGGGGGCACTGAAGACCACGGTCACGGCCTCCGCCGACGGCTCGTACCGCTGGGTCTACTACGGCAACAGCACGACCGGCGTCGCCACCAGCGCGTCGGACTACGTCGACGTGCGCTGACCGCCCAGACCCCTCAGTACAGGGTCGGCACCTCGCCGCCCTCGGCCCGGGTGAGCGTGACCCCCGCCAGACCGCGTAGCCGGCGTTCCGCCACGGCGGTCAGCTCGTCGGTGGTCGGCGGGGTCTGCCCCAGGCCGATGGCGTAGCGGGCGGGGGCCGTGGTGAAGGGGCGGGGCCAGGCGTGGCAGTCGGGGGCCAGTTCGGCGAGGTCCGTGACCAGGGCCCGCATCCTGCCCCGGACACGGCCCTCGTCCGCGCCCTCGTCCCGGCTCCCGCTCCCTCCCCCCGCCGTCACGATGGCCCAGGCCGCATGGCGACGGTGGAGCGGGGGAGGGGCGAGGAGGTCGGGGAACGAGCCGCCTTCCTCCAGCAACTCCCAGGCACGGAACAGCTCTTGTGCCACGAGATCGCGCATGCCCTCCGTGACCTGCTCCGTGCAGGAACGGACCGGGGCGGACGGGGTCGCGACGGTGAGGGGACCGGCGGGAACTCCGCCGGATCCTCCCACCGGCTCGCGCCAGTCCCACGCCGCCCACGTCGCGAAGAAGTGCCGGAGGAGGTCGGCCGGTGACAGGTCACCGGCCTCGCCCGTCCGCCTGTCGCCGGTCTCCCTCGCCGTGCGGGCCGCCAGCACGGACCAGGCCAGCCCCGGGAGCCCTCCGAACGGTGCCGAGTCCAGGCCCCTCGCCCTCGCCCACGCCTTGACCTGCCTGGCCAGCCGGGCGAATGCCTGACCGTGGGCGCCCATCGACGTGAGCACCGCCTCCGCATCGCTCACCGCGCTGAGCGCGATCGCCGCCGCCTCGCCCAGCTCGGCCCGCCGCGCCACCGCCTCCGCCGGGTCCATCGCCCCGGTGGCCACGACCGCCAGATCCACGTCCAGCCCGTCGAGTCGCAACCGTACGCCGGGTACGCGAGCGCCGATCACCTCGCGTACGTCGCCGACCGACGCATGCGTCATCGCGATCAACTTCGCCTGCACATCGACCAGTTCCACCGACCCTGGCAGTGCCGCCACCAGGTCCAGGTCCGCCCCCGGCAACGCGCAGCCCATGCGCCGGGAGCCGACCACGTGTACGACGCCGTCCGGGAGTGCCTCCGCGACGAGGCGGGCGGCCCGGTCGGCCACCTGGTCCCCACCGGGCCCGTCCACCTCGTACGGCGTCGACTCTTCCGCCCACCGCACCTCTCCCGTCCCGAGGCTCACCGTCCCCCGCACCCGCATGGGCTCGTCCCCGCGCCGCGACAGCAGCGCCAGTTCGCCGACGCTGGCCGACAGGGGCGTGAGGCGGGCCGCGCAGGCGGCGGCCAGCGCGTTCGGGTCGGTGGTGCGGCCCAGGCTCAGATGCGGGGTGAAGCCCTCATGCCGACCGCGACAGTGCGGGAAGTGGCGTACGAGGGTGCTGTGCAGCTCGGCCCAGGGCCCCTCCCTGCCCGCCGCCGGGTCGAGCCACACCGTCGCGTCGTCCCGGTGGCCGAACCAGTGCACGCCCTCCAGTCGGACGTCGAACGGAGCCGTCGTGGCCCCCGCGAGCGCCGAGGTCGCCTGCTCGAAAGCGTGTTCCGGTACGAAACCGAAGAGGACGTTCACATGCGGGGGCCAGCGGTGGATCTGCGGGTCGTGCTCCCGGCGGATGTCCTGCAACGGCGGCCACAGCTCCTCGGGAGGCAGCCAGGCCAGTGCCGTGCGCGCCGTCGGACGGATGTCGAGGCTCGCGGGGGTGTCCGTGTCCGGGTCGGCCGGAGCCACCTCCGCCCTCACCCCGTAGTGGTCCGAGATGTACAGCCCCTCCGGCGTCGGCGCGTCCCCGTAGAGCTCGGCCCGTGCCACCCGCAGCCCCTCCCCGCGCAGCAGGACCCGGTCCAGGCGGGACGCCCGCCCCGACAGGGACGAGATCGCGGCCAGGGGGTTCGCACCCGGGTCGAAGGTCGGGGTGGTGTCGGCGGCGCCGTGGGTCTCGCTCCAGGCGTCCCGCATACCGAGGCTCGTCTGCGGGGTATCACCGCCGTCGTTGAAGTCGCCCAGCAACAGCAGGTCGGCGTCCAGCCCCGCCAACCCCTCGGCGACACGGGTCAGTTCGGCGGCGCGGCGCCCCGCCCCGTCGGTGGAGTGGTCACTGCTCAGATGCGTCGCCGCGACGACGAGGGGGCGTACGCCCGTGTCCACGACCACGGCGGTCACCGCCTTGTGCGGGCCCAGCGCGTGGAAGGCGGCCTCGCGCACCGGCAACCGGCTCAGCAGGAGCAGCCCGCACTCCTCCACGTCCCGGCCACGCGGGTCCGACCCCAGCGTCCAGCCCTCCCGCACCCAGGGTTCGCGCAGCAGCACGGCCAGCAGCGCCGGCTCGACCTCCTGCAACGCGATCACGTCCACCTCGGCGTCGCGCAACGCCCGCAACAGCAGCGGCCTGCGCCGGGCGGTGTCGATGCGGTCGGCGTCGTAGCGGTCCCAGAGTGTGTTCCAGGTCAGCACCCGTACGGTTCCTGAGGCGACTCCGCGCGGTGAGCGCGTGGGGGCCCAGCCCTCCCCGCCCCACGCGCACGGCGTGCGCGCCGTGAAGAACGGCGCACGCAACAGCCGGGCCTCCCGTACGCGCCCCGCCTCCGTCGCGTCGATACGGTCCACCCCCGTGGTCCGGTCCCAGACCAGCTCACCGTCCGCCTCGAAGAACAGCACCCGGTGCCACGGGATCTCGCCGCCGGGCACGAACGCGGGCAGCGGCACCCGCTTGGGCGCGGCGCCCCGCTGCAGGACGCCGAGCACGAAGCGGGCCGGGTCGAAGCGCGCGTCCCAGCGCACCCGGTGGTAGATCTCCTCGCTCGTCCGCACGGTTCCTCAGACCTCTTCCTCAGACCTCGTCCTCTATGGTCCCGCTCGCACCGACGTACCAGGTGCGGTGCGCGTCGCCCGGATACGGCGGGGCGAAGCGGCGCAGCTGGCCGGTGAGCACGTCCGGCGGCACGGGGTGCTCGCGGCGGCCGTTGCGGCGTACCAGCTCGTCCTCGTCGACCAGGACCACGGCGTGGGTGATCAGGGCGTTGCGGCGGTGGGCGACCGCGTGCACCAGTGAGCGCTGCTGGTGGGTCAGGGAGGTGGCGTCCCACACCGTCGTTCCGCCGGCGGCGAGTGCCGCGTCCAGCCGGTCCAGCCCGGCGCGCAGCACATCGGCGTTGGCCCGCTGGTCGGCGCGTGCGCCGCGCGCGGCGCGCAGGTCGTCGAGCGATACGTACGTGTCCACGCCCGCGAGCCCTCGCGCGAACGTGCTCTTGCCGCCGCCGGCCGGGCCGACCAACTGGATCAGCCTCGGGAAGGCCCCCGACCGCCACCGCCAGGTAGCCGCGACGGCCTCCGCCGCATCTCCTACGCGCCCCCGCACATACGCCTCCCGCCCCTCGGCCCGGCACCGGAGCGCCGCGTCGGCCGGCAGAGCGGCGAACGCCTCCGTCAGGGCCCGCTCGTCGAGGCCCCGCACCTCCTCGGCGTGCAGCGCCGACCACTCCACCTGCTCGTGCGCCTCGTCCGTCGCCGCCGTGGCCCGGGCGACCGCGTGCAGCAGGCCGAGATCGGCGGCCAGGGAGAGCCGGGCCAGGCCCGTCCGGCGGTCCTCGTCCGGATACGGCCGGTGCAGCGCGGAGTGCAGCCCCACGAGATCGGCCACCCGGCGGGCCAGCGGCATCCCCACGGCCCCGGCCAGCCGGGCGGCGACCCGGGCCCGTCGGCCGCCCGGGGCGTGCGCGTGCAGCAGCGCGGCCAGGACGCCGACGAGCCGCTCGTCGCCGGTCCGCCCCTCCGGGGCGAAGCGGGCCACGGCCTCCCCGTCCCCCTCCCCGGGCAGTCCGACGGCCTCCGCCAGCGCCTCGGCGTCCACGGGCGCGCCGGAGCGCACGGCCCACAGCGGCGCACGCGCCCCCAACCCGTTCTCCACGACGGCCGCGTGCATCCAGTGCGTGTCCGTCCGCACGTGCCCGGCCCGCACCCACTTGGCGACGCGCGCGCCGAACTCGTCCGCGGTGAAACCGTCCACGACCCGGACGACGTACCCCTCCTGCCGCCCGAGGTCCAGCCGCAGCGCGCGCAGCGCCTTCTCGTCGAACACACCCCGCCACAGCACCCGCGGCACGGGGATGCCGAGCCCGCGCAGCAGGTCCACGGTCCGGTCCCAGCCCAGGCAGCGCCCGTCCGCGTCCCACACCGAGAAGCCGTAGAACCAGCTGTCCAGGTCGTCGTACGGGAGGGAGTGGCGCGCGAACATGTTCTCGCCGCACACCCGCCAGCCCGCCGGGACGGCGTGGCCGATACGGGCCTGGAGCGCCTTGACCCAGGTGCGGGAAGGGTGGTGCGCGGAGTCGAGCGAGCGGGCGTGCAGGCCGTCGGCGTACAGCGTGGTGTTCTCGCCGTCGAGTTTCTCGGTCACGACGACCTCGCGGCCGCGCAGGCCCGACAGGTCGGTGACCCGCAGATCGTCGGCGGTCGCGCCGGGGGACCAGGGCAGATGCCTGGTCCGCGGATAGTGCGTGCGCATGATGGACGTTCCCCCGTGACAGCCGACTTACCTGATCAGCGTAGGAGCGCGGCTCACGGCGGGCGAGCGGATTACGCGCGGCTCAGGGTCCGGGTATGAAGCCCAGAGCGGGTGTCGGGCTCACCTCGATCATGGTGGTGCCCACGGTGACGACCGGTGTGATCGAGGCCGTCAGCTTCCTGGTGCTCGGCCCGGTGTTCACCGCCGTGCAGACCGGCAACCTCCTCTTCCTCTCCTTCGCGCTCACCGGTGCCCCCGGTCTCTCCCCGGCGGCGGGCGTCTCGTTCGCCGGCTTCACGGTCGGCGCGGTGCTCGGTTCCCGGTTCGAGTCGACCGTGGACGCCCGTGCCGGCGCTGGTTCCCGCCCGCGCTGATCGGCGAGGCGCTGCTGCTGGGACTCGGCGGGGTGGTCGCCTGGCGCACGGGCCTCGACGTGCCGGGCCACCCGGCGGACGGTCCGCACTTCGCCGTGGTCGCCCTGGCCGCCGGGGCCATGGGCGTGCGCAACATCACCACCCTGCGGGCCCGGGTCGCGGACGTGGGCGCCTGGCTCCACCACGAAGGGGTGCGCCCGGCGGCGGTCCTGCTGATCCCGGCCGTCCTGGTCCTCCTGCTCGGCACCGCGTTCTGGCGCGAAGGCCCCCCGGACCGTGAGGCCGGCGCCGCGCACGTCGGAGCCGGGCTGAGCCGTCGACCGCGGCCGGGCGGCGCCCGGGTTTGACCTGCGTCACTCTCGGGGTAATCTCTCCGGCTCGATTGGCGGAGGCGCTGCGCCGTATGGCAGACTAGCGGGGTTGCTCGGTCGAGTGTTGATGCTGCGCGCCTCCCGCCGGGAGGACCGGAAGCGAGTCCCACAGTACTCGTCGCCCCAACTGCCTGATGGCAGCGCTGGGGCGGACGTACGGGAATCTTTCGGGAAGTGTCAGTGCGGCACCGGCCAGGCACCCGGTGGGCCTCCGCCCCCGGCCCGCGGCTGTAGGTGGGGCCGCGTTTCCCAAGACTGGGGATGTTCGAACAAGGGACATCCGTGTCAGCGGGAGCGCGACACGCCCGACCGCGTGGGTCGGAGGGGCGGGTGACGGAACACCGGGTTCCAGAGCGTTCGAGACAAAGGACTACTGAGTAGCCATGGCGGGACAGAAGATCCGCATCCGGCTCAAGGCCTACGACCACGAGGTCATCGACTCCTCGGCGAAGAAGATCGTCGAGACGGTGACCCGCACTGGTGCGTCGGTCGCGGGCCCGGTGCCGCTGCCCACTGAGAAGAACGTGTACTGCGTCATCAAGTCGCCGCACAAGTACAAGGACTCGCGCGAGCACTTCGAGATGCGCACGCACAAGCGCCTGATCGACATCCTCGACCCCACCCCCAAGACCGTTGACTCTCTGATGCGACTCGACCTCCCGGCCGGTGTCGACATCGAGATCAAGCTCTGAGGGTCGGTGAGCTGAGAATGGCTAAGCAGATCAAGGGCATCCTGGGCGAGAAGCTCGGCATGACGCAGGTGTGGGACGAGAACAACCGTGTTGTTCCGGTCACCGTCGTCAAGGCCGGCCCCAACGTCGTCACCCAGGTCCGTACGAACGATGTCGACGGCTACGAGTCGGTCCAGATCGCCTTCGGCGAGATCGACCCGCGCAAGGTGAACAAGCCCCTCAAGGGCCACTTCGCCAAGGCCGACGTCACCCCCCGCCGCCACCTCGTCGAGATCCGCACCGCGGACGCCTCCGAGTACACGCTGGGCCAGGAGATCTCCGCCGAGGTCTTCGAGGCCGGCGTCAAGGTGGACGTGACCGGCAAGAGCAAGGGCAAGGGCTTCGCCGGTGTCATGAAGCGTCACAACTTCAAGGGCCTCGGCGCCGGACACGGCACCCAGCGCAAGCACCGCTCGCCGGGCTCGATCGGTGGCTGCGCCACCCCGGGCCGTGTGTTCAAGGGCCTCCGCATGGCGGGTCGCATGGGCAACGAGCGGGTCACCACCCAGAACCTGACCGTCCACGCCGTTGACGCGGAGAAGGGTCTGCTGCTCATCAAGGGCGCGGTTCCCGGTCCGAACGGCGGCCTCGTCCTGGTCCGCACCGCGGCCAAGGGGGCCTGAGGTACCGATGAGCACTGTTGACATCCTTTCGCCTGCCGGCGAGAAGACCGGAAGCGTCGAGCTCCCCGCGGAGATCTTCGGCGTCGAGAAGGTCAGCATCCCGCTGATCCACCAGGTCGTCGTCGCGCAGAACGCGGCTGCCCGCCAGGGCACGCACAAGACCAAGACCCGCGGCGAAGTCCGTGGTGGCGGTAAGAAGCCTTACCGGCAGAAGGGCACCGGCCGCGCCCGTCAGGGCTCGACCCGCGCGCCGCAGTTCGCCGGTGGTGGCGTCGTGCACGGTCCCGTGCCGCGTGACTACTCGCAGCGGACCCCGAAGAAGATGAAGGCCGCGGCCCTGCGCCACGCCCTCACCGACCGGGCCCGCCACAACCGCATCCACGTCGTCTCCGGCGTGATCGAGGGCGAGAACCCGTCCACGAAGGCCGCCAAGTCGCTGTTCGGCAAGATCTCGGAGCGCAAGAACCTGCTCCTGGTCGTCGAGCGTGCCGACGAGGCCGCGTGGCTCTCCGCCCGCAACCTGCCCCAGGTGCACATCCTGGAGCCGGGCCAGCTGAACACGTACGACGTGATCGTCTCGGACGACGTGGTCTTCACCCAGGCCGCTCTCGAGTCCTTCGTCGCCGGCCCGAAGGCCAACGACACCGAAGGGACTGAGGTCTGATGGCCATCCGTCACCCCTCCATCGCCTCCAAGGCGGCCAAGGCCGCCAAGGCCGCGCGCGTCGCCAAGGCGCGTCGTCACGCCGCCGAGGGCAAGAACACCGTCGTCACCGCGCCCAGCAAGGCGTTCACGGACCCCCGTGACGTGCTGCTGAAGCCGGTCGTGTCGGAGAAGAGCTACGCGCTCCTCGACGAGGGCAAGTACACGTTCATCGTGGCCCCCGGCGCCAACAAGACCCAGATCAAGCAGGCCGTCCAGGCGGTCTTCTCGGTCAAGGTCACCGGGGTCAACACGATCAACCGCCAGGGCAAGCGCAAGCGGACCCGCACGGGCTTCGGCAAGCGTGCCGACAGCAAGCGCGCGATCGTGACCCTTGCCGAGGGCGACCGTATCGACATCTTCGGCGGTCCGACCGCGTAAGCGGGTCGGAGCGTCCAGATAATCGGAAACTTCCGAGGACTGAGAGACAATGGGAATCCGCAAGTACAAGCCGACTACGCCGGGCCGCCGTGGCTCCAGCGTCGCCGACTTCGTCGAGGTCACGCGGTCCACGCCGGAGAAGTCGCTGGTTCGCCCCCTGCACAGCAAGGGCGGCCGTAACAATTCCGGTCGTGTGACCGTCCGTCACCAGGGTGGCGGCCACAAGCGCGCCTACCGCGTGATCGACTTCCGTCGTCACGACAAGGACGGCGTGCCGGCGAAGGTCGCGCACATCGAGTACGACCCCAACCGCACCGCGCGCATCGCGCTGCTGCACTACGCCGACGGCGAGAAGCGCTACATCCTCGCCCCGCGCAACCTGCAGCAGGGTGACCGCGTCGAGAACGGTCCCGGGGCCGACATCAAGCCGGGCAACAACCTGGCGCTGCGCAACATCCCGGTCGGTACCACGATCCACGCGATCGAGCTCCGTCCCGGTGGCGGCGCCAAGTTCGCCCGCTCCGCCGGTGCCTCCGTGCAGCTGCTCGCGAAGGAGGGCGCCTACGCCCACCTCCGCATGCCGTCCGGTGAGATCCGCCTGGTCGACGTGCGCTGCCGCGCCACCGTCGGCGAGGTCGGCAACGCCGAGCAGAGCAACATCAACTGGGGCAAGGCCGGCCGCAAGCGCTGGCTGGGCGTCCGCCCGACCGTTCGCGGTGTGGCGATGAACCCGGTTGACCACCCCCACGGTGGTGGTGAGGGCAAGACCTCCGGTGGTCGCCACCCGGTCAGCCCCTGGGGTCAGAAGGAGGGTCGTACTCGTTCGCCGAAGAAGGCTTCGAACAAGTACATCGTCCGCCGCCGCAAGACGAACAAGAAGCGCTAGGAGCGGGTTCAGATGCCGCGCAGTCTCAAGAAGGGGCCCTTCGTCGACGACCACCTGATCAAGAAGGTGGACGCCCAGAACGAAGCCGGCACCAAGAACGTCATCAAGACCTGGTCCCGTCGCTCGATGATCATCCCGGCCATGCTCGGCCACACGATCGCGGTGCACAACGGCAAGACCCACATTCCGGTGTTCGTCACCGAGTCGATGGTCGGCCACAAGCTCGGCGAGTTCTCGCCGACGCGCACCTTCCGGGGTCACGTCAAGGACGACCGGAAGTCGAAGCGCCGCTAACAGCGGGGTGGAATGACCATGACAGACACTGGAAGGACAACCATGGAAGCCAGGGCCCAGGCGCGGTACATCCGCGTCACGCCCATGAAGGCCCGCCGCGTGGTGGACCTCATCCGTGGCCTCGACGCCACGGAGGCTCAGGCGGTCCTGCGTTTCGCCCCGCAGGCCGCGAGCGTGCCGGTCGGCAAGGTGCTGGACAGCGCCATCGCCAACGCCGCGCACAACTACGACCACACGGACGCCTCCTCGCTGTTCATCAGCGAGGCGTACGTCGACGAGGGCCCGACCCTGAAGCGGTTCCGTCCGCGTGCCCAGGGCCGTGCCTACCGGATCCGCAAGCGGACCAGCCACATCACCGTGGTCGTCAGCAGCAAGGAAGGAACCCGGTAATGGGCCAGAAGGTAAACCCGCATGGGTTCCGGCTCGGTGTCACGACCGACTTCAAGTCGCGTTGGTACGCCGACAAGCTGTACAAGGACTACGTCAAGGAAGACGTCGCCATCCGTCGGATGATGACGTCCGGCATGGAGCGCGCCGGCATCTCCAAGGTCGAGATCGAGCGCACCCGTGACCGCGTCCGCGTGGACATCCACACCGCGCGTCCGGGCATCGTCATCGGCCGCCGTGGCGCCGAGGCCGACCGCATCCGCGGTGACCTCGAGAAGCTCACGGGCAAGCAGGTCCAGCTGAACATCCTCGAGGTCAAGAACCCCGAGACGGACGCTCAGCTCGTGGCCCAGGCCGTCGCCGAGCAGCTCTCCTCCCGCGTCTCCTTCCGCCGTGCCATGCGTAAGAGCATGCAGTCGGCGATGAAGGCCGGCGCCAAGGGCATCAAGATCCAGTGCGGTGGCCGCCTCGGTGGCGCCGAGATGTCCCGCTCGGAGTTCTACCGCGAGGGCCGCGTGCCCCTGCACACGCTCCGCGCGAACGTGGACTACGGCTTCTTCGAGGCCAAGACGACCTTCGGCCGCATCGGCGTGAAGGTCTGGATCTACAAGGGCGACGTCAAGAACATCGCCGAGGTCCGCGCCGAGAACGCCGCTGCCCGTGCGGGTAACCGCCCGGCGCGCGGCGGTGCCGACCGCCCGGCCCGTGGTGGCCGCGGTGGCGAGCGGCGCGGTCGCAAGCCGCAGCAGGCTGCCGGCGCCGAGGCCCCCAAGGCCGAGGCCCAGGCGTCCGCTCCGGCTGAGAGCACCGGAACGGAGGCCTGACCGACATGCTGATCCCCCGTAGGGTCAAGCACCGCAAGCAGCACCACCCGAAGCGCCGTGGTCAGGCCAAGGGCGGTACGACGGTCGCGTTCGGCGAGTACGGCATTCAGGCCCTCACGCCGGCGTACGTGACCAACCGCCAGATCGAGGCGGCCCGTATCGCGATGACCCGCCACATCAAGCGTGGCGGCAAGGTCTGGATCAACATCTACCCGGACCGCCCGCTCACGAAGAAGCCCGCCGAGACCCGCATGGGTTCCGGTAAGGGTTCGCCGGAGTGGTGGATCGCGAACGTGCACCCGGGCCGGGTCATGTTCGAGCTGTCCTACCCCAACGAGAAGATCGCCCGTGAGGCCCTGACTCGCGCCGCCCACAAGCTGCCGATGAAGTGCCGGATCGTCAAGCGCGAGGCAGGTGAAGCGTGATGTCGGCCGGTACCAAGGCGTCCGAGCTGCGCGAGCTGGGTGACGAGGAGCTTCTGGCGAAGCTTCGCGAAGCCAAGGAAGAGCTGTTCAACCTCCGCTTCCAGGCGGCGACCGGACAGCTTGAGAACCATGGCCGTCTGAAGGCGGTCCGCAAGGACATCGCGCGGATCTACACCCTGATGCGCGAGCGTGAGCTGGGCATCGAAACGGTGGAGAGCGCCTGATGAGCGAGAACAACGTGACTGAGACGAACACCGAGACGCGCGGCTTCCGCAAGACTCGTGAGGGCATCGTCGTCAGCGACAAGATGGACAAGACCGTCGTCGTCGCCGTCGAGGACCGCAAGAAGCACGCCCTGTACGGCAAGGTCATCCGTAGCACGAGCAAGCTCAAGGCCCACGACGAGCAGAACGCCGCCGGCATCGGCGACCGCGTCCTCCTGATGGAGACCCGGCCGCTGTCCGCCACGAAGCACTGGCGCGTCGTCGAGATCCTCGAGAAGGCCAAGTAATTTCCTGCGGGGCATTCCTCGCAGGACAGTTCCGCCAGGCTCCGGGGGCCGTTCCTGAACGGCCCCCGGGGAACCGGCAGACAATCAGGAGATAGACGTGATCCAGCAGGAGTCGCGACTGCGTGTCGCCGACAACACTGGTGCGAAGGAGATCCTTTGCATCCGTGTGCTCGGTGGCTCCGGTCGCCGCTACGCGGGCATCGGTGACGTCATCGTCGCCACCGTCAAGGACGCGATCCCCGGTGGCAACGTGAAGAAGGGTGACGTCGTCAAGGCGGTCATCGTTCGCACCGTCAAGGAGCGCCGTCGTCCGGACGGCTCGTACATCCGCTTCGACGAGAACGCCGCCGTCATTCTGAAGAACGACGGCGACCCTCGCGGCACCCGTATCTTCGGCCCCGTCGGCCGTGAGCTGCGCGAGAAGAAGTTCATGAAGATCATCTCGCTCGCGCCGGAGGTGCTGTAAGCATGAAGATCAAGAAGGGCGACCTGGTCCAGGTCATCACCGGTAAGGACAAGGGCAAGCAGGGCAAGGTCATCGCGGCCTTCCCCCGCGAGGACCGCGTCCTGGTCGAGGGTGTCAACCGGGTCAAGAAGCACACCAAGGCCGGTCCGACCGCTCGCGGTTCGCAGGCCGGTGGCATCGTCACGACCGAGGCCCCCATTCACGTGAGCAACGTTCAGCTCGTCGTGGAGAAGGACGGCAAGAAGGTCGTCACGCGTGTCGGTTACCGCTTCGACGACGAGGGCAACAAGGTTCGCGTTGCCAAGCGGACGGGTGAGGACATCTGATGGCTACCACCACGACTCCGCGTCTCAAGACGAAGTACCGCGAGGAGATCGCGGGCAAGCTGCGTGACGAGTTCAAGTACGAGAACGTCATGCAGATCCCCGGCCTCGTCAAGATCGTGGTCAACATGGGTGTGGGCGACGCCGCCCGCGACTCCAAGCTGATCGAGGGCGCCATCCGCGACCTCACCACGATCACCGGTCAGAAGCCGGCCGTCACCAAGGCCCGTAAGTCCATCGCGCAGTTCAAGCTGCGTGAGGGCCAGCCGATCGGTGCCCACGTCACCCTCCGTGGCGACCGCATGTGGGAGTTCCTGGACCGCACCCTGTCGCTCGCGCTCCCGCGCATCCGCGACTTCCGTGGTCTGTCCCCCAAGCAGTTCGACGGCCGTGGCAACTACACCTTCGGTCTCACCGAGCAGGTCATGTTCCACGAGATCGACCAGGACAAGATCGACCGTACCCGGGGCATGGACATCACCGTGGTGACCACGGCGACCAACGACGCTGAGGGCCGTGCGCTCCTTCGTCACCTCGGCTTCCCCTTCAAGGAGGCGTGAGCGAGATGGCGAAGAAGGCTCTGATCGCGAAGGCTGCTCGCAAGCCCAAGTTCGGCGTGCGTGGCTACACGCGCTGCCAGCGCTGCGGCCGTCCCCACTCCGTGTACCGCAAGTTCGGCCTGTGCCGCGTGTGCCTCCGTGAGATGGCTCACCGTGGCGAGCTGCCGGGCGTGACCAAGAGCTCCTGGTAATCCCCACTTTCAGGGATTCCCGAAGCTCTCGGTAAGCACTGGGCGTGTCAGGCGCCCACCCATCCATGGCTTAGGCTTGGAGGGTTGGGCGCCTGACGGTAGCCCGTACGACTTACTACGCCGTAGGTCCCCGCACCGCACCCGTCCCGCCATCGAGTGGGGAGAGGGATGGCGCATACAGGAAACCCCGGCGAGAGAGGCCGAAGGCCAATTCATGACCATGACTGATCCGATCGCAGACATGCTTACGCGTCTGCGGAACGCGAACTCGGCATACCACGACTCCGTGACGATGCCGGCATCGAAGATCAAGTCTCACATCGCGGAGATCCTCCAGCAGGAGGGCTTCATCACGGGCTGGAAGGTCGAGGACGCCGAGGTCGGCAAGAACCTCGTCCTGGAGCTGAAGTTCGGCCCCAACCGTGAGCGCTCCATCGCGGGCATCAAGCGGATCTCCAAGCCCGGTCTCCGGGTGTACGCGAAGTCCACCTCCCTGCCCAAGGTGCTGGGCGGCCTCGGCGTGGCGATCATCTCCACGTCGCACGGGCTCCTCACCGACAAGCAGGCCGGCAAGAAGGGCGTAGGCGGAGAAGTCCTCGCCTACGTCTGGTAGCGGAAGGGAACGGAGGAAACAGCTATGTCGCGCATTGGCAAGCTCCCCATCACGGTTCCCGCCGGCGTGGACGTCACCATCGACGGCCAGACGGTCTCGGTCAAGGGCCCCAAGGGCACGCTGACCCACACCGTCGTGGCGCCGATCGAGATCGCCAAGGGTGAGGACGGCGTCCTGAACGTCACCCGCCCCAACGACGAGCGTCAGAGCAAGGCCCTGCACGGCCTGTCCCGCACGCTGGTGGCGAACATGATCACCGGCGTGACCCAGGGTTACGTGAAGAAGCTCGAGATCAGCGGTGTCGGTTACCGCGTGCAGGCCAAGGGTTCGAACCTCGAGTTCGCGCTCGGCTACAGCCACCCGATCACCGTCGAGGCGCCCGAGGGCATCACCTTCAAGGTGGAGAACCCCACCCGGTTCTCGGTCGAGGGCATCGACAAGCAGAAGGTCGGCGAGGTTGCGGCCAACATCCGCAAGCTGCGCAAGCCCGACCCGTACAAGGCCAAGGGCGTCAAGTACGAGGGCGAAGTCATCCGCCGCAAGGTCGGAAAGGCGGGTAAGTAAGCCATGGCATACGGCACGAAGATCGCTAAGGGCGACGCTTACAAGCGTGCTGCCATCAAGCGGCGCCACATCCGTATCCGTAAGAAGGTCAACGGTACGGCTGAGCGTCCCCGCCTGGTCGTGACCCGCTCGAACCGCCACATCGTGGCCCAGGTGATCGACGACCTCAAGGGTCACACCCTTGCGTCGGCGTCCACCCTGGACTCGTCGATCCGTGGCGCGTCGGAAGACAAGTCGGCGCAGGCCGGCAAGGTCGGCGCCCTGGTCGCCGAGCGTGCCAAGGCCGCCGGTGTCGAGGCCGTTGTGTTCGACCGAGGTGGTAACCGGTACGCGGGTCGCATCGCGGCCCTGGCCGACGCCGCCCGCGAGGCCGGGCTCAAGTTCTGAGCTCGCTGCGTAGCTAGCGGAAAGAGAGAGGTAAATCCAATGGCTGGACCCCAGCGCCGCGGTGGCGGTGCCGGTGGCGGCGAGCGGCGGGACCGGAAGGGCCGTGACGGCGGCGCAGCTGCCGCCGAGAAGACCGCGTACGTTGAGCGCGTCGTCGCGATCAACCGCGTCGCCAAGGTTGTGAAGGGTGGTCGTCGCTTCAGCTTCACCGCGCTGGTCGTGGTGGGCGACGGTGACGGCACCGTGGGTGTCGGTTACGGCAAGGCCAAGGAGGTGCCGGCCGCCATCGCCAAGGGCGTTGAGGAGGCCAAGAAGCACTTCTTCAAGGTCCCCCGTATCCAGGGCACCATCCCGCACCCCATCCAGGGTGAGAAGGCTGCCGGCGTCGTCCTGCTCAAGCCCGCGTCCCCCGGTACCGGTGTTATCGCCGGTGGTCCGGTGCGTGCCGTGCTCGAGTGCGCCGGTATCCACGACGTGCTGTCGAAGTCGCTCGGCTCCGACAACGCGATCAACATCGTGCACGCGACCGTGGCGGCCCTGAAGGGTCTGCAGCGTCCCGAGGAGATCGCGGCCCGCCGCGGTCTGCCCCTCGAGGACGTCGCCCCCGCGGCTCTGCTCCGTGCGCGTGCCGGGGCGGGTGCGTAATCATGGCGCAGCTCAAGATTACGCAGGTCAAGTCCTACATCGGCAGCAAGCAGAACCACCGTGACACCCTGCGCTCCCTTGGTCTCAAGGGCATCAACACGCAGGTCGTCAAGGAGGACCGCCCCGAGTTCCGCGGCATGGTGCACACCGTCCGCCACCTCGTGACGGTCGAGGAGGTCGACTGATCATGGCGGAGAACAACCCGCTCAAGATCCACAACCTCCGTCCCGCCCCGGGCGCCAAGACCGCGAAGACCCGTGTCGGTCGTGGTGAGGCGTCGAAGGGTAAGACGGCCGGTCGTGGTACCAAGGGCACGAAGGCCCGCTACCAGGTTCCGGAGCGCTTCGAGGGTGGCCAGATGCCCCTCCACATGCGTCTCCCGAAGCTGAAGGGCTTCAAGAACCCCTTCAAGACGGAGTTCCAGGTCGTGAACCTGGACAAGCTCGCCGCCCTCTACCCCGAGGGTGGGGAGGTCACCGTTGCCGACCTGGTCGCCAAGGGTGCCGTCCGCAAGAACAGCCTCGTCAAGGTCCTCGGCCAGGGCGAGATCTCCGTGGCGCTGCAGGTGACGGTCGACGCCGTCTCCGGCTCCGCCAAGGAGAAGATCACCGCCGCCGGCGGTACCGTCACCGAGCTCGTCTGAACCCATCAGGTGTCTCGATGACGTGAGCGATCCCGACCGGGGATACCCCACAAATGGGGTATCCCCGGTTGGTCGTTCCTAGGGAAGCAGTCTCGCCGGTAAGGTGACCTGCGCTGCCCGTTTTCACAGGGGACCCCTAACCGGGCACTCGATGCGGCAGTTAAACGTTACGTAAGTCGTCCTCATCAGAATCTCAAAACCGTCACCCTTGACGCAGTAGCGCGGGGGTCGCAGGAGGCACCGTGCTCACCGCGTTCGCCCGGGCGTTCAAGACGCCCGACCTGCGCAAGAAGCTGCTCTTCACGCTCGGCATCATCGTGATCTACCGGATCGGCACCCATGTGCCGATCCCTGGCGTCGACTACACCGCCGTCCAGTTCTGCATCGACCAGGCCCAGACCAACACGGGTCTCTTCGGTCTCGTGAACATGTTCAGCGGCGGCGCGCTTCTGCAGATCACGATCTTCGCGCTCGGCATCATGCCGTACATCACGGCGAGCATCATTCTGCAGCTGCTGACCGTGGTGATCCCGCGTCTGGAAGCCCTGAAGAAGGAGGGGCAGTCCGGTACGGCGAAGATCACGCAGTACACGCGTTATCTGACGGTGGCCCTGGCCATCCTGCAGGGCACCGGCCTCGTCGCCACCGCGCGCAGCGGCTCGCTCTTCAGTAGTTGCTCGCAGGCCAGCGCGATCGTCCCCGACCAGTCGATCTACACCACCATCGTCATGGTCGTCACCATGACCGCCGGTACGGCCCTCGTCATGTGGCTCGGTGAGCTGATCACCGACCGCGGCATCGGCAACGGTATGTCGATCCTGATGTTCATCTCGATCGCCGCCACCTTCCCGTCCGCCCTGTGGGCCATCAAGGAGCAGGGCGACCTGGCGGGCGGCTGGATCGAGTTCGGCACCGTCATCGCCGTCGGCCTGGTCATGGTCGCGCTCGTCGTCTTCGTGGAGCAGGCTCAGCGCCGTATTCCGGTCCAGTACGCGAAGCGTATGATCGGCCGCCGTTCCTACGGCGGTACGTCGACCTACATTCCGTTGAAGGTCAACCAGGCGGGCATCATCCCTGTGATTTTCGCCTCGTCGCTGCTCTACATTCCGGCCCTCATCGTGCAGTTCTCCAACTCCACGGCGGGCTGGGCGAGTTGGATCACCGCCAACCTGGCCGACACGGCCGCGCCGGCGCACATCACGATCTACTTCTTCCTCATCGTCTTCTTCGCCTTCTTCTACGTGGCCATCTCGTTCAACCCCGAGGAAGTCGCGGACAACATGAAGAAGTATGGTGGCTTCATCCCGGGAATCCGGGCTGGCCGACCGACCGCTGAGTACCTGAGCTACGTACTCAACCGGATCACCTGGCCGGGTTCGCTGTACCTGGGTCTGATCGCTCTCGTGCCGACAATGGCGTTGGCTCCCTGGGGTGCAAATGCCAACTTCCCGTTCGGTGGAACCAGCATCCTGATCATCGTGGGTGTGGGTCTGGAGACGGTGAAGCAGATCGAGAGCCAGCTCCAGCAGCGCAATTACGAAGGGTTCCTCCGCTGATGCGAATCGTCCTCGTCGGGCCGCCGGGTGCCGGGAAGGGAACGCAGGCCGCGTTCCTGGCGCAGAACCTGTCGATCCCGCACATCTCCACGGGCGACCTGTTCCGGGCCAACATCAGCAAGCAGACGGAGCTCGGCAAACTCGCGAAGTCCTACATGGACAAGGGCGAGCTGGTGCCGGACGAGGTCACCATCGCGATGGCCAAGGACCGCATGGAGCAGCCGGACGCCGAGCAGGGCTTCCTGCTCGACGGCTTCCCGCGCAACGTCTCGCAGGCCGAGGCGCTGGACGTGACGCTCCAGGACGAGTCCATGAACCTCGACGCGGTGCTGGACCTGGAGGTCCCCGAGGAAGAGGTCGTCAAGCGGATCGCCGGCCGTCGTATCTGCCGGAACGACTCCTCCCACGTCTTCCACGTCACGTACAAGAAGCCGAAGCAGGAGGGTGTCTGCGACGCCTGCGGCGGCGAGCTGTACCAGCGTGACGACGACTCCGAGGAGACCGTCCGCAAGCGCCTGGAGGTCTACCACACCCAGACCGAGCCGATCATCGACTACTACAAGGCCCAGGGCCTCGTGGTGACGATCTCGGCGCTCGGCCCGGTGGAGGAAGTCACCCAGCGCGCCATGGAGGCGCTCAAGCGCGAGGACGACGGCCAGTAGGCCGTCAGTCGTCCAGTACGACATAGGCCGCGGTGCCCGCGAGGGGCGCCGCGGCCGTACTGTTGTGTAGGCAAAAACCCGGAGCCCTCAGGACCGGGACCCCTTGAGTTCGTAGGCACAGAAGACGGAGAGCGCAGGCCCCCATGGTGCAGATCAAGAGCCCCGAGCAGATCGCCAAGATGCGCGAGGCGGGGCTGGTCGTCGCCGCCATCCACGCGGCCACCCGGGAGGCCGCCGTGCCGGGCGCCTCCACGAAGGACCTCGACGAGGTCGCCCGCAAGGTGATCGCGGAGCACGGGGCGAAGTCGAACTTCCTCGGGTACGGCGGTTTCCCGGCGACCATCTGCACATCGGTGAACGAGGTCGTGGTCCATGGCATCCCGAGCGACGAGGTCGTCCTGAAGGACGGCGACATCATCTCGATCGACTGCGGCGCGATCGTGGACGGCTGGCACGGGGACGCGGCGTACACGGCGTTCGTGGGGTCGGGCCACGCTCCGGAGCTCATCGAGCTGTCACGGGTGACCGAGGAGTCCATGTGGGCCGGCATCGCGGCGATGAAGCTGGGGAACAGGCTCGTCGACGTCTCCCGGGCCATCGAGACGTACATCCGGCGGCAGCCGAAGCCGGGGGGCGGGAAGTACGGGATCGTCGAGGACTACGGCGGGCACGGCATCGGGACCGAGATGCACATGGACCCGCATCTGCTGAACTACGTCGAGCGGCGGCGTGGCAAGGGGCCGAAGCTGGTGCCCGGGTTCTGCCTCGCCATCGAGCCGATGGTGTCCTTGGGCACGCCGAAGACGGAGGTCCTGTCGGACGACTGGACCGTGGTGACGACGGACGGCACGTGGTCCTCGCACTGGGAGCACTCGGTGGCGTTGACGGTGGACGGGCCGTTGGTGCTCACCGCCCCCGACGGGGGCAAGGCCAAGCTCGCGGAGTACGGGATCACTGCGGCTCCTGATCCGTTGAGCTGAGCTCCCGTGCCGGGTGCCGGTGAGCGGGGGACGGTCGCGCCGTTCCCCGCGCCCCTCATGGGCCCGCGCCCCTCGTGGGCCCGCGCCCCTCGTGGGCCCGCGCCCCTCAGGGGCCCGCGGCCCATCGAGGCGTGCTGCGGCCCGCCCGAGTAAAGATCTTCGGCCATGGGCATCCTTACCCGAATTCGTGTTTCCGGGAGCCCTGGCGTAGACTGACTCGTCGGCTCTCGTGTTTCCGTGTGTCCTCATTCGGTTACGTGGAGTCGATCAAGGTAGTCGATTCGAAGGGCGAAGCGTGGCCAAGAAGCAAGGTGCCATCGAGATCGAGGGCACTGTCGTCGAGTCTCTGCCGAACGCCATGTTCAAGGTCGAGCTCCAGAACGGCCACCAGGTCCTGGCACACATCAGCGGCAAGATGCGTATGCACTACATCCGCATCCTCCCTGACGACCGGGTCGTGGTGGAGCTGTCTCCGTACGACCTGACGCGTGGCCGGATCGTCTACCGCTACAAGTAGATCTTGCCCCCGCTCTCCGTGCCCCGGTCTCCGGGACTCGGGTGGTGGCACTGACCCGGAGAACCTCACCCCATGAAGGTCAAGCCGAGCGTCAAGAAGATCTGCGACAAGTGCAGGGTGATCCGCCGTCACGGTCGGGTCATGGTCATCTGCGAGAACCCGCGCCACAAGCAGCGCCAGGGCTAACGCACGGTCGACCGCTCCCTCTGCATCGATATCGCAGGGATTCGCGCGACGCGAGCTGAATTGTTCATACGCAGGACCCAGGCGCCGACAGTGCCTGACACCCCCGGCTCGGAGGCCGGGGACCCGGTTCGTACCTGGTACGGCGGCCGGGAGCCGGTTCTGCGGAAGACCTCCGACAATCACCAGGAGCCATTGAATGGCACGCGTTTCCGGTGTTGACATCCCGCGCGACAAGCGCGTGGAGGTCGCCCTCACCTACGTGTTCGGCATCGGCCGGACCCTCTCCCAGGAGACGCTGGCAGCGACCGGCGTCGACCCGAACACCCGCGTCCGCGACCTCTCCGAGGAGCAGCTCGTCGCGATCCGCGAGTACGTGGACAACAACATCAAGACCGAGGGTGACCTCCGTCGCGAGATCCAGGCCGACATCCGCCGCAAGGTCGAGATCGGCTGCTACCAGGGTCTCCGTCACCGTCGTGGTCTGCCCGTCCGCGGTCAGCGCACCAGCACCAACGCCCGCACCCGCAAGGGCCCGCGTCGCGCCATCGCCGGTAAGAAGAAGCCGGGCAAGAAGTAGTCCTCAGCGGACAACGCTTCATCAGCGGTCTTCGCTGTAGGACCGACCACCTCCCCGTAGGAGTTAGTAGATGCCCCCCAAGGGTCGTCAGGGCGCTGCCAAGAAGGTGCGCCGCAAGGAAAAGAAGAACGTCGCTCACGGCCACGCGCACATCAAGAGCACGTTCAACAACACGATCGTCTCCATCACGGACCCCTCGGGCAACGTGATCTCCTGGGCGTCCGCCGGCCACGTCGGCTTCAAGGGCTCCCGGAAGTCCACGCCGTTCGCCGCGCAGATGGCCGCCGAGTCGGCTGCCCGTCGCGCGCAGGAGCACGGCATGCGCAAGGTCGACGTGTTCGTCAAGGGCCCGGGTTCGGGTCGTGAGACGGCCATCCGTTCGCTGCAGGCGACCGGCCTCGAGGTCGGCTCCATCCAGGACGTCACGCCCACCCCGCACAACGGCTGCCGTCCGCCCAAGCGCCGCCGCGTCTGACCCTCCGGGTCGGGTACGCGACTGCTTGGTCTGAGGTTTTCGGGCGGTATGGCTCTTCGGGGTCATATCGCCCGTACCCTTGTACGCAACACCATCAGGCCCCGCCTGGTGGCATCAGGGCGTCAAATAGCGGGCGCCCCTGACAGAAGGATCACCACATGCTGATCGCTCAGCGTCCCTCGTTGACCGAAGAGGTCGTCGACGAATTCCGCTCCCGGTTCGTGATCGAGCCGCTGGAGCCGGGCTTCGGCTACACCCTCGGCAACTCCCTGCGTCGTACGCTCCTGTCGTCGATCCCCGGTGCGGCTGTCACCAGCATCCGGATCGACGGTGTCCTGCACGAGTTCACCACCGTGCCGGGCGTCAAGGAGGACGTCACCGACCTGATCCTCAACATCAAGCAGCTGGTCGTCTCCTCGGAGCACGACGAGCCGGTCGTGATGTACCTGCGCAAGCAGGGCCCGGGTCTGGTCACCGCCGCCGACATCGCGCCCCCGGCCGGTGTCGAGGTGCACAACCCCGACCTCGTCCTCGCCACGCTCAACGGCAAGGGCAAGCTGGAGATGGAGCTGACGGTCGAGCGTGGCCGCGGTTACGTCTCCGCCGTGCAGAACAAGCAGGTGGGCCAGGAGATCGGTCGTATCCCGGTCGACTCCATCTACTCGCCGGTTCTCAAGGTCACGTACAAGGTCGAGGCGACTCGTGTCGAGCAGCGCACCGACTTCGACAAGCTGATCGTCGACGTCGAGACCAAGCAGGCGATGCGTCCCCGTGACGCCATGGCCTCCGCCGGTAAGACGCTGGTCGAGCTCTTCGGTCTCGCCCGTGAGCTCAACATCGACGCCGAGGGCATCGACATGGGCCCGTCCCCGACGGACGCCGCTCTCGCCGCCGATCTGGCGCTGCCGATCGAGGAGCTGGAGCTCACCGTTCGGTCGTACAACTGCCTCAAGCGTGAGGGCATCCACTCCGTGGGTGAGCTCGTGGCTCGTTCTGAGGCCGACCTGCTCGACATCCGTAACTTCGGTGCGAAGTCGATCGACGAGGTCAAGGCGAAGCTGGCGGGTATGGGTCTCGCGCTCAAGGACTCCCCGCCCGGATTCGACCCCACCGCCGCGGCCGACGCCTTCGGTGCCGACGACGACGCGGACGCGGGCTTCGTGGAGACCGAGCAGTACTAAGAGCTCGGGCCATACGGTCCGTACTCGGGTGCGGGTGCGCTGTGCTTGATCGCGCCCCGCGACGGAGTCGCACATCGGCACCGCCCCGCGCCCCTTCCGGACGACGCGCCCCTTCGGGGGCTTGTCGTCCGGATCTCTGACAGGCGACCGCCTGCTCAGATACTGACCTCGGTACCTGATACGGCCGGGGCAGACACCTAGGAGAAACGCCATGCCGAAGCCCACCAAGGGTGCCCGTCTGGGCGGTAGCGCCGCGCACGAGAAGCTGCTCCTCGCGAACCTCGCGAAGTCGCTCTTCGAGCACGGCCGCATCACCACCACCGAGGCGAAGGCCCGCCGTCTGCGGCCGTACGCCGAGCGTCTGGTCACCAAGGCGAAGAAGGGCGACCTTCACAACCGCCGCCAGGTGCTCCAGGTCATCACGGACAAGAGCGTCGTGCACACGCTCTTCACCGAGATCGGCCCGCGGTACGAGAACCGTCCGGGTGGCTACACCCGTATCACCAAGATCGGTAACCGCCGTGGCGACAACGCGCCCATGGCTGTCATCGAGCTGGTCGAGGCGCTGACGGTCGCGCAGGAGGCCACGGGCGAGGCCGAGGCCGCCACGAAGCGTGCCGCCAAGGACGCGGAGACGCCTGCCGCTGAGGCCAAGGTGGACACCACCAAGGCCGACGACAGCGCGGACGAGGCTGCCGAGGAGTCCAAGGACGCGTAAGCGTTCTGCGGGGAGCTGCCCGGTCGGCGCTGCGGCTTCGTCGTGGTTGTTGTTCGCGCAGTTCCCCGCGCCCCTGGAAGAGGGGGCGCGTCTGAGTGGGTCCGTTCCTGTCACGGGAGCGGGCCCGCTTTTTTGTACCTGAGAGGATCCAGGGGTGAGTGACGAAGTACAGCACGGTCATGTTCGTGTTCGGCTGGATCTGTCGTACGACGGGAGCGAGTTCTCCGGGTGGGCCAAGCAGGCCGGGGGGCGGCGGACCGTGCAGGGGGAGATCGAGGACGCGCTGCGGACGGTCACGCGGTCCCGGCGGACGTACGACCTGACCGTGGCCGGGCGGACCGATGCCGGGGTGCACGCACGGGGACAGGTCGCGCACGTGGACCTGGAGCGGGAGGTCTGGGACGAGCACCACGGGAAGCTGCTCAAGCGGCTCGCGGGGCGGCTGTCGCGGGACGTACGGGTATGGGCGCTCCGGGAGGCGCCCAGCGGCTTCGACGCGCGGTTCTCGGCCGTCTGGCGCCGGTACGCCTACCGGGTCACCGACAATCCCGGTGGTGTCGATCCGTTGCTGCGGGGTCACGTGCTGTGGCACGACTGGCCGCTCGACGTGGACGCCATGAACGAGGCGGCGCGGGCCCTGTTGGGGGAGCACGACTTCGCGGCCTACTGCAAGCGGCGGGAGGGGGCCACCACCATCCGTACGCTGCAGGAGCTGAGCCTGGTGCGTGGGGACGACGGGATCATCACCGCGACCGTGCGGGCGGACGCCTTCTGCCACAACATGGTGCGGTCGCTGATCGGGGCGCTGCTGTTCGTGGGGGACGGGCACCGGGGGCCCGAATGGCCCGGGAAGGTGCTGGCCGCCGGCGTGCGGGACTCCGCCGTGCATGTCGTACGGCCGCACGGGCTGACCCTGGAGGAGGTCGGCTACCCGGCGGACGAGCTGCTGGCCGCGCGGAACAAGGAGGCGCGGAACCGGCGGAGTCTGCCGGGCGTGCCCGGGGGCGGCTGCTGCTGACCCCGGGGGGCGGGCGCTCTCCGGGTCACTGCCCGTTGGCCGCGGCGGCCGCCTGGGTCTCGCCCCGGCGGCGGATCTGGTCGAAGGTGGACCTGCCGAGGTCGTCGCCGGCGGTGAAGACGGCCCTGTCCTTCTCCGTCACGTCCTTGCCCTTGGTGAAGCCGGAGAGGGTGAAGTAGGCGTAGCGGCCGTAGGAGTTGAGGGTCGTACGGCAGACCGTCGTACGGCAGAAGGCGGGGACGCCCTCACCGGAGAGGGAGACGATGGTGCTCTGCTTGTCCCAGTCCGCCTTGACCTTGGTCGCCTTGGCCTCGGTGTCGAACAGGGCGACGCCGACCGTGACCGCGACATCGTCCCGGTGGTACGTCACGCGCATGAAGCGGGTGCAGTCGTTGCCGGTCAGGAGCTTGTCGAGGGTGCCCTGGACGGCCGAGGCGCAGTCTGTCGTCGAGGCCGTGGCGCCCTTGCGGTAGACGTTGTTGTCGCGGCTGGTCAACTGGGAGCCCGGGAAGAGGATGTCCGGGCTGATCGGCGCCTTGTCCTTGCCCGAGCTGGAGATGAAGTCCTTCGGGTTCAGCGGGGGCGGGGCGGAGGTCGGGGCGAACGACGGGTCCGTCTTGGCGCTGGCGCTCGGGATGTCCGCCGTGGCCGGGAGATCGTTCGGGCCGTTCGCCGTGGTGTTGCCGCTGTCGGCGTTGACGACGGCGACAGCCACGGCGACGCCTATGCCGACCGTGGCGAGGGCGCCGCCGACGATCATCAGGAGTCTGCGGCGCCGGTTGCGTGTTTCGGACTGCTCGGCGAGTGACGCCCAGTCCGGGGTCTGGTTACTGGTGGAATCCCACTGATTGTCCCACGGATTGTGGGAACCCCCGGGGCTCCACTGGGACCCCCCCTGCCCAAAGCTCATGGGTCGCATTTTAGACGGGTGCGGGGGCGTGCTGGTCAGTGTCCGCAGGGACTTGAGCCCCTAGCGTGACTTCTGGGGTGCGCGCAAATGCGGCCAACTGTGGGTGGTCGGGGCGATCGCGGTGATGGCGTCGGGGCGGGGGTGCGGGGGCGCCGCGGGTGATCGGGGCCGGTCGCGCACGGCGGAGCGGGGCCGTTTTGACCCGTCCGGCCCTGCCCGGCTAAGCTGCGTGTTCGTTATGTGTATTGGCTTGCTCATTCTCACGTGAGGGGCCCTTACACCGGTCCACCGGGCCGATGACCAGCGAGCCAGCACGCGGTTGCGTCACCGCTGTGCGGCAAGGGCTGTCGTGATCGTCTTCGGTGACCTGTCAGGAACCTCACTGAAGAAGCGAAGGCTACGAACCGTGCGTACGTACAGCCCCAAGCCCGGCGACATCACTCGCCAGTGGCACGTCATCGATGCCCAGGACGTCGTCCTGGGTCGTCTGGCGACCACCGCTGCCACCCTTCTGCGCGGCAAGCACAAGCCGATCTACGCCCCCCACGTCGACGCTGGTGACTTCGTCATCATCATCAACGCGGACAAGGTCCACCTGTCCGGCAACAAGCGGACCCAGAAGATGGCCTACCGCCACTCCGGCTACCCGGGTGGTCTGCGCTCCGTCCGTTACGACGAGCTGCTGGAGAAGAACCCGGAGAAGGCCGTCGAGAAGGCCGTCAAGGGCATGCTCCCCAAGAACACCCTCGGCCGTCAGATGCTCTCCAAGCTGAAGGTCTACTCGGGCGACCAGCACCCGCACGCTGCCCAGCAGCCGGTGCCGTTCGAGATCACCCAGGTCGCGCAGTAAGTCCGGCCACACCCCCAAGCCTGAAGAGAATCTGAGGAGAATCGTGGCCGAGACCACTGCCGAGCAGCCGCTCGAAGAGCTTGACATCGACAGCTACACCACGGAGTCGGACGTCCCCGTCGAGGGCGAGTACACCTCCGAGTCCATGGCCTCCCGCTTCGGCGACCCGCAGCCGGCCGCCGGCCTGGGCCGTCGCAAGAACGCCATCGCCCGTGTCCGGATCGTCCCGGGCTCCGGCAAGTGGAAGATCAACGGGCGCACGCTCGAGGACTACTTCCCGAACAAGGTGCACCAGCAGGAGGTCAACGAGCCGTTCAAGGTTCTTGAGCTCGAGGGCCGCTACGACGTCATCGCCCGCATCTCGGGTGGCGGTGTCTCCGGTCAGGCCGGTGCGCTCCGTCTCGGTGTCGCCCGCGCGCTGAACGAGGCCGACGTCGACAACAACCGCGGCGCGCTCAAGAAGGCCGGCTTCCTCAAGCGCGACGACCGTGCGGTCGAGCGCAAGAAGGCCGGTCTGAAGAAGGCCCGCAAGGCCCCGCAGTACAGCAAGCGCTAAATCGCGCTCGCGCCCTGCCGCGCGCATCGCCCCGGTGGCACGTACCCGTGCCGCCGGGGCGGTTTGCGTAGCAGGGTCGATTCTTTATCGCACGCTTATGCACAGACTGTCGGTACAACCCCGAAAGGGGGAGGACAGTCTCAGGGGATGTACTTGGTCCGGGGAGTGCCGGGACACTCGGGACATCCGGTAGGGGAACGCCCGGTACGGGACCATCGGGTACGGAACCACCGGAGGCCGCCGGGCACGGGGCCATCTGGTACGAGCCGCACCTTCTCAGCAATTCGGAGGACACCACAGTGGGACGACTCTTCGGCACGGACGGCGTGCGCGGTGTCGCCAACGCGGATCTGACGGCCGAGCTCGCGCTCGGACTCTCCGTCGCGGCGGCACACGTACTCGCCGAGGCGGGAACGTTCGAGGGCCACAAGCCGGTGGCGGTGGTCGGGCGGGATCCGCGAGCGTCCGGGGAGTTCCTGGAGGCGGCCGTCGTGGCCGGACTCGCCAGCGCGGGCGTCGACGTGCTGCGCGTCGGTGTGCTGCCCACCCCCGCGGTGGCTTTCCTCACGGGCGAGCTGGGCGCCGACCTCGGCGTGATGCTCTCCGCCAGCCACAACGCCATGCCGGACAACGGCGTCAAGTTCTTCGCCCGCGGCGGCCACAAACTCGCCGACGATCTGGAGGACCGGATCGAGGGCGTGTACGAGGAGCACCGGACCGGGGCGCCCTGGGACCGGCCCACCGGGGCGGGTGTCGGGCGGGTCCGGTCGTACGACGACGGCTTCGAGGGGTATGTCGAGCACCTGCTCTCCGCCCTCCCCAACCGGCTCGACGGCCTCAAGGTCGTCCTCGACGAGGCGCACGGGGCCGCCGCCGGGGTCTCGCCGGAGGCGTTCACGCGTGCCGGTGCCGAGATCGTCACGATCGGGGCGGAGCCGGACGGGCTCAACATCAACGACGGGTGCGGGTCGACGCACCTCGGGCCGCTGAAGGCCGCCGTCGTCGAGCACGGGGCGCACCTCGGGATCGCGCACGACGGGGACGCCGACCGGTGCCTCGCTGTGGACCACGAGGGCAACGAGGTCGACGGGGACCAGATCCTCGCGGTGCTCGCGCTGGCCATGCGGGAGCGCGGCGTGCTGCGGTCCGACACCGTGGTCGCCACCGTGATGTCCAACCTCGGGTTCAAGCTGGCGCTGGAGCGGGAGGGGCTGCGGCTCGTCCAGACGGCGGTCGGGGACCGGTATGTGCTGGAGGAGATGAAGGAGCACGGGTACGCGCTCGGGGGCGAGCAGTCCGGGCACGTGATCATCTCCGACCACGCGACGACCGGGGACGGCACGCTGACGGGGCTGCTGCTGGCGGCTCGGGTCGCGCAGACCGGGCGTACGCTCAAGGAGCTGGCCGGGGTGATGGAGCGGCTGCCACAGGTGCTGATCAATGTGCCGGATGTGGATCGGTCGCGGGTGTCCACGTCCGCGGAGCTGTCGGCGGCGGTTGCCGAGGCGGAGGGTGAACTGGGGTCCACCGGGCGGGTGTTGTTGCGGCCGTCCGGCACCGAGCCGTTGGTGCGGGTGATGGTCGAAGCCGCCGATATCGAGCAGGCTCGGGCTGTTGCCGGGCGGCTCGCCGACGTGGTGAAGTCTGCGCTCGGCTGAATCGCCGGGTGGGGGCGTGGGGTTCCGCGCGTCGCGGGCTGCGGGTTCGTAGGTGGCTTGTCGAGCCCACGCGGCGGTAGCCGCATATCCAGCACGGCCCCGCGCCCCTTTTGTGGTGGGCCCCTGGTTATGGAGTGCTGCGTTGTCTTGACCACAGCCACTTCTGGCAGAGCAGGGTGAGGGTGCCGGCCAGGACGATGCCCAGGAGGTTCAGGAGCAGTTGCTCCGTGGAGCCCACCGTCTGCTTCGTGTCGCCGTAGGCCAGGGCCACCGCCGCGTTCGCGGCGGCCGGGACCGTGGTGACCGAGATGGCCACGCCCACGAGGGCTCCGGACTTGGCCGAGGTCAGGGAAAGAGTGCCCGCGATGCCCGCCAGGACCGCCACGATGAAGGAGAAGGCGTCGGGGGCGTAGACGAAGGCGGTGTTGGGGCGGTCGGCCTCCAGCTTCGCCTCGGTGAAGTAGCCGAGCGAGTCCATGAAGAGGCTGAAGGCGACCGTCGCCGCCATGGCCGCCGCGAAGCCCACCAGGAGGGCGATCAGGGAGCGCAGGGCGAGGCGTGGGTGGCGTTGGACGATGGAGGTGCTGATGCCGGCCAGGGGGCCGAACTCGGGGCCCACCGCCATCGCGCCGACGATCAGGACCGCGTTGTCCAGGACCACACCGCAGGCCGCGATCATCGTGGCCAGCGTGATGAAGGCGACGTAGGTGAAGGAAAGCGTCGACTCCTCGTGGGTGGAGTTTGTCATCTGCTCCCAGAGGACCGCGTCCGCGCCTTCGCCCGGGGCCTCCTTCTCGGCGTCGTCGGCGCGCTCGGAGAGCGAGAGGTCGATGTTCTCGACGGCGATGGAGCCGGTCTTGTCGAGGTCCAACTCCCGTAGCGCATTGATCAGTTCGTCGCCGGCCTCGCGTGCGACGTCGCACATCACCACGTCGCCGGCGGGGTGGTGGGCGGCGCCGTGCATGACGACGAGATGGGTGGCCCCGACCGTCTTCTCGATCAGGCGCACCACTTCGCCCGTCTTGGCGGACGGCGAGATCAGACGCAGATGCAGCATGCCGTCTTTCTAACAGGCCGACATCATGTCCACGAGGGGCCGTCTCACAGTTTGCGCAGGCTGAGGCGCTGGACCTTGTGGTCCTGGCCCTTTCTGATGATGAGGGTGGCGCGGCCTCGGGTGGGGGCGATGTTCTCGACCAGGTTGGGCCGGTTGATGGTGCGCCAGAGGGCGCGGGCGTAGTCGAGGGCGTCGTCCTCGGAGACCTGGGTGTACTTGCGGAAGTACGAGTCGGGCTTCTGGAAGGCGGTCTGACGGAGTTTCTTGAAACGGTTGAGGTACCAGCGCTCGATGTCGTCGGCGGCGGCGTCGACGTACACGCTGAAGTCGAAGTAGTCGGCGAGACCGACGCGGGTGCGGCCGTCCTTGCCGGGGAGGGCGGGCTGGAGGACGTTCAGGCCCTCGACGATGAGGATGTCCGGGCGGCGGACCGTGAGCCGTCGGTCGGGGACGATGTCGTAGATGAGGTGGGAGTAGACGGGGGCCGTCACCTCGTCCTTGCCGGCCTTGATGTCGGCGACGAAACGGGTCAGGGCCCGGCGGTCGTACGACTCGGGGAAGCCCTTGCGGGAGACCAGGCCGCGTTCCTGGAGGTCCTTCATGGGGAGCAGGAAGCCGTCGGTGGTGACCAGTTCGACGCGCGGGTGTTCGGGCCAGCGGGCCAGGAGGGCCTGGAGGAGGCGGGCGACGGTGGACTTGCCGACGGCCACGGAGCCGGCGACGCCTATGACGAACGGGGTGCCGGACTGGGAGCCCTGCTCGCCCAGGAAGGTGTTCAGGGCGCCGCGCAGGCCGTCGGTGGCGCCCACGTAGAGGTTGAGGAGCCGGGACAGCGGCAGATAGATGTCCCGCACCTCGCCGAGGTCGATGACATCGCCCAGGCCGCGCAGCTTCTCGACCTCCTCGGCGTTCAGGGGGAGCGGCGTCTTTTCGCGCAGCGCGCTCCACTCGGTACGGGTGAGGTCGACGTAGGGAGTCGCCTCCGGCCTGGGCCGGTGGGCGCTCCGCGGCAACGAGGAGACCGGTGAGATCACAGTCCATTGTTAACGGAGTTCGAACGGGGTGGCGGGGTGGGGTCCGTCACGCGGGGCCGGGCGGGCGGGTGCGCGGTCCGCCCGGGGTGTCGAGGGTTCGCCCTCGCTGTGCGTGAACTATGGCGAAGGTATGGACCGCCGGTGGGGAAGGGACTAGCGTCCCGGCCGTCGGGAGGGAGCCGCCTCCCGGCTGACCAGGGGGAAATGGGGGTTTGGGGTGGCTTTTGGCGTGCGCGCGCGCTTACGGGACGCGGTTCGACGGGGGGCCGCGCGCGATGACGTGGAACTCGCCGGGCGGGTGTGCAGTGAGTTGTCGGCGGATCTGCCGGACGAGGATCTGGGTGAGTGCCTCGACGACGCGATCGACATGTACCGGATGGGAAGCAAGCCGCGGTGCGAGGAGGTGGAGTACCTGGGGATGGTGAAGGAGGCGATCGACCGGATCGAGGAGGGGGAGTGAGGCGACCGAGGGTGCGCCCCGTCCGTCTTCGAGGTCCCGCCGGTTCTAGGGGGCCCGCCGGTTCTCCTGGGGGCGGCCGCGGGTCAGATCAGCAGGTCCTTGTAGTAGATGCTGGCCTTCTTGCGGCTGTCGGTGGCGGACGTCACCGAGCCGAAGCCGCTGCACAGGCGTACGGCCTGGGGGGCGGCCGGGTCGGGGACCTGGATCGCCATGCCCTCGGGCTCCCGGTAGAGGAGCGAGTAGCCGGCCTTGGTGGGCTTCTGCTCGACGATGCCGCCGGTGTTCCAGTCGACGCAGGTGATGAAGGTGTTGCCGTCGGGTGCGACGGAGCCGTTCGCGCCGTACTGGGAGCCGGCCAGCAGATACAGATAGCTGCCGAAGGTCGTGAAGCCCTGGAACACGTCGGTGTAGCCGGGCTGGAGGTCGGTGGGCTGGGCCACGTCCGCGAGGGCGGTCCGGCCGCCGCTCTTGAAGGCGGCGAGGTCGTAGAGCCGGTAGCGGAAGACGCCGCCCACCCGGCAGCGGACGGTGAGCCGGGAGTGGACCGGGTCCAGGGCCACCGTGGTCCGGTCGACACCGGACTCCAGGCTGTGCTGGGTGAGGGCCGGGGAGTCCGGGGTCAGGATCGTTCCGTTCGCGAACTTGAAACGGGCGAGACGGCTGCCCCAGCCGTCGACGGTGCCGTCCGTGTTGGTCGTCGGGACGGCCTTCGTCTCCGTCCACAGGAAGCTGCCGGAGCTCGTCGATTCGACGCCGATCTGTACGCCGTGGCCGAAACCGCGTAGGTACATGGTCCCCAGGATCCGGCCCGAGGTGTCGAGCCGGGTCAGGCACAGATCGCCGTTGGCGTCCCGCTCGGCGCCGGAGTACGCCCGTGACTCACCGGGCAGCCGAAGGCCGCCGTCCATCAACTGCACCGTGAACAGATGGCCGCTGGCGTTGTCGAACGCGAACGATTGCAGGACGCGGGTTCCGGCGAGTCCGATCTCGCGCAGCAGCACGTCGGATCCGTCGTCCAGGTCGAAACGCTTGGTGGCGGTCACGGCGCCGGGGGTCGTGGTCTCCCGGTGGTCCGTGTCGGACGCACGATCGACCAGTCGGGTCGACGCGATCGCAATCGCCGGTACGGCCGCCGCGCCGACGCCGACGCCGGCCAGTCTCAGGAGCTGTCTGCGATCGAGCATGGTGATGGAGCCCCCCGGAAGAAGTGTGTCGTGCTCGCGGCGCGTCATTAAAGCACCTGGCGTTCGGGGCGGACAGGGAAGGAATTTTAAGTGATCTTTATATCCGACTGTCCTGTCTTCGTATAATTTGATCACGTTGGTTTTGCGTCAGTGGTGGGTTAACGTCCCGCCGCAAGTGCGTCGTTCACGCAGTGGCGGTTGGGTGTTTGCGGCAGTGTCCGCGTAACGGGGTGGGGTTGTGGGGCGGTCTGCCAGACGTGGCCTTGTCGTGTCCGTGTCGAGCGCGATGCTGTGCGGTCTGCTGTCCGTGCCGGCGTTCGCCGCTGTCGTGGACGCGGCGAAACCGAAGGACAGGACGGTCAGCGTGCCGACGGGCGACGCTCAGGCCGTGCCCCGGCAGCGGGCCGAGCAGACCATGACCAAGGCGCCGAGGACGACCTGGCCCCAGCGGACCGGGGCGGCGGTCGACCTGCGGGAAGCACCCACGGGTGACCCCTTGGCCGTGGCGCCCTCGGGCGCGGTCGTCGACGCCGACAGCACCGGCCGCGCGGCGCAGGACGCCGTGGTGACCGTCCAGAAGCCCACGACCGAGCAGCGCACGCTGGCGGGCATCCCGCCCCAGGCCGCCTTCGCCAAGTGGCGGAAGGCCGCGAAGGAGGGCACGCTCAGCGGCGACAACCGGCTCGTGCGGGCCGGCGGCACCCCCGCGCACGTCGACGTCCAGGTCCTCGACCGCTCCGAGGTCGAGCCGGTCGGCGGAATCGGCATGGGCCTGCGGCTCACCCGCGACGACGAGGTCGAGGCGCCCGGCCCGGTCCGCGTCACCCTCGACTACTCCGGCTTCAAGTACGCCCACGGCGGAGACTTCGCCGACCGACTCCGGCTGGTCCAGATGCCCGCCTGCGCGCTGACCACGCCCGAGAGGGAGGGCTGTTCGCCGGATCTGAAGCAGTTCGTCGACACTGACAACGACGTGCGGTCCGGGACGCTGTCGGCGACGGTGTACGCGGACGCCGACCCGACCGCGGTGTCGGCCGACGACGACTCCTCCCCGCTGAGCCGGTCGACCTACGCGACCGCCACCGGGGCCACGGTGCTGGCGGTGACCTCCGGGTCGTCGTCGGACGAGGGCGACTACCGGGCGTCGACGCTCAGCCCGTCCGGTTCGTGGGACGTGTCCACCGGCTCGGGCGCCTTCACGTACAACCTGCCGATCCAGCTGCCCAAGGCGCCGTTCGGCACCACGCCCTCCCTGGCCCTCACCTACAACTCGCAGTCCGTCGACGGCCGTACGTCGGCCACCAACAACCAGGCCTCCTGGGTCGGCATGGGCTGGGACCTGGAGGTCGGCTACATCGAGCGGCGCTACAAGAACTGCGCCCAGGACGGTCTGTCCACGATCGGTGACATGTGCTGGGAGTCGCCGAACACGAGCGCGGAGCCCGATGGTGCCGGCTACGTCATCAACCTCAACGGCGTCACCTCGCAGTTGGTCCAGGACGGCACCGGAACCGGCTCGTACCACCTCCAGGACGACCCGGGCTGGCGTGTCCAGCACCTGTGGAACGGCCACGGCAGCGACGACGAGTACTGGGTGATCTCCTCCCAGGACGGCATGCGCTACTACTTCGGCTGGGGGCGCGCCGAGCGGAACAACGCCGCGACGAACTCCGTCTACACACTGCCCGTCGTCGGCAACGACACGAGCGAGCCGTGCCACAGCCAGTACCCCGAGCCGTGCACCCAGGCCTGGCGCTGGAACCTCGACCGGGTGGTCGACCCCAACGAGGTCGAGAACGCCTACTTCTACGACAAGCAGAAGAATCACTACCGCTCGGTCGCGAACACCGACAAGGCACGCTCGTACGACGCCGGCGGCTATCTGACGAGGATCGAGTACGGCTGGGCCTCCCAGATCACCGGCGCCCTGCTGCCCGCCAAGGTGGAGCTGACCCATGTGGGCCGCTGCGTGGAGCGCATGGCGGAGACGGACCCCCTCGGCGACGAGCCCGCGGCCTGCCCCGGCATCTCCACCAACCCGGACTCCTACCCGGACGTGCCCACCGACCTGATGTGCGACGGCACGGCCGGCGACAGCTACTGCGCGGGCAAGACGTACTACCCCACGTTCTTCACCACGGACATGCTGTGGGACATCAAGACCTTCGTCAGCGACGACGGCGGCACCACGTGGGACCCGGCCATGCAATACCAGACCAAGCACGGCCTGCCCAACCCCGACGGCACCGTCGGCAAGACCCTCTGGCTCGACTACGTGCAGCGCAAGGGCTACGGCGACGGCACCGACCTGCGGCTGCCCGTCATCAACTTCAACGGTGAGTGGAAGGACAACCAGGTCGGCTCCTCGCTGCTCAACTTCCGCCGGGTGACCAAGGTGTACGGCGACCTGGGCGCGACGACGAGCGTGACCTACGGCCAGCCGGACGCCTGCGACATCGACAACCTGCCGAGCCAGTCCTCCAACACCCAGCTGTGCTTCTGGCAGAAGTGGGAGCCAGAGGGCTCGTCCGGGACGAAGACCGGCTGGTTCAAGAAGTACCTGGTCACCCAGGTCTCCGTGGACCCCGGCGTCGGCCAGGGCGCCGACGGCGACGGCGACCCGACCATGACCACGCGCTACGAGTACAACGGCGGCGCCGGCTGGCGGTTCACCAACGACCCGCTGGTGGCCGACGAGGACGAGACCTGGTCCGACTGGCGCGGCTACCAGCAGGTCGAGGTGTTCACGGGAACGAAGAGCAACGCGGCCTCCACCTACCACTGGCTCTACCGGGGCCTGGACGGCGACCGCACCTCCAAAACCGACTCCTCCGCGACCCGCACCGTCACCGTCAAGGACGGTCAGGGCACCGAGTATCCGGACTCGGCCTGGCTGGTCGGCAAGACCATCGAGACCAGCAAGCGCGACGGTGACGGCAGCTCGCACGAACGGACGTTCAAGGAGTACTGGGCACACGTCACCGCCGCGTACGAAGGGCTGCCCGACGCCCGCTTCGTCCGCGACAGCAAGACATCGACGCACCAGATGACCTCTCAGGGCTGGCGCGTGCGCACGGTCAAGGACGAGTACGAGGACACGTCGTCCACCAGCACCACGTACGGCCTTCCGCTGCGCACCAACGACTGGGGTCTGGAGAACTTCGACGACAACCGCTGCACCACGTACGGCCGCGCCTACAGCACCGACACCTTCCCCGACTCCGACGTCAAGCGCTGGATGATCGTCGAGGACGAGCGCAATCACTACGCGGCCGACTGCGCCGCGCGCAGTTCCTCGAACCGCGACGGGTACGCGGTGACGCTGTACGACGGCTCGACATCAGTGGCGAACAACGACGCCGCCTTGGCCGACGGCAACGTGACGGAGCAGCGCGTCTATACGGACGCCACCCACTACCGCACCACCAGGAGCGACTACGACGGCGCCGGCCGGTCCATCGCGGTCTACGACGGCAAGGGCGCCAAGACCACCACGACCTACTCGCCGACGACGTCCTGGCCGGTCAACGGCGTCACCATCACCACCCCGGATCCCGACGGCACCGGCTCGGCCACAGCGATGTCCACGACCACCTCGTACTCACGCCTGTGGGGCACTCCGTACAAGATCCTGGACGCCAACGGCCACACCACCCGGGTCGTCCACGACTCGGTCGGCCGCTACAGCACCGTCTTCAAGCCGACGGAGATCGCCAACTACCCCAGCGGCAAACCGTCGATCAAATTCACCTACACCATCCCGACCGCGACGAACAGCGACGGAGTGCCGGACACGATCACCGGCCCTCCCCGGGTGACCACCGGCGTCCTGCAGGCCGGCAGCACCTATGTCAACACCTACGCCTACCTCGACGGTCTGGGCCGTACCCGCGAGACCCAGTCGACGGCGCCGGACGGCACCGGCCGCACCGTGGTCTCCACCCGCTACGACACCTCCGGCAATGTCACCGGCACCTCCGCGCCCTTCTACAACTCCAGCGGCTCGGGCTCCGGCATGGTGCTGCCCACGGTCGAGAACCTGCCGTCGTACAACGACCCGATCATGGACTGGGCGGGCCGGGCGACCGAGGTGCAGACCCTCGCCAACGGCACTCCGCAGGCGACCGGCCACACCCGCACGCACTACTACGGCGACTACACCACCACCGTCCCGGCGACCGGCGAGCGCATGGACACCTTCACCGACGTCTTCGGCCAGACCACAAAGGTTGTGGAGCACGGCCCGCGCGGGCCGCAGTCGACGTCGTACCAATACACCCGCAGCGGTCAGCTGAAGAAGATCACCGATGCGAAGGGCAACGCGACCACCTACACCTACAACTGGCCGGGTGACCGTACGGCCACGAACGAGCCGGACACCGGCTCGTCCTCCAGCACCTACGACGAGAACGGCCAAGTAGCCACCGCGACCGACGGCAACGGCAGGACGCTGACATACGCCTACGACACGCTGCAGCGGCCCACGACGATCAGTAACGGCACGACGACACTGTCGAAGCTGTCGTACGACAGCGCCCCCGGCGGCGCGGGCCAGCCGGCCTCAGCCACGAGCTACGCGAACGGCAAGGCGTACACCGCGACCATCACCGGCTACGACGACCGCGGCCGGGTGACGGGCAAGCGGTACACGGTCCCGGACGACGGCTCCGGCTTTGCCGGCACCTACGCCCTGGGGTACGGCTACGACCTCGCCGACCACATGACGTCGGTGAGCTACCCGGCGGTCGGCGGCCTCCCCGCGGAGACCGTGACCACCACCTACTCGCCCCAGGGGCTGCCGACCGAGGTCTCGTCGCCACTGGCCACCTACCAGTCGTCCATCGGCTTCGACCGCCTGGGCCGCCTCAACGCCCGCACCTTCGGTGCAAGCGGCAGCACGGACGCCACCATCAGCCGCGCCTACACCTTCAACGACAGCGACGGCAGCGGCGCGCTGTCCAACATCAGGACAACGGTGACCGCGGGCGGCACCACGAACGTGGCTCAGGACGACACCTTCACCCGCGACCTCGGCAGTATGCTCACCGGCGTCACGGACGGTGTGACCGGGCAGAGCGAGTGCTACACCTACGACGAACTCAGCCGGCTCACCCACGCCTGGACGACGCAGGCGACGGACGGCTGCACGGGCGCGGCGGCGTCCGACCTGAGCAGCGGGCTCGACCCGTACGACACGACGTACAGCTACGACGAACTCGGCAACCTGAGGTCCGTCAAGGACACGACGACCACCGGCTCGACGACGAAGGACTACGCCTACCCCGGCTACAGCGCGGACGGCTCGACCTACACGGCGGGCCAAGCACGTCCGCACGGCGTCACCCGGGCGGGCAACGACGTCTTCGCCTACAACAACGCGGGTCAGATGACGTCGCGCACGGTCGCCGGGGTGCCGTCGACCCTGGACTGGAACGACCAGAACCGCGTCAGCCAGGTCACGCAGCACAAGTCCACGGGCGACACGGTGTCGAAGTACGTGTACGACGCGAACGGCAACGTCCTGCTGCGTACCTCTCCCACCGAGGACGTGCTGTACCTCGAGGGCCACGAGCTGCACCGGGCCACCGGAGGCAGCGTCACGGCAACGCGCCAGTACGTGGCGGCGGGCACCCCGGTCGCGATGCGGGGCGCCAACGGTATGACCTGGCTTCTTGGCGACAACCAGGCGTCGACGTCGCTCCTGGTCGCTGTAGACGGCACGGTCGCCCGCCGCCGGTACACGCCGTTCGGCGCGCAGCGCGGCAGCACGGGCCTGCCGTCCTCCACCGACCGGGGCTTCCTCGGCAAACCGGAAGACGACTCCACCGGCCTGTCGATTCTCGGTGCCCGTATGTACGACGCGTCGCTCGGGCGGTTCCTCAGCCCGGACGAGCTCAACAAGCCGTACTCACCACAGGAGATGAACGCGTACAGCTACGCGATCAACAACCCGATCGCGTTCAGCGACCCGAGCGGTCTGGAGATCTCGGTTCCCGGGAAGGGCTCGCAGCCGTACACGTGCAAGAGCAACCTGGACTACTGCCCCAAGAAGGTGCAGAACGCGGTCGGTTACAACCCCGATACCAAGACGGTCGGCTACGACCCGGTGACCGGCAGTGGTGCTCCGCCGGCGAAGGTTTTGAAGGAATTCTTCGGCAAGGTCAAGGTCCCCAGCATCAGCCAGATGGTCGGCTGGGGTTCGTACCGGGAGAACCTCCCTCTTTCACTCAATATCGAGCTGTACTTCCGCGACCGCTGCCTGGACGGCCTTCAGGGCATGAGCTCCTGCATGGCCATGGCGGAGTACTACGACAACTGGTCGGCCGTCAGCGAAATCCCCATCAACCCCTGCGAGGCTTCGAGTCTCTGTCAGTCCCTCGGCGACCTGGCCGCGGGAATGATGGCCAGAGGCATGAAGGGTTCGCCCTGCAGCTTCGACCCGCAGACACCGGTGCTGATGGCAGACGGCAAGACCAAGCCCATCGGCAAAGTCGCACCAGGTGACCACGTCGAAAGCGGCGACCCCGACGACGGCAAGCACGTAGGCCCGCGCAAGGTCACCGCCCGATTCGTCCACCGCGACGACGACCTCGTCGACCTCACGATCCGCGGCACCGACGGCCACGACTCGGTGCTCCACACGACGTCCGATCACCCTTTCTGGAACGACACAACCCACAGCTGGGTCAAGGCCGCCGACCTCCGCCCCGGCCACGTCCTCAACACGGACACCGACAACCACGTCCGGATCGTGGCCGTCGAGGACCGGCCCGGCAGCGCCGGCATGTACAACCTCACCGTCGAACAGCTGCACACGTACTATGTGCTGGCGGGCGAGACACCGGTCCTCGTTCACAACAGCAACTGCTCCATCGGGTCGGTGACTGGGCCTGCTGGCGAGGTGTTGCCACTGCCTAAGGGAGCTGCTGGCACACCGGTTGCCACAGGTAAGGGCTGGGCTTACGACATTCCGACCGGAACCAAGGGCCTCGATCCTCGGGTGGTGCAAGTTCGGGTGATGGACCCTGTCACCACCGGCAAGTATCAGTACCCGAACGGTTATGTGGTGTACATGAATAAAGCAGGCCAGTCAGTCAATCCCCTAACTGGACAAACGGTCGGCAAGGCTGACCCCTACAATCACATCCCGATCCCATGATCTCGATAAATGATCTCGTCCATGCCAGGCCGTATCCGGAATTTTTCGGCTCGGTCGAAGTGGATCCCCTGCGAGAAGCGGACGCGCTGCAAGAGGCGCAGCTGCTCGACTCTCGGGTGTGTCACTTGACCTCCACGGCGGCTCTTCTCTTCGAACTGCGCACCTCTTTGCAGTTTGAAGTGGGAAATTCTGCACTGCTTGTGGTCCGAGGTCTGCGCTCGTTCGACTGGAAGTCACCGACAAAGCAGGTTCCTCTCGCGGCGCTGACGGTAGTATCCAGTGTTGCGGACCGGTCGGGTGGTTCTCTTCGTGCGAGATTCGAATTCTTCCCGGAGGCGCACCTTGCAGTGGCGGGCGATCTGGCGGAGTTTTACGTCCTCGAAGCGGAAGGAATCGGCGACGTGCCGCCCGACTATTCGAGCGTGGACTTGAAAAAGGTTCAAGGTGCCTTGCCATCTTGGTCCTCCGTGTGCAGCTTGCTTCAGGCGTCAATTTTGCACTGAGGTAGCAACGCGGGGGTTGGCGATGTTCCCGTTAGCGAATCGAAGCCCCGCCAGGCGTAGTCTGGCGGGGCTTCGCTGGTGTTTGACGGCAGTAATTGACGGCAACGTCAGTGGACGGGGACAGAGCAAGGAGGCGGTTCGTTGCTGTCGGCGTCGGCTTTCTCGGTGACCTCCGGTCCGCCGAGGGCGGTGCTGAGGGTGTCGATGGCGTCTCGCTGGAGGCGGAGCCTTACGTGGGCGTAGACGGTGGCGGTGACACCGATGTGGGCGTGGCCGAGGAGTTCCTTGATCACGACGAGTTCGACTCCCTGCTCTAGGAGCAGGGTCGCGGTCGAGTGCCTGAGGTCGTGAAATCGGATGCGGCGGAGGCCGGCCTTGCGGAGGAGCGTGTTGAAGGTGCGGGTGAGGTTGGTCGGGTCGATCGGTCTGCCCTGCACCGTGGTGAATACGTACCCGTCGTGCTGCCACGTGGTGCCTACGACCTCACGCTCGCGCTTCCCGCCCGTGCTGGTGCGCTGCAGGGGTCGGCGGATTGCGGCGGTGCCCGCGAACGCATTCGGAATTCCCTGGAATTCCCCCAGCGGTGTAGACCACTGACGGCAGTAGTGACGGCAACACCAGCAGACTGGCCTGCCTGAGCACAGCGGTGACTGTGGGCGGCGCCCGGTCAGGCCGTGATGACGTTCCGCCAGGCCCTCGGAATGGCCTCCGCCACGTCGTGGGCGCCCGTCGGGGCTCCGTCGGCGGCGTAGCGGCCCGCCAGGCCGTGGATGTAGGCGGCGACGCTCGCCGCGTCCAGGGGGGAGAGGCCGGCGGCCAGGAGGGAGCCGGTGAGGCCGGAGAGGACGTCGCCGCTGCCGGCGGTGGCCAGCCAGGGGGTGCCCGTGGCGTTGACGCGGGCCGGGGCGGCGGGGGCGGGGTCGGCGATCACGGTGGTGGAGCCCTTGAGGAGGACCGTGGCGTCGTAGGCGCGGGACAGTTCGTGTGCCGCGGTCAGGCGGGCGGACTCGACCTCCTCGCGGGAGACGCCCAGGAGGGCCGCTGCCTCGCCGGCGTGGGGGGTCATCACCGTGGGGGCCGTGCGGGTGCGGACCGTTTCGCGGTCGGCGAGGCGGAGGCCGTCGGCGTCGAGGAGGACCGGCACGTCGGTGGAGAGGGCCTCGGCGACCGGAGCCGCGTCGTCGCCCGCTCCGGGGCCCGCGACCCAGGCCTGGACCCTTCCCGCCTTCTTCGGGCCGTCGTTCGAGACCAGGGTCTCCGGGAAGCGGGCGAGGACCGCGTCGGCGGCGGCGCCCACGTAGCGGACGGCGCCCGCGCCGCCGCGCAGGGCGCCCGCGACCGCGAGGACCGCCGCGCCCGGGTAGCGGGTCGAGCCCGCCGCGATGCCCACCACCCCTCGGCGGTACTTGTCGCTCTCCTGGGACGGGCGGGGGAGGAGCGCGGCCACGTCGGCGTGCTGGAGGGACTCCAGGGCGGGAGTGGCCGGGAGGGTGTCGTCCAGGCCGATGTCGATCAGGCGGACCGAGCCGGCGTACTCGCGGGCCGGGTCGATGAGGAGGCCCGGCTTGTGGGTGCCGAAGGTGACGGTGAGGTCGGCGCGGACGGCCGGGCCGCGCACCTCGCCGGTGTCCGGTTCGATGCCGCTCGGGAGGTCCACGGCGATGACCGTGGCGCGGGAGGCGGCCGCGAGGTCGGCCAGGGGAGCGGCGTCGGGGCGCAGGCCGCCCTTGCCGCCGATGCCGACGATGCCGTCGAGGACGAGGTCGGCGTGGGGGACGAGGTCGGCGGCGGTGGTGGGCGCGGCTGTGGTACCGCCCGCGCGGCGGAAGGACTTCAGGGCGCCCGGGTGGGTGCGGTCGGGGTTCAGGAGGACGGCTGTCACTCCCGCGCCCCGTTTCGCCAGGCGGGCACCGGCGTAGAGGGCGTCCCCGCCGTTGTCGCCGCTGCCGACGAGGAGGACGACACGGCTGCCGTAGACGCGGCCCAGGACGTCCGCGCAGGCCGCGGCCAGGCCTGCGGCCGCGCGTTGCATCAGGGCGCCGTCGGGGAGTTGGGCCATGAGGGTGCGTTCGGCTGTGCGGACGGTTTCTACACGGTGGGCTGAGCGCATGGGGAAGAGTCTGCCTTGTGTCTTGGGGCGGGTGCAGCGGGGCGGGGGTGCTGGGTGCGCTTGGCTGGCGCCGGGCGGGGGTGGGGTTCCGCGGCTCGGCGGTTGCGAGGTGCCGCCGCGCCCACCCGTGCCGCCCCAGCGGCACGATTGCCCGCAGCTGGGTGAGGGGGCGGGGCCGCGCTCCGTAACCATGACGCCCCCTCACCCCTCCGCCCCCTCACCCCTCCGCCACCACCACCGCCGAAGCCACCCCCGCGTCGTGGCTCAAGGAGATGTGCCAGGACTTGACGCCCAGTTCGGCGGCGCGTGCCGCGACCGTGCCGGTCACCCGGACGCGGGGCTGGCCGGAGGGTTCGACGTAGACCTCGGCGTCGGTCCAGCGGAGGCCGCTGGGGGCGCCGAGGGCCTTCGCCAGGGCCTCCTTCGCCGCGAAGCGGGCCGCGAGGGAGGCGATGCCCCGGCGTTCGCCACTGGGGAGGAGGATTTCGCCGGGGAGGAAGAGGCGGTCGGCCAGGCTGGGCGTGCGGTCCAGCGAGGCGCGGAAACGGTCGATCTCGGCGACGTCGATGCCGACTCCGATGATGGGCATGATCCGCACCCTACGGTGCCCGTGACGGCTGCCCCCTCCAGGCTCCTCACTCCACCGTCACCGACTTCGCCAGGTTCCGCGGCTGGTCCACCTCGTTGCCCCGGGCCGTCGCCAGTTCGCAGGCGAAGACCTGGAGGGGGACCGTGGCGACCAGGGGCTGCAGCAGGGTGGGGGTGGCCGGGATGCGGATGAGGTGGTCGGCGTAGGGGAGGACGGACTCGTCGCCCTCCTCGGCGATCACGATGGTGCGCGCACCCCGCGCGCGGATCTCCTGGATGTTGGAGACGATCTTGTCGTGGAGGAGGGAGCGGCCCGCCGGGGACGGGACCACGACGACGACCGGTAGGTCTTCCTCGATCAGGGCGATGGGGCCGTGCTTCAGCTCGCCCGCCGCGAAGCCCTCCGCGTGCATGTACGCCAACTCCTTGAGTTTCAGCGCGCCTTCGAGGGCGACGGGATAGCCGACGTGGCGGCCCAGGAACAGCACCGTGTTCTTGGTGGCCAGGGTGCGGGCCAACTCCCGTACCGGCTCCATCGTTTCCAGGACCCGTTCCACCTCGTGGGAGATGCGGGACAGGTCGCGGATCACCGCCCGGATCTCGTCGCCCCACTTCGTGCCGCGCACCTGGCCGAGGTACAGCGCCACGAGGTAGCAGGCCACGAGCTGCGTGAGGAACGCCTTCGTCGAGGCGACCGCCACCTCCGGGCCCGCGTGGGTGTAGAGGACCGCGTCCGACTCGCGGGGGATCGTCGAGCCGTTGGTGTTGCAGATGGCGAGGACGCGGGCGCCCTGTTCGCGTGCGTGGCGCAGGGCCATCAGCGTGTCCATGGTCTCGCCGGACTGGGAGATGGCGATGACCAGGGTGTGCGAGTCGAGGATCGGGTCCCGGTAGCGGAACTCGCTCGCCAGCTCCACCTCGCACGGGATACGGGTCCAGTGCTCGATGGCGTACTTGGCGATGAGGCCCGCGTGGAACGCCGTACCGCACGCCACGATGACCACCTTGTCCAGCTCGCGCAGCTCGGAGGCGGGGATCCGGACCTCGTCCAGGCTGAGGGAGCCCGCCGCGTCGATACGGCCGAGCAGTGTGTCCGCGACCGCCTTCGGCTGCTCGGCGATCTCCTTGAGCATGAAGTAGTCGTAGCCGCCCTTCTCCGCTGCCGACGCGTCCCAGTCGACGTGGTACGAACGGACGTCGGCGGGGCGGCCGTCGAAGGTCGTCACCGTGACGCCGTCGCGGCGCAGTTCGACGACCTGGTCCTGGCCCAGCTCGATCGCGGAGCGGGTGTGGGCGATGAACGCGGCGACGTCCGAGGCGAGGAAGGCCTCGCCCTCCCCGACGCCGACGACCAGGGGCGAGTTACGGCGTGCGCCCACCACGAGGTCAGGTGCGTCCGCGTGCACCGCGACCAGGGTGAACGCGCCCTCCAGCCGGCGGCACACCAGCCGCATCGCCTCCGCCAGGTCGTCGCACGAGGAGAACTCCTCGGCGAGCAGATGGGCCACCACCTCGGTGTCCGTCTCGGAGGCCAGGTCGTGGCCCCGCTCGGCCAGTTCGGTGCGCAGCGCCGCGAAGTTCTCGATGATGCCGTTGTGGACGACGGCGACCCGGCCCGCGTTGTCGAGGTGCGGGTGGGCGTTGGTGTCCGTGGGGCCGCCGTGGGTCGCCCAGCGGGTGTGGCCGATGCCGGTCGAACCGGACGGCAACGGGCGGCCGACCAGCTCCTTCTCCAGGTTGACCAGCTTCCCGGCCTTCTTGGCGGCGGCCAGGCCCCCGTCCGCCAGCACTGCAACGCCCGCCGAGTCGTACCCCCGGTACTCCAGTCGCTTCAGCCCGGCCAGGACCACGTCGAGCGCGGACTGCGAGCCGACGTATCCCACGATTCCGCACATATCAACCCCTGTGTCATGCCGTCTGTCGTGCCGTGTGTCGTGCTGTGTGTCGTGCCGTGCGCGACCTTTTCGTGTGCCTTCTGTGACTGTACGTGACAATGCGGCGTCCGGGAGGCGTCCGGGCGGCGTCCGGTGAGCCCTCATATCGGGTGACTTCGTACCCGGATATCGGGTGACCGCACGCGCGGCACCTCCTCGCGTGCGTGGGCGCCACGTATCGCTGATCACATGACAAGCGGACGAATCACCTCCCGTGCCGTCGCCGTGGTCCTCGCGCTGTTCGCCGTCCTCCCCGTCGACGGAGCCGCGGCCGACCAGTCCTGGCCGGTCGACACGCCGGACCGGGCGCTGGCGCCACGGGTGTACACGCCCGATGCGGCGGAGGACCGGGTGGAGCCGAGGGACGCGGCGGCCGGGACGTACGACCTCGTCGAGCACGTGCCGCTGAGCGAGGCCGGGGCCGGGGCGGTGTCCGGGGCCGGGGCGGTGGCCGGTGCCGAGGTCACCCGCACGACGCTCACGGGGCCCTGCCAGCGACAGGTCGAGCGGTATCTGAAGCGGAAGGCCGACGGGAAGCAGTCACGGGCGGACTGCCTCGCGATCCGGGCGTTCCAGATCAAGCACGAGCTCGAGCCGGCGATCGGTTCAAGGACCGGGTTCACGTGTGGGGGAGGCGGGCCGGGAAGTGAGGCGGGTGCCGGAGAGGAGGCTCTGTGCCTCGGCGCCGGGCTGCGCCCGTCCCGCGAGGCGTCCGGGCGCTCTGAGACACTGGGGCTGACATGAGTGAGACAGCACCTCTGCGGCGCGCGCCCCTGCGGGCCCGTGCCGAGATCGATCTGGATGCCCTGCGGGCCAATGTGCGGACGTTGCGTGCGTCGGCGCCCGGAGCCGAGCTGATGGCCGTGGTCAAGTCGGACGCGTACGGCCACGGGGCGGTGCGGTGCGCGCGGGCGGCCGTCGAAGCGGGCGCGACCTGGCTGGGAACGGCCACGCCGGAGGAGGCGCTGGCGCTGCGGGCGGCGGGGCTGTCGGGGCGGCTCATGTGCTGGCTGTGGTCGCCTGGCGGGCCCTGGCGCGAGGCGGTCGAGGCCGAAGTGGACGTCTCCGTCAGCGGGATGTGGGCCCTCGGGGAGGTCACCGACGCCGCCCGCGAGGTCGGCCTACGCGCGCGTGTGCAGCTCAAGGCCGACACGGGGCTCGGACGCAACGGCTGCCAGCCGGACGACTGGCCGGAGCTCGTCGCCGAGGCGCTGCGGGCACAGGCCGAGGGGCTCGTCACCGTCACCGGGCTCTGGTCGCACCTCGCGTGCGCCGACGAGCCGGGGCACCCGTCGATCGACGCCCAGCTCACCGCCTTCCGCGAGATGGTCGCGTACGCCGAGGTCCAGGGCGTCCGCCCCGAGGTGCGGCACATCGCCAACTCGCCCGCCACCCTCACCCGCCCGGACGCCCACTTCGACCTCGTACGGGCGGGCATCGCCGTGTACGGCATCTCGCCCAGCCCGGAGCTGGGCAGTTCGGCCGATCTCGGACTGCGCCCGGTGATGCGGCTCAGCGCCTCGCTCGCGCTGGTCAAGCACGTGTCCGGCGGCCACGGCGTCAGCTACGGCCACCACTACGTCACACCGGGCGCCACCACCCTCGGCCTGGTGCCCGTGGGGTATGCGGACGGCATCCCCCGGCACGCCTCCGGTACGGGGCCCGTGCTGGTCGGCGGGAAGTGGCGGACGGTCGCCGGCCGGGTCGCCATGGACCAGTTCGTCGTCGACCTCGGCGGGGACGAACCCGCCGCCGGGGACGAGGTCGTGCTGTTCGGGGCGGGTGACGGGGGCGAGCCGACCGCCGAGGACTGGGCGAAGGCGGCCGGAACCATCGCGTACGAGATCGTGACGCGCATCGGAACCCGCGTTCCGCGCGTCTATGTCGGCACGGGAGAGTGAGCGGACACGAACGAGGGGCCCACGAGTGGCTGACCCCGAGTCCGTGACCGTGTGGGACTTGAACGTGTGGGACGTGTGGGACGTGCACCTGTGTGACATGAGCGTGTGTGACATGAAGGCGTGTGACCTGAATGCGTGTGACTTGAACGCGTGGGCCTGACCACGAGTAAGTGAAAGACGAACAAGATAGGTAACTCCGTACGGATGTGCGGAGTTGCGGTGGCAGCGGGACCGGACGTCGGCGAAGAGGAGCAGGACGTGAGCGAGAGCAGCGCGGAGGCCGTGGAGGCCGTCGCGAGCGCGGCCGCCGCCACGGCCGCCTCCGGCGACGGGATCTGGCGCAGAGCCGGCATCGCCGGGGCGGCGATAGGCGTGGTCGCGGCGGGCGCGGCGGCCGGTGTCGCCATAGAGCGGCTCACCGTCGGGCGCGGCATGCGCCGCAAGGCCCGCCTCGCACTCGACTCCACCGGCCCGTACGGGGCGCTGCGCGGCACCCCCGGCAAGGCGTTCGCCGACGACGGCACCGAGCTGTACTACGAGGTCGACGACATCGAGCCGGAGGCCGGCCTCTCGCCCCGCAGGCGCCGCCTCTTCGGCCGCAAGGCCCCCGCCCCGGTCACCGTCGTCTTCAGCCACGGCTACTGCCTCAACCAGGACTCCTGGCACTTCCAGCGGGCCGCGCTGCGCGGGGTCGTACGGACCGTGCACTGGGACCAGCGCAGCCACGGCCGCTCCGGGCGCGCCCAGGTGAGCGACGGGGCGCCGGTCACCATCGACCAGCTCGGGCGCGACCTCAAGGCCGTGATCGACGCGGCCGTGCCGCAGGGGCCGATCGTGCTGGTCGGGCACTCCATGGGCGGGATGACGATCATGGCGCTGGCCGCGCACTACCCGGAGCTGATCCGCGAGCGGGTCGTCGCCGTCGCGCTGGTCGGTACGTCGTCGGGGCGGCTCGGCGAGGTCAACTTCGGTCTGCCGGTCGCGGGCGTCAACGCCGTGCGGCGGGTGCTGCCCGGGGTGCTCAGGGCGCTGGGGCAGCAGGCCGCGCTGGTGGAGCGGGGGCGGCGGGCGACGGCCGACCTGTTCGCCGGGATCATCAAGCGGTACTCGTTCGCTTCGCGGGACGTCGATCCGGCGGTCGCGCGGTTCGCCGAGCGGATGATCGAGGGCACGCCGATCGATGTGGTCGCCGAGTTCTACCCGGCGTTCACCGAGCACGACAAGACCGAGGCGCTGGCGGCGTTCGCCGAGCTGCCGGTGCTCGTGCTGGCCGGGGTCAAGGATCTCGTCACACCGAGCGAGCACAGTGAGGCCATCGCCGATCTGCTGCCGGACGCGGAGCTGGTGCTCGTGCCGGACGCCGGGCATCTGGTGATTCTGGAGCACCCCGAGGTGGTGACCGACCGGCTCGCCGACCTTCTCACCCGTGCGGGGGCCGTGCCGGCGGGGGCTACCGTAAGTGGTTATGGAAGCGCCAGCAGCACCGCACGTCCCGGGTGAGCCGGGGTCCTCTCGGTCGTCCTATGAGATCGTCATCCATTCTCCCGCGCAGATGCTTGATCTGGGCCGGCGCCTGGCCAAGCTGTTGCGCGCGGGGGATCTCGTGATGCTCAACGGGGAGCTGGGGGCCGGAAAGACGACCCTCACGCGGGGGCTCGGAGAGGGGCTGGGGGTGCGAGGTGCGGTTACCTCGCCGACCTTCGTCATCGCCCGCGTCCACCCGTCCCTGGTGGAGGGGCCGCCGCTCGTCCATGTGGACGCGTACCGCCTGGGCGGCGGGCTGGACGAGATGGAGGACCTCGACCTCGACGTCTCGCTGCCGGAGTCGGTGGTCGTGGTGGAGTGGGGCGAGGGGAAGGTCGAGGAACTGGCCGACGACCGGCTGAGCGTCGTCATCCACCGGGCCGTCGGGGACACGACGGACGAGGTGCGGCATGTGACGGTGACCGGGCTGGGGGCGCGGTGGGCCTCGGTGGAGCTGGGTGTGCTGTCCGCGTAACGCCTGGTAGCCCGCCGATCGTCTCTTCCGACTAGGCGTCGGCAAGTGTTGCGTTCGGTGCGTTCGGCGTGGTCACATGGTAGCCAGGTCCTTGGTTAGGTCAACCTAACTTGGTTCGCCGGGAGTACCAGGAGGCGTCCATGTCGGTATCGGAGCGGAAGCCCTCCGGGGCGGGCGGGGTGTCGATGCGGGACCTTCTGGCCGCGAGCGCGGCGGCGAAGGCGATCTCCACGCCGCCGACGGCTCCGCCCACGGCTCCGCCGGTGCAGGTGGAGGGGCGGCGGTCTGTGGTTGGACGGTGCCGCAAGGCCGCGTAGCCGTCGTAGCGGTGTGGCGCTGCGGGTGGGGTGGTTCGGTCGTGGCGCGGCCGCGGGTGGGTGGGGGCCGGTCGCGCGGTTCCCCGCGCCCCTGAGATACCCGGCGACTCCCTGTCCGGTGACCAGGACAGACCCCTACTCGACGACGACCACCTGCGTGCCGATGCCCGCGAAGTCCCACATCGCCTTGCCGTCCTTGCGGGACTCGCGGATGCCGCCCGTCTTGGTGGTGGGGTCGGGCTTGGGGGTGGAGCCGTCGACCGCCGCGCTGAAGCCGATGACGACGCCGTCGACCGTGGTGAAGCGGACGACGTGTTCGATGGGCGTGCCGTCGGAGCCGGTGACGGCGGCGGAACGGGACGAGACGGTGTAGGTGGCGGGGGCCGGGTCGACCGTGCTGGGGGTGACCTCGAAGGTGCGGGTGACCTTCTCGCCGGCGCCGACCAGCCAGACGCGGTCCTCGTCGAGGGAGTAGACGACCCGCTCGCCGGTGCCCGAGTCGGAGGGGAGGACCTCGTCCGTGTCCTTCTCCCGCTCGGCCGGGGCCTTGGACTTCTTGGCCGCCGGGGAGTCGGAGGCGGTCGGTTTGCCCAAGTCGTCGGGGGCGTTCGCCGACGCCTGGTAGGCGAGGAAACCGACTGCGGCGATGGCCGCCGCGGTGAGCCCGGCCACGAATCCCGAGCTGCTACTGGCCACCTTGTGTGTCCACCTCTCGTACCCACGTACGCCCTTGATGTACGTCTGTGCTGTGACGGTAGCAGCAGAGGGAGCCTGGACCGGGTCGGCCGTGTCCCGGCCCGAAGCGCCGTAGGCTGTTTGCGTGCTCTTGCTCGCTCTGGATACCGCCACCCCCGCCGTCACCGTCGCGCTGCACGACGGGACGGATGTCGTCGCCGCGTCGAGCCAGGTGGACGCGCGTCGTCACGGGGAACTGCTGCTGCCCGCCGTCGACCGTGTGCTGGCCGAGGCGGGGACCCGCCTCGACGCCGTCACCGGCATCGTCGTGGGCATCGGTCCCGGCCCGTACACCGGGCTGCGCGTCGGCCTCATGACCGCCGACACCTTCGGCCTCGCCCTCGGGGTCCCCGTCCACGGACTGTGCACCCTCGACGGGCTCGCGTACGCGGCCGGGGTCGAGGGGACGGCCGAGGGGCCGTTCGTGGTGGCGACCGACGCCCGGCGCAAGGAGGTGTACTGGGCGCGGTACGAGGACTCGCGCACGAGAGCGACGGAGCCGGCCGTCGACCGGCCCGCCGAGATCGCGGAGCTGGTGGCCGGGCTCCCTGCGGTGGGGGCGGGCGCGCTGTTGTACCCCGACACCTTCCCCGACGCCCGCGCGCCCGAGCACGTTTCCGCGGCCGCCCTCGCGGCGCTGGCAGCCGAGAGGCTCGCGGCGGGCGAGAAGCTGGAGGCGCCCAGGCCGCTGTACCTGCGCCGGCCGGACGCCCAGGTGCCCAAGAACTACAAGGTGGTCACCCCCAAGTGACGCACGCGGTGCTGCGCGAGATGCGCTGGTGGGACATCGAGCCCGTACTGGAGCTGGAGAAGGACCTCTTCCCCGACGACGCCTGGTCGCGGGGCATGTTCTGGTCGGATCTCGCCCACGCGCGGGGCCCGAACGCGACCCGGCGGTACTTCGTGGCGGAGTCCCCGGACGAGAACGGGCGGATCATCGGCTACGGGGGCCTCGCCTCGGCCGGGGACACCGCCGACGTGCAGACCATCGCCGTCGCCCGCGAACACTGGGGCACCGGCCTCGGCGCGCTGATCCTGACCGAGCTGCTGCGGGCCGCCACCGCCTTCGAGTGCGCCCAGGTGATGCTCGAATGCCGGGTCGACAACGTCCGCGCCCAGAAGCTCTACGAGCGCTTCGGCTTCGAGGCGATCGGCTTCCGCCGCGGCTACTACCAGCCGGGGAACGTGGACGCCCTGGTCATGCGGCTCAACGACCCCTCCACATCCGTCTCCGCACAAGGAACCGAGATCAATGGCTGACGAACCCCTGGTCCTGGGGATCGAGACCTCCTGCGACGAGACCGGCGTCGGCGTCGTGCGCGGGACGACCCTGCTGGCCGACGCGATCGCGTCGAGCGTCGACGAGCACGCGCGCTTCGGCGGGGTGGTGCCCGAGGTCGCCTCGCGGGCGCATCTGGAGGCGATGGTCCCGACGATCGACCGTGCGCTGAAGGAAGCGGGGGTGAGCGCGAAGGACCTCGACGGCATCGCCGTCACCGCCGGGCCGGGCCTCGCCGGCGCCCTGCTGGTGGGCGTCTCGGCGGCGAAGGCGTACGCGTACGCGCTGGGCAAGCCGCTGTACGGCGTCAACCACCTCGCCTCCCACATCTGTGTGGACCAGTTGGAGCACGGGGCGTTGCCGGAGCCGACGATGGCGCTGCTGGTGTCGGGGGGCCATTCGTCGTTGCTCCTTTCGACGGACATCACGTCGGACGTACGGCCGATGGGGGCGACGATCGACGACGCGGCCGGCGAGGCCTTCGACAAGATCGCGCGCGTGCTGAACCTCGGGTTTCCCGGCGGGCCGGTCATCGACCGGTACGCGCGCGAGGGCGACCCGGACGCGATCGCCTTCCCGCGCGGGCTGACCGGGCCACGCGACCCGGTCTACGACTTCTCCTTCTCGGGGTTGAAGACCGCCGTGGCCCGCTGGATCGAGGCCAAGCGGGCGGCGGGGGAGGAGGTGCCGGTGCGGGATGTGGCGGCTTCCTTCCAGGAGGCGGTCGTGGATGTACTGACGCGGAAGGCCGTGCGGGCCTGCCGTGACGAGGGCGTGGACCATCTGATGATCGGTGGCGGTGTCGCCGCCAACTCCCGGCTGCGGGCGCTGGCCCAGGAACGGTGCGAGGCGGCCGGGATCCGACTGCGGGTACCCCGGCCGAAGTTGTGCACGGACAACGGGGCGATGGTGGCGGCTCTGGGCGCGGAGATGGTCGCGCGGGGGCGCGCCGCCTCCGACTGGGACCTGTCCGCCGACTCCTCCCTGCCGGTCACCGACCCGCATGTGCCGGGCACCTCGCACGCGCACGACCACGTCCACGAGGTCAGCAAGGAGAACCTCTACTCGTGACCGTCGCCCTGATGTGGGAGGCCCGGGCGGTCGCCGGCCGGGGTGCGGAACTCCTTGCCTGGGCCCGTGCGCGGGAACTGCCCGACACCGGGCGGCTCCTGCGCCGCGAGACCCTCCGGGCGCCCCAGGACCGGGTGCTGGTCATCACCTGGTGGGACGCGGAGTATGACGCCGAGCTGCCGGAACTGCCGGAGCCCGACGCCGGGTTGGTCTGCCGGGCGGTGCACCGGTGGCGGTTCGAGTCACTGGGCGAGTGACACCACCCTGGTAGGAATCCGGCGCCAGTACTTCCAAAAGTACTCCGGAAGTACTCCGGAACTGCCGAGTTCGCGGCGGTCGTGAGCCGGGCCGGTCACCGCCTCGGTCCCGCGACGGCGTAGGCCGCGGTGCCGGCGACCGCGAGGACCAGGGCCGTCCAGGTACCCGCCGACGTGCCGGGTGGCAGCAGCATCCAGGTCCCCACCTGCATCGGCGTGCTCGTCGAGGGCGGGGCGGAGAACGAGAACGCCAACCAGGCGAACGGCAGCGTCCACCCGAACTGGCCGCCCGAGAGCGCCGCGCCCAGGGCCGCCAGCCCCATCAGTCCCGCGCTGTCCCGGACGACGAACGCGGTGGTGGCCATGGGCTCGCCCATCGCCTGCACGGCCAGCAGCACCGCGCCGACCACGGCGCCGAGGAGCAGCACGTGCGCCGCTCTGCGGGGCGCCCAGCGGATCGCGGCCGTCCGGTCCAGCGCGAGGTCCTGCCCGCTGAGCCCGGTCGAGGCCGCCATCACCCCTGCGGCGAGGACGAGCACGGCCGGTCGCGGATCACCGGGTCCCCCGTTGCCGTCCCGGGCGAGCACCCCCACCACCACCGCGCCGACCACCACTGCGGCGAGCGAGGCGGGCACCTGACGCGAGCGCGCGTACAGCATCAGCCATCTCACCGGGACCCACCGGCCTCGAGCGCGTCGAAGGCATCGCCCTCGCAGGAGAGCGCGGCGGCGCGCATCGCGTCGATCCGCGCGAGCTGCTCATCCCGCGGCAGCGCCTGGAGTTCCTTCCACACCGGGAGGGCCCTGGCGATGACGTGGCGACGCACCCCCGCCGAACCCGTGCCGGGCAGCGGCTTGAGGTCCCCGAGGACCCAGCCAGCCGCGACGGTCCGCGCGAACTCATCGTTGCCGAACTCGCTCCAGCCGACGGCGACGGGGGCGCACCCCGGCACCATGCCCTTGCCGATCAAGGCCTCGGTCAGCCCTTCGCCCTGCGCGGCGGCGATGATGTCGTCGTCGAAGCCGAAGATCACGGTCCTGTGGGACCAGCGCGGTGTGGCGCCGTCCGGCAGTACGGCGGTGTTCTCCCGGATGGTGTCCGGTGCCTGGCTGCCCAGGGCGCCGCGCAGTCGGCGCAGTGCCTCCTTGCCGGGGCCCGCCAGGTCAGCGAGTCGTGCGCGGTGCTGCTCGGTCACGCACACCGGGCCGTCGCACACCAGCTCCGCGGCGGCCTCGTCGAGGACGTACATCCGGCGCGGGTCGGAGGGCAGGACGAGCAGGGCGAGTGCCGCGCCCGCCAGGACGGGCGTCAGGGCGAGCAGCCGGGTGCGCGGGGTCGCGGCGACCAGCAGCGCGAAGCCGGTCACGGCCATGCCCAGCAGCCAGATCGTCTGTCCGACGTGCACGGACGCGGAGAGCGTCACCAGCGCGTTCGGCACGCCCTCGATCGCCGGCGACAGCAGGGAGACCCGGTTCGGCTCCGAGCTTGGGACCCCTGTCGTCCCGGTCGTGTCCGTCCGGCCCAGCCACGTCTGTACGAGGGTCAGGAACACGAAGGCGCCTATGGCCAGGGCCGGTGGAGTGAGCGCCGAGGGCAGGGCGCGCCCGGCCCCCATGCCCAGCGCGGCTCCTGCGACGAGGGCGAGCGCCCCCACCAGTGAGATCGGCAGCCATCGAAGGTGCGTGTACCCGGTGTTGACGAGCACCTGAATTGCACCCAAGCCGATGACCAGCGCGAAGGCCGAGACCAGGGTGATCGCCGTCGTACCCGCCAGTGTGGCCGCGCGATGCCGGGCGGGACGCGATGTGGTCGTCAGCAGTTCGGACATCTTCGAGCGGTGGTCGCGCAGTCCCTGCAGCGCTCCGAGTCCCACGGCCAGTGGCCACAGGTAGAACAGCAGGGTGCGGGTCCACAGCGCCAGGGACGTCCACTGGGCCGTCCACGCCGTGGTGCCCCTCCACCACGACCCGTTCAGCAGGTACAGGAACGCCAGCGCGGTCATCAGGGCCAGGACGCCGGCCCACGGGGCGACGGACCGCTTCAGCTCGGTGCGCAGGACACGGATGTTCACCAGGTGCCCCTCTCCCGGGCGGGGTCCTGCAACAGTGCCGAGTACCCGCGCTCCAGCGGGCTGTCGCCCACGTGGTCGGGGCTTCCCGCGGCGGCCAGTTCGCCGGGGGTGCCCTGGAAGACCAGCCGGCCCTCGGCGAACAGCACCACGTCCGTGCAGGCGGCGGCGACGTCCTCCACCAGATGGGTGGAGACGACCACGCAGGTGTCCGTGCCCAACTCCTGCAGCAGTTCGCGCAAGCGCAGCCGCTGGGCGGGGTCGAGGCCGACCGTCGGTTCGTCGAGGAGCAGGACGGCCGGGTCGTTGACGATGGCCTGGGCGATGCCGACCCGGCGCACCATGCCGCCCGACAGGGACTTCATCCTGTCGTCGGCGCGGTCCGCGAGGCCCACGCGTTCCACGGCGCGCTGCACCGCTGCCGGGATGTCGGCCTTGGGCACCTCCTTCAGCCACGCCATGTACTCGACGAACTCGCGCACGGTGAAGCGCTTGTAGTAGCCGAACTCCTGCGGGAGATAGCCGATCCGGCGGCGCAGCGCACGGTGCTCGCCCATGCCGCCGACGGACTGGCCGAGCAGTTCCAGGGTGCCCTCGGCGGGGCGCAGCACGGTGGCCAGCGCCCGGATGAGGGTGGTCTTGCCGGCTCCGTTGGGGCCGAGCAGGCCGTGTACTCCGGTGCCCAGCGACAGGTCGAGCCCGTCGACGGCCATCCGTTTCCTCCCGACCCTGACCTTCAGCCCGGTGGCCCGGACCTCCCAGGCGTAGGCCGTCGGCGCGATGTCTGCCGCTCTCACAACGGACGTCATGCGGCTTTCCTTTCCGTTGGTCATCCATGGGCTCCCGGCACGGAGGACGCGCCCCCGCGGGCGATCACGACACCGCTGCCCGACGATCGCCACGGGCGGCGGCTGGTCTCACACCCGCTAGACGCCGGATGCAGGCGGCGGGATTTCAGTTCGCTGTGATCCCCGTCACTTCGACGCGGTTGTCCGCTCGGAGGCATTCGGAAGGCCGAGAGCGAGGCGGCACGGCTTCGGGAGGCTGCACGGGAGGGTGGGGGTGGCCCCGCGCGTACTGAGGGTGGAGTACGCGGCTGTTCGGTGGACAGTACGGTGATCAGGCGGTCACTCTGGGTTGATGGTGCATGGCGTGGAGTGGGCGGCGCAGGGGCAGGGTGGTGAGCCCGGGTCGTCGGACAGCATGAAGGCGTTCGGCGCGGTGGTGCAGGCGCTGCGGGAGCATGTGGGGGTGAGCCGGGAGGAGTTCGGGGCGCGCGTTCATTTGTCCAAACACTCCGTGGCTTCCATTGAGTTGGGGCGACGGCTGGCAGATCAGCGGTTTGTCGAACTGGCTGAGGAGGCTACGGGTAACACGGGCGCGGTTCGGGGCGCGTTTCGGCACATGGCTCGACAGCCGGGGCTGGCGGCGTGGTTCAGGATGTGGGCACGGCTTGAGCGGGAGGCGGCCGCTCTGGACACGTACGAGTGCAGGCTGGTGCCGGGGTTGTTGCAGCCCGAGCCTTACGTGCGGGCGGTCTTCGAGAACGCGGTTGCGCCGGTCAGCGACGCCGAGTTGGACATGCAGGTGGCCGTTCGGATGGAGCGGCAGCAGCTGTTGCGGGAGCGTCCGAACACGTCGTTCAGCTTCATCATCGAGGAGAGCGTGCTTCTCCGGGAGCTGGGCGGCCGAGAGGTGACGCGCGGCCTGTTGCACTACTTGCTGGAGTGCGCGGAGCTGCGGAACACGAGCCTTCAGGTCATGCCGCTGAAGCGCGTTCAGCATGCCAGTCTGTCGGGGCCGCTCCAATTGGTGGAGACACCGGACGGGCGGCGGCTCGCCTACGCCGAGGGGCACATGAACGGTCGGCTGATCGCTGACCCGAAAGACGTGGCGCTCCTCAACCAGCGCTATGCGAAACTGCGGTCGCAGGCTCTCACCCCGGAGGACTCCGTGAGCTTGCTGGAGCGACTGCGAGGAGCCTTATGAGTACCGCCGAACTCGCTTGGTTCAAGTCCAGCCACAGCACGGATCAAGGGGACAGCTGCGTCCAAGTCGCGGGCACGCCCACCACCATCCACGTCCGCGACTCCAAGGACACCACCCGCCCCCACCTCGACCTCACCCCCTCCGCCTGGGCCCCCTTCGTCGCGTTCGCGGCGGCCCAGGCAGACTGAGCGTCAGACCTCAGACCTCAGGCCTCCGCGGCCCGGACCTCCGTCTCGCAGTGCAGTCGGCGGTCCGGGCCCGCCTCCCGTACGGGCCCCCGCACGGTCACCCCCACCCGGTGGCGTACGTCCGTGCTCGACGCCGCCACGCGCAGTTCCAGGGCGCCCGGTTCGACCACGCGGCGGCCGGAGCGGTCCGCGAAGCAGGACACGTCGGGGTGGAAACGGAACCGCACGCGGGACGCCGCCCCCGGCTCCAACTCCACGCGTTGGTAGGCGATCAGGCGGATGTCCGGGCGGGTCACCGAGGCCACCGGGTCGTGCAGGTAGAGCTGCACGACCTCCGCCCCCGGCCGCTCACCCGTGTTGCGGACGGTCACGGCCACGTCGTACGTGCCGTCCGTGTCGATCTCCGCCTCGGTGCCCTCGAAGTCGCCCCATGCGAACGTCGTGTACGAGAGGCCGTGCCCGAAGGGGTACAGCGGGGTCGGGTCGAGGTTGCTCGCGCCGCCGTACAGGCCCATCGGCGGCTGGAGGTACGTCCAGGGCTGGCCGCCGGGGCGGTTCGGGACGCTGACCGGGAGGCGGCCCGAGGGGGAGACGCGGCCCGACAGCACTCCCGCCACCGACGGGCCGCCCTCCTCCCCGGGGAAGAACGCCTGGACCGCCGCCGCCAGTCGACCGTTCCAGCGGCCCAGCGCGTAGGGGCGGCCGGTGAGGAGGACCAGGACCACCGGAGTGCCCGTGGCGACCAGCGCGTCCAGCAGCTTCGCCTGGACGCCCGGCAGCCGGAGGTCCTCCGCGTCGCAGCCCTCGCCGGAGGTGCCCCGGCCGAAGAGCCCGGCGCGGTCGCCCAGGACCGCCACGCAGACGTCCGCCTCGGACGCGCGGGCGATCGCCTCGGAGAACCCTTCCATGCTGTCGCCGTCGACGTCGCTGCCGGTGGTGTGGGTGATCTTCGCGTCGGGGAGTTCCGTGCGCAGGGACTCCAGGACGGTCGGGATCTCGATGCCGAGGGGGGTGCCGGGGTGGGCCGGCAGGACGTGGGACGGGAAGGAGTAGCAGCCCAGCATGGACAGGGGGTCGTCGGCCCGGGGACCTACGACCGCGATCCTGATGTCGGGGGCGAGCGGCAGTACGCCGTCGGGGTTGTCCAGCAGGACCACCGACTCCTCGGCCAGGCGGCGGGCCAGGGCGCGGTTGCGCGGCGGGTCCAGGTCGACGGCGGCGGTCGCCGGCTCGGGGGCCCAGTTCTCGTCGAGGAGGCCCAGTTCACACTTCTGGAGCAGGACCCGGCGGGCGGCGAGGTCCACCAGCGCCTCGGGGATCTCACCCGCGCGCACGGCCTCGACCAAGGGCTCGCCGTAGCAGCGCAGGCTCGGCAGTTCCACGTCGATCCCCGCGGCCAGCGCCGCGTGGGCGGCCTCCGCGCGGCTTCCCGCCACACGGTGGTTGGTCTCCAGGAAGCCGACACCGAAGTAGTCGGAGACGACGGTGCCGGTGAAACCCCAGTCGTCACGGAGGAGTTCGGTCAGCAGCCCCCGGTCCGCCGAGACCGGGACGCCGTCCGTCTCCGTGTACGCCGCCATGACCGAGCGGGCGCCGCCCTCGCGCAGGGCCATCTCGAAGGGGGGCAGGGTCACGTCCGCGAACTCCCGTACCCCGGCCCGTACGGGCGCGTGGTTGCGGGCGCCGACGGACGCCGCGTACCCGGCGAAGTGCTTCAGCGTGGCCACGATCCCGGCCGACTCCAGGCCCCGGACGTACGCCGAGCCGATCGTGCCCACCAGATACGGGTCCTCGCCGATGGTCTCCTCGACCCGCCCCCAGCGCGGGTCGCGGACCACGTCCAGGACGGGGGACAGGCCCTGGTGCACGCCGACCGACGCCATGTCCCGTCCGATGTGCCGGGCCATCTCCTCGACGAGGGGTGGATCGAACGTCGCGCCCCAGGCGAGCGGGACCGGGTACGCCGTCGCCTGCCAGGCGGTGAATCCCGCCAGGCACTCCTCGTGGGCGACGGCCGGGATGCCGAAACGGTTGGCGGCCATGATGCGGCGCTGGGCACGGGCCAGTGCCTGCGCGCCCAGCGCCGGGTCGACGGGCGCCGTGCCGAAGGCGCGGGTGAGCTGGCCGAGGCCCCGGGTGATCAGCTCGGCGAAGTCGAACGACTCCGTCATGCCCGCCTCGTCGGGGGCGATGTCCTCGCCGGAGGAGTCGGTCTTCACCCACACGCCGTACAGCTGGGCCGCCTTCTCCTCCAGGGTCATCCGGGAGAGCAGATCCTCGACCCGCTGGGCGGCGGGCAGGGCGCGGTCACGCCAGGGGATGGTCATGAAACTCCTGTCAGGGGTCGGTGCAGGGGTCGGTGAGTTCCAGAGGCCGCGGGGGCCGGTGCGACTGGTGGGCTCACTTGCCACCCACGCCCATCAACCCGCCCACCAGCGCCCGCCGCGCCACCAGGTACACGGCGAAGATCGGGATGCCGGAGAGGACGACGGAGGCGAGCAGGGCCGGGATGTTGACGCCGAACTGGCTGACGTAGTTGAACAGGCCGAGCGTGAGGACGCGGGGGCCGTCGGACTGGGTGAAGATCAGCGGGAAGAGGAAGCCGTTCCAGGCCTGGAGCGCCGCGTAGATCACCACCGTGCTGATACCGCCCTTGGCCAGCGGGATCGTCAGCTGGAAGAGCATGCGGAGCGGGGACGCGCCGTCCAGTGCCATCGCCTCGTACAGGTCCTCGGAGACGTCCCGCAGGGTGCCCACCAGGACCAGCACCGAGACCGGCATGGCGAAGGCCGCCGTCGGCAGGATGACGGCCAGGAGGGTGTCGTAGAGGTCGAGTTTGGCGATCAGCAAATACAACGGGACCACCACCGCCTGGGCCGGGATCGCCACGCCCAGCAGGAACAGGCGGAAGGCGGCGTTCGACCAGCGGTCACGGGTGCGGACGGCCACGTACGCGAGGGGGATGGACAGGGCCAGGACGATCCCCACGACGGACACCGCGACGATCGCCGTGTTGCTCAGGAGGTGGCCGAAGCCGCTGGTGAGGACCGTGTTGTAGTTGTCGAGGGTCGGGTCCGTCGGAGGCTTCAGAGGGTTGCCGGTCAGGGCCTTGTCCGCGCCCGTGAGGGATGCCGAGAGCATCGCGTAGATGGGGACGAGGACGACGACCAGCCAGACGAACGCCCCGAGGCCCGCGACCGGGTTGCCGCGCCTGGTCCAGTGGCGTCGCCTGCGGGGGGCGGTCGTCCGCTCCCGTGAGGGCTCGTCGGCCTTCGTGGGGCGCGCCAACGTATCGTGTGACACCGCGTCACATCCCTTCGCGGGTGCTGCGCATGGCGCCGAAGCCCGTCAGCCGGACGAGGACGAGCGACAGGCCCGTCGCGGCGATGACCAGGAAGGACGCGATGGCGCTGGCGTAGCCGAAGTCGTACGTCTTGAAGCCCGCCTCGTACATCAGGTACGGCAGGATCGCCGTGTCCGTGCCGGGTCCGCCCTTGGTGAGGATCAGGACCGTCTCGAAGTAGGTCAGCGAGCCGACGACCATCAGGACCGTGGACGTGGTGATCGTGTGGCGCAGCTGCGGGAGCGTGATCGAGAAGAACTGGCGGTAACGGCCGGCGCCGTCGATGGCGGCGGCCTGATAGAGGACGTCGGGGATCTGACGGGCCCCGCCCTGGTAGATCAGGGTGTGGAAGGGGATGAACTGCCAGCCGCCGACGAAGACGATCGCGAGGAACGCGCCGCTCTGCGAGCCGAGGGTGTCCGCCTGGATGATGCCGAAGTTCGGGTCGAGGAGGGCGTAGAAGAGGATCGCGATGGCGGTGGAGGAGAGCAGGAACGGGACGAAGAAGATCGCGGAGAGAACGGCGCGGTTGCGCTGCCTGCCCGCCGCCCAGACACCGAGGAGGAGGGCGACGACCGTTTGGAAGGCCCAGCTCGCGACCGTCAGGACGACGGTCAGCCAGAGGGACTGGGTCATACGGGGGTCGTCGAGGAGCTTCTTCCAGTTGTCGAGGCCCACCGGTTGCGGGTCGCCGAGGCCGTCCCAGCTGGTGAAGGAGAGGTAGAGGGCGAGGGCCATCGGGACGACCGCGAAGAAGGTGAAGAAGAGGACGCCGGGGAGGGCCCAGGCGGCGTGCGGGCGGCCGGTGCGGCCGGCGTGGTGCGCCCGCTCCTTCCGTGCCGCCGGCGTCTTCTCGACCGTGACGGTCACTTCAGCCCCTTGCACGCCGTCACGAACTCGCTCGGCGAGGACTGGCCCGCGAACAGCTTGCCTATCTCGGTGTGCATCTTGGTGCCGAGCCCGTCGCCGAGGGCCTGGTCCCAGGAGAGCGTGAAGGCCGGGGCCTGCTGGACCATGTCGTACTGGAACTTGGCGTACTCGGGATTGGGGGAGGACGTGAGCAGCTCGGCCGCGTTCGAGGTGGTCGGCACGTCGCCGTTGTCGACGAGGGCCTGGGCGTACGCCTTGGACGCGCAGTCCTTGAGGAAGCCGATCGCCAGGTCCTTGTTCTTCGTACGGGCGTTGACGGACCAGTAGTTGGTGGGATTGCCGACGACGTTGCGGACATCGCCCGTGCCGCCCTCGACGGTCGGGAAGGCGGCCCAGCCCAGGTTGCCCTTGGCGAAGTCCGGGAACTTGCCGAGCTGTGTGGAGTACTCCCAGGAGCCCATCAGGTGCATGGCCGCCTTGCCGCGTGCGAAGACCGCGGGGGCGCCGCCGTTGACGTACGACACCGAGGTGAACTTGGAGCCGAAGGCGCCGTCGTCGATGAGTTCCTTGACCAGCTCGGCGGCCTTGAGGACGGCCGGGTCGCCCCAGCCCTCGGCGTCGCCGTCCTGGATGCGCTTGAAGACCTCGGGCCCGCCGATCCGGTCGACCAGGTACTCCAGCCACATCAGCTCGGGCCAGATGTCGGAGCCGCCGAGGGCGAAGGGGGTGATCTTCGCCTTCTTCAGCTTGGCGTTGATGTCGAGCAACTGGTCCCAGGTGGTGGGCGGCTGGAGCTTGTGCTCGGTGAAGACGGACTTGTTGTAGAAGAGGATCACCGGCTGCATACCGCGCATCGGGATGCCGTAGTGGCGGCCCTTGAGGTCTCCGGCGGAGAGGACCGAGGGCAGGAAGCCGCCCTTGAGGACCGGGTCGCCCTCGATGATGTCGGTGAGGTCGACGAGCTTGCCCGCCTCCTCGTACGGCTTGATGGAGCCGCCGCCCCAGTTGAAGAAGACGTCCGGGGCGCTGGGAGAACCCATGGCCGTACGGAGCTTGGGGGAGTAGTCGGAGCCGGGGACCTTCTGCAGCTTGACGGTGCCGCCGGCCTTCTTCGCCGCGGCCGACTTGTTGTACCGGTCGACGCCCGCCTGCTGGACCTTCACCGCGTCGTCGCCGTACACGAACGCGGTGATCGTCTTGCCGTCCCCGCCCGAGCCGCCGCCGGAGCCGCAGGCGGTGAGGCCGGTGCCGAGTCCGGCGGTGAGCAACGAGGCGGAACCGGCGCCGAGGAACCAGCGCCTGCTGAACGTCCGCTCTCTGTTCGACTCCATTGACAGCACCTCTCGCGAAAGGTCGAGGGACGAATGTTTCGGATGGCATCCCGAATGTTCCGGGAACGTATGGCCGTCGAAAGGGTTCGTCAAGGGGGTGTGCAGGGATACGATCCCGCTCATGAAGCCCGCGAAGCCCGAGGAAACCCAGACAAGAGCGCGAGCGTCGCAGTCCACGCAGACCGCGACGCTCGCCGAGATCGCCCGCCAGGCCGGTGTCTCGGCTCCGACTGTTTCGAAGGTGCTCAACGGCCGCGCGGATGTCGCGCCCGCGACCCGCACCCGTGTCGAGGACCTGCTGCGTGAGTACGGCTACCGTCGCCGGCGCGCCGAGGCGACCAGGTCCCCCCTCATCGACCTGGTCTTCCACGAGCTGGAGAGCGCCTGGGCGATGGAGGTCATCCGGGGCGTGGAGAACGTCGCGCGGGAGGAGGGCCTGAGCGTCGTCCTCTCCGAGAGCGCGGGCCGGCTCACGCCCGGCCGCACCTGGGCCGACCAGGTCGCCGCCCGCCGCCCGCACGGTGTCGTCCTCGTCCTGTCCGGGCTCGACGAGTCCCAGCGCGCGTTGCTGACCAGCCGCTCCATCCCGTTCGTGGTGATGGACCCGGCCGGTGACCCGGGCGACGACGTGCCCTCGATCGGCGCCACCAACTGGCAGGGGGGCCTGGCCGCCACCCGTCATCTGATCGACCTCGGCCACCGGCGCATCGGCGCCCTCAGCGGGCCCTCGCGGATGATGTGCAGCCGCGCCCGGGTCGACGGCTACCGGGCCGCGCTGGAGACCGCCGGCCTGCCGGTCGACCCGGGCCTGCTCAAGGCCGGCGACTTCCACCACGAGACCGGCTACCGGCTCGGCCTCGCTCTGCTGCGCCGTCCCGACCGCCCCACGGCCGTCTTCGCCGGCAACGACCTCCAGGCCCTCGGCCTCTACGAAGCCGCCCGTGAACTGGGTCTGCGCATCCCGGAGGACCTCAGCGTGGTCGGCTTCGACGACCTGCCGGTGGCCCGCTGGGTGGGGCCGCCGCTGACGACCGTGCGCCAGCCCCTGATGGAGATGGCCGAGGCGGCGGCCCGACTGGTGCTCGACCTGGGCCGCCAGGAGGGTTCGTCGGCGGCGAGGCGGGTGGAACTGGCGACGAGCCTGGTGGTGCGCAGCAGCACGGGGGTGCCGCCGGCGGTCTGACGGTGTACGGGTCCGGTTCGTGGCCGGGTGCCCCACCGCCGCGGCTCGTCGCGCACTCGCGGCGGAGCCGCACGTCGGCACGGCCGCGCCTTGAGCGGCGTCGTGTGACGGTCGTGGCCGGAAGTTGTCGTATTGACGACTGGGCCACCCACCCCCACACTCCTCCGAAGTCAATCGGTTGCACCACCGAAACATTCGGAGGCACCCGCAATGAGACCCTCCCTGACCACCCTGACCACCCTGCTCACCGGCGCCGCGACACTCGCCGCCCTGCTCGTCGCGGCCCCCACCGCCCACGCCGCCGACCCGCCCCTGCGCGACCTCGCCGCGGCCAAGGGCAAGGCCGTCGGCACCGCCGTGACCGGATCCAAGCTCACCGGCACCTACGGTGAGATCGCCGGCCGGGAGTTCAACTGGCTCACCCCCGGCAACGCCATGAAGTGGGGCTCCGTCGAGCCCACCCGCGGCAACTTCGACTGGACCGAGGCCGACCAGATCGTCGACTTCGCCGAGGCCCACGACCAGGACGTACGCGGCCACACCCTCGTCTGGCACAGCCAGAACCCGAGCTGGCTCGACAACGGCACCTGGACACCCGCGCAGCTCAGCCAGTTGATGAACGACCACATCGCGCTCGAAGTCGGCCGCTACAAGGGCCGGCTGGCCGCCTGGGACGTGGTGAACGAGCCCTTCAACGAGGACGGCACCTACCGCCGGACCCTCTGGTACAACGGCCTCGGTACCGACTACATAGCCCAGGCCCTGACCGCCGCCCGCGCCGCCGACCCGTCCACCAAGCTCTACATCAACGACTACAACGTCGAGGGTGTCAACGCGAAGAGCACGGCCCTGTACAACCTGGTCAGGGACCTGAAGGCGCGCGGAGTCCCGATCGACGGGGTCGGCCTGCAGGCGCATCTGATTCTCGGCCAGGTCCCCTCCACCCTCCAGCAGAACATCCAGCGCTTCGCCGACCTGGGCGTGGACGTCGCCATCACGGAACTCGACATCCGTATGCAACTTCCGGCCACCGAGGCCAAGTTGGCGCAACAGCGGACCGAGTACGACGCCGTGGTGAAGGCGTGCGTGGCGGTGACCCGCTGCACCGGCGTCACCGTCTGGGGCTTCACCGACTCCGACTCCTGGATCCCGGACACCTTCCCGGGTGAGGGCGCGGCGACCCCGTACGACGGGAACTACGTGCCGAAACCGGCGTACTACGGCATCGTGACGGGCTTCGGCGGGACGGGTACGACACCCCCGCCGTCGACGGAGGGCTGTGCGGCGACGTACAGCGTGGCGAACCAGTGGAACACCGGGTTCACGGGCAACGTGACGATCAGGTGTGCCGCCGGCTCCTCGCTCTCCTCCTGGCGGGCCGACTGGACCTTCGGGGCGGGCCAGCGGATCGGTCAGGCCTGGAACGCCACCTGCACCCAGACCGGCGCGACGGTCAGTTGCGCCAACGCGTCCTGGAACGGGAGCGTGCCGAGCGGGGGTTCGGTGACCTTCGGCTTCAACGGCACATGGAGCGGGAGTAATCCGGCACCGACGGTGACGCTGCGCTGAAAGCGGCCGAGAACCCCGAACACGGCTGAGAGCGACTGACAAGTATGAGAATTTCCGAAGGAAAGGCCGCAGGAGGTTCCCGCCCGTGATAATTCGGACGTACGTTCCGGTGTGTGGCTGACGAAGACGAGGGCGAGGACGGCACCGAGAGCGCCGAAGGACGGCTTGGCCGACGGCCACGACGGCCACGACGGCTGAGGATCGTCGGGTGCGTTCTCGCCGGCGTCCTCGTACTCGGCGCGGGCTCGGCGGCTTGGGCGTTCTGGCGGCTCAACGGCAACATCGAGAGCGTCGACATCGACAGCGCGCTCGGCGACAACCGTCCCGCGAAGCCCCGGCCGACGGGCTCCCCCTCGGCCTCCGCCGCCCCGCTCGCGACCGGCGCGCTCAACATCCTCGTCCTCGGCTCCGACTCCCGCAGCGGCAAGGAGAACGCCGAACTCGGGGGCGGCGGCGAGGACTCGGGCGCCCGCTCGGACACCGCGATGGTCGTCCACATCGACGAGGGCCGCACTGGGGCGACGGTCGTCAGCATCCCCCGCGACACCCTCGTCACCCGCCCGTCCTGCCCGCTGGAGTCGGGCGGTTCGACGTCGGTCGCGTACAACGTGATGTTCAACAGCGCGTACGCCGTCGGCGGCCCGGTCTGCGCGGTGAAGACCGTCGAGTCGCTGACCGACGTCCGCATGGACCACTACATGGAGATCGACTTCTCCGGCTTCGCCAAGCTCGTCGACGCTCTCGGCGGCGTCACGGTCACGACGGACGAGGACATCGACGACGAGGACAGCCACCTGACCCTGGCGGCCGGCACCCACCACCTCGACGGCGAACAGGCCCTCGCCCTCGCGCGGACCCGCCACGGCATCGGCGACGGCAGCGACCTGGGCCGCATCGCCCTCCAGCAACACCTGGTGAAGGCCCTCCTGGACCAGATCGCCTCCACCGACCTCCTGACCGATCCCGCCCGGCTCTACCGGGCCGCCGACGCGATCACCGCCGGCCTGACGACGGACACCGGCCTGGACTCCCTCACGGAACTGATGAACTTCGCCCAGAGCTTGCGGGACCTGTCCTCCGCCCGCACCAGAACCGTGATGATGCCGGTGGCGCCGGCCCCGTACGACCGCAACCGAGTGGTGGCGGACGAGCCGGAGGCGGGCGAGCTGTGGGAGTCACTGCGTTAGCCGGAAAAACCTCAGGAAAAGTCAGCGGCCGTGTCCGAGTCGACCAGGGAGGTCGTCGGGGGCTACGCGCTGATGCAGTGCAAGGACATGGCCGAGTGGAGGAGGCCCGCGCCGAGTTCGTCCGGGCGGCGGAGCTGGCGCGCAACGAGCGGGAGCGGGCGCTGCTGCTGGCGCGGGCGGAGGAGGGGGGCCGGTGAGGCCGACTCAGGGGGCCGGTCGGACCGGGTGGCCGATCAGCATGGTGGGGGCGCCCGCGACTCGGGTCAGGAAGACCGTGGCCGAGTTGCGCCCCTGAGGCTTGACTTTCTTCCGCAGCTCCTCCGGCTCGACGGCCGACCCCCGCTTCTTCACGGTCAGGATGCCGACCTCGCGTTCTCTCAGCAGTGCCTTCAACTTCTTGACGTTGAAGGGGAGCTGGTCGGTGATCTCGTACGCGGTGGCGTAGGGGGTGGGGCGGAGTGTGTCGGCGGTGACGTAGGCGATGGTCGGGTCGATGAGGCCGCCGGCGTCGAGTCCGGCTGCGACCTCGGAGACCAGGTGGGCGCGGATGACGGCGCCGTCGGGCTCGTAGAGGTAGCGGCCGACGGGCCGGACCCGGGGGTCGGGGAGGCCACGGCCGAGGAGGGTGTGGCGGCCGGGAAGGAGGGTGGCGCGGACGGCGGCCGACTTGGTGCCGGGAGCCGGCTCGGTGCCGGGGGCCGGCGTCGTGGCGGCGGCCGATTCGGTGTCGGTCGCCGTCCCGAACCAGAGCACCGCCTCTTTCACATCGCCGCCGTCGGAGATCCACTCGGCCTCGGCCTCGGCGGGGATCGCCTCGTGGGGGATGCCGGGGGCGATCTTCAGGGCGGCGCGGGGGGACTTCAGGGCGGTCGCGACGGCCCAGGAGAGCGGCGGGGAGTACGCCTCGGGATCGAAGATCCGGCCCCGGCCCCCGCGCCTGGCCGGATCGACGAAGACCGCGTCGTACGGCGAGGTGTCGATGTGAGTGACGTCCGCCTCCCGCACCTCGATCAGGTCGGCCAGGCCGAGCGCGTCGGCGTTGGCGCGGGCCACCGCCGCCGTCAGGGGGTCGCGGTCGACCGCCAGGACCCGGATGCCGGCCCGGGCGAGGGCGATCGCGTCACCGCCGATGCCGCAGCACAGGTCGGCCACGGAGGTCACGCCCAGCGCGCGCATCCGCTCCGCCCGGTACGCCGCCACCGTCGTCCTGGTCGACTGCTCGACCCCGTTCGGCGTGAAGAACATCCGCCCCGCGTCCGCCACGTCGAACTTCGCCGCCGCCCGCTGCCGCAGCCGGGCCTGCGCCAGGGCCGCCGAGACCAGTTCCGCAGGGTGGTCCCGGCGCAACCGCGTCGCCACGGCCAACTCCCGCGCCGGTTCGGTACCGCGCACCTCGTCGAGGAGAGCGCGGCCCTCGGGGGTGAGGAGGGGGGCGAGGAAGACGGCGGGGTCGAGGTCGTTCACCGGGCCATTGTCTTCCAGTGGGTGAGTGGGGTGTGTGTCGGGAGGGCGGACGGGGTGGTGTGGGCCGGTTGGTGGATGGTGCGCGTTCCGTGGCGGTGTCGGGCGGTGGGGAGGGGCTTGTCCTGCGAGGATGCGGCGCCATGCGATTCGTACGACAAAATGACAAAAAGGTAGTGAAGCGGGCGAGCTTCAAGGCGGGGAGCGGTGGTGTCCGGGGCGTCGTCGTCGTACTCGCCGCCGCGGCCGTCGTGTCCGGGTGCGCCGGGGGCGCCGGGGGTGCAGGAGGTCCCGACAGCTCCGGGAAACCCGAGAAGTCCAGGAAGTCTCAGAAATCCGACGACTCGGTGGAACGGGGGACCCCCGGACCGGTCCACGGTCAGTCCGGCCGGCGTCCGCCCGACGCGTCCACCGCGCGTGCCCTCGGCGCGTATGCCCTGAAGACGCGCCGGGCGCACGCCGCGCGGGTCGCCGCCGCGAAGCGCTGGGGGCTGGCCGCGCTGCCGCTGCTGCCGCCCGCGCCCCCGGCGCGCAAACCGGCGCTCAGGACACGTGAGGGTTTCGAGGTCGACGGGCACCTGGAGGACGGGCTGCCACCGGTCTTCACGACCGTTCCCACCCGCCACAAGGTCGTCTTCCTGACGATCGACGACGGTGCCGAGAAGGACCCCGCGTTCCTGCGGATGATGAGCGATCTCCGGATCCCGTACACCGCCTTCCTCAGCGACTACCTGATCGAGGACGACTACGGCTACTTCGAGCGGATGCGCGACCGTGGTGTCGTCCTCGACAACCACACCCTCAACCACCGCTACCTGCCCGCCCTCTCCTACACCGCCCAGAAGCGCGAGATCTGCGGCATGCAGGACGTGATCGAGAAGCGGTACGGCGAACGGCCCACCCTCTTCCGGCCGCCGTACGGCAGCTACGACCAGGACACCCTGCGGGCCGCCAAGGTCTGCGGCATCGAGGCGGTCCCCCTCTGGAACGAGGAGGTCTTCGCCGACCGCTGGGAGTACCGGGAAGGGGACCGAGAGCTGCGCCCGGGCGACATCGTCCTCAGTCACTTCCGGGGCGAGGGCGACTGGAAGGGCACCATGCGCGACATGATCCGCCGCTTCCTGAACCGGGTCACCGCCGAGGGGTACGCGGTGGCGAGACTGGAGGACTACCTGTGAGGAGGCCAGGGGGTCGTCGCGTGCGCGGAGGGCGGCGGCTGCGTGGCGGCCGCCGCCGGGTGCCGGGGGAGGGCGAGGCCCGGAGAGGCCGAGGACCGCGCGGCGGATGCGGGATGCGTGAGAGGACCGAGCGCACAGGACATGCGCCGGGTGCCGAAAGCGCGGGGGGTGCCGGGAGCGCCGGGCATGTCGGGGGTGCGGGGCATGTCGGGGGTGCGGAGAGCGTCGGGAGCGGCAGCCGTGTCGGGGGTGCGGAGGGCGCCGTGGGCGGCAGGCGTGCCGGGGGTGCGGAGGGCGTCCGGCATGCCGGGACGCGGGCAGGGCGGGCGGGGCGTGCGGAGCCGACGGCACGCGCGTGGTGGTGCGGCGCACGCCGCTCCGCGCCCCTCCCGACGGCCCGTACGACGGCGACCCGCGCACTGGCCCTCCTCGCCTCCCTCGCCGTCCTGCTGGTCCCCGGATGCGCCGCCCGGCCCCCCGAGCCGGTCGGCCGGGCCGCTCCGCCGCCGCCCTCGTCCCGCACCTCGGCGCCGGCACCCTCTACCGGAGCCACGACACCGGCACCCTCTACCCGAGCCCCGACATCGGCCTCGACACCGCCCCCAGGCCCTCACCAGCCCCCGTACCGACGTTGGGGCCTTCCCTCGCCGCTCGCCCCCGCGCCATGGCCCCCCGATCGGCCGGTGGCCCCTCGCGCGGCCGGGCCGGCGCCGGTCGTCGGCCGCGTTCCGACGCGGGACAAGGTGGTCTTCCTGACGTACGACGACGGTGCCGAGAGGGACCCCCGGTTCGCCGCGATGGTGCGTGAGCTGCGGCTGCCGGTGACCCTGTTCCTGACGGACCGCGTCGTGGGGCCGGGGTACGGCCACTTCGCCCGCCTGCGGGCGGTCGGCGCGACCGTGCAGAACCACACGCTCGACCACAGGGCCCTGCGCGGCCTGCCGTACGCCGGACAGCGCGCCGAGATCTGCGGTCAGCAGTACAAGCTGGGGCAGCGCTTCGGTGTCCGCCCGACCCTCTTCCGCCCGCCGTACGGCGTCTACGACACCACCACGCTCCGCGCCGCCGCCGACTGCGGCATCGGCGCGGTCGTCCTGTGGAGCGCGTCCCTGCGGAGCACCGGTCTCCGCCACACCGTGGCCGACCGCCTCCGCCCCGGCGACATCGTCCTTGCCGGCACCGGCGGACCGGGCCGACTGGAGGGCGCGACCCTCACCCGGATGACGGCCGGACTGTTGCGGCGCATCCAGGAGCGGGGCCTAACGGTGGGCCGCCTGGAGGACTACCTCTGACGCCCGTGCGGCACGGTCCGGCGCCCGGTCGACGCATGCCCACGGCCCGCACGACACGCCCCCGGCGACTCGCCCGACACGCCCGCCGCGACCCGCCACACCGCACGCGATTAGCAGTCCGCTTGACCGAGTGCTAATCGCGGTCATAGTCTCAGGTCTGGCACTCCCCCCTGGAGAGTGCCAACTACGCGACGGGCAGGTCCGGCACCCGCGACGACGGATCCACCTGGTCGCCACCTCAGACAGTTAACCCCGTGAGATCTCCGAAGGGGGAGGTCGGATCGTGACGACCACCAGCTCCAAGGTTGCCATCAAGCCGCTCGAGGACCGCATCGTGGTCCAGCCGCTCGACGCCGAGCAGACCACCGCCTCTGGCCTGGTCATCCCGGACACCGCCAAGGAGAAGCCCCAGGAGGGCGTCGTCCTGGCCGTGGGCCCGGGCCGCTTCGAGAACGGCGAGCGCCTGCCGCTCGACGTCAAGACCGGCGACATCGTGCTGTACAGCAAGTACGGCGGCACCGAGGTGAAGTACAACGGCGAGGAGTACCTCGTCCTCTCGGCTCGCGACGTCCTCGCGATCATCGAGAAGTAAGGGGGGTCTGGGGGTCACCCCCAGAAATCCCGCATCGGCTTCCTCACCGAAGCACATTGCTTGTGAGCTGCGCCCTTGGCCCCCCGCGACCACTAATGAGCCGGGCGTCAGGGGCGCAGTTCGTTTCACCGACATTTTCCGAGAGGGCTGAACCGCTCCCATGGCGAAGATCCTGAAGTTCGACGAGGACGCCCGTCGCGCCCTCGAGCGCGGCGTCAACAAGCTTGCCGACACGGTCAAGGTGACGATCGGCCCCAAGGGTCGCAACGTCGTCATCGACAAGAAGTTCGGCGCCCCCACCATCACCAACGACGGTGTGACCATCGCCCGCGAGGTCGAGGTCGAGGACCCGTACGAGAACCTCGGTGCCCAGCTGGTGAAGGAGGTGGCGACCAAGACCAACGACATCGCGGGTGACGGTACGACCACCGCCACCGTGCTCGCCCAGGCGCTCGTGCGCGAGGGCCTGAAGAACGTCGCCGCCGGTGCCTCCCCGGCCGCCCTGAAGAAGGGCATCGACGCCGCCGTCGCCGCGGTCTCCGAGGAGCTCCTCGCGACCGCCCGCCCGATCGACGAGAAGTCCGACATCGCCGCCGTCGCCGGTCTGTCCGCCCAGGACGCCCAGGTCGGCGAGCTCATCGCCGAGGCGATGGACAAGGTCGGCAAGGACGGTGTCATCACCGTCGAGGAGTCCAACACCTTCGGTCTGGAGCTGGACTTCACCGAGGGCATGGCCTTCGACAAGGGCTACCTGTCGCCGTACTTCGTGACGGACCAGGAGCGTATGGAGGCCGTCCTCGACGACCCGTACATCCTCATCCACCAGGGCAAGATCGGCGCCATCGCCGACCTGCTGCCGCTGCTGGAGAAGGTCATCCAGGCCAACGCCTCCAAGCCGCTGCTGATCATCGCCGAGGACGTCGAGGGCGAGGCCCTGTCGACCCTCGTCGTCAACAAGATCCGCGGCACCTTCAACGCGGTCGCCGTGAAGGCCCCCGGCTTCGGTGACCGTCGCAAGGCGATGCTGCAGGACATGGCGACGCTGACCGGCGCCGAGGTCATCTCCGAGGAGGTCGGCCTCAAGCTCGACCAGGTCGGCCTGGACGTGCTGGGCTCCGCCCGCCGCGTCACCGTCACCAAGGACGACACCACGATCGTCGACGGCGCCGGCGACTCCGGGGCCGTCCAGGGCCGCGTCGCCCAGATCAAGGCCGAGATCGAGAACACGGACTCCGACTGGGACCGCGAGAAGCTCCAGGAGCGCCTCGCGAAGCTGGCCGGCGGCGTGTGCGTCATCAAGGTCGGCGCCGCCACCGAGGTGGAGCTGAAGGAGAAGAAGCACCGTCTGGAGGACGCCATCTCCGCGACCCGTGCCGCGGTCGAGGAGGGCATCGTCTCCGGTGGTGGCTCCGCGCTCGTCCACGCCGTCAAGGTCCTCGAGGGCAACCTCGGCAAGACCGGCGACGAGGCCACGGGTGTCGCGGTCGTCCGCAAGGCCGCCGTCGAGCCGCTGCGCTGGATCGCCGAGAACGCCGGCCTGGAGGGCTACGTCATCACCTCCAAGGTCGCCGAGCTCGACAAGGGCCAGGGCTTCAACGCCGCCACCGGCGAGTACGGCGACCTGGTCAAGTCCGGCGTCATCGACCCGGTCAAGGTCACCCGCTCCGCCCTGGAGAACGCCGCCTCCATCGCCTCCCTCCTCCTGACGACCGAGACCCTGGTCGTCGAGAAGAAGGAAGAGGAGCCGGCCGACGCGGGCCACGGCCACGGTCACGGCCACTCCCACTGACGCGGGACACGTCGGCGAGCAAGCCGTAGATGAGGCCCGGCATCCCCGTACGCGGGGGTGCCGGGCCTTCCCGCGTCACGGCCCGATGACCTATTTCTCCAGGTCGTCGAGGGCTCCGAGCTGCCCCATCAACCCGAGCCGGTCGTACTCCCACCATCCCTCGGCGATCTTCCCCTCGGGGGTGAACCGGTGAATGGTCGTCCCGGTCATCCGGACCGTCCTCCCGCTGGCCGGAATCCCGAGGAAGTCCCCCTTGTGGGTCGCGTCCCAGGTCCACCGCGTGCACACCCGGTCATCCTGGGCGAGCTGGTCCTCCACGGTGAACGCGTAGTCGAACGCGCTCCGCCACTCCTCGCAGGTCCGTCGGAACGCGTCCATCCCGATGGCGTCCGGCTCCCCGGAGGGCACATGGTCGTGATAGTCCTCCACGAGCAGATCGTTGAGCGGCGGCAGCTCCCCCTTCACGGCCAGCGTCTCGAAGAACCGCCGCGCCGTCCCCGTGTAGAGCTGCTCGTCCCGCACCACGTCCAGATCCGTGAACGTCGGCATCTCGTCGCAGAGCGCGATCATGTCCTGGAAGATCCGGTCCGTCTCCGGCAGCCCGGAGTTCCGCATGGCCTCCTCGTACGACGGGAACTCCACTATCTCGATGACGTGCGACGAGTCGGACCGGTCCGTGCCGACCACACTGTGCGTCGCCGTCCGCTTCCCCTTGGTCTGCTCGACCCACCTGTCCATCAGCCGGTTCATCTCGTCGAGCCGACTGGTCCTGCAGTCGATGAGCTGCACGAACGTCATGCCACACCACCTCCCGGCCCCCCTGGTCCGGTGAACCAGTCCATTGTCCCCCCACGTCCTCCCTCGCACCCTTTGGCACCATGGCCTCATGCGCTGGTGGGGGAAACGAGGGGCGGCCGAGGACGGAACACCGCCGACCGGCTCCGCCGAGGCCTCGGCCCAGGGAGCGGTGGCCGCCGGCGGGAACATCGGCCTGGCCGTGACCGGCGATCACAACCAGATCCTGTTCGTCCCCCAGGTCCGCTCGGCGTACCGGGAGCAGGTCCGCCGTATCGCCCCGGACCAACTCGTCGGCCGTGAAGCGGAGTTGGCGGAACTCGCTGCCTTCTGCACGGCCGACTCCGGCCCGGTGTACGCCTGGTGGCGCGCCGAGGCGTGGGCGGGCAAGACGGCCCTCCTCTCCTGGTTCGCACTCCACTCACCGCCGGGCGTCCGCGTCGTCCCCTTCTTCGTCACGGCCCGCCTGGGCGCACAGAACGACGCGACGGCGTACGTCGACGTCGTACTGGAACAACTCGCCGAACTGACCGGCGAGGGCCTCCCCGCCCACCTCACCCCCGCCACCCGCGAGGCGCACCTCCTGCACCTGTACGGCGCGGCCGCCGCCCTCTGCGCCCGGCGCGGTGAACGCCTGGTCCTCCTCGTCGACGGCCTCGACGAGGACCGGGGCGTCACCACCGGCCCGGACGCCCACAGCATCGCCAGCCTGCTGCCGACCCGACCGGAGCACGGGATGCGGGTCCTCGTGACCGGGCGCCTGAACCCACCGCTGCCCGGCGACGTCCCAGGCCACCACCCCCTGCACGACCCCGATATCGTCCGTGTCCTCAGGCCCTCCCCGCACGCCCAGGTGATCCGACAGGAAGCGGAGCGCGAGCTCAAGCGACTGATCGAGGCCGGGGGACTGGAGCACGATCTGCTCGGCCTGGTCACGGCCGCCGCAGGCGGTCTGACCGCCGAGGACCTGGCGGCGCTGACGGACGCGGTCCCGTACCGGGTACGGGATGTGCTGCGCACCCGCGCCGGGCGGACGTTCGGCACCCGTGTCGGCGTCTACCTGCTCGGTCACGAGGAACTCCAGGCCCAGGCCGAGGAGATGCTCGGCCCGGCCGAACTGGACCGCCACCGGGGCCGGTTGCACGCCTGGGCGGAGGACTGGCGGTCGCGTGGCTGGCCCGAGAACACACCGGAGTACCTGACGTCGGGCTACTTCCGGATGCTGCGGACCGGACGGGACCTCCCGCGCATGATCGGCTGCGCCCTCGACGCGGCGCGCCACGACCGGATGCTGCAGGCGACGGGAGGTGACGCCGCCGCCCTGACGGAGATCGGTGTGACCGAGGAACTCCTCATCGAAGAGGGCGCGCCCGACCTGAGGGACGCGTTTCGCCTCGCGCTGCACCGGGAGAACCTGGAGGGGCGGAACCGTCTCCTGACCCGGGCCCTGCCCCGCGCCTGGGCCGCCCTCGGCCGCCCCTACCGGGCGATGGCCCTGGCCCGCAGCATCCCCGGGCCGGTGGAGAGGACGCTCGCCCTGACCGACATCGCGACGGTGCTCCTCGACCGGGGGGACCGGGAGGCCGCGTTGCTCCTCCTGGACGCCGTGGAACGGGGCGCCGACTGGGAGCGGGCCGTCGACAGCGCCGACGGGAGGGAGATACCGGTGGAGGTGAGCCGCGTCTGGATGCACGCCGGGCTGCTCGATCGGGCCGAGGCACTCGTCGACCGGTACCGGGGCCCCTCGGTACGCCTCGCCGTGCGGTGGGCGCGGTCCGGTGCCTTCGATCGGGCCGAGTCGCTGTGCCTGCGGCAGGAACACCTGGTGGCGCGGGCCCAGGGCGCCGCCGAGGTGGCGGCCCTCTGGGTGGAGGCGGGACGGCGGGACCGCGGCGAGGAACTCGCCCGTGCCGCCGGGCCCGAGGCCGAACCCGTGGTCCGGGCCCGGATCGGGGCCGCGTCGCGACGCGTCGGCCGGGAAACCGACGCCGAAGACCTTCTCTCACGCGTGGACGCCACGACGTGCGTGCCGAAGCTGCTGCCGCTGCTGGTCGAGACGCTCACCATGGCCGGCGAGTACGACCGGGCCGTGGCCGTGACACGACTGCGGACGGAGGACCAACACCATGACGACGACTGGGGATATGAGGACGACTGGGGATATGAGGAACGGTCCTCGGCCCTCAGCGACATCGTGTGGGCGTTGGCCGCCGACGGTGAACACGCCCGTGCCCGCTCGCTCGCCGAGGAGATCGACCATCCGGGCTGTGCGGCACGGGCGTGGGGCGGCCTGGCGCGGGCTCTGGCGTCCAGCGGCGCCTACGCGCAGGCGGAGGGGCTGATCGAGGAAGCCGGGGACGACCGGCTCCGGGCGTGGGCCCGGCACGCCCTGGTCGACACGCTGGCGGAGGCGGGCGACATCGACCGGGCCGAGCGGCTGGCGCGTGACGGGGCGCACGAGCCGTTCCACCACGAGACCCTTCGTCTGATCGTCGCGGCACGCGCGCGAACGGGTCAGTGGGAGCGGGCCCGGGAACTGGCGCGCCGGCTCGGCTCCGCCGAGGACCACGACGCGTGGGTGGACGGTGCCGTGGCGGCGGTCGCGGCGGGGGCCGACCCCGAGCGCGTGGCCCGGCTGCTCGCCGACAGGGAAACCGAGATCCGGTGGCCGGTCGTTTCCGGAAGCCTCGACCGGGTGTGTACGACCGTGGACCTCGCCGACGCGGGACGGCCCGACGAGGCCGAGGCGGTGCTGCGGGACCTCGACCTCCCCGTCGTGCCCGGCGTCGGGGCCCACGACACCTCGGAGAAGGTCGCCCTGGAATTCCGGGCCAGGGACGTGGTCGGGGCACTCGCGCGGACAGGGCGCTTCGACGAGGCGGAGGCCCTCACCCGACGACTCCAGGGAGGCCCCGCGGCCCCGTCCGCCGGGGCGCTGCTCGCGGAACGGTTGTGCGCGGTGGGGCGGTTCGACCGCGTCGTCGGCCTCGCGGCGGAGTCGGACCCCGGGACACGGGACCACGTCCGCCTGGTTCTGGCGACCCATACCGTCGCCGCGGGCGATAGATCGACGGCCTATGCGCTCACCGTCGGCATGAAGGATCCGCACCTCCGCACCAGGGCGTGGGCCCGTATCGCCGTCGTGCTGGCGGAGTCCGGGGACGAGGCGAGGGCGCAGTGGGCTCTGCGGAAAGCCGAGTCCCACCGCCCGGACTGGCCGGACGACCTGGCCGCGGCCGACCTGCTGCACGCCTGGCTCGCCCTGCGCAGGTACGAGGAAGCCGACCGCCTCCTCGACCGGCTGGCCCTCCTGCCCCCGGCAGGTGTCCTGCGGTACGTGATGGACATCCTCGTGGAGCGGGAAGAGTACGGACGCGCCCAGAAAATGATCGATGGTCAGATCGTGGACCGGGACGACGCCCAAGTGGCCCTCGTCCACAGCCTGGTGACGGCCGGACAGCACTCCCGGGCCGCGGAACTGGCGCGCCGCGTCGAGGAGTCCGAAGCCGACCCGGACCCCCGCCTGTGGGCGGCCGTCGCCCCCGCCGTGGAGCCCGCCCGAGGGCGCGTGCTCCTCGCCCGCGCCCTGCGGCGGCTGCGGTTGCGGGACGTGCTCCCCGCACTGATCCGCGTCGAGCCCGGCACCGTCCCCTTGATCGTGGACACCCTGCGCGACCCGCGGTAACGACCCGTTCGCGACCCTACTGCGGCCCGTACTTCCGCCCCGTCTTCGAGCTGATCCCACCGAGGAGCCCCCTCGGCACCACCTTCACCACGCCCATCAGGGCCTTGTAGCGCGGGTCGGGGATGGAGACGGACCTGCCGCGGGAGAGGTCGGCGAGGGCGGCGGTCACCAGCTTGTCGGCGTCGAGCCACATCCAGGAGGGGATGTTGTCGGTGCCCATGCCGGCCCGGTCGTGGAACTCGGTGCGGACGAAGCCGGGGCACAGGGCCATCAGCCGTACCCCACTGCCGGCCAGGTCCCGCGCCGCGCCCTGGGTGAACTGCACGACCCAGGCCTTGGACGCCCCGTACGTTCCGCGCGGTACGAACGCCGCCACCGACGCCACGTTGACCACGCCCCCTCGGCCCCGCTCCCGCATCCCCTCCGTCGCCGCCGAGGTCAGACGCAGCACCGCCTCGCAGTGGACCTTGAGCATCCGCAGCTCGTCGGCCATGGGGACGTCGAGGAAGCGGCCCTTGTTGCCGAAGCCGGCATTGTTGACCAGCAGGTCGACCGGGTTCCTGCGGTCGGCCAGCCGCCGGACCACCGCCTCGATGCCGTCGTCCGTCGCCAGGTCCGCCGTCAGCACCTCCGCCTCGATGCCGTGCCGGTCGTGCAACTCCGTGGCCTGTTCCCGCAGTCGCTCGGTGTCGCGCGCCACCAGGACGAGGTTGTGCCCGTCCGCCGCCAGCCGCCGCGCGAAGGCGGCACCGATGCCCGCCGTCGATCCCGTGATGAGAGCCGTTGTCATGGCGCAAGCGTAGTGACCGGGACTGTGCGGGTCCGCTTGCTCCACCACACGTTCACCAGCGCCTTCAGCTCCGCTCCGCCACGTACTGCCGAGCCCACTGCGCCACCTCCGAATGCAGCGCGTCCCCCGCGTCCAGCAGGCGGGGCAGCAGCTCTTTCTCGGTCATCATGGCGCGGAAGGCGAGGGCGACGGTGATGTCGTGGTCGGGGCGGTGGACGATCTCGATCGGGTCGCCCGCGCGGATCTCGCCCGGCCGGATCACCCGCAGATACGCACCGGGCGCGCCCTGCCGCGTGAAGCGCTTGAGCCAGCCCCGCTCCCCCAGATGCCGCTGGAAGTTGAGACAGGGGACGCGGCCGGAGGTGATCTCCAGAACCGCCTCGGAGCCGATCCGCCAGCGTTCGCCGATGAGGGCGCCGGAGACGTCGAGGCCCTCGGTGGTGAGGTTCTCGCCGAAGGACCCGCTGGGCAGCGTGCGGCCCAACTCATGTTCCCAGCCGTCCAGGTCCTCGCGGGCGAACGCGTAGACCGCCTGGTCGTCGCCGCCGTGGTCCTTCGTGTTGCACACCGCGTCCCCGGTCACCCCGCTGGCGCCGACCCCCTTGGGCCCCGGCGCGAAGACCCGCAACGGTCCGTCCACCGGCCGTTTGTCGATGCCCGTGGCCTTCTTCGACTCCTCCGGGATGTCGACGGCCCGGGGACGCCCCACATTCAGTGACAGAAGCTTCATGCCGGCACGCTATGCGGCCGATGGTCAAAGTGTCGACGCGATATTCGGCACTCGATCCAAGTCGCGCTTATGCTCAAGGCGTGATCGAGGCCCGTCATCTCCGTGTCCTGCGCGCCGTCGCCGCCACCGGCTCCTTCTCGGCGGCGGGACGGGAACTCGGCTGCACCCAGCCCGCGGTCAGCCAGCAGATGAAGGCGCTGGAATCGTCCGTGGGCACGCCGTTGCTGGTCCGCGGCGGGCGGGAGATGCGGCTGACACAGGCGGGCGAGGCGCTGGTGCGACACGCGGCCGGGATCCTCGCCGGGCTCACCGCGGCCGAGGAAGAGGTCGCCGCGATCGCGGGGCTGCGCGCCGGACGGGTCCGTCTGGTCTCCTTCCCCAGCGGCAGCTCCGCCCTGGTCCCCACCGCGCTGGCCGCCCTGCGCGCCGCGCACCCCGGCACCCGTGTCTCGCTGGAGGAGGCCGAACCGCCGCGTTCGGTCGAGATGCTCCGCGAGGGCGACTGCGACATCGCGCTCGCCTTCCGCTACGAGGGCGCGGCGGGCGCGGAGGAGGGGGACGGGGAGTGGGACGACCTGGTCGTACGCCCCCTGCTCACGGACCGGCTCGTCGGGCTCGTGCCCCAGGGGCACCGACTGGCCCGTACGCCGTCCATCGGCATCGGAGAACTCGCCGGGGAATCCTGGATCGCCGGCTGCCCGCGCTGCCGGGGGCAGTTGGTGCGGGTCTGTGAGAGCGCGGGGTTCACGCCCCGCATCGACTTCGCGACCGACGACTATCCGGCCGTGGTCGGACTGGTGGGCGCGGGTCTCGGGGTCGCCGTCCTGCCGGAGCTGGCCGTCGAGTCCGTCCGAGCGAAGGGGGTGCGCGCGGTGTCGGTCGAGCCGGTGGTGCGCCGGGAGATCGTGGCGCTCACCCTGCCGGATCTCGCCCAGGTGCCCACGGTCGCGGCGACGCTGGACCGGCTGGCGGAAGCCGCCGCTCGCTAGACGGGGGGGAAGGGCCCATGCGCGCGTCGGTCGGACAAGGACGTGCAGAAACGTTCTTTCAGGTGTCGGAACCGGCGTCGGTCCCGGACGTGGACGCCGACACCAGCCGGTGGCGTGCCCTGCCCATCAGCTCCTCGCGCTCGTCCTCGGTCAGCCCGCCCCATACGCCGTAGGGCTCGCGCACCGCGAGGGCGTGGGCCGCGCACTGCGCGCGCACCGGGCATCTCATGCAGACCTCTTTGGCCGAGTTCTCGCGAGCGCTCCGTGCCGCACCGCGTTCTCCCTCGGGGTGGAAGAAGAGGGAGCTGTCGACCCCACGGCAGGCCGCGAGGAGCTGCCAGTCCCACAGATCAGCGTTCGGTCCGGGAAGGCGGGAGAAATCTGCCATTGCGTGTCCCCTTGTTGCTGTTCTTGTAGGAGATGTTGCCCATGACCGTACATCGACTATCAAAGGAGATGAAAATATGACTCATTGCGAATCTAGCCTCAGACACCAGCGAAGGGGAACAAAAAGGTCTGAATGGGGCATAGGTTGTGATGAAACGTTGAGGGTCCCTTGTGCATGTCTGCACCGTGTTGGCGCCCTCACGTAGAGTGCCGAAGGTGGCCGGCCATCCCGTAACTCTTTCGAGTGACCGTCGTTGAGACGGGCGGAGGCGGTTGAAGAACAAGCGCTCGGGCAGGCGTTCGTGTCCGCTCGTGAGCGTCGACCGCACAGGTGACGATTTCGTACCAGCCTGGAGGCTCAAGGTGACGCGCATCAGCTGCGGAGGGCGGCCATGACATCCGTCCTCGTCTGCGACGACTCCCCGCTTGCCCGAGAGGCGCTGCGCCGCGCGGTGGCGACCGTGCCCGGCGTCGAGCGCGTGACCACGGCGGCCAACGGCGAGGAAGTCCTCCGCCGCTGGGGGGCCGACCGCTCGGACCTGATTCTGATGGACGTACGCATGCCCGGCCTGGGCGGCGTGGAGACCGTACGGCGGCTGCTGTCCGCCGACCCCGGGGCGCGCATCATCATGCTCACCGTCGCCGAGGACCTGGACGGCGTGGCCCTCGCGGTCGCCGCCGGCGCCCGGGGCTATCTGCACAAGGACGCCTCCCGCGCGGAGCTGCGCGCCACCGTCACCCAGGCCCTGGCCGACCCGACCTGGCGGCTCGCCCCGCGCCGGCTGCGCTCCGCCGAGATGGGCGCGGCCCCCACGCTCACCGCCCGCGAGATCCAGGTCCTGGAAGGCATGAGCCACGGCCGCTCCAACGCCGAGATCGGCCGCGAGCTGTTCCTCTCCGAGGACACCGTGAAGACCCACGCCCGTCGGCTGTTCAAGAAGCTCGGAGCCTCGGACCGCGCGCACGCGGTGGCGCTCGGCTTCCGCTGGGGTCTGGTCCGCTGAGTGGACCGTAACGGGGGTACGAGAATCCCCGCCTGCCGCACGGCGGGCGGGGGCGCTGGGACGGCCCGCCGGATGCCCGCTGCTCGTTTCGCCGCGGATGCCGCATCCTTGAGGTGTGGAGTTCCTCGGGGAGCAGTCGAACGAGCGGGAGGGGAGGGCGCAGGAGATGAGTTCCGGCGCACCTGCTCATAACGCTTCGGTGCACAACCACGGACGTGGCGCCACGGACCGGACGGCCGCAAGGCACCATGGACCGATGCGCGACGACGAGACGACAGTGATCGGTGCGCTCGTGCATCGCGCGGTCGACGGGGACGAGCAGGCCACGCACGATCTGCTCGCCCATGTCCACCCCTTGGCGCTGCGCTACTGCCGCACCCGTCTGTCCCGGCTGCCGGGCGACGCGCGGCACTTCGTGGAGGACCTTGCGCAGGAGGTCTGTGTCGCCGTCCTGCTCGCACTGCCGCGCTACAAGGACACCGGACGACCGTTCGAGGCGTTCGTCTTCGCCATCGCGGGCCACAAGGTCGCGGACCTTCAGCGCGCCGCGATGCGCCACCCCGGCTCGACGGCCGTCCCCTCGGACGAGATGCCGGAGCGCCCCGACGACTCCCTCGGACCCGAGGAGCGCGCCCTGCTCAGCAGCGATGCCGAGTGGGCCAAGAAGCTCCTGGCCAACCTCCCCGAGAACCAGCGGGAACTGCTGCTGCTGAGGATCGCGGTGGGCCTCACGGCCGAGGAGACCGGCCAGATGCTGGGGATGTCACCAGGCGCGGTCCGGGTGGCGCAGCACCGGGCGCTGAGCCGGCTCCGGGCGCTGGCGGAGCAGTAGTACCGGCGTTACGACGACCGTTCGGAGGGCGCCCCGGATGAACACACGGGGTGCCTTCTTCGTACCCTTTTCCGTACGAACGTACGAGGCCCGGTATCACTTCGTACCGTGGAATGTGTGCCCCACGCTTCCCGTTAGCATGGACATCCGCACCGATCAAGGCCATTTGGGGAAGGTGTCATGACTGCCAACGTCGACGGAGTGCCCGCCAAATTCGCGACACTCGGGCTGACCTACGACGACGTGCTGCTGCTGCCGGGCGCATCCGAGGTGCTCCCGAACGCGGTCGACACCTCGTCCCGCATCTCCCGCAACGTCCGGGTGAACATCCCCCTGCTCTCGGCCGCGATGGACAAGGTCACCGAGTCCCGCATGGCGATCGCCATGGCCCGTCAGGGCGGCGTCGGCGTACTCCACCGCAACCTCTCCGTCGAGGACCAGGTCAACCAGGTCGACCTCGTCAAGCGCTCCGAGTCCGGGATGGTCACCGACCCGATCACCGTCCACCCGGACGCCACGCTCGCCGAGGCCGACGCCCTCTGCGCCAAGTTCCGCATCAGCGGCGTCCCGGTGACCGACGGCAACAAGAAGCTGCTCGGCATCGTCACCAACCGCGACATGGCCTTCGAGACCGACCGCTCCCGTCAGGTGCGCGAAGTCATGACCCCGATGCCGTTGGTCACCGGGCACGTCGGGATCTCCGGCGTCGAGGCCATGGAGCTGCTGCGCCGCCACAAGATCGAGAAGCTTCCCCTGGTCGACGAGGCGGGCATCCTCAAGGGCCTCATCACCGTCAAGGACTTCGTCAAGGCCGAGCAGTACCCCCACGCCGCCAAGGACGGGGAGGGCCGTCTGATCGTCGGCGCCGCCGTGGGCGCCAGCCCCGAGGCCCTGGAGCGGGCCCAGGCGCTGGCCGAGGCCGGTGTGGACTTCCTGGTCGTCGACACCTCGCACGGCCACAACAGCAACGCCCTCAGCTGGATGTCGAAGATCAAGTCGAGCGTCGGTGTCGATGTGATCGGCGGCAACGTCGCCACGCGCGACGGCGCCCAGGCGCTGATCGACGCCGGTGTCGACGGCATCAAGGTGGGCGTCGGCCCCGGCTCGATCTGCACCACCCGTGTGGTCGCCGGCATCGGTGTCCCGCAGGTCACGGCCATCTACGAGGCGTCCCTCGCGGCCCGCCCGGCGGGCGTCCCGCTGATCGGCGACGGCGGTCTGCAGTACTCCGGCGACATCGGCAAGGCCCTCGCCGCGGGCGCCGACACCGTGATGCTGGGCAGCCTCCTCGCCGGCTGCGAGGAGTCCCCCGGCGAGCTGCAGTTCATCAACGGCAAGCAGTTCAAGTCGTACCGCGGCATGGGTTCGCTGGGCGCCATGCAGTCCCGCGGCCAGGCCCGGTCGTACTCGAAGGACCGCTACTTCCAGGGCGAGGTCGCCTCCGACGACAAGCTCGTGCCCGAGGGCATCGAGGGGCAGGTGCCCTACCGCGGCCCGCTGGCCAACGTGCTGCACCAGCTCGTCGGCGGTCTGCGCCAGACCATGGGGTACGTGGGCGCCGCCACCATCGAGGAGATGGAGACCAAGGGCCGCTTCGTCCGCATCACCTCGGCGGGCCTCAAGGAGAGCCACCCGCACGACATCCAGATGACGGTCGAGGCGCCGAACTACAGCCGCAAGTAGACGGCAGGCCTTGTGACAGTGCGGTCAGGGCGGCCCCGGAGCATCCGGGGCCGCCCTCGTCGCGCCCGTCGGCGATACTGGTAGACGCTGAACGCATCAGGGAAAGGCCACAGACGTGACTGAGATCGAGATCGGGCGCGGCAAGCGCGGCCGCCGGGCGTACGCCTTCGACGACATCGCCGTCGTCCCCAGCCGCCGTACGCGGGACCCGAAGGAGGTCTCGATCGCCTGGCAGATCGACGCCTACCGATTCGAGCTGCCCTTCCTGGCCGCCCCCATGGACTCGGTCGTCTCCCCGGCCACCGCGATCCGCATCGGCGAGATGGGCGGCCTCGGCGTCCTGAACCTCGAAGGCCTCTGGACCCGGTACGAGGACCCGCAGCCGCTGCTCGACGAGATCACCGGCATGCCCGACGAGGCCGCCACCCGCCGCCTCCAGGAGATCTACGCCGCCCCCATCAAGGAGGAGCTGATCGGGCAGCGCATCAAGGAGGTGCGCGACTCCGGTGTCGTCACCGCCGCCGCGCTCTCGCCGCAGCGCACCGCCCAGTTCTCCAAGGCCGTCGTGGACGCCGGGGTCGACATCTTCGTCATCCGCGGGACGACCGTGTCCGCCGAGCACGTCTCCGGGGCGCACGAGCCGCTGAACCTGAAGCAGTTCATCTACGAGCTGGACGTCCCGGTCATCGTGGGCGGCTGCGCCACGTACACGGCCGCGCTGCACCTGATGCGTACGGGCGCGGCCGGTGTCCTCGTCGGCTTCGGCGGCGGCGCCGCCCACACCACGCGGAACGTGCTGGGCATCCAGGTCCCCATGGCCACGGCGGTCGCCGACGTCGCCGCCGCGCGCCGCGACTACATGGACGAGTCCGGCGGCCGGTACGTGCACGTCATCGCCGACGGTGGTGTCGGCTGGTCCGGCGACCTGCCCAAGGCCATCGCCTGCGGCGCGGACGCGGTCATGATGGGCTCCCCGCTGGCCCGCGCCACGGACGCGCCCGGCAAGGGCAACCACTGGGGCATGGAGGCGGTGAACGAGGAGCTGCCGCGCGGCAAGAAGGTCGACCTCGGCACGGTCGGCACGCTGGAGGAGGTCCTCACCGGGCCGTCCCACACCCCCGACGGTTCCATGAACCTCTTCGGCGCGCTGCGGCGGGCGATGGCCACCACCGGGTACAGCGAGCTGAAGGAGTTCCAGCGCGTCGAGGTGACGGTGGCGGACTCGCAGCACAAGCGGTGAGATGACGCGGCGCTCGGCTTGAGCGGCGGGAGGGGCTCGGTCGCCTGAGGGTGACCGGGCCCCTTTCGCGTGCCCAAGTGGGCTGGTGGGGGCGTGGGTTGTGGGTGGGGACGCCCCTCATGGGACGTCACCGCAAGCCCCTGGGACCGGATCCGTCTGCGGATGGTGAAGTGCCGGAGGAGGTGGATCTTGCGGATCTACGGAAGGTGAGCGGTCGCCCCCGAGGCAATTAGGGGCGGACACTCCGTGAACCATCCAGGAGCTCGTGGCAGTGCCACCTGCGGCGGGCCCCGCCTGATTCCGTACGGTACCGGCGGAGGCCGTCGGCTGCCACCGACCGCGGAGGTCAGGGCCGTATCGTGCGCCCCCCTCACAACCTGTGCGCCGCCCCCGTGGGCGTGGCCCCCCGGGTGTCCAGGAGGAGCTGGGCCTTCACCGACAGGCCCTGGAGGTCGTACGTGCGGTGCTGCTGGAGGAGGATCGTCAGGTCGGCGTCGGCGGTGGCCTCGTAGAGCGAGTCGGCGCGGGGGATGGGGCGGTCGAGGACGCTCCAGGTGGGGATGTGCGGGTCGTGGTAGCTGACGTGGGCGCCGAGTTCGATGAGTCGGCGGGCGATCTCGTCGGCGGGGGTGCCCTGTCGGTCGGGGACGTCGGGCTTGTAGGTGATGCCCAGGAGGAGGACGCGGGCGCCTCGGGCCGACTTGCCGTGCTCGTTGAGGAGGGTGGCGGCGCGCTGTACGACGTACTGGGGCATGCGGTTGTTGACCCGCTGGGCGAGTTCGACCATGCGCAGCGAGCGGGGGGCGTGGCCCGAGAGGTCCTGGGGGAGGGCGTGGCCGCCGACGCCGGGGCCTGGGCGGAAGGCCTGGAAGCCGAACGGTTTGGTCTCGGCGCAGCGGATGACGTCCCAGAGGTCCACGCCCAGGTCGTTGCAGAGGACGGCCATCTCGTTGACGAGGGCGATGTTGACGTGGCGGTAGTTGGTCTCCAGGAGGTGGACCGTCTCCGCCTCGCGCAGGCCACGCGCGCGTACCACCTTGTCGGTGAGGCGGCCGTAGAAGGCGGCGGCCGACTCGGTGCAGGCCGGGGTGAGGCCGCCGATGACCTTGGGGGTGTTGGTGGGGCCGAAGTCGCGGTTGCCCGGGTCGACGCGGGCGGGGGAGTAGGCGAGGTGGAAGTCGCGGCCCGCGCGCAGGCCGGAGCCCTCTTCGAGGAGCGGGCGGAGGAACTCCTCGGTCGTGCCCGGGTGCACCGGGGACTCCAGGATGACCGTGGTGTGCGGGCGCAGGCGGCCGGCGAGGGTGCGGGCGGCCTCCTCGACCTGGGTGAGGTCGAGCGAACCGTCGGCTCCGAGAAAGGTCGGGGCGCAGATGACGGCCGTACGGACGCGGCCGAGTTCGGCGGGGTTGGTGCTGGGCTTGAAGCCGCGGGCGAGCATGCGGCGCAGTTCGCCGGGGGTGAGGGAGCCGCCCTCGGGGCCGGTGCGGTAACCGAGCGTGGCGATGCCGGCGGCGACGGCGGCCTGGGCCAGCGGCAACCCCAACTGGCCGAGTCCGATGACGGCGAGATCTGCGGGCATGGCGTGGGCCGTCCTTCCCAATAACCGAAGCGGGACAGACGCGCAAGCCCTGTGGACTCAATGAGCGAGCGCAATGTCACACTAGGCGTAAATATGACCGATATGTGGGATTGGGGAGTTGTTTTTGTGTGCGCGTCCTGCGGAGTTATCCACAGGCTGGGGGCGGTTGGTGGCCGATGTCGGGCAACACGGTCAGAATTTTGGGCAGGGGGATGTGGGCCGGGTCTTGCTTGACGGGCATGGACAGGTGAGGCCGGCGCGACGAACGGCTGGAGGCAGCGGTGAGGACAGCGGCACTGGGACCGGCGCAGCGCGCCGAGTCACTGGCGGGTATGGCCGAGCGCGAGCTGGACGTGCTGGTCGTGGGCGGCGGTGTGGTCGGAGCGGGCACGGCCCTGGACGCCGTGACACGCGGCCTGTCCACGGGCCTGGTGGAGGCACGTGACTGGGCCTCGGGCACCTCCAGCCGGTCCAGCAAACTGATCCACGGCGGTCTGCGCTATCTGGAGATGCTCGACTTCGCCTTGGTCCGCGAGGCCCTGAAGGAGCGTGGGCTGCTGCTGGAGCGGCTGGCGCCCCATCTGGTGAAACCGGTGCCCTTCCTCTACCCGTTGCAGCACAAGGCCTGGGAGCGGTGGTACGCCGGCTCGGGCGTCGCGCTGTACGACGGGATGTCGATGGCGCGCGGGCACGGCCGGGGGCTGCCGGTGCACCGCCATCTGACGCGTCGGCACGCTCTGCGCATAGCGCCCTGCCTGAAGAAGGACGCCCTCGTCGGGGCGCTCCAGTACTACGACGCCCAGATGGACGACGCCCGCTATGTGGCCACCCTGGTGCGCACGGCCGCCTCGTACGGGGCGCAGGTCGCCAACCGCGCGCGTGTGACCGGGTTCCTGCGCGAGGGCGAGCGGGTGGTCGGGGCCAGGGTGCAGGACGTCGAGGGCGGCGGGGAGTATGAGATCCGCGCCCGGCAGGTCGTCAACGCGACCGGGGTGTGGACCGACGACACCCAGGCGATGGTGGGGGAGCGCGGCCAGTTCCACGTAAGGGCGTCCAAGGGCATCCATCTGGTCGTGCCGAAGGACCGGATCCACTCCACGACCGGGCTGATCCTGCGCACCGAGAAGTCCGTGCTCTTCGTCATCCCCTGGGGGCGGCACTGGATCGTGGGCACCACGGACACCGGCTGGGACCTCGACAAGGCCCATCCGGCGGCGTCCAGCGCGGACATCGACTATCTGCTGGAGCATGTGAACTCCGTGCTGGCGGTGCCGCTCACCCGGGACGACGTGCAGGGGGTGTACGCCGGGCTCCGGCCGCTGCTCGCCGGGGAGTCGGACGCCACCAGCAAGCTCTCGCGGGAGCACATCGTCGCGCATCCGGTGCCCGGGCTGGTGGTCGTGGCCGGCGGCAAGTACACGACCTACCGGGTCATGGCGAAGGACGCCGTGGACGCCGCCGTGCACGGGCTCGACCAGCGGGTGGCCGAGTGCGTCACCGAGGATGTGCCGCTGCTGGGGGCGGAGGGGTATCGGGCGCTGTGGAACGCGCGGGCGCGGATCGCCGCGAGCACCGGTCTGCACGTGGTGCGGGTGGAGCATCTGCTGAACCGGTACGGGGCGGCGGCGGAGGAGGTGCTCGAACTGATCGCCGCCGATCCTTCGATGGGGGAGCCGTTGCAGGCCGCCGACGACTATCTGCGGGCCGAGGTGGTGTACGCGGCGTCGCACGAGGGGGCGCGGCATCTCGACGATGTGCTTACCCGGCGGACGCGGATCTCCATCGAGACGTTCGACCGGGGGACGCGGAGCGCGCGGCAGGCGGCGGAATTGATGGCTCCGGTGCTCGGGTGGGACGAGGGCCAGATCGACCGGGAGGTCGAGCACTACCACAAGAGGGTGGAGGCGGAGCGGGAGTCACAGCGGCAGCCGGATGATCTGACGGCGGACGCCGCGCGGTTGGGGGCGCCGGACATAGTGCCGTTGTAGTGCCTTCGCCTTCGCCGGCCCTACCCGTTCCCCTCCCCGCAAGCGCTGCCCCTTCGGCTCCGGACCGCTCTGGGTCCGTGCGTCCCTCCGCAGACCCCATGCGACCTGAACGGGCCTTGTCCGCCAACGCCCGACGAGGCCGGGAACGACGGCCCGCATCTCTTGAGCGTGCCTCAGATGCGGGCCGCGGCCGGGCTGTTTCGGTGAAGTGTGGGTGGGCGGGGTGAGGGGCTTGAAGGCGGGGTGGCCGGTTGAGGGGGGCCCTGGGCGTGGGGCGCTTGGCGGGTGGGTGACAATGGAGGCTCTGTCAGGGCGGGTTGTATGAGGGGACGCATGTCGGAGGCAGAGCGGGTTGGGGAATCCCGTCAGGACAAGGACGCACGTCTCCTCGCCGGGCGGTACCGGCTCGGAGGGGTGCTCGGTCGCGGCGGCATGGGCACGGTGTGGCGTGCCATGGACGAGACGCTGGGCCGTACGGTCGCGGTCAAGGAGCTGAGGTTCCCGTCCAGCATCGACGAGGACGAGAAGCGACGGCTCATCACGCGCACCCTGCGCGAGGCCAAGGCGATCGCGCGGATCCGTAACAACGCCGCGGTGACGGTGTTCGACGTCGTGCACGAGGACGACCGGCCGTGGATCGTGATGGAACTCGTCGAGGGCAAGTCGCTCGCCGAGGTCATCCGTGAGGACGGGGTGCTCGAACCCAGGCGGGCCGCCGAGGTGGGGCTCGCCATCCTCGACGTGCTGCGGGCCGCGCACCGCGAGGGCATTCTGCACCGGGACGTGAAGCCGTCGAACGTGCTGATCGACAAGCACGACGGCCGGGTCGTCCTCACCGACTTCGGTATCGCACAGGTCGAGGGCGACCCCTCCATCACCTCGACCGGCATGCTCGTGGGAGCGCCCTCGTACATCTCGCCGGAGCGGGCGCGCGGCCACAAGCCCGGCCCCGCCGCCGACCTGTGGTCGCTCGGCGGTCTGCTCTACGCGGCGGTCGAGGGGGTGCCGCCCTACGACAAGGGGTCGGCCATAGCGACGCTGACCGCGGTGATGACCGAGCCGGTGCCCGAGCCCAAGAGGGCCGGGGCGCTGAAGGACGTCATCTTCGGGCTGCTCACCAAGGACCCCGAGCGACGGCTCGACGACGCCAGGGCCCGGGCCATGCTCAACACCGTCATCCACGCGCCCCATCCGAAAGATGTCGACCCGGTGGACGCGACACGGGTCGTGCCGTTGCCGCCGGTGCCGGAGGAGCGCCCGAAGAAGGGCGGTTCCGGCGGAGCCGGGGCCGGATCCGTGGCGAAGGAGGGCGGCGAGCGGCCGCGTGCGCCTCGGTGGTCCATGCGCAAGGGCGCGTCCGGGGCAGCGACTGCGACCGGGGCTGGAACTGGGAGCACGGCTTCGGGTGCCGGTGCCGGTGCTGCTGCCGGGCGGGGTACGTCCGGCGGAGTGTCGGCGGGTGCGTCCCATGGGGCTCGTGGTGGTGTCTCCGGTGGGGCGGGGGCCGTCGCCAAGTCTTCGGCCGGGTCCTCAGCGGCTGTTTCGACGCGGTCCGCCTCCGTCGGGGTTTCGTCGGGCGCCGGTGCCGAGAAGGCCGGTGGCGTACCGGGACAGGCGTCGGGCAAGTCGGCTGCCGGCGCGCGAGGTACCGGAGCCGTCGGCGTGGGCAACTCCGGTACGGCGGGGCGTACTTCCGGGTGGCCCGAGGTGCCGCCGCCGGATCTGCCGCCGCGGCCGGTGCCCAGGGCGCCGATCACGGATGTGGTGTCGCGGCGGACACTGGCGGTCATCGCGGTGGCCGTGGTGCTCGTCGTGCTCGGGACCGTGCTGGCGTTCACCCTCGGTGACGACGACGGCAGTTCGAACAGCGGCAAGGGCGCCGACACCAAGGCGTCCGCGTCCAGCGGGACGGCGTCGGGGAGCGACGCCGCGAGCAAGGGCGAGGACACCGACAAGAGCGCCGGCGACAACACGGACAAGGGCTCCGATCCCAGCCCGGACGGTGACACGACGCAGGAGTCCGACGGGTCGAGCGGGTCGGGCGGCAGTTCGCCGAGCCCTTCGGGCGGGTCGAACGGCTCGGTGAACGGCGACGGCTCCGCAGGCGCCTCGGACATCGCGACCCGGACGTACAAGAGCGGTCAGGGGTTCTCCATCGGGCTGCCCGACGGGTGGAAGTACCGGTCGACGGACGCCGCGGGGGCCCGGTTCTCGGGCCCCGACGGGCAGCGGCTGCTCGTCGGCTGGACCACCACCCCGAAGAACGACCCGGTCGCTGACTGGAAGAATCAAGAGCGGTACATGCGGCGCTCGCAGTACCAGCAGATTCGAATAGAGGCGGTGGACTACCGGGGCTGGAAGGCGGCCGACTGGGAGTTCACCTATGCGGAGAGCGGAACGAAGTACCGGTCGATCGACCGTGGGTTCGTCGTGGACTCCCGGCAGGGGTACGCGCTGATGTACACCGCGAAGGCGGCGCAGTGGAGCGGTGAGCTGCGCAAGGACACCTGGCGGACGTTCACCAGGACGTTCGAGCCGAAGTCCTGACGACGACGGGGCCGGCATCCGGGGAGCGCGTACGGAGGGCTGTCGTGCGCCGGTGCGTTCGAGGCCGCGGCTCCGCATGGTTTCGTGCCTCAGCTCGGGATGCCGAGCGAGGGCGTGAGGGGGCGTGAGGGGGTGCGGCTCGGGGTGAGCTCCGTCGATGTGAGTTCGACTTCGGGAGTTCTGCCCGCCGGGTGAGTTCGGCGCCGGGTGTTCCGGGGAAGATCGAGGGCGTTCGAGCGCATTCGAGGCAGGCGAGATATCGCATCGACTCAATGCGGGTTGCCTCAGGCACGTATCGTGAATGGCTGCGGATCGTACGCATCCAGCACGGAACGGGTCGCTGGACGAGCGGAATCGACCAACCGGGTGGTCGGGGGAGGGCATCGTGGACGAATACGCGGGGCGAGTACTCGCCGACCGCTATCGCCTGCCGCTGCCGCCCTCCGACGAGTACGAACTCGCCGAGACACGGGCCTTCGACACCTACAGCGGGCAGGAAGTCCTGGTACGGCAGGTGCCGTTGCCCGAGGTCGTCGAGGCGGAGGTGCTCGACGCGGACGGGCTGCCCGAGGGGTACGTCGCGCGGGACGGCGGGGGGCGCCGGGGTGCGGCGGGGACCACGCGCCGGTCCACCGACCCGGCCGTACGGCGGGCCGTCGAGGCCGCGCAGGCCGCCGCGCGGATTCCCGACCATCCTCGGCTCGACCAGGTCTTCGACGTGTTCGCCGAGGCCGGCTCGTTGTGGATAGTGAGCGAACTGGTGTCCGCGCGGCCCCTCGCCGCACTGCTCGCCGAGCAGCCGCTGACCCCGTACCGGGCGGCCGAGGTCGCCTCGGACGTGCTCACGGCACTGCGCGCGCTGCACGCCCACGGCTGGGTGCACCGGAACATCACCGCCCGTACGGTGCTCGTCTGCGACGACGGCCGAGTGATGCTCACTGGGCTGGCGGCCGGGGCGGCGGAAGAGGCGTTGTGCGGGTACGACCCGGTGCCCGCGCCGGAGTACGAGGACCGTCGGCCGGGCGTACCGGGGGACGGCTCGGGCGTTCGCGCGGTGGGGCCCGGTGGGCGGGAGAGTGCGGGAGGCCGGACGGCGCCCGTTGGCGTTCCCGGCGCACCGGCGACCGGGGGTGCGCTGCCGGGTGGTGCCGGGGGCGGCACGGTCGGTGGGGCCCGTGGTGGTGCCGGGGGCGGCACGTTCGGTGGGTCCCACGGCGGTGGTGCCGAGGATCCCGAAGCGGCTCGGCGGGCCGCGATAGAGGCGCGGGGCAGTGCTGCCGCGGTGCCGGGCGCTGATCCCTCCGGGGGGCAGCGGGCGCTGGAGGCCGGCGGGGACGCTCGGGCGGCGCGGGCGGGGGCGATCGCCGCCTACCGGGCGGGGGCTCGGGCGGCAGCCCGTGTCCAGGACGACCAACCGGGTGGCCCGGGTGCGGGGTTGCCCGCGCAGCGGCCCGCTCCGCGGGACGGCACGGGGGCGTCGGGCTCCGACCGGGACGGCACCCCGGCCTCCGGCGGCGGGACGAGGCCCGTGCCACTCGGTCAGATCGCCGACCCCTACGGGGTCCTCGCCGACGGCGGCCCCACGAGCGCGTGGCACGGCGCGGCGCCGCGCGGCGGGAGGCCCGCACGCCCCGGCGACCGTCACGGGGACGGAACGCCCGGCGACTCGCCGTACGACGCCGGTGATCCGGCCGGTGGCGCCTCCGGCGTCGGCACGCACGACAGCCGCGCGTACGAGTTCGGTGTCCACGGCGGCCGCGCGGACGAGTCCGGCCCTCACGACAGCCCCGGGTACGGGGTGCCCGGCGGTGCTCCGCGTCCCGACGCTGTCGTGGATGCCGTGCCCTGGGACGGGCCGGGCGGTGGGGGCGTTCCTCGACGGGGACCCGCCACGGCGCTCGCGGCCGAGCGGGCCCGGCAGGCGCGGATGGCGGTGGTCGGGCCGGTCACCGAGCGGTGGGCGCCCGAGCAGGCCGGACCGGTGCATGAGAACTGGCAGTTGGCGGCGCCGATCGGACCCGCGACGGACCTGTGGGCGCTGGGAGCGTTGCTGTTCCGGGCCGTGCAGGGGCACGCGCCCTACCCGGAGGAGAACACCGCCGAGCTGGTGCAACTGGTGTGCGCGGAGCCGCCCGCGTTCGCCGAGGAGTGCGGGCCGCTGCGGCCGGTCGTGGAGTCGCTGCTGCGTCAGGACCCGACCGAGCGGCTGGACTTCGAGGAGCTGCGCGGCTGGCTGCGCTCGCTGGTGCGGTCGGCACCGGAGGCCGAGGCCGGTGCGCATGTCGTGCCGGCGCCGCCCGTGGACGCGAGCAGGCTGCCGATCGTACGGCGGCGCGGCGAGCTCGTCCGCAGACGCCGGGCCGGGTTGCCCGCGACCCGCGCGCACGCCCGCCACAAGCGTTCCCGGCACGAGAAGCCCACGCAGCCCCGCAAGCTGGGCCGCAATCTGGTGCTGCTCGTCCTGCTCGCGCTGGCCGCGGCGGTCGCGTACGCCATGGTGTTCATGCCCAAGGCCACGCCGAGCAGTGAGGGCAGCGACACGGGGAGCCGCACGGAGAGTGCCGGACAGCAGAGTGCGGAGCCGGACGCGAGCAGCGAGCCCCGGCCCGACCAGAACTCGAGCTCGCCCGACGGCGGCGAGGAGGGGCAGAGCGGGGCGAGCCCGTCGGAGTCGTCCGGTTCGACGCAGACCCAGACCGGGGATCCCGAGGTCGCCCAGGGGTTCACCCTGCGCAAGGACCCCGAGGGGTTCCAGGTCGCCGTCGCCAGTGGCTGGGACCGCAGCGCCAAGAACGGGCGCGGGCAGATCGTGTACTCCCAGGGCGACTTCGAGCTGATCCTCGTCCCCGGGCGGGACAGCGCGCAGACCTACGGCGGTGATCCGCTGAAATACCAGCGGGAGGACGAGCGTGAGCTGCAGCCCTTCCGTGACTCGACGTGGGCCACGTCCAGCGGGATGCGGCTGATCGAGGTGGGCGGGGTGACCTCGGCCGAGGGGCAGTTCACGTGGCAGGACTCCGAGGGGCGCGGCGTCTTCGTACGGAATCTCGCGATACTCCTCGACGGGCGGTACCACGTGGTGCAGTTGCGGGGGCCGGAGGCGGAGCGGGACGAGGTCACCCGGCTGTACGAGCAGGCGGCGGACACGTACAAGGCGACCGGCTAGCAGGGTGGTACGGGCGGGCTGGGGGAGCACTTCGTCGGCAAGTTCGCGGAAGGTTGCGTTCCGGGCGGGGAAGCGAGAACCGTCACAGTGCGGTCTCTGTGGGGGCGAGCCGGTTCCCGGGGTCGCGGGCCGCTCCCTAATGTGACCCTGTCAAGAACATTGCGGGGCAACGTGAATCAGATGCAGGGTCAGCTCCTGGCAGAGCGCTATCGGCTTGTCGACACGATCGGCAGCGGTGGCATGGGCCGTGTCTGGCGTGCGCATGATGAGGTGCTGCACCGGGCCGTCGCGGTCAAGGAGTTGACGGCCGCGCTCTACGTCTCGGAGAACGAGCAGGCCGTACTGCTGGCGCGGACCCGGTCCGAGGCGCGCGCGGCGGCACGGATCAACCACTCGGCGGTCGTCACCGTGCACGACGTGCTGGAGCACGACAACCGGCCGTGGATCGTCATGGAGTTGGTCGAGGGCGTCTCGCTGGCCGACGCGGTCCGGGAGCGGGGGCGCGTCGAGGCGCGTGAGGCGGCGCGGATCGGGTTGTGGGTGCTGCGGGCGCTGCGGGCCGCGCACCGGGCGGGCGTGCTGCACCGCGACGTCAAGCCGGGGAACGTGCTGCTCGGTGAGGACGGCCGGGTCATGCTCACCGACTTCGGCATCGCGCAGGTCGAGGGCGACACGACCATCACTCGGACCGGCGAGATCGTCGGCTCCGTCGACTACATAGCCCCCGAGCGGGTGCGCGGGCACGAGCCCGGCCCCGCCTCCGACCTGTGGTCGCTGGGCGCCACGCTGTACACGGCGGTGGAGGGTAAGTCGCCGTTCCGGCGCACCACACCGCTCACCACCATGCAGGCCGTGGTGAGCGAGGAGGCCGCCGAACCGGTGGACGCGGGGGCGCTCGGGCCCGTCATCACCGCGCTGCTGTGCAAGGACCCCGCCGTACGGCCCGACGCGGACGAGGCCGAGCAGCTGCTCGCGGAGGCGGCGGAGGGGCGTCGGCCGAGGGAGGCACAGGCGTATGTGCCGACGCGGCAACAGGTGGGGGGTGCTGCCGGTGCCGGTGCCGGTACCGGTCTCGGTGTGGGTGAGGGTGCCGGGATCGACGCCGGTGCGGAGGACGCGGACGCGCGGGGGGCTCAGGGCGGGCCGGGTGCCTTCGACGGGCAGGGGGTGTCGGAGGGCCAGGGTGACCGGGGTGGGTTCGGTGCGCACGACGTACGGGGTGGACAAGGCGTACCGGGTGGGCACGACGTACGGGGTGGACATGGCGCACTGGGTGTGAACGGTGCGGTGGGTGGCGGCGCGCAGGGGGCGGGGCGTCCCACCGCGTCCGAGTTCTTCGGCGGGGCGCATGTGTCCACCGCGCCCGCTGCCTCCGGTACCCCGGTGACTCGGATGGCCACTGCCCACCAGCTCGCCCCGGGCGGTTCCGCCGCCACTGCCGCGCCCCGCGCCAAGCGACGCGTACGAGGGCGTACGGTCGCGTTCGTCGTCCTGCTGGCCGTGCTGGTCGGCGGTGGGGGTGCCGTGGGGATGCACTACGCGGACGAGTGGCGTGCGGGGAACGGCTCCGCCGCGGCCGGGACGGGAGGCGAGGACGAGGAGGGCCGGGCGGGGGCCGACAGTGTGCCCGAAGGGTGGGAGCGGGTCGAGGACCCGGCCGGTTTCAGCCTCGCTCTGCCCAAGGGGTGGAAGCGGCAGGTAAAAGGGACGCAGATCGACTACACGCCCGACAACGGTGAGCACTTCCTGAGGATCGCCGTGGACGAGTCGCCGGACTTCGACAGCCCGTACCACCACCAGCTCGACCTGGAGGAACAGGTGAAGGTGCGGCCCCGGTACCGGCAGGTGAGGTTGGAGGAGAACATCTACCGCGACCGGCCCGGCGCGCTGTGGGAATTCACCTGGACCGCGCCCGCGAAGGACACCGAGTTCCCGGGGCCGCGCCGGGCGATCGAGCAGATGTATCTCTCCCGGGACGGTGTCGAGTACACGATCTACATGTCCTCGCCAGCAGCGGACTGGAAGACGGCGGAGGAGCAGTTCTACGCGGTGCTGCGAAGCTGGCGGCCGCCGCAGAAGTGACAGCGGGGCGCTCACGGGGGATCCGCCCGGTGCTCGGGCGGTGCTTGCGAGACGGGTGGGCGTCGCTTGTCGGCCAGGCCTGTCGCACGGCACCGGAGGGTTTCGGTCCGGTGGGGCATGATGGGGCTCATGGGGACCGAGGGCGAGAACCTCCGTGTCGTAGCCGGGCGTTACCGGCTGGAGGCCAGGATCGGCCGGGGCGGTATGGGGATCGTGTGGCGGGCCACCGACCAGCTCCTCGGTCGGCGGGTGGCGGTCAAGGAGCTGGCCCTCGACGACTCGCTCCCGGAGGAGCGTTCCCGGCAGCGACGCGAGCGCACGCTGCGTGAGGCGCGGGCGGTCGCCCGGCTCGGCCACCCGAACATCATCGTCGTGCACGACGTCGTCGAGCAGGACGAACGCCCGTACATCGTCATGGAGCTGATCGACGGCGGCTCGCTCGCGGAGCGGATCGCGGCCGAAGGGCCGGTCGACGCGCGGGAGGCCGCGCGCATCGGCATCGATCTGCTCGGCGCGCTGCGGCGGGCGCACGACGCCGGTGTGCTGCACCGCGATCTCAAGCCCGCCAACGTCCTGATGGAGGCCGGCACCGACCGAGTCGTGCTCACCGACTTCGGTATCGCGCAGGTCGCCGGCGCGACCACGCTCACCGAGAGCGGGTCCTTCGTCGGCTCCCCCGAGTACACCGCGCCGGAGCGGATGTCCGGGGTCCGCACCGGGCCGGAGTCCGACCTGTGGTCGTTGGGCGCGCTGCTGTGTGCCGCCCTGAGCGGTGAATCGCCGTTCCGGCGCGACTCGTTGGGCGGCATCCTGCACGCGGTGGTCGTCGACGAGATCCGGCCGCCCGAGCAGGCCGCGCCCCTGCTTCCCGTCGTACGCGGGCTGCTGGAGCGGGACCCGGACCGGCGGCTGGACGCGGCGGAGGCCGAACGGTTGCTGCGTGCCTTCCGGGACACCGGCCGGACGCCCAGGACGACCAGGGCCCCGTGGAGACCGACCGGTTACACACCGACCCGGCGGGACGTGCCGCGCCCGGGCCGCGACGCGCCGAGCGCGGCCGACCCCCGCGCCGCCGACCAGGACGTACCGGCGGCCGGGCAGGAGGTACCGCCCCTGCTCGGCCCGGAGGCGCGTCTGCACGAGAAGTCCGCGCGGCAGCCGCCCCCGCACTCCACCCGGAGTGTGCTGGTCGCGGCGGCCCTGGTGGCGGCGATGGCCGGGGCGGGCGTCTCGGGGGCGGCGCTGCTGATGCGGGAAGGGGGCAGTGGAGGCGGCGCGCCGGGCAGTTCGGCCCCGCAGACACCGGGCACGACGGGCGGGCCGGGTACGTCGAGCGCGCCGGGCACGTCGGGCGGGGTGAGTGAGTCGGGCGGGACCGGCACGTCCGGTGCGTCCGGTGCATCCGGTGCGTCCAGTACGTCGGGCACGTCCGGTGTCTCGTCCGGGACGTCGGTGGACGCCACGCCCACCGTCACGCGCTCGCGGGCGGCCACCGCGCCGACGGTGCCGTCGGGGTACCGGCTCGCCGAGGACGAGCGGGGGTTCCGTCTCGCCGTGCCGGACGATTTCACGCGGGAGCCGCAGGGGGAGCGGGTCTTCTACATGTCGCCGGGGCAGGTGATCCGGATCGGCGTCAAACTCGACGGCCCGGTGGAAGGCGGGCCGACCGGGGTGATGTGGCGCGCCCACGAGAGGGGTCCTTCCACGAACCCCGGTTACCGCGACGGACGCGTCACCGAGATCACGCACGACGGGCGGCCCGCCGCGCTCTGGGAGTTCACCTGGGACGGCTACAGCGCGGCGGAGGGTCCCCGGCACACGTACGACCTGTGCTGGGAGCAGGACGGGCGGCTGTACGACGTGTGGGTGTCGGCGCCTGTCGGGAAGGTGACCGAGGCGAAGGAGTACTTCGACGTGGCGGTGGACACCTTCGTACGTGACCAAAGCGGAGATAAGTGACGTCCCGCGTCACGGGTCTGTGACCGGAAAGCGACGGGGGTGGATGCACACACGCTTGTCGCGATACAGATGAACATATGAGCAGCAACGGGGGAGCCCCTTACGGATCCGGCCATGGATCCGGCCATGGATCCGGCCATGGATCCGGTCGTGGATCCGGCCATGGAGAGGGGCATGGATCCGGCTACGGGGCCGACGAGCCGACGAGTTTCGGACTGCAACCGCCGCAGCCGAGTGCGCCGTACGCGGGGAACCCGTACGCGCAGCCGGCGCGACCGGCGGAGCCCGCGAGGCCGACTCGGCCAGCGACGCCGACGATGCCGACGCAGATGGTCGCGCAGCCCGCGCCGTCGGCGCGGCCCCCGCAGGACCCTGGTGCCGGGCGTCTCGTCGCCGGCCGGTACCGGCTGCTCGCCAAGCTCGGCCACGGCGGCATGGGCACGGTGTGGCGGGCCAAGGACGAGACGGTGGATCGCGAGGTCGCCGTCAAGGAGCCCCGCGTACCGGACCATCTTCCCGAGCGTGAACGGGACAACGCCTTCGAGCGCATGCGTCGGGAGGCGCGTGCGGCGGCCCGGCTCGACCATCCGTCGGTCGTCAACGTGCACGATGTGGCGGTCGTGGACGGCCGCCCGTGGATCGTGATGGAGCTGGTGCGGGGCCGTTCGCTGGGCGACGCGCTCCAGGAGGGCACCCTCGGCGTGCGTGACGCGGCGAAGATCGGCCTCGACGTGCTCGGTGCGCTGGAGGCCGCGCACGCCGCCGGCGTCCTGCACCGTGACGTCAAGCCGGACAACGTCCTCCTCGGCCGCCACGACCGGGTCGTCCTCACCGACTTCGGCATCGCGCAGATCGAGGGCGAGACGAACCTGACGGACACCGGCGGCTTCGTCGGCTCGCCCGAGTACATAGCCCCCGAGCGTGTGCTGGGCCAGCGGCCCGGCCCCGCGTCGGACCTCTGGTCACTCGGTGTCGTCCTCTACGCCGCCACCGAGGGCGTGTCGCCCTTCCGGCGCAGCAACACGCCGGCGACCCTGCAGTCCGTGCTCAACGCCACGCCCGCGGTGCCCGCCTCGGCCACGGGCCCGCTCGCCGAGGCCATCAACGGCCTGCTGCAGAAAGACCCCGCGCGCCGCCCGACCGCCGCCCGGGTCCGTGAACTGCTGGAGGCGGCCGCGAACCCGCCGGCTCCCGCGCCCACCCAGATCGTCCAGCAGATCGCAGGGCCTGTGGCGGCCGGGTCCGGCAAGGGCGTCCGTGTCGGCGCCAAGACCCTCGCCGGGCTCGGCGCGGTCGTCGTCGCGGCGGCGGTGACGGCGTATCTCGTGATCGCAGATCCGTTCGCGGGGCCGCTGCCGGACGGGTGGAAGCAGCGGGACCTCGGCGCCAAGGTCGCCGCGAGTGCGGGCGTGCCCGGGCACTTCGTGCAGGACAGGATCGAGCCGGACGCCACCGACGGGACCATCGCCCAGTACAGCGACCCGAGCGGGCTGATCCGGGTCAACGTCGACCGGGACATCAAGAAGGACGACAAGGAGAACGAGATCCCGGAGGTCGCGCTGGACAGGGCGTACGCCGACTGGGAATTGATCAAGGACGGCGAGTACACCCTGGACATCGCCGACGACCCCGCGCCCGAGGGACGGCCGCAGGAAGCCATGTTCCAGGACCATGAGGCCGCCGAGAACACCGTCGTCTACACGACCACGGACACACGGAACCCGCGCCTGCGGGAGGCGCGGGTCGTGTACTACAGGGCGAGCAACGGCGACATGTACCGGCTCTGGATCGACTATCCGGGCAAGGGGCACTTCACCGGGCAGGGCCGCGAGATCGCCCGTACGGTCATCGCGAACCTGAAGATCGACCAGATGTAGAGCCCCCGCCCGGCAAGGGAGGGACTGCCTCAGCCCTCAGGTGAGGCTGACCGCAAGGTCGTTGGTGACGGTGAAGAAGAAGCGGGCCTGCGGGGACGCGCCCGCCGGTGTGGTCAGGGGGACCGCCGGGTACTTGTCGGTGTCCTTGCGGTCCACGATGTCACCGAACAACCGTCCGAGACGGATGGGCGCGGCGTCGGGAGCGGGGCGCAGGAAAAGGTCCCAGATCACCTTGTCCTCCGGGCCGACGGGGTCCGGCAGGGACGTCAGCCGCCCGTGGAAGTCGCGCCCGCCGCCGGTGCTCGTCACCGGTGCCTCGAAGTCCGCCGGCCCCTCGCCCCGGGCGACACCCAGCAGCGCCGCGCCGACACCGAGTTCGGCCCCGTGCAGCACGCCCTCCACGGTGAGCGAGCCGTCGCCGACGGGCAGCGCGGTGACCTCGGCGTGTGCGGGGCGGTGGAAGGTACGCAGGGCGAGGTAGCCGTCCTTGGTCGTGTACGGGATCCACCAGGCGACCGGCGTCTCGTACGGAAGCGCGGCGGTCAACAGGCCCCGCTGCTCGACCAGTCCGGCCCGTACCCGCCTCCGGGCCCCGTCCTCGGCCCGCTCCACATGGAGGTCCCAGCGGCCCTCCGCCAGGGGCAGGTCGGCACGGTTCAGCGTGGCCGTCCATGGGCTCTTCGCGTCGTCCGGTTTCTCCCGCTCCAGCGGGACGCGGACCTCTTCGCCACCGTGGCGTCGGCGCAGCACCAGCACGAGGGCATGCCCGGAGGCGCCTGATGCTTCGGACGCACCGCCTACCTGGGACGTACCGGACACGCCGGACGCGGCGACCGAGATCCTTACGCCGCCGTCCGCGTCGACGCGGCAGCCGGCCCTCGGGCGCAGGGGGCGCAGGCGGCGCGGCTCGGTGTCCTCGGCGGAGGCCGTCGAGGACACGGTCTTCGTGATCCGTGCGGAGGGCGGCGAAGGCATGGCCCCGTCGGCCGGTTTCGGGTCGACGGGCCGCGACGCCCGTGGCAACAGTGCCCCCAACGCTCCCCGTATTCGCCGCCCCAGTTTCACGGTCGCCGGGATGCGCGCCTCCTGCAGTTCGGCGATCAACCGCTCGTACTCGACGGCGATGGCGCGGGGCGCGTACCGCCGGACGGTGGTGTGGCCGGCGGTGCCCAGGCGCTGTCGCAGTTCTGGGTCGTCGATGAGGCGGAGCAGGCCCGTGGCGAGGGCCTTCGGGTCGGCCGGGGGGACGAGGAGGCCGTCGGTGCCGTCGGTGATGATCTCGCCGGGGCCGTGCGGGCAGTCGGCGGCGATCACGGGGACGCCGGCGTGCATGGCCTCCAGGATGGTCATGCCGAACGACTCCCACTCGGAGCTGACCGCCGCGACGGAGGCCTTCGCCCACTCGGTCTCCAGGGTGGCGTGCGGGCCCATGAGGAAGACGTGGTCGGTCAGACCGAGCCTGTCGATCGTGGTGCGCAGCCTCGCGCGCTCCGGGCCCTTGCCGTAGATCCGCAGCCGCCACTCGGGGCGTTCGGCGACGACCTCGGCGAAGGCCTCGATGAGCAGGTCGTAGCGCTTGACCGGGAACAGACGTCCGGCCGCGACCACCAACGGGGCGCGCAGATCGGAGCGCTCGGCCTTCGGCCTCGGGGCGGCGTTGGCGATGTTCGTGATGCGGGTGCGCAGTCCGGGAAGTTGGCTGCGGTGGTCGGCGGCGTCACGCTCGGAGACGGTGACGAACGCGTCCAGGCGGGCGATCGCCGCGTTCTGCGCCTCGCGCACGCCGGGCACGTGGTTGTCGTACGACAGATGCTCCTGCCCGATCAGGAACGGACCACGGCGGGAGGGGGAACCGGGCGCGCCGTGCGGGCCCTTCGAGCCGACGGAGCCGTGCCCGGCGAGGTGGACCACCAGCGCCGGGCGGGTCGCGATGACGACATCGGCGTCGGTGGTGTCGAGGAAGGCGCGCAGGCGTTCGTCGGTGAGCGCGGTGTAGCGGTGGGCCAGGACCTCGGTGGGCGGGACGACGGCGGAGGGCCGGGACATCAGCTCGTGACCGCCGTCGTACGACTCGGCCGCAGGGCGTTCGTCGACGAGCGGGACCAGGTGGACCTTGCTGCTCACGCCGAGCAGGGGGCGCTCCTCGGTGCGGAACACCGAGACGATTTCGACATCATGATGAGCCGTCAGGGCTCCGGCGAGGTTCAGGGTCGAACGGACCGTGCCGCCGATGGCGTAGGCGTTGTGGAGCAGAAAGGTGATCTTCATGGCGCTCGGTGCGTCCTCTCGGCGATCCGTGCCGGGACCTGGTCGGAGTCGAGCGGACACAGGGGCGCGTCGTCGGCGCCGAAGGCACGGGTTCCGGCGGCCATGTCGAGCCGGGTGACCCAGCAGCCGGGATTGGGGAGAATTCAGTGTCCGTCGTGGGCGGGTGACAGTCCGTCGTGAGCGGATGGCAGTCCGGAGTAAGCGGATGGCAGTCCGGTGTAAGCGGGTGACAGCTCGTCAGGGCGGTGACGTGGTCGCGGAGCATCCGCTGCCTGTCGGTGGCCTCGCGCTCCCGCGTGTCAGCGAAGAGAAGTTTCGTGGCGGTCGCGGCGCGCGGAGCGGGACAACCCCAGAGCCGACGCACGGCTACCTGCCCTTCGAGTGACGTGACGGCAGGCGACGTTGTCCCCGGACACGGGATCCGACCGAAACGTCCACAGTGGGGGAGTACTCACACGGCCTGCTTGCGTGAGCAACGGGACTATAAGCGGCTTCCTCGAACAACCGTCAAGCCAGAGAGGGTAGTTGGCGTGAAATGTCCGGCCTGAACGGCTCGGTGGGGCTCGCGGACGACTCTTGCGGACTTCGCCATTCCTGTGGACGGCCTGTGGGGGCCGGGGGTTTGACGTGAAACTCTCCTTGTGTGGTCGAAGGAAGAGCTGCTGCCGACTGGAAAACTGAGGCGACTGGAAAACTGAGGCGACTGGAAGAGCTGCGGCCGACTGGAAGAACCGAGGCGGCCGCGAAGCCCGGCACCCGTCAGAGCGACGGCCCTATGGAGGCGAACCCCGTGGGGCCGTCGCCCTGTCCGGCCGCGTGCATCTACCATGCCGTGTCAAGTGCATGATCGGCGCGGAGGGCAAGCGAGCGTGGGCATCGAACACCTGGACGTGCGGGCTCACGCGAGACAGCGCTGGGCGGCGAGGGCCGCACTGGGCTGTGCGGCGCTCGCCGTACTTCTGCCGCTCGGCTACGCCCGCGAGGCGAGCCTGCTGCTCGTCGCCGGGGTCGTGCTGGCCGTCGGCCTCACCGTGGCCGCGCTGTGGTGGGTGCTCACCCACCGGGGCGCCCCCCGGATCGCCGCCGGTGCGCTGGCCGTGGCCGCCCCCGTGGGCGTCGTCTGGTGGTTCGCCGCCGTCAACCTGCTGTGGGTGGTGATTGTCTCGGCCGCCCTGTGGGGCGTCGCCGTCTGGTCCGGGAAGTTCGCCCTCAGCAGCACCAAGTCCCACCAGGTGCACGTACCGGAACACCGCACGCCGCCGCCCACCCGCCCCTTCCTCATCATGAACCCCAAGTCCGGAGGCGGAAAGGTCGAGCGCTTCCGGCTGAAGGAACGGGCCGAACGCCTCGGCGCCACGGTCCACCTTCTCGACCCCTCCCGCCACGAGGACGTCGCCGTCCTCGCCCGGGACGCCGTCCGAGGCGGTGCCGACCTCCTCGGCGTGGCCGGCGGCGACGGCACCCAGGCCCAGGTCGCCGCCATCGCCGCCGCCTACGACGTCCCCCTCCTCGTCATCTCCGCCGGCACCCGCAACCACTTCGCCATGGACCTCGGTCTCGACCGCGACAACCCCGCCGCCTGCCTCGACGCCCTCACCGACAAGGGCGTCGAACTCCATGTCGACCTCGGCTACGCCAGCGGCCACCCCTTCGTCAACAACGCCTCCTTCGGCGCCTACGCCGCCGTCGTGCAGAGCCCCGCGTACCGCGGCGACAAGGTCCGTACGACGCTGGAGTTGCTGCCCGAACTGCTCACGCACCAGCGCGGCCCCCGGCTCACCGCCCGCATCGGGGACGCCGTCATCGACGCGCCCCAGGCCGTCCTCGTGAGCAACAACGTCTACCGCAGCGACGACCTTGTCGGCCTCGGCCGCCGCGAACGCCTGGACGCCGGCGTGCTCGGCGTCGTCGGCGTGCGCGTCGACAGTGCCGCCGAGGCCGCCGGGCTGGTCCTCGGGCCCAACGCTCCCGGGCTCAGCCTTCTCATCGCCGACGAGATCGTCGTCGAGGCCGACCGCCCGGAGATCGAGGTCGGCGTCGACGGCGAGGCCCTCGTCCTGCCCACCCCCGTGCACTGCCGGATCGCCCAGAAGGCGCTGCGCGTCCGCGTCCCCCGGGACCGCCCCGGCGTGCCCGAGCCCAAACCGCCCCTGGACTGGCGCCGGTTGCGCAAGCTCGCCGCCGCCGTGGGTCGCACGGCCCTGCCGAAACACCGCGAACGGTACGGCTGGGCGCAGGACTTGTGGCGCAGCCGACGCTGACCCCGGCTCCGCCAGGCGGTACGGCGACAGGCTCCGCCCTCGCGAGGTACTGATGTGGCATGAGCGACGATGGTGAACATCCGCACGACGCACTCCCCGTACGGTGCCCGTGTGTCCGGACTCGACGGCCGTCTGATCGGCGGCCGCTACCGCCTCACCCAGCGCATCGGCTCCGGCGGCATGGGCACCGTATGGAAGGCCGCCGACGAACCCGTCGACCGTGAGGTGGCCGTCAGACAGCCCACACAGCCCACACAGCCCACACAGCCCACACAGCCCAGACAGCCCAGACAGCCCAGACTGCCCGGTGACTCCGGGGCATGGGCGGCGACCCCGACGGCCCGGAGGGCGAGGCGCGGCGGCGGCCCGCCAGCCGGCTCTACCACGAGGCCCGTGCCGCCGCCCGCGTCGGCCTCGCCGTCGTGGGCGCGCTGCACGCCACGCACGGCGTCGGCATCGTGCACCGTGACGTCAAGCCGGTCAACGTCCTCCTCGGACCGCACGGCCAGGTCGCCCTCCTGGAACCGCACGGCCAGGTCGCCCTCCTGGAACCGCACGGCCAGGTCGCCTTCCTGGAACCGCACGGCCAGGTCGCCCTCCTGGAACCGCACGGCCAGGTCGCCCTCCTCGGCTTCGGCATCGCCCAGGGCGGCCGACGGCCGCGAAGGAGTGAGCTACGCCGCATCCCCGGCCGCACCGCTTCGCCCGCCGCGCTGATCAGCGACTTCGTTGCCAGTGATCGCTGGCGTGGTGTGTGTACCCGGTGAAACCTTGTTACCGCCAGGTACCCAAAGTCGTCCGGTCCGGAATACCCTGCGCGTCATGACGGACTCGCAGGCCCCCGAAAAGACCGGCACGGCACGGACGACCGGCACCAACCCCCTGGCGGCAGCCCCGCAGGGTGCCCGTACCGCCGCCGATGTGGTCACCCCCGAACTGGTCGCCCAGCTCACCAAGGGCGTGGTCGGCTCCGGCCGGACCGCCAACCACACGCCGTTCACCGGCGAGAAGCTCGCCGACCTGCCGGAGTCCACCCCCGAGGACGTGGAACAGGCCTACGAGCGGGCCCGCGCCGCCCAGGCCGTCTGGGCCCAGGTGCCCGTGCGCGAACGCGCCGCCGTCCTCCTGCGCTTCCACGACCTGATGCTCGAACGCCAGGCCGAGGTGCTCGACCTCATCCAGCTGGAGACCGGCAAGGCCCGCCTCCACGCCCACGAGGAGATCCAGGCCGTCGCGGTCGCCGCCCGCCACTACGGTCGCAAGGCCCCCTTCTATCTGAAGCCGAAGCGCCACGCCGGGGCCGTCCCGACCCTCACCAAGGTCACCGAACTCCGCCACCCGCGCGGCGTCGTCGGCCAGATCGCCCCCTGGAACTACCCGCTCGAACTCTCCGTCGGCGACGCGATCCCCGCCTTCGTCGCGGGCAACGCGGTTGTGATGAAGCCCGACACGGAGACCTGCCTCACCGCCCTGTGGGCCCGTGACCTGCTCGTCGAGGCCGGTCTGCCCGCCGAGGTCTTCCAGGTCGTCCTCGGCGAGGGCCCCGTCATCGGCCCCGAGGTCGTCAAGCACGCCGACTACGTCTCCTTCACCGGCTCCACCCGCACCGGCCGTCAGGTCGCCCAGGGCGCCGCCGCCCGCCTCGTCGGCGTCTCCCTCGAACTCGGCGGCAAGAACGCGATGCTCGTCCTGGAGGACGCCGACATAGAGAAGGCGGCGGCGGGCGCCGTCCGCGCCTGCTTCAGTTCCGCCGGTCAACTCTGCATCTCCATCGAGCGGCTGTACGTCCACGAGTCCATCGCCGACGCCTTCCTGGAGCGCTTCGCCACCCGAACCAAGGCCATGCGCCTCGGCAAGTCCCTCGCCTACGGCGCCGAGATGGGCTCCCTCGTCGGCGACCGACAACTGGAGACGGTGACGCGACACGTCGACGAGGCCGTGGCCAAGGGTGCGAAGCTGGTGGCCGGTGGCGTCGCCCGCCCCGACATCGGCCCCTACTTCTACGAGCCGACCATCCTCGACGGCGTCTCGGAACCCATGGCCGTCTGCACCGAGGAGACCTTCGGCCCGGTCGTCTCCGTCTACCGCTTCAAGGACGAGGACGCCGCCATCGAGGAGGCCAACTCCACCGCGTACGGCCTCAACGCTTCCGTCTGGACCAGGGACGGCCGCCGGGGCCGCGCCGTCGCCGCCCGACTCCGCGCCGGCACGGTCAACGTCAACGAGGGCTACGCCTCCGCCTACGGCAGCGTCCAGTCCCCCATGGGCGGCATGAAGGACTCCGGCCTCGGCCGCCGCCACGGCTCCGAGGGCATCCTCAAGTACACCGAGGCCCAGACGGTCGCCCACCAGCGCCTGCTGCCGATGGCCCCCTCCCTCGGGATGGACGACGAGAAGTACGCCCAGTTCATGAGCCGCAGCCTGAGGGCGATGAAGGCACTCCGGCTGCGCTAGTCCACCTTCTCTCACCTACGGTCACGACCCGCACGGACACTCGACGAGGAGCACACGTGCCCCAGGACGCTTACGACTACGACGTCATCGTGGTCGGATCGGGCTTCGGCGGGAGCGTCACCGCCCTGCGCCTGACCGAGAAGGGCTACACGGTCGGCGTTCTGGAAGCGGGCCGCCGCTTCACCCGGCAGTCGCTCCCCAGGAACTCCTGGGACCTCAAGAACTACCTGTGGGCGCCCGCACTCGGGCTCTACGGCATCCAGCGCATCCACCTGCTGGGCAACGTCATGGTCCTGGCCGGGGCCGGCGTGGGCGGCGGCTCCCTCAACTACGCCAACACCCTCTACGTACCCCCGAAACCGTTCTTCGAGGACCCGCAGTGGAAGGACATCACCGACTGGCAGGAGGAACTCCGGCCGTACTACGACCAGGCCCGCCGCATGCTCGGTGTACGGCTCAACCCGACGATGACCCCGTCGGACGTCCATCTGAAGGCCGCCGCCGAGCGCATGGGCGTCGGTGACAGCTTCCACCTCGCCCCGGTCGGCGTCTTCTTCGGTGACGGCGAGGACGCCGACGGGTCGGCCAAGGCCGCCCCCGGCGAACCGGTCGAGGACCCGTACTTCGGCGGCGTGGGCCCCGCCCGCAACGCCTGCACCGAATGCGGCGAATGCATGACCGGCTGCCGTCACGGCGCCAAGAACACCCTCAACGAGAACTACCTCCACCTCGCCGAGAAGGCGGGCGCGGTCGTTCACCCGATGACGACGGTCGTCGCCGTCACCGAGGACGCGCAGGGCGGGTACGCCGTGACGACCCTCCCCACCGACGAGCGCCGCAAGGGCGAGTCCCGAGTGCTGAAGGCCCGCAGGGTCGTCCTCGCGGCCGGCACCTACGGCACCCAGACCCTGCTGCACCGGATGAAAGCGAACGGCCAACTCCCGCACATCTCGGACCGCCTGGGCATGCTGACCCGTACCAACTCCGAGGCCCTGGTCGGCGCCCAGACCGACAACCGCCGCTACAAGAAGGCCCATGGGGCGCCCGAGGTCGACTTCACCCGTGGCGTGGCCATCACCTCCTCCATCCACCCCGACGAGAACACCCATATCGAGCCCGTCCGCTACGGCAAGGGCTCCAACGCGATGGGGGGCCTGTCGATCCTCCAGGTCCCGTACGCGGGCCGCACCGCTTCGGACGTCCGACGGGTCCTCGGCTGGCTCCGGCACGCCGCCAAGCACCCCCTGCTGGTGGCCCGTTCGGTCTCCAACCGCCGCTGGTCGGAACGCACGATCATCGGTCTGGTGATGCAGTCCCTGGACAACTCCCTCACCACGTACCTGAAGCCGAAGGGCCTGGGCAAAGGCCTGCTGACGGCGAGCCAGGGGCACGGCGCCCCCAACCCCAAGCAGATCGAGGCCGCCTCGACCGCCGCGTCCTCGATCGCCGCCGAGATCAACGGCTTCGCCGGCAGCAACGTGGGTGAACTGATGGGCACCCCGCTCACCGCGCACTTCCTCGGCGGCTGCCCCATCGGCGCCACGGCGGCCGACGGGGTCATCGACCCGTACCACCGCCTCTACGGCCACCCCGGAATCTCCGTCGTCGACGGCTCCGCCGTCTCCGCGAACCTGGGCGTCAACCCGTCGCTGACGATCACCGCCCAGGCCGAGCGTGCGATGGCGTACTGGCCCAACAACGGTGAGCCCGACCAGCGCCCCGCCCCCGGCGCGGCCTACGAACGCCTCCGCCCGGTGGAGCCCGCGCACCCGGCGGTTCCGGCGGACGCCTTCGGCGCGCTGCGGCTGCCGCTGGTCCCGGTGCCGGTGGTGCCGCCGAAGGAGCTGAAGAAGCCTACGAAGTAGGAAGCAGGCCGAAGCAGGGCCCGGCCGGGCTCGGGTACGAGCGGCCACGCAAAGCGGAGAAGGACCCGCACCCCCCTCCGAGCGCGGGTCCTTCTCTCGTGTGCCAGGTGTGACCTGCGAGGTGCGCGAAGGGTTGCCCCCGCGATCACAGTTTTTTTGAGTGACGTGAGTCACATCCGAATGGGGTGGGGGTGACGCAACGAAACGTCGAGGTGTGATGTCAAGTACATGTTCGAACGGGGCCTGTGGGGCCTCTGTGAGCTGAGACGAGAGTCGAAGGTGGGGGACATGCGTTCGAAGATGTCGCGTGCGGCGGTGGCTGCCTCGGTGGTGGCCGCGCTGGGGTTCACCGCGGCGTGTGGTGGGGGCGGCGACGAGGAGAAGGGCGCGGAGACGAAGCCGTCGGCGACCGCATCCTCCTCGGCCGACGGAAAGGCGAAGGACACGGCGGGCACGGGCGCGCTGACCGAGGCCCAGTTGAAGGAGGCGGCCCTCGCGAAGGGTGACGTCAAGGGCTACGCGATCGCGGACCTCCCCGCGGAGGGCATGTCCGGCGACGCCGTTCCCGCGCAGCCGAGCGCCTGCCAGCCCCTCGCGAACATGTTCCACTCCACCTCGGACCCGCAGGCGAAGGCCCGCGTCGGCCGCACCGTCACCCCGGAGGACGAGCTCTCCGGCAGTGCCATCTCCCTCGCCCTCGCCGCGCACGAGCAGAGCGACGCCGAGAAGGTGATGGCCGACCTGCGCAAGGCGACGGAGAACTGCACCGAGTACGAGCACGTCGGCAGCAAGTACTCCAAGATCGAGGCCCTCACCGCCCCCGGGCAGGGCGACGAGGCCGTCGCGTACAAGATGCAGGGCGACATCGAGGGAGCCGAGATCCCGATGTCCTTCACGGTGGTGCGCAGCGGCTCGACGCTCATCGGCTTCCACGCGATGAACATGCTCGACGCGGACAAGGCCACGGTCCCGGCCGAACTGGTGGACGCACAGGTCGAGAAGCTGGCGAAGACCACGAGCTGAGACCACGGACTCGCCATGCCGGACTCGGTACGCGGAAGGGCCCCGCGAGACGGAAGTCGCGGGGCCCTTCCGCGTCAGCACCGACGTCAGGGCAGCGCCGGTGCCTCAATCCTGTTTTTGCCTCGTGCGTGGTGGACAACGGCCTCCGCAACCGTCTCGACCACCCTTGAGCAGTTCCGCCGGCCGGCTCCAGGCGTCCCCGGAGCCGACCGCTTCCTTGAGTGACCGGACCGCTGTCCCCTGCCGTCCGGTCACCACCCTGGAGCGAGGTCCCACGACGCACGGCATGATCCGCACGCCTCATCGCTCCAGCGGAGCCACGCGTGGTTCTTTCGGGTCCGGGCCTGGCTGGCACGGACACCGACACCAACGAAGCGTGCCGTGCGACGGTCACGCGCCGTACGGGTGAGAGGGCAGGCGTACGTACGTGTGCCGCGTGTGCGCCGCCTCCGCACGCCGGTCAGATGCGCCCCCGGCAGAGCTCCAGGAGGGTCATGGCGAGCGCGGTACCCGGCTTGCCGAGGGCGTCCCGGTAGTGGGCGAGGACCTCCATCTCCCGCGACAGGTTCACGCGCCGCCCGCCCGACTCGATCCGGGCCTCCTGGATCACGGCCGACACGGCCATCCGTTCCTGCACCAGCCCGATGATCCGATCGTCCAACGCGTCGATCCGCTCCCGCGCCCCACTGATCACCCCGGCCGCCTCAGCGGTCCGAGCACCGGTCCTCTCCGCGGCGGCGGCGGTCGTCCTGTCGCTGGAGGCGGTCGTCATGGTCGTCATCTCCGTGGCTCCTCGTCGTATCCGATCGGCCACCCCGCCCCGACAACCCCCGAAACGCCAGGCGCCCCGGACCTTGTCGGCCCGGGGCGCCTGGGAAGTCGCTTGTCAGTAGCTCAAGCAGCACGACCATGGCAGCCGGTGGGCCGGTTGCCATAGATAAAGACAAAGGTCGAGTGCGCGAACATGAACGCCAGTATGCCACGCCCCGCAACAGCACCTACCCGCCCCGTGCGCAGGCCGAGACTGGGTGCCCCCTCCTCCGAGCGAGTCGGGTGGTGACTGCCAAGGGGCTTCGGCGGTCCGGGGGCGGAGCCCTCGGTGGGCCCGCATCACAGGAGGGCACCCCGGTAGACTCGGCACCACAGACCCCGCCCAACCGCCGGAAGGCACCCCGTGTCATCAGCGAACCCCGCTGCCGCCGCTCCCGACACCGTCCTGGTCGTCGACTTCGGCGCGCAGTACGCCCAGCTCATCGCCCGACGCGTCCGCGAGGCCCGGGTCTACAGCGAGATCGTGCCGAGCACCATGCCGGTCGCGGAGATGCTCGCCAAGAACCCGGCGGCGATCATCCTCTCCGGCGGCCCCTCCTCGGTCTACGCCGAGGGCGCCCCCCGCCTCGACCGCGCACTCTTCGAGTCCGGCGTCCCGGTCTTCGGCATGTGCTACGGCTTCCAGCTCATGGCCACGACCCTCGGCGGCACGGTCGACAACACGGGAGCGCGCGAGTACGGCCGTACGCCCCTGCACGTCTCCAAGTCCGGCAGCACCCTCTTCGAGGGCACCCCCGACGAGCAGTCGGTCTGGATGTCCCACGGCGACGCCTGCTCCGCCGCCCCCGAGGGCTTCACCGTCACGGCCTCCACCGACGTCGTACCGGTCGCCGCCTTCGAGAACGACGAGAAGAAGCTGTACGGCGTCCAGTACCACCCGGAGGTCATGCACTCCACGCACGGCCAGCAGGTCCTGGAGCACTTCCTCTACCGGGGCGCGGGCATCACCCCGAGCTGGACCACCGGCAACGTCATCGAGGAGCAGGTCGAGGCCATCCGCGAACTGGTCGGCGACAAGCGCGCGATCTGCGGTCTCTCCGGCGGCGTGGACTCCGCGGTCGCCGCCGCCCTCGTACAGAAGGCCATCGGCTCCCAGCTCACCTGTGTGTACGTCGACCACGGTCTGATGCGCAAGAACGAGACCGAGCAGGTCGAGAAGGACTTCGTCGCCGCGACCGGCGTCCAGCTGAAGGTCGTCGACGCGGAGGAGCGGTTCCTCAAGGCGCTGGCCGGGGTCTCCGACCCCGAGCAGAAGCGGAAGATCATCGGCCGCGAGTTCATCCGCGTCTTCGAGCAGGCCCAGGCTGAGATCATCGCCGACGAGGGCCCCGAGGTCGCGTTCCTCGTCCAGGGCACCCTCTACCCGGACGTGGTCGAGTCCGGCGGCGGCACCGGCACGGCCAACATCAAGTCCCACCACAACGTGGGCGGCCTGCCGGAAGACCTCGAGTTCAAGCTGATCGAGCCGCTGCGCAAGCTCTTCAAGGACGAGGTCCGGATGGTCGGCCAGGAGCTGGGGCTCCCGGAGGAGATCGTCCAGCGCCAGCCGTTCCCGGGCCCCGGCCTCGGCATCCGGATCGTCGGCGAGGTCACCAAGGAGCGTCTCGACCTGCTCCGCGAGGCCGACGCCATCGCCCGCGAGGAGCTGACGGCGGCCGGCCTCGACCGTGACATCTGGCAGTGCCCGGTGGTCCTCCTCGCCGACGTCCGCAGCGTCGGCGTCCAGGGCGACGGCCGGACCTACGGCCACCCGATCGTCCTGCGCCCGGTCTCCTCCGAGGACGCCATGACCGCCGACTGGTCCCGGTTGCCGTACGACGTCCTCGCCAGGATCTCCACCCGGATCACCAACGAGGTCGCGGACGTCAACCGAGTCGTCCTCGACGTGACCTCGAAGCCGCCGGGCACCATCGAGTGGGAGTAGGCCCCGCTTTCTCGGCCTCCGCGCCCCGGGTTCAGGTCCGCTTGAGGGTCCGCACCGGCTCTCCGGGCTTCCAGACCTGGACGACCAGGTACTTGTCGTCCTCGATGTAGGTCCGTACGACCTCCGTCAGCTCGGTGCGGAAGAGGTGGAACGGCTCCGGCGGTTCCACCTCTTCGGTGTACGCGGCCTTGACCGCCGGATCGTCGACCTCGACCGCCCGACCGCTGATCCGTACGTCGCCGCCGCCCATCTCCGTGCCGGGCCCAGGATTGGCCTGGAGCGCGAACCGGGGATCACGACGCAGATCGAGGGCCTTGACCGAGTTCGGCAGCATCCCCAGCCACAGGTCGCCGTTGAGGAACCGGATCTCCAGCCCCGTCGTACGCGGGGAGCCGTCCTTGCGGAGAGTGGCGAGGACGTGATGGGTGAAGGCCTGGAAGCGCGCCTCGACGGTCTGCGCGAGCCCGGGTTCGGCGGCGGCGAAGGCGGCCCAGCGTGAAGGATTCTCTGGCATACGTCGAGTCTCGCGCGGATACCCGACAACTGCTGTCCGGTTACCCGGAGCGACGGGGAAGAATCGCTCGACCCGAGCAGGGCGTGTGCGTCCGGCACGTTTCTGTGACTTGCGTAACGGTTACGCACTCTCTTCACGGAACGCACCTGTTCCGCATGGGGAGCCGACGGTAACTTCCGCCTCGTAAAGGAAGTCAGTCTGGAGGACACATGCACGGGCCCACACCGCCCCTGCCCCTACCCACCGAACAGCTCCGGTTCGCCATGCCGCCGATGCACGAGTCGGCGCAGGACGAGCGACGGCACCGCAAGGAACGGCTGGCCGGGGCCCTGCGGATCTTCGGGCGTCTGGGGTTCGAGGAGGGGGTCTCGGGACACATCACCGCGCGCGACCCGGAGTACAGCGACTGTTTCTGGGTCAATCCGTTCGGGATGCCGTTCAAGCACGTCACAGTGAGCGATCTGGTCCTCGCCAACCAGGACGGGCAGGTGATAGAGGGCCACTACCACGTGAACCAGGCCGCCTTCACCGTCCACGCCCAGGTGCACGCCGCCCGCCCCGACGTCGTCGCGGTCGCCCACTGTCACTCCGTGCATGGCCGCGCGCTCGCCGCGCTCGGCGACCTGCTCGACCCGATCACCCAGGAGTCCTGCGCGTTCTACGAGGACCACGCCCTCTACGACCACTACACGGGGGTCGCGGTGGACGCGGACGAGGGCCGCCGGATCGCGGCCGTGCTCGGCAGCCGCAAGGCGCTGGTGCTGCGCAACCACGGGCTGCTGACGGTCGGCGACTCGGTCGACGCGGCGGCATGGTGGTTCCTGTCGATGGAACGCTCGGCCCAGGTACAGCTCACCGCGAAGGCCGCCGGAAGGCCGCTCCTCATCGAACACCGGCTCGCCGCGGCGACACGGGAGCAGGCGGGCGGTGATCTGGTGGCGTGGATCAACTACCAGCCGCTGTGGCAGGACATCAGCCGCAGCGAGCCGGATCTGTTGAGCTGACCCGGCTTCCCCTCCGTGTGCAGCTGCGAGTACGCCGTGGCTCCCCCCCCGGCCGGGTCAACACGAAGACCGGAACTTCACCCCGCGCCCGCCTTGCACGGAGCGGCCCCACCGGACCCAGGCCGCGTTCCGTACGGCACAATGCGTCGTCATCGCAGGGCACCTGTACGGCGGTACGGCTGTGGTAGCGAGCGGCCGTACGTACGACCGCCCGGCGGCGCGGTGACGGCGTCGATGAGGTGACGACGCCGATGGCGGTGACAGTGACAGTGACAGTGACGGCGGATGCCGAGGGACGCGGACGCGGAGGCGGACGCGGCGCGGGAAGGCGGGCTCGGACGTGGCGGTGCAGGAGGCGAGAGGGGGCATGGGCGCGGGCGCTCATGAAGGCGGGTGCACGTGCGGCGACTGCCCGCACGGGGCACGCGCGGGGCATCGGCGGGCGGTTGCCGCATTCCTGCTGAAGCGGGAGGAATTCGCGTCCGGGCAGGGGCTTCCCGCTGCAGTCGCCCACTCCGCGTCCGCCTCCCGGCAGTGGGTCTCCGACGAACTCACCCAGTCCGCCGCCCTCGTCGCCGAACGCGGCCGCGTCGAGGGCGAGGCCTGGCTCTCCCGCCTCTGGCTGCGCACGGCGATCGTCGCCTGGGCCGCCGTCATCACCCTCCTCCTCGTCCAGTCCCTCACCGCGATCGGCGCGGGCTGGACGGCCGCCCGCACGGCGGGCCTGCTCGCCGCCCTGCTGGTCGGCGCGGCCCTGACCGGTGCCGGATATCTGCACCGGGCGCGCGGTGGCGCCCTCGCCCCGGTCATCGGCGAGGACAACCGTCTCTCCACCTCCCGCGCGGTTGCCGCCGGTTGGGTGCTCTTCGTCGTCTACGCGATCCTCGTCCTCGTCGGCCGCCTGGCCGCGGCCTCCGACCACCGTGAACGCGACGCCCTCATCGCCGGCCTCGACCTCGCCCACGGCGCCGGCATCGTGACCGTCCTAGCCGTCGTCTGCGGCATCGCCGTCCTGGTCCGCCGTGTGGTCGGCCTCCGCGTCCTGTCGCAACGCCTCCAGAAGGTCCGCGCCCACCGACCCCGCGCCGCCGACCTCCTCACCGACGACTCGGGCCGGGGCAGCTTCACGGACATCCAGTACGTGATCATCTGCACCGTCGCGCTGGTCTTCGCCGCGGTGCGCCTGGCCCGCCGCCCCGACCAACTCCCCGACCTCCCCTGGGGCCTCGCCCTCCTCGTCCTGGTCTCGTCCGCCACCTATGTCGCCGGCAAGTACGCGGAGGGCGGCCGCCCCGTCATCCTCTCCGTCGTCCGCGCCCGCGAGGCCGGCGACCTCGACGCCCCCATCCGCAGCGGCGACGACATCGAGATCCGCGGTGCCGGCTTCGTCCCACCCGGCGCCCAGACCGCCGACCGCCTCTCCCGCATGGTCGTCCGCATCGGCCCCATCCATGTCCACGTCCCCCTCGTCCCCGTCACCGGCGGCTTCAGCAACCCCACCGACGCCGTCCTCACGGCCCCCGTCCCCGCCGACGTCGAACCCGGCACGGTCGAGGTCCAGGTCGTCACCGCAGCCGGCGTCGAAACCAACCGCTACACGATCGAGGTCTCGGCGGACTGACGCCCGAGCGGCGGATCGCCGGGGCGGATTCCTCGAAGCTGCCCCGCGCCGGTGGGCTCCCGGAGGGCCATGGGACGAGGCTTCCGCCCAGGAAATTCCCCACCGCAGTCTTGAGCACCCCCACCCTTGCGAACGTATCGTCTGTTGAGGGGTCAACGGCACGGTGGACAAGAGGCGGCGCAGACGATGACTCACGACATTCGCTCGGACTCCCACACCCCCTACTACGACGGCGGCCAGGACTGGCGGGACACAGCCACCCGCTACGCACTGCTCCCCCTACGCGTCTTCCTGGCCGTCACCTTCATCTACGCGGGCCTGGACAAACTCACCGACAGCGCCTTCATGGCCGCCTCCGGCTCCGGCTCCATCGGCGACATGATGAGCGCCGCCAGAGACTCCTCCGCCATCCCGGCTCTGATCGACATGGCCCTCAAGAACCCCGTCGGCTTCGGCTACGCCATCGCCCTCGGCGAGCTCGCCGTCGGCATCGGCACCCTCCTCGGCCTTCTCTCCCGTCTGGCCGCCCTCGGCGGCGCCCTCATCTCCCTCAGCCTCTGGCTCACGGTCAGCTGGTCGGCGTCCCCGTACTACTACGGCAACGACCTCCCGTACCTCATGGCATGGATTCCCCTGATCCTCGCCGGCGCCCCGGTCCTCTCCCTCGACGCGGCCATCCGCTCCCGACGCCACGGCCCCAGCAGGCACCGCGCGGGCGATTACCGCTGAGCCGTTCCTGCCCCGCCACCGCCCACCACTCCCCAGCGACGGCGGCTCAGCCCTCGCGATTGAGCCCGAATTCTCGGCGAGGCCATCCGCGCCCGCTTGAGCCCTGCGACCCAGTGCCCTGCGCCTGCACCCAACCTGCACCCCCGTGCCCTGCGCCTGCACCCAGGCCCGCGCGAGCCTGCGCCTGGGCTGTCGCAGCCCTACTACTGGGGGCTGCCGAGGCTGTATCCGGGGACGAACACGCTGTGCGCCCCGCCAGCCCGAGCCCTCCATCTCGGCCCCGCCCGAGCCCGCCGTCCTTACCGCCTTCAGGCCTCCCCACCTCCTTCAGACCGGCCCCGCCCCTTCAGACCGGCCCCGCCCGCCGCCTCCTCTCCGGTCGTGTCTGTCAGCCCGCCCGCTCGGTGGTTTCACGCCATCCCGTCACCCCAGGCGTTCCTGTCGGCCCGGTTGTTCCCGTCGGATCCGGCCGCCCCCGGCGCCCCCGGCCGTACGGACGCCCGGTGCCCTCGTATCACGTGGCTCAGGAAGGCCACCGCACCCGCGAGGCACAGCCCGCCGACGACGAGTGGGATCACGACGTACCACGGTGTCGCCCAGGCATCACCCGCGTCGCCCAGGTACACGACCCCGGTGGCGGTGAGGACGAGGCCGGCGACGAGCTTCCCCGGCCGGAACTCATGACGCAGCACGAGCCACCTCCGCCTGTCCCAGACCGACCTCGAGGTCGATCGTGAGGGTGCCACCGCTCTCCGAACCCTTCGCCGGGGACAGCGTCAGCCGATCTCTCTTGTCCGGTGCCACGTCCACGTCCTCCTTGTCGTCACCCGGCAACTGGATGTCACCGAGGCCCACTTCGACGTCGAGCCGCACGACGACGTCCGGCGGAACCACGACCTTCACCTTGCCCGCGCCCACCTCCACGCTGGTGGCGAGCGTCGCTCCCTCCGCCACGTCCACCTTCGACAGATCCAGCGTCCCCACGCCCGTGCCCAGCTCGTACCGGGCCGCCACGCCGTCCGCGTTCCTCGGCGTCCACTCCGTACGGGCCCAGTCGGTGGTGATGTTCGCCGGGAGCGCCGCCGCACCCGCCAGGAGGCCCGCCGTGACCACGGCCAGGAAGATCGACCCCGCTCCCGTACGGCCCAGGAGGGCGCTCACGGCTATGCCCAGGCCGAACACGGTCAGCGCGCAGGCCAGGCCGGTCTGCAGGCCGGCCGCCAAGGAACGGTCGTCCCATGTCGCGCCGGTGCCGATACCGCCGGCGAGCAGCGCGAGCAGGAAGACCCAGCCACCTATCCAGCGCGGCCCGCGCGGTTTCGGCGGGCGCACGGTGCGTATGTCCCGGCGGGAGGGTGGAACGCCCCGGGCGATGTTGACAGCCGCGGCTATGTCCCGGTCGCGGGTCGCCCACGGCCCCCACAGATAACCGGTGCCGCCCACATGCGTCCCGTCCTTGACTATCGGGTCGCGCCACCAGGAGGGGTAGGAGGCGGCCGCGGGGGGTGCCTGGGCCTCCGGCGGGGCGTCGGCCACGGCCTGCGCGGCGAGCGGGTCGGGATCGGGGGCGCCACGCTGCTGCGACCAGTAGCCCGCGCCGGCCAGGAGCAGGGAGACGACCACGGAGAAGGTCAAGACCGTCGTGTTGCTCAGCAGGGTGAGGAAGACGCCACAGCCGACCAGCGCGAACAGCACGGCCGCCAGGGCCTGGCCGTCGACACGGCCGGTCAACAACTTGCGTACCTCGTTCTCCTCCTCGTCGTCGTACGGCATGAACAGCCAGGCGAAGCCGTAGAAGATGAGGCCGAAGCCGCCGGTCGCGGAGAGCACCGCCAGCACCACCCGGAATATCACCGGATCCATGTCGCACTGTCGGCCGAGCCCCGCGCAGACACCGCCCAACATCTTGTACCGCCGGTCGCGGCGGAACTTGTGCGGAGCGGCGGAGACACCGGCAGGGTCGGCGGCGACCGCTTGATCCGCGGGTGCGCCCGCAGACGCCTGCGGGCCCGCGTCCGCCCGTGTGTGGGCGCTCGCCCGTGCCCCCGCGACGCTCGCCTGGGTATGGGCGCCCGCGTTCTCGTGCGCGCGCGGCTCCCTGGCCGTGCTCGGTGAGGGCGCGGCGTCCTGCGGCTCTTCGCTGGGCCGCCGGGCGTCCGGACCCGAGCCGGGGCCCGGCTCCGCTGCCGCGTGCTGGTGATGCGTCATGCGTCCATCGTGACCGTCGCGCCGCTCCGATGGCAGTCGGGATGACCCTGGTCCGACCCTGATATCCGTCAGGGGATGTGTTCGACCGCTCCTGGGCCGAAGATCAGGGGCGTCTCGGGGGTCGACCCTGATGCCCTGATCCGCCATGCGTGTGAACATCGATGGCATGCCGGAAGCCGCAGCATCGCCAGTCGACACTCCGCGGCCCCCGCGCAAGCTCTACCGCAGCAGCGACGGACGCTGGCTCGGAGGCGTGGCGCGAGGGCTCGCCGGACATCTCGGCCTGCCCGTGACCTGGGTGCGGCTCGTGTTCGCCGGCCTCTTCCTCGCGGACGGCCTCGGTGCCCTGGTCTACGCGGCATTCTGGTTCTTCGTGCCGCTGGGCGTGGGTGGTGTGGACAATCAGCGGCTCCCGGCCATTGCCACCGAGACCTCCCCGGACGGCCGCCGCAGACTCGTGGCCCGCAAGCCTGATCGGGGCCAGATAGTAGCCCTCCTCCTCATGGTCGTCGTGGCCATGGTCTTCGTGGGCAATGTGGATCTCGGCGATGCCGCCAGGGCCTACCTCTGGCCCAGCGTGTTCGTCGCGGCCGGCGTCGCCCTGGTCTGGCGCCAGGCGGACAACGCCCGGCGCGCCCGCTGGGCCGAGGTCGGCCGCCGCCGGCGCACGATCACCCTGCTGCGCTCCGTGGCCGGTGTCCTGCTGGTCACCGCGGGCGTCTCCGGCATCTTCGTGCTGCAGGGCTCGGCAGACCACCTCGGCTCGGTGCTCCAGGCCGCGCTCGCGGTCCTGGTGGGGATAACGCTGCTGGCCGGCCCCTATCTCGTCCGCATGACCCAGGACCTCTCCGAGGAGCGCCTGATGCGCATCCGCGCCCAGGAACGCGCGGAGGTCGCGGCCCACGTCCACGACTCGGTGCTGCACACCCTGACACTGATACAGCGCAACGCGGACAACCCGAACGAGGTCCGCCGTCTCGCCCGCGCCCAGGAGCGCGACCTGCGCACCTGGCTGTACAAGCCCGAGGGCACCGGAAAGGAGGAGGACGACGAGCCCGACACCCTGGCCGAGGCAGTGCGGCGCAACGCGGCGGAGGTCGAGGACAAGCACGGTGTTCCGATAGAGGTGGTCGTCGTCGGCGACTGCCCGCTCGACGAGGGACTGACCGCACAGATGCAGGCCGCGCGCGAGGCGATGGTGAATGCCGCCAAGTACGGTGGCGAGGGCGGTGCCGTGCAGGTCTTCGCCGAGGTCGAGGGAAGGACGGTCTTCGTGTCCGTTCGCGATCGCGGCCCAGGCTTCGACCTCGACGCGATACCCGCCGACCGCATGGGCGTCAGAGAATCGATCATCGGCCGCATGGAGCGCAACGGAGGTACGGCACGGCTGCGCGCCGTACCGGACGGCGGCACGGAGGTCGAGCTGGAGATGGAGAGGGCGGAGACGACGTCATGAGTGACGCGAACGGGGCCAACGACCGTGCCGCACAGGGTGGTTCGGGCACCGGGCCGGGTGGTGACCTGGCAAGCTCGGCCTCGCGGGACCGGGGGGCGGCCGAAGAGACGACGGGCGCCTCCGCGACCCACGCCGACACCGGGGCCGGGACCGACACCGGGACCGGGATCGGCGCCGGGGCCTCCGGCCCCGGGCGGCATGTCCGGGTCGTGCTGGTTGACGATCACCGTATGTTCCGTACCGGGGTACAGGCCGAGATCGGGCAGACGGACCGCACGGGCGTGGAGGTCGTCGGAGAGGCGCCCGATGTCGACCAGGCGGTCTCGGTGATCACGAGCACGCGGCCCGAGGTGGTACTCCTCGACGTCCATCTGCCAGGTGGCGGCGGTGTCGAAGTGCTGCGTCGCTGTTCGGCGTTGATGGCGGACACCGAGCAGCCGGTCCGATTCCTCGCCCTGTCCGTGTCGGACGCGGCGGAGGACGTGATCGGTGTGATCCGGGGCGGTGCGCGGGGCTATGTCACCAAGACGATCACCGGCTCCGACCTTGTGGACTCGATCTTCCGGGTCCAGGACGGCGACGCGGTCTTCTCCCCACGTCTGGCCGGCTTCGTGCTCGACGCCTTCGCCTCCACCGACGCCCCGCCCGTCGACGAGGACCTCGACAGGCTCACCCAGCGCGAGCGCGAAGTGCTGCGCCTCATCGCCCGGGGCTACGCGTACAAGGAGATCGCCAAGCAGCTCTACATCTCCGTGAAGACGGTGGAGTCCCATGTCTCGGCCGTTCTGCGGAAGTTGCAGCTGTCCAACCGTCACGAGCTGACGAGGTGGGCGACGGCTCGACGCCTGGTCTGACAGCCCTCGCCCACTGTGCCGGGGCGGCGGGCTCACGTCGTCGCAGTCGTGCGAGCCGGCGACCGGCCGCCGTTCGGTCGTTCGGTCGTTCGGTCGTTCGGGAGGGGAGAGGCGAACAGAGCCGATGGGCAATGGCTTGCACGGACCGATCTCCCCGCCCGCTCAAGCCACCCGCGTAGCCCCCGCGAACGGCATCTCGTCGAGTGGGGCCACGCGTACCGGGGCGGACGGGTTGGGGGCGTGGATCATCTGACCGTTGCCGATGTAGATGCCGACGTGGCTGATGCCGGAGTAGAAGAAGACGAGGTCGCCCGGGCGGAGTTCGGAGCGGGCGACGCGTCGGCCTGCGTTGATCTGGGCGTAGGTGGTGCGGGGGAGCGAGATGCCGGCCGAGCGGTAGGCGGCCTGGGTGAGCCCGGAACAGTCGAAGGCGTTGGGGCCGGTGGCACCCCAGACATACGGGCTGCCGATCTTGGTGTAGGCGTAGGAGACGGCCGCGGCGGCGCGGGAGTCGGAGGCATGGACGGTGGCGGGGGAGGCCGGGCCGGTGAAGTCACGCCGGGACGAGGCGGAGGTACGCGAGGCGCGCCCCGGGGCGCCGCCGGTGGTGTCGAACCGTGCCCGGTCCTCGGTGCTGAGCCGGTCTAGGAGCTGTCGCGCGGTGGTCAGTTTAGAGGTGACGGTCTTCTTGTGCCGTTTCAGTTCCGTCTGACGGGTCTTGAGCGTGCCCAGTTCCACGCGGGCGGCTCCGCGCAGCCGTTCGATCTCCAGCAGTTGCTTCCGCACGCTGGACACATCGGCCGCCTGACGGCTGCCGACCCGCTCGACGAAGGCGGCGCCGTCCAGGTACTGGTCCGGATCGGTGGAGAGCGCGAGCTGCCAGGAGGGATCGATACTTCCGCTCCGGTACTGCGCTGCGGCCAGGGAACCGAGTTCGTCCCGCGCCGAGTTGAGTCGATCGGTCCGGCGGGCGGCCTGGTCGCGCAGTTCCTCGAGGTTTTCCTGCGCCTTGTCGGCCTTCTCCTTCGCGCCGTTGTATTTCTCGGTGGCGACCTCCGCCTCCTGGTACAGCTTCTCCACCCTCGCCTTGACCTGCTCAGGCGTGAGCTGTGGATCGGCGTGCCCGGTGCCGTCGAAACCGGTCGCGGTCGCCGCGCCCGCGAGGGCGACGGTCGCGGCCGTGCGGACCGTTTGGCCGCCGAGCGAGCGCTGTCTGGGCTTGCGGTGCGCTGCCACGTGGACTCCATGTCCTCTCCGTACGACCGCCGTCCGTTGTACGAACATCGGTCTGTCCGTACGGACCGCCTGGGGGAGCGGTTACGCGTCCGGCGGCGGCCCGCACAGGGGGAGCGGGACGCCGCCGGACCTTTCTCGGCGGTGGTGTCCGACTGCCGCCCCTGGCCCGGGCGGCGGTGGGGAGCCGGTCACCTGCTGGAGGACGGTAAACCTGGCTGCGGCGGCCCGGTGGGGTCTTGTACGGAACTGGCTTGCACCGACCGGGAGGTGACCGTATGTGACCGCGATCCCTTCCCGCCGTCGCTGACTTCACGCTGTGCGATGACCGATGCGGGCATTTCGGACCGGGCGCAGGTGCGGCGGTGCTATAGGGCGCATATATGCAAGATCGGTACGGGTTTTCGGCGGCCGCCCCGGTGCCCGACCGAAGGCGCCCCTCTCATTAGGCTCCGCCCATGGACGTACTCATCCACCTCTTCGTCGCCCTCCACATCATCGGCATCGCCTCCCTGCTCGGGGGCTTCCTCACCCAGATGAGGGCCATGGGGCAGGGCACGGCCCGCTTCGTCCCGGCGATGCTCCACGGCGCGCTCGTCATGCTGGTCACAGGCGCCGTCCTCGTCGGCCTGAACCAGGCCGACGACCAGCCTGTCGACAACATCAAGATCGGCGTCAAGCTGGCGCTGCTGATCGTGATCCTCGGACTGGTCTACGTCAAACGGGACGAGGGCACGGTGGACAAGCCGCTGTTCGGGCTGGTGGGCGCGCTGACCACCGCGAACGTCTTCATCGCGGTGCTCTGGACCTGAGGGCTCGCACGGCGTGAGCCGGGGGGCAGGAGCGTCGCCGAGCCGTGCCCCCGTCGGCTACGCAGGCCGCACCACGCTGTGGATCGACGACTCCCCGTCGTAGAAGACGGATTCCTCGCGGACGTACGTCCCCGGCTTCGGGGCGTGGATCATCATGCCGTTGCCGATGTAGAGGCCGACGTGGCCGATGTTGTCGTAGAAGAAGATCAAATCGCCGGGCCTGGCGTTGGCGAGGGAGACCGTGGTGCCGGCGTCGACCTGCTCGTAGGTGGTGCGGGGGAGGTCGACGCCCGCGGCCTTCCAGGCGGCCTGGGTGAGGCCGGAGCAGTCGTAGGAGCCGGGGCCGGTCGCGCCCCAGACGTACGGCTTGCCGATCTGCGCGCGGGCGAAGGCGAGGGCCTTGGCGGCTTTCGAGGCGTAGGTGGAGTCTTCGGCCGGGGTGGTGCTCTCGGTGCCGGCGGAGGGTTCCTCCTGGGTGGCTCCCGTGGCTCCCGTAGCCCCCTGAGCCGTCCCCGTGGCCTCCCGGGGCGCTGCTGTGGTGGCCCCCTGCGCCTCCTGGGCTTCCTGGGTCGTCTGGGCTGCCGCCTGCTGCCGTGCCAGTTCCCGCGCCTTGCGCTCGGCCTCCTCCTGCTCCCGCTGTTCGATCGCGGCGAGCCGGGTCCGCTCCTCGGCGGTGAGGGTGGACAGCAGTTCGCGGGCCTCGGCGAGCTTCGCCTGAACCTTGGCCTTGCCGGCCTTGAGTGCGTTCTGTGACTCGGTGAGCTGGTCGAGGCTGTCGGTCGCCTGCCGGCGCTGTTCGGCCGCCTCGGCCTGCTGCGTGACGTACGCGTCCACGGTGCCCTGCTGACGGTCCGTCAAGCGGTCCATGAGCTGGGTCTGGTCGAGGTAGTCCTGCGGGCTGTCAGCCAGGAGCAACGACGCCCCGTCGGGGGCGGCGGCGCCCGTGCGGTACTGGGCGGCCGCGAACGAACCGAGTTGCTCCCGCGCCTCGTTGAGCTTGTCCGTGCGCTGGGCGACGTCATCGAGGAGGGTTTCGACCTTTTTCTTCTGCTTGGTCGTCCTCTCCTTTGCCGCGTTGTAGTTCTCGGTCGCCGACCCGGCCTGACGGTAGAGGTCGTCGACCTTCTTCTCGACCTCCTCCAGGCTCGGCTTGTCGTCCGTCGACGGGGCGGCGGTGGCCGTCTGGGAGAGCAGGGCCACGGAGGTGAGGGCGGCCGTGGCGAGCGCGGGCGTGCGTATGCCCGCGCGCGTCCGGCCGGCCGGGCGCGGCTTGCGGTGCGCCATGGTTCGGCGACTCCTTCCGTACTCCGCCTACCGAGTTAGCTGTCGGGTTCGGGCGCATGCTTTCGGAAGGTTTGCCCTACGACCCTCGCCGCGGGCGGCGGTCGGGTCGATTCACCCCGGAGATCGGTGGGTCCCCGGCTCCGGCTGCCACGGGAGGCGTGCCGGACTCGGCGGGGCCGTGCGGCCCGGCGAGGTTCGCCGGTTGGGTCGTACGGCCTGTCAAAACGCTAGCCAACTCGTGTGGTCCCTGTGAAGGTTGATGTTCGATATGCCCGATACGTTTTCGTGACCTTAGCCTCTTCGGCGCGATAGGCGATACGCTCGATCGCTCGGCGTCGCGACATGGGCACGGTGCGTATGCGGTGCGGACTTCCCGGGGCGGCCCCGCGCTGTCAGTGCGGGCGCCTAGACTCGGACAGCGATGAGCAGCCTCTTTGACGACAGCTTCCTGGCGGACCTCCAGGCCCCCCGCGGCCACGCGGAGGAGCCCCCGCCGCCGCCCGAGGACGATCACGTACCGGAGTCGATTCCGGACGATCTGTTCGGCGGGAAGTTCGACGTGCCGCCCGACCGGGACGCGTACTACCGCGACGGCGCCCCCCGCCCCGCCCTGGACGCGGCGGCGCTCCTCGACGGGCTGAACGAGAACCAGCGCGCGGCCGTGGTGCACGCCGGCTCCCCCCTGCTCATCGTGGCCGGCGCCGGCTCCGGCAAGACCCGTGTGCTCACCCATCGCATCGCTCATCTGCTCGGCGAGCGGCAGGTCCACCCGGGCCAGATCCTCGCGATCACCTTCACCAACAAGGCCGCGGGTGAGATGAAGGAGCGCGTCGAGCACCTCGTGGGCCCGCGCGCGAACGCGATGTGGGTCATGACCTTCCACAGCGCGTGCGTACGGATCCTCCGGCGCGAGTCGAAGAAGCTCGGCTTCACGTCCTCCTTCTCGATCTACGACGCCGCCGACAGCAAGCGGCTGATGGCGCTCGTCTGCCGTGATCTGGACCTGGATCCCAAGCGCTTCCCGCCCAAGTCCTTCAGCGCCAAGATCTCGAACCTGAAGAACGAGCTGATCGACGAGGAGGACTTCGCCGCCCAGGCCTCCGACGGCTTCGAGAAAACCCTCGCCCAGGCCTACGCGCTCTACCAGTCCCGCCTCCGTGAGGCCAACGCGCTCGACTTCGACGACCTGATCATGACGACGGTCAACCTGCTCCGCGCCTTCCCGGACGTCGCCGAGCACTACCGCCGCCGCTTCCGCCATGTCCTCGTCGACGAGTACCAGGACACCAACCACGCGCAGTACGCCCTGGTCAGGGAACTGGTTGGCACCTCCGAGCACCCCGCCGACGTACCGCCCAACGAGTGGGACGTGCCGCCCGCCGAACTGTGTGTCGTGGGTGACGCCGACCAGTCGATCTACGCGTTCCGCGGCGCGACCATCCGCAACATCCTCCAGTTCGAGGAGGACTACCCGAACGCGACGACGATCCTGCTGGAGCAGAACTACCGTTCCACGCAGACGATCCTGTCCGCCGCCAACGCGGTCATCGAGCGCAACGAGTCCCGCCGCCCCAAGAACCTGTGGACCAACGCGGGCGCGGGCGCCCAGATCACCGGCTACGTCGCCGACACCGAGCACGACGAGGCCCAGTTCGTCGCCGACGAGATAGACCGGCTGACGGACGCGGGCGAGGCGAAGGCCGGGGACGTCGCTGTCTTCTACCGCACGAACGCCCAGTCCCGTGTCTTCGAAGAGGTCTTCATCCGTGTCGGCCTGCCCTACAAGGTCGTCGGCGGCGTCCGCTTCTACGAGCGCAAGGAGGTCCGGGACGTCCTCGCGTATCTGCGCGTCCTGGCCAACCCGGAGGACTCGGTCCCGCTGCGCCGCATCCTGAACGTGCCGAAGCGCGGCATCGGCGACCGTGCCGAGGCGATGATCGACGCGCTCTCGCAGCGCGAGAAGATCAGCTTCCCGCAGGCGCTGAAGCGCGTCGACGAGGCGTACGGCATGGCGGCGCGGTCGACCAACGCGGTCAAGCGGTTCAACACGCTGATGGAGGACCTGCGGACCGTCGTCGACTCCGGCGCCGGCCCCGCCACCGTCCTCGAGGCCGTCCTCGAACGCACCGGCTATCTGGCGGAGTTGCAGGCCTCCACCGACCCGCAGGACGAGACACGCATCGAGAACCTCCAGGAACTCGCCGCCGTCGCCCTGGAGTTCGAGCAGGAGTCCGGTGCCGCGGAGGGCGAGGGCGAGGGCGAGGCAGCCGGTACGACACCCGCCGGGCTCTCCGACTTCCTGGAGCGGGTGGCCCTGGTCGCCGACTCCGACCAGATCCCGGACGAGGAGGAGGACGGCTCGGGCGTCATCACGCTCATGACCCTCCACACCGCCAAGGGCCTGGAGTTCCCGGTCGTCTTCCTGACCGGCATGGAGGACGGCGTCTTCCCGCACATGCGCGCCCTCGGCCAGACCAAGGAGCTGGAGGAGGAACGTCGCCTCGCGTACGTCGGCATCACCCGCGCCCGGGAGCGGCTCTACCTCACCCGGTCAACGCTCCGCAGCGCCTGGGGCCAGCCCTCGTACAACCCGCCGTCCCGCTTTTTGGAGGAGATTCCGGCCACCCACCTGCAGTGGAAGCGCACGGGTGCTTCCGCGCCGGTGTCCTCGGGCCCGGCCGCCGGAATCGCGTCGTCGCTGTCGTCATCCCGCTCCCGGTCCTCCGCCGCGGGCGCGTCCGGCTTCGCGACCCGGCGCTCCAACGAGAAGCCGGTGGTCTCCCTCGCCGTGGGCGACCGCGTCACACACGACCAGTTCGGCCTCGGCACGGTCGTCGGCGTCAAGGGCACGGGCGCGAACGCGGAGGCGACGATCGATTTCGGAGACACCAAGCCGAAGCGGCTGCTGCTGCGGTACGCGCCGGTGGAGAAGCTGTAGCGAGCGAGGCGGCGCCGATATGAGTCGGGCCCCTGCTGAGCAGGGGCCCGGCCGCCGTCGCGGTTTCTCTTACGTCGGGTCCAACCCGTGGCTGCGCAGCCACGGCAGCGGGTCGATGGCGGAGCCGCCCGCCGGGTGGACCTCGAAGTGCAGGTGAGGGCCGGTCGAGTTGCCCGAGTTGCCCGAGTAGGCGATGGTGTCGCCGGCCTTGACGGTCGTACCGGAGGCGACGTTGTACGTGGAGAGGTGGCAGTACCAGGTCTCCGTGCCGTCCTTGGCGGTCACGATGACCATGTTGCCGTAGGCGCTGTTCCACTGGGTGCGCACGGTGCCGTCGGTCGCGGCCATCACCGGGGTGCCGTAGGAGACGGGGAAGTCGATACCGGTGTGCAGGGACATCCAGTTGACGCCGGACTGCCCGTAGTACGCGCTGAGTCCGTGCTGGGAGACCGGCAGCGCGAACTTCGGGCGCAGCCGCTCCTTGCGGGCCGCCTCGGCCGCCGCCTTCTTCTGCTCCAACTCCTGCTGGGCCTTGAGGTCGATGCGCTCCTGCGTCCGGCTCGCCCGGTCGGCGAAGTCGTCGGCCTCGGCCGAGAGGCTCTCCAGCTGGGTGTCGAGCTGGTTGTTGGCGGCGGACGGCTGTACGGCGGTGGCGTCCGACTTGATGGCCGCCGTCGTCTCCGTGTCGTCCGACGTGGCACCGACCGAGGCGGCCGCGATCCCCGCGACCCCCATGACACATGCCGACGGAACGGCCACGGTCAGCAGGGCGGAACGTTTGGCCGGAGCCTTCCGGCGTGATCGCGACGCCGCCCGGGTGGCTGCCCGACCGGGGCCGGCGCTCCTGGGCGCAGTGGGAGTGGCCTCCTCCTCACCGTCGAGGAGGGGGGCGCGATCCGCGCCGTCAGCGTCCGACTCGCCGTCCAGGCTGGGCGATTGTTCCTGGTCGTACGGGGCGATCTGCTCGAAGGTCGCGGTCGCCTGCTGTGCGAAGTCCACAGCCTCGGCCGAGAAGTCCACGATTTCGGTCTGCGGGTGCTCGTGCATGTCGTACGACTCGGGTGCGCTGCCGCCGTGTTCGTACGAGTCGGAGGCGGAGCCCCCGCGTTCGTCACCGGCCGGCGTGCCGTCGCTGTTCCACTGCGTCGCGTCGAAGGCGCCCGTGTCGAAGTGCTGGGTGCCGATCCACTGCTGGGTCTGGTCGGACTGTCCCGACTGGCCCGCCTCGTCCGGCTGTTCGGGCTGCAGCCAGTCGCTCGCGTCCCACTGGCCGCTGATGTCGGGACTCGACGACTGCGCCGGGATCTGGGCGAGGTGCTCGTAACCGGCCGACCAGGCGGTCGTTTCGTAACTACCCGTGTCGTACGCGGTCTGGTGCTGCGCCGCGTACGGGTCGTAGTTCAGCGTCTGGTGGCTGCCGGTCGACCACTGCGAGGCGTCGTAGGTGCCGGTGCCGGTGTCGCTGCCGGGCATGTCACCGAAGAGCGGGTCGGCCGCGAAGGTGCCGGTCGCGTGGGCGCCGGTACCGGAGCCAAAACCAGTGGCGGTGTAATCGCCGTACGTGGTGAAGTCGCCGTGGCCGGTTTCCTGGTGGCCGTACGACGCGTAGTGCGTCGGGTCGGCTTCGGAAGCCGGAGTCGGGGGTGTTGCGGTCCCCGACGGGTGACGGTCGTTCACCAACTTCTCTTTCGCCTCGACGACAGGGGCTGGCAGAGCAGTGCGGTGACTGTACCCGGCGGTATGCGGGCGCGACAATCTTCAACGGGTTTCACGCGCGCAGGAAACGGGCATTCGAGCGTCTTTCGGCGGTCTGTGGGCACGACTTTGGCTTTGCGTTCGAAGGTTGTTCGATAGCAGGTTGCTGTGCGGGGGCTGTGGGGCGGCCGTGCCGTCGGGGTTGAGGTGTTCTCGCCGGGTGATGGCGTGTCGGTGGTGGGGCGCGTAGTTGCCGTCGGGAGGGTGTCGAGGGTCGGGCGCGTGATGGGGGGCGTGCGGGCGCGCGCCGCGTTTAGGGTGTTACGTACCCTTTTGGAGGCGCTGTGGTGAGGGTCACCGGGCTCATGCCGGTGAGCACCGCGCACCTGTCTTCGTCCGCGCATCTGTCTCCGGCTGCCGGGCGTCTGTTCCGGCCGTGAGGCTCACGCCACGGTCAGGCCGCCGGGGCGGGCGGTGGTGCAGTCCCCTGTCCGTGACGTGTCGAGGGCCTTCCGTACTCCGGCGGCGACGGCGGGGTGCACGGGCAGGGCGAGGTGGCCGATGCCGGTGACCCGGATGTTCTGCGCCATCAGGTCCGGGTGGTCGACACAGGCGGTCTCCAGCGGGTCCATCAGGTGGTCGAGATCGCTCCAGAACGCCACGAAGTGTGTACGGCACCCCGGCGCCGGCTCGCGCAGTTCCTCCAGCACCTGCGAACCCGGACGCATCTGGCGGACGATCGGGTGGGCGTTCGCCAGCGGCACGACACGGGTGCCGCCGTGCGGGGTGCCGAGGGTGACGAGCGTCCGGACGCGGTGGTCGCCGCCGAGCCGCTGCACGTAGTACCGCGCTATCAGTCCGCCGAGGCTGTGCCCGACGACATCCACCCGCTCCTGACCGGTGCGCTCGCAGATGTCCTCGATGTGCCGGCCCAGCAACTCGGCGGCCGTGCGGATGTCACAGGTGAGGGGCGAGTAGTTGAGCGACTCGAGGTGCCGGCCGCCGTGCTGCCCGAGAAAGCGACGCAGCAGGACGAAGACCGAGCGGTTGTCGATGAATCCGTGCAGCAGGACGACCGGAGGCTTCTCCTCCGTCGGCAGCCGGGGCGCGTCGGGCGGCGGCAGCGTCGGAGTGACCCGGCGCTCCTGTGTCATCCCGGACGGGTAGAGCACCAGGTGTCCGGCGAGGATCGCCAACTCCAGGGCGGTCGACTTGAGGAGGGCCACGGAAAGGCCTGCCAACCTGGCGGGCAGGAACCGCTCGCAGAGCGGAAGAAAGGGCGCTATCGCCCCGGTGACCTTCATGCCCGACCTCCTGTCGGCAGCCGGGCGGACACCTCTGTCCCCCCGTGCGCCCTCGTGGAAAGCCGTGGTGCGGGCGGCGGACGGAGGTGCGATACGCGCGACGCGGCCGTGTGGCATGCGCCGTGGGCGATGCGTGCGGTGCGTGCGCGACGTGTGAGGCGTCGATCACGCGACGAGGGGTCCGGCTCTCCTGACTCCCCGCTGCCCTGCCGTCTGCCGTCAGCCGGCGCCGATCCGCTCCGTCGCCGTGACCTCCGGCGGGCGATGGGTCGGTGTGGCCCCCTCCGACGACTCTCCTTTGCGCATGCTCCCCTTGGCGCGTACGCCACGGGGGTCTGTGGCAGTCGGCCCGTGCCGGTCCGGATGCCGCGATCGCCTCGGCTGTCAACGCCTCGGTCATCACTCGAGTCCCCGCGACGCGTGAGCCGCGGAAACCGGGAGCGGTGCGCGGCGAACGTGTCCCACCGTGTGATTTCCCCCTCGCTCACCACCGCGAAACTGCCCGGTACGGGATGCTGGAGATAACGTTCGTTCACTTCCTCGGAGCGCGGTGTGGGTAGGTGTTCTGTGGACCCGAAGTCGTGATGTGTGTCGTTTGCGTGGTTCGCGCGACATGTGTGGCCGTGTTCTGTTACGGGTTGATGTAGTCGTTTCATGGAGGCAGTGATGGGTGTGGCAGCCGGTCCGATCCGCGTGGTGGTGGCCAAGCCGGGACTCGACGGCCACGATCGTGGGGCCAAGGTGATCGCGAGGGCGCTGCGCGACGCCGGTATGGAGGTCATCTACACCGGCCTCCACCAGACGCCCGAGCAGATCGTCGACACCGCGATCCAGGAGGACGCCGACGCGATCGGCCTCTCCATCCTCTCCGGCGCCCACAACACGCTCTTCGCCGCAGTCATCGACCTGCTCAAGGACCGTGACGCCGAGGACATCCTCGTCTTCGGCGGCGGCATCATTCCCGAGGCGGACATCGCGCCGCTGAAAGAGAAGGGTGTCGCCGAGATCTTCACGCCGGGGGCGACGACCGCATCGATCGTGGCGTGGGTGCGGGCGAACGTGCGACAGCCGGCGGGGGCGTAGCGTACTCCGCCCCCGCCCTGGAGCTGCCGCCTCCGGCTCACGCTGAGTGCTCGGAAGTGAGCCGGAGGCTCGTTCGGCGGCGGGTTCATCGTGCTTCGTTGTGGTTTGTTGTGGTTCGTCGCGCAGTTCCCCGCGTACCTGGAGGAGCCCGTGGTCCTTCACGGGCGCCAGGGTCTCGCGAGGGGCCACGCACGACCCGCACCAGCCGACCGGCCGCGACCTCCCGAGTCCTACGGTGGCGGTGCCAGTTCCGCCTGCATGGTCGCTCTCAACCGCAACGTCGTGGCGAGCCGCTGGAACGCCTCGGCCCAGTACCCCCCGGCACCCGGCGCCGCATCCTCCGTGTCCTCCGGCGTCGCCGTGAGCGGCTCGAGCCGTACGGCCTCCCCCGGATCAAGACACCGCTCGGCCAGCCCCATCACCCCACTGAAACTCCACGGATAACTCCCCGCGTCACGCGCGATGTTGAGCGCGTCCACCACGGCCCGGCCCAGCGGCGGAGCCCACGGCACCGCGCACACCCCCAGTAGCTGGAACGCCTCCGACAACCCGTGGGTGGCGATGAACCCCGCCACCCACTCGGCCCGCTGCCGACCCTCCAACGTCGCCAGCAACTTCGCCCGCTCGGCCAGCGACACGGCGCCCGGCCCCCCGGCCTCCGGCGTGGACGGCGCGCCCAACAGTGCCCGCGACCAGTCCGGATCCCGCTGCCGCACCGCCGCCCGGCACCACGCCCCGTGCAACTCCCCCTGCCAGTCGTCCGCGACCGGCAGGGCCACGATCTCCTCCGGCGTACGTCCGCCGAACCGCCGCGACCACGCGGCGAGCGGCGCCGCCTCCACCAACTGGCCCAGCCACCACGATCGTTCGCCCCGCCCGGCCGGAGCCTTGGCCACCACACCGTCACGCTCCATGCCGGGGTCGCACTCGTGCGGCGCCTCGACCATGATCACGGGGGTGCCGCCGGGGGATGTGCCGTGCGTGTGGTCGACGGCCACGCACGCGGTAGCCCGCTTCGCCATCCGTCCGGCGAGTGCCGAGTCGGGCAGTGCGGACAGCAACTCCGCCGCCGTGGCCCGCACATTGCGGCTGCGATCCGCCAGAGCGGCCTCCAGGAACGGCTCGTCCGCCGCCGCCAGACCCGTACGCAGCGTGTCGAGGAACATGAGCCGGTCCTCGGCCCGCTCCGTCGACCATGTGGACGCCAGCAACTCGCGTGCCGAGGCGGCGTCGCGAACCCTTGTCTCCGTGAGCAGCGCGACGCGCTCCGCGAACAGGCCTTCCTGCCAGAGCCGTCGGACCCGCTCCGGGTCGTCCGGGCCGGGCAGTGCGGTGCCGCCGCCCGGTGCCGCACGCAACGCGAAGCGCCAGTCGGCGTTCAGCCGGGCCAGCCACAGCGCCCGCACACCGGCGAAGGTCAGGGCGGCGGGGCGCAGATCCGTACGGCCGCGTGCGGCGTCGAGGAGCGCGGGCAGGGCTTCCGGAGGCGCCGCGTAACCGTACGCGTTGGCCGACGCCAGCCACTGGGGCAGCAGCTCCATCAGATCGGGCGCCGCGCCCCGTCGGCCGCCGCCAGTGCCGGGACGGTCGGCCAGCAGGGTGGTCAGTCTCCGCGCCGCTGCCCGCGGCAGCGGAGGCCGCGGATCCGGCGCCGCCGGCTCCGGCCGCGCCGCCGCCGGCACCGGGCGTATCCCCGCCCTGCGCCGTACGGTCTCCACGGCCGCGGCGTCCAACAGCGCCACGGGCGCCTCCCGGCCCGACGCCGCCCCCGGCGGCGTACGACGATCCGTCCCGAGCAACGCCGTGGTGACGAGTTCCTCCCAGGAGAGCCCCGTCGAGGCGGCCGTAGCGGCCTGGGTGCTGGTCATGTGGGTTCCTTCCGTACGAGGGCGGTCTCCTCTCAACACAGCACCACCGCCTGGCCGACCGTCCCCGGTGTCTCCTCGGTCCTCTCCCTCTCCTCCGTCTCCTCCGTCTCCGCCCATGCCGTCAGCGGTGTGAAGCCACGGTGGCCGCACTCGCCGAACACGGTGACGGGGGTGCCGCCGGAGAGGGCGACCAGGCGCCACAGGCCGGGGCGTGAGCGGGCGGACGGGGTGAGGGGGAGGGCGAGGTCGCCGTCGGCGTCGGTCAGTTGCCAGGAGTCGCCGTCCCGGGTGGGTATGACCCGGGCCAGGGTGACCGGGCAGGAGTCCAGCCAGGGGTCGTCCCGGAGGGCCTCGCCGTAACGGGCCGCCGCCTCGGAGACCGTCATCCCCGGCGGGCGTACGGCCGTCGGCTCGGGCGCGGTGAAGCGCTCGCCCAGAGCCGCTCGTGGTTGTCCCGCGCCTGGATACGCCGACACCTCGGCCTCGAAGGCCAGCCCGACCGGGAGCGACAGCTCGGGAGCGCGGCCGGCTGCGCCGTAGGACAGGAGCAGTGCCGTACGGCCCGACTCCACGCCGTGGAGCCAGATACGGCGGGTGGTGAGGCGGGAGTCGGAGGTGTCGTACTGGGCGAGGGTGAGCCAGCGGTCGCGGACCGGTGGGCCGTCCGGGGAGCCGGGCAGGCCCACCCGGGAGCGGACCGTGGCCGCGAGGCCGCCCGGGAGGTGCTCCCGGCGCAGCCAGCCCTGGTCGAGGAGATGGAGAAGGGCGCACTCCTCCAGCAGGCGCACCGGCCAGCCGGGGCCCGAGCCGGGTATGGACCCCAACTCCCGTACCCTGGTGGCGAGTCCGGGGGCCTGGGCGTCGACCATGCGGGCCGCCGTCTCCTCCCACAACCCGTATCCCGCCTGCTCCGCGGCGGCGAGGCCGCCGCGGAGCAGGTCGGTCAGGCGCTGTTCCAACTCCACAGCGCCCGCGGTGATCCGGTCGGCGCGCCGCTCGGCCCGGCGACGCGCCGCCTCGGTGTCAGCGGACGTGGCCCCAGATGCCGCGTCCGTCGTCGTCCTCGCCGCTGCGCGAGCCCGGCGGCCGGCAAGCCACTGCTCCGCCCAGTCCGGCACCTGCCCGGGCGGCACCGAGGCGGCGTCGCCCGCCCAGAGCAACAGCAGCCCCAGGGCGTGCTTGCAGGGAAACTTCCTGCTCGGACAACTGCACTTGTAGGCGGGCCCGAGGGAGCCCGCGACGTCGACAACTGTTTGATACGGCTTGCTGCCACTGCCTTTGCATAGTCCCCACACCGTCCCCTCGTCCGAAGTACCCGCCTGCGACCACGGTCCGGCCACGGCGAGTTTGCTTCCGGCTTTGCGCGACATGGCGTCAGGTGCCAGTGCCAGCACCTGCTCAGCCGTCCAGCGCACCCCCTGCTGAGTCATGTTCCGAAGGTAGATCCCACCACTGACAATTGGCTTGCGCGATCCAATTTCCGCAGGTCAGACTGGATTGTCAGTGGCGTGGTGCAGTGTGGTCAGCAGATCCGAACCGGCCGAGCTGGAGGGGGACTCAGCCATGCCTGCGTCCGTAGAAACGACCACTGTCGACCCGAGGCACAACCAGTCCGCGCCCGCGAACACGCACACGCCCGCGTCCACGGATGCGCAGGGGGGCGCGCGCCCGGACGCGCGTACGGGCGGCGAGGTGTTGCGTGCCCACGCCGAGGACGCCTTCGCGGGGGAACTCGCCGCGCTGGCCGCCCAGGACGACCGGCCCCGGCCGGCCCGCTGGAAGCTCTCGCCATGGGCCGTCGCCACGTACCTGCTTGGCGGAACCCTCCCCGACGGCACGGTGATCACACCGAAGTACGTCGGGCCACGCCGCATCGTCGAGGTCGCCGTCACCACGCTCGCCACCGACCGTGCCCTGCTCCTGCTCGGCGTGCCCGGCACCGCCAAGACCTGGGTGTCCGAGCATCTGGCGGCGGCTGTCAGCGGCGACTCCACGCTCCTCGTGCAGGGCACGGCGGGCACCCCGGAGGAAGCGATCCGCTACGGCTGGAACTACGCGAGGCTGCTCGCCCACGGCCCGAGCCGCGAGGCGCTGGTGCCCAGCCCCGTCATGCGCGCCATGGCGGAGGGCATGACGGCCCGCGTCGAGGAGCTGACCCGGATCCCGGCTGATGTCCAGGACACACTGATCACCATCCTGTCCGAGAAGACGCTGCCGATACCGGAGCTGGGACAGGAGGCGCAGGCCGTACGCGGCTTCAACCTCATCGCCACGGCCAACGACCGCGACCGCGGGGTCAACGACCTGTCGAGCGCCCTGCGCCGCCGTTTCAACACGGTCGTGCTGCCGCTGCCGGAGAGCGCCGACGCCGAGGTCGACATCGTCTCGCGCCGCGTCGACCAGATCGGCCGCTCCCTCGACCTGCCGGCCGTGCCCGACGGCATCGACGAGATCCGCCGCGTCGTCACCGTCTTCCGCGAGCTGCGCGACGGCGTCACGACGGACGGCCGTACGAAGCTGAAGTCGCCCAGCGGCACGCTCTCCACCGCCGAGGCGATCTCCGTCGTCACCAACGGGTACGCCCTGGCCGCCCACTTCGGCGACGGCGTCCTGCGTCCCTCCGACGTAGCCGCCGGCATCCTGGGCGCCGTCGTCCGCGACCCGGCCGCCGACCGTGTCATCTGGCAGGAGTATCTGGAGGCGGTAGTCCGCGAGCGCGACGGCTGGACCGACTTCTACCGCGCCTGTCGCGAGGTGAGCGCGTGATGGGGCGAGCGGGGGGAGCGACGCACACCGGCGACGCCGTTGCGGCCGAAGGGACGGCGCAGGCGGCGGGAACCGAAGGGGAGAGCGCGGGAAAGACGTGTGTCCGGGTGGAGGCGCGCGGTGGGGTGCGGGCAGCCGGCGGTGGGCCTCTGCTGCTCGGGGTGCGGCACCACGGGCCGGGATCGGCGCGAGCGGTGCGGGCCGCCCTGGACGCGGCCCGGCCCCGGGTCGTGCTGATCGAGGGGCCACCGGAGGCGGACGTGCTCATTCCGCTCGCCGCCGACGAGGACATGCGGCCCCCGGTCGCCCTCCTGGCCCACGCGGTCGACGAGCCCGGCCGCTGCTCCTTCTGGCCCTTCGCCGAGTTCTCCCCGGAGTGGGTGGCCGTCCGCTGGGCCCTGGCCCATGGAGTGCCGGTCCGGTTCATCGACCTGCCGGCCACCCACACGCTGGCCCGGCGGAGCGAGGAAGAGGCCGCGACCGCCGAGCCGGACGAGGCGACAGCCCCGGATGAGGCGGCGCCGGATGAGGCGACAGCCGCGGACGGGGAGGCGGAAACGGCTGTCCGGGGCGATCCACTGGCCGCGCTCGCCGATGCCGCCGGGTACGACGACGCCGAGCGGTGGTGGGAGGACGTGGTCGAGCACCGGGGGGTCGGCGGGGACGCCTTCGCGCCGTTCGTCGTGCTGGAGGAGGCGATGGGGGCGCTGCGTGAGGTGTACGGCAGCGGCGGGCGCGATCGGGACCTCGTGCGTGAGGCGTCCATGCGGTTGCGGGTGAAAGCCGCCCAGAAGGAGTTCGGGGACGACGACGTGGCCGTCGTGTGCGGGGCCTGGCACGTGCCCGCGTTGCGGGAGAAGCGGACCGTGGCCGCCGACCGGGCGCTGCTGAAGGGGCTGCCCAAGGCCAAGGTCGACATGACCTGGGTGCCCTGGACCAACAGGCGACTGGCCCGCGCCGGCGGCTACGGCGCGGGGATCGACTCGCCGGGCTGGTACGGGCATCTGTTCGCCGCACCCGACCGTCCCGTGGAGCGGTGGCTCACCAAGGTGGCGGGGCTGCTCCGCGAGGAGGACCGCCTCGTCTCCTCCGCCCACGTCATCGAGGCGGTACGGCTGGCGGAGACACTCGCCGCGATGCGCGGGCGTCCCCTGCCCGGGCTGACCGAGACCACCGACGCCGTACGGGCGGTGATGTGCGACGGCTCGGACGTACCACTGTCTCTGGTGCGGGACCGGCTGGTGGTCGGCGATGTCCTGGGCGAGGTACCGGAGTCGGCGCCGGCGGTGCCGTTGCAGCGGGACCTGGCGAGTATCCAGCGACGGCTGCGGCTCAAGCCCGAGGCGCCGGAGCGCGAGGTGGAGCTCGACCTGCGCAAGGAGAACGACGTGGAGCGCAGCCGTCTACTGCACCGGCTGGGGCTGCTCGGTGTCGAGTGGGGCGAGCCGACGACCTCGCGCGGCAGCACGGGCACCTTCCGGGAGACCTGGCGGCTGCGCTGGGAGCCGGAGCTGTCGGTACGGGTCGCCGAGGCCGGGGTGTGGGGGACCACCGTGCTCTCCGCGACGACCGCGAAGGCCGAGGCGGACGCCGTCGCGGCCCGGTCGCTCGCCGACATCACCGGACTCGCCGAGCGCTGCCTGCTCGCCGAACTCCCCGACGCCCTGCCCGTGGTGATGCGCATCCTCGCCGACCGTGCCGCACTCGACGCCGACGTCGGTCACCTCGCGCAGGCGCTCCCGGCCCTCGTCCGCTCCCTGCGCTACGGGGACGTCCGCGCCACGGACACCGGAGCACTGACGGAGGTCGCCACCGGGCTCGCCGAGCGCGTCTTCGTCGGGCTCCCACCCGCGTGCGCCGCGCTCGACGGCGAGGCCGCCCAGGAGATGCGCCGCCATGTGGACGCGGTGCACGGCGCGGTGGGGCTGCTCGATGACGCCGTGACCAAGGAGCGGACGCGACGGTACGGGGACCTGCGGGGCAGTTGGCACACGGTGCTGCACGTCCTCTCCGGGCGGGAGACCGTTCCGGGTGTCGTACGGGGACGGGCCGTACGACTCCTGCTGGACGACGGGCGGTTGGCACAGGACGAGGCTGCACGCCTCATGGGGCTCGTGCTGTCGCCCGGCACGGCTCCGGCCGACGCGGCGGCGTGGGTCGAGGGGTTCATGGGCGGCGGCTCCGGCGGCGGAATGCTGCTGGTGCACGACGAGCGGCTGCTCGGGCTGGTGGACACCTGGCTGACGGGGGTGCCCGGGGACGCCTTCACGGATGTGTTGCCGCTGCTGCGCCGCACCTTCTCGGCGTACGAGCCGGGGGTGCGCCGGACGCTCGGCGAGCTGGTGCGGCGGGGGCCGGGGCAGCGGGGGAGCACGGTGGCCGGCGGGGACGGCATACCGGGCTTCGCGGCCGAGCTGGACGGCGTCCGCGCGGACGCGGTGCTGCCGGTCGTGCGGCTGCTGTTGGGCCTGGACGGTGACGATCGCGAGAGCGTCGACGACAACGACCTTGTGGGGGTGGCGGGATGACGACCGACGGATCGAGCAGGACGAGGCGGACCACCGAAGCGGTGGACACCGGGGACGGGCACGGCAGCGAGCGCGGGCACGGCTTCCGCGCCGGCTCCGGCTCCGGCTCGACGACGACTGTGCCGGTGATCCCTCTCTGGGCGCGGCCTCGAACGGGGGCGCGCGGATGACTAGCGGTATGACGAGCACGGCCAGCACGGCCAGCACGGCCAGCACGACGGGCATGACCAGCACGGCGGGCATGACCAGCACGGCGGGGGCCGCGGGAGTGGTGGGAACGGCGGGGGCGCCGGGAGGCACAAAGGCGGACCCCGATGCCGTCGACGAGCGGTTGCGGCGTTGGCGGCTCGTGCTCGGTGGCGAGTCGGCGGACGGCACCGGGTGTGCGCTCGGCGGGCGGGACGCGGCGATGGACCAGGCGTTGACCTCGCTGTACGAGGGAGGGGGAGGGGGCAAGCCACGGACGGGGCGCGACCGTTCGGCCGGGCTCGGGGCGTCGGCGCCATCGGTGGCACGGTGGCTCGGGGACATCCGGACGTACTTCCCCTCCTCCGTCGTACAGGTGATGCAACGGGACGCCATCGAACGGCTCGGGCTGTCCGCGCTGCTGCTGGAGCCCGAGATGCTGGAGGCGGTCGAGGCGGACGTCCACCTTGTCGGCACCCTCCTCTCCCTCAACAAGGCCATGCCGGAGACGACGAAGGAGACCGCGCGGGCCGTTGTACGCAAGGTCGTCGAGGACCTGGAGAAACGGCTCGCGACCCGCACCCGGGCCACGCTCACCGGCGCCCTCGACCGCAGTGCCCGTGTCAACCGGCCCCGTCACCACGACATCGACTGGAACCGCACGATCGCGGCCAACCTCAAGAACTACCTGCCGGAGTACCGGACGGTCGTGCCCGAGCGGCTCATCGGGTACGGGCGGGCCTCGCAGTCGGTGAAGAAGGACGTCGTCCTCTGCATCGACCAGTCGGGTTCGATGGCGGCTTCGGTCGTGTACGCATCGGTGTTCGGGGCGGTGCTGGCCTCCATGAGGTCCATCAGCACCCGGCTCGTCGTCTTCGACACGGCGGTGGTCGACCTCACCGACCAGCTCGACGACCCGGTCGACGTCCTCTTCGGTACCCAGCTCGGTGGTGGCACCGACATCAACAGGGCGCTCGCGTACTGCCAGTCGCAGATCACCCGGCCCGCCGAAACCGTGGTCGTGCTGATCAGCGATCTCTACGAGGGTGGGATACGCGACGAGATGCTGAAGCGGGTGGCGGCGATGAAGGCGTCGGGGGTGCAGTTCGTGACCCTGCTCGCCCTCTCCGACGAAGGAGCGCCGGCGTACGACCGCGAGCACGCGGCGGCGCTCGCCGCCCTCGGAGCACCGGCGTTCGCTTGTACGCCCGATCTCTTCCCGGAGGTGATGGCGGCGGCGATCGAGAAGCGGCTGCTGCCGATACCGGACAGTGCGTGAGGAGAGCCGTGCGGAAGTTGCGACCGGCGGGTGACGGTCACTCCGGTGGGGAGACGGGGGTGGGAAACCGGACAAGCGGGGTTGCAAAGCGGACATGACCGCGCATCGATGACTCGGGGGTTGCGCGACGGCGGGCGTCCCATGCGAGGATCGGCAACGCTTCACACCCTTCACACGAGTGTTCGCTTCTCGTGCGTTTTCGCCGAGCACTCCGTTGTTCTGTCGTTGCGTAGTTCCGTAGTTCCGTATGGGAGGGTTCTCCCCGTCTTGTCCTCAGCAGCCGCACTTCCCGGTGCCGGTGCCGTCCTGCGCGCAGCGCGCGGGGTCGCCGGTCGGCGTGCGGTGCGGGTGGCGTTGTTGGTGGGCGGGCTGTTCGTACTCGGGCTCCTCTGCGGGGAGCGGGCGAACGCGACGGAGGGGATGCCGACTTCGCTGCCCTCCTCGGCCCCGGTCTCGACGCCCGCTGTCCCCGCAGCGGTTACGGCACCTGGCGCAGGCACTGCCTTGCAGGCGCCCTCGGCCGAGGCCGCGCTTGCCTCGGTGGCTGCCCCCGCGACCGGCGCCGCGGCCAAATCGGCGACCGGTCCCGTGACCGCCGTCGTGGACACCCTCGCCGACGTCACCGGGACGGCAGGCCGGGCGGTGCCGCCCGTAGGAGCACACGTCGTCGAGCCGGTCGTGGAACATGTGGTCCAGCCGGTGACCGAGCAGGTCGTGCGCCCGGTCACCGACAGCGTCGTACGGCCGGTCACCGACCCGGTGCTGCGGCCGATCACCCAGCATGTCGTGGTGCCGATCGGTGATCTCGTGGAAACGGTGACCGAGGGCCTGACGGAGGCGCCGACCCGGTTTCCGCCCGTGAGCGGGACGCCGCCGCTGCCCGGGGCCCCGGGCATTCCGGAGGAGCCCGAGCTGCCGGAGCTCCCCGGGTGGTCGACGCTGCCCGTGGAGATCCCGCCCTTCGACGTGACGCCTGTGGAGCGGGGGCGGGCGGAGGTCGAGGCGCCGGGCTCGACCGTGACCGGTGACCACGACTGTGACGGTGACGGCGACTGTGACGGTGCCGGTGAGTGGGCTGCCGACCCGGAAACCGCCTCGTACGGGCCGCATGTCTCCATGGACGACGCGGTGTCCGTATCGGCTGCTCGTCGGGATGCCGGGGCAGGGGATGCGCCCGTCGTACGGGTGCCCGAGCGGCCGGACACCGACGCTCTTCCGGCGAGCACGCTCGGCCATCACTCCACGGTCGACAACGGTGGTCCGCGTCACGCCGAGCCGTATGCCGTCGCTTCATTCGACCGGGTGCCCCTGAGCCTCGTGCCCGTTGCCACCGCGGTCGACGCCGCGTACGACACCCGGGAGCGGCACCGGGACATCCCCGAGTCCCCCGGCTAGGGCAGGCCTTCTTCACCCTCCAGCCACCGCCGGGGACGGCGCCGTGCCCACCACGCGCAGCCCGTCGTCGACGGTGCGGGTGGGCTGGCGTACGGCGTCCCCGACCACCTGGCGCCCTTCGTGTACGGCATCGTCGGCGAGACCGGTCCCGTGGTGGACCAGGCCGTTCCCTTCGGCCAGGGCCCTCCGACCGGCACCGTCCGCGGGACCGCCGGCCCGTTGGCCGCGAACGCGCCCGCTGGGGCGGAGGGCCTTGCGAGACGGTCACGCGGTGCCACGTCCCACGGTCCGCTGATCCGGTGGGGACGGTCGCTGTCGACCTACCCCATCAGAACCCCATCAGCAACCGAGCAATAACCCACTGCAGTCACTGCAGTGCCCCCTGCAGTGACCCCATCGACAACCATCACAGGCGGAAACCCGGACGGCCGAAAGCCGTCGGTCCTGTCCAGGCGGACGCCGGGGGTGGTGACGGGTGGTCTCCCTTGGGGAGGAGATCACCCGTCGGGGGCCCTTCGGAGCCGTCGAAGAGCCTCGGAGGGGCCTCACCGGGTGTACCCCCGTCCGGTGAGGCCCCGCACACGCGGCACTCGGTGCCAGTGAGTCCGGCATCATGTGACAGGTATCACCGCTCAGGTGTGACTCGCGATTTAGGGGGCTCCCGGAAGCAGCGATAACCTGCGAGACGGACATGCCGCGCGCTCGGACACCGTGTGCGCCTCCCTTGTGACTCTCGGCGGACGTCACGTTGCCCTTCGCGGCACGCCCACGCATCCAACGAACCGCGATCACTGATAGGGACGGAAGCGCGTGGACCTGTTCGAGTACCAGGCGAGGGACCTCTTCGCCAAGCACGGTGTACCGGTGCTGGCCGGTGAAGTCATCGACACGCCTGAGGCGGCGCGCGAGATCACCGAGCGGCTGGGCGGCAAGTCTGTCGTCAAGGCTCAGGTGAAGGTCGGTGGTCGAGGCAAGGCCGGCGGCGTGAAGCTCGCCGCCACCCCGGACGAGGCTGTCGCCCGTTCGACGGACATTCTCGGGATGGACATCAAGGGCCACACGGTCCACAAGGTGATGATCGCCGAGACCGCTCCGGAGATCGTCGAGGAGTACTACGTCTCCTACCTCCTCGACCGCACCAACCGCACCTTCCTCTCCATCGCGTCCGTCGAGGGCGGCATGGAGATCGAGGAGGTGGCGGCCACCCGCCCCGAGGCCGTCGCCAAGACGCCCATCGACGCCAACGAGGGTGTGACCCCCGAGGTCGCCCGTGGCATCGTCGAGGCCGCCAACTTCCCGGCCGAGGTCGCCGACAAGGTCGCCGACATCCTCGTCACCCTGTGGAAGACCTTCATCGAGGAGGACGCCCTCCTGGTCGAGGTCAACCCGCTGGCGAAGGTCGCCTCCGGCGATGTCATCGCCCTCGACGGCAAGGTCTCCCTGGACGAGAACGCGGACTTCCGCCACCCCGACCACGAGGAGCTCGTCGACCACGCGGCCGCGAACCCCCTCGAGGCCGCCGCCAAGGAGAAGAACCTCAACTACGTCAAGCTCGACGGCGAGGTCGGCATCATCGGCAACGGCGCGGGTCTCGTCATGAGCACCCTGGACGTCGTCGCGTACGCCGGTGAGGCGCACGGTGGCGTCAAGCCCGCCAACTTCCTCGACATCGGTGGTGGCGCCTCCGCCGCCGTCATGGCGAACGGCCTGGAGATCATCCTCGGCGACCCGGACGTCAAGTCCGTCTTCGTCAACGTCTTTGGTGGCATCACCGCCTGTGACGAGGTCGCCAACGGCATCGTGCAGGCACTGCAGCTGCTCAAGGACAAGGGCGAGGAAGTCACCAAGCCCCTGGTCGTCCGTCTGGACGGCAACAACGCCGAGCTGGGTCGCAAGATCCTCTCCGACGCCAACCACCCGCTGGTCCAGCGCGTGGACACCATGGACGGCGCGGCCGACAAGGCCGCCGAGCTCGCGGCTGCGAAGTAAGGGACGAGGGACAGAACAGCCATGGCTATCTTCCTCAACAAGGACTCCAAGGTCATCGTCCAGGGCATGACCGGTGCCACGGGCATGAAGCACACCAAGCTCATGCTGGCCGACGGCACGAACATCGTCGGTGGCGTCAACCCCCGCAAGGCGGGCACGACCGTCGACGTCGACGGCACCGAGATCCCGGTCTTCGGCACCGTCGCCGAGGCGATCGAGAAGACGGGCGCGAACGTGTCCGTCCTCTTCGTACCGCCGGCCTTCGCCAAGGCCGCCGTCGTCGAGGCCATCGACGCCGAGATCCCGCTCGCGGTCGTCATCACCGAGGGCATCGCGGTCCACGACTCCGCTGCCTTCTACGCGTACGCGGTGTCGCAGGGCAACAAGACCCGGATCATCGGCCCGAACTGCCCGGGTCTGATCACCCCCGGTCAGTCGAACGCCGGCATCATCCCCGGTGACATCACCAAGCCGGGCCGCATCGGTCTGGTCTCGAAGTCCGGCACGCTGACGTACCAGATGATGTACGAGCTGCGTGACATCGGCTTCTCCTCCGCCGTCGGTATCGGTGGTGACCCGGTCATCGGCACCACGCACATCGACGCGCTCGCCGCGTTCGAGGCCGACCCCGACACCGACCTCATCGTGATGATCGGTGAGATCGGTGGCGACGCCGAGGAGCGGGCCGCCGACTTCATCAAGGCGAACGTGAAGAAGCCGGTCGTCGGTTACGTCGCGGGCTTCACCGCGCCCGAGGGCAAGACCATGGGCCACGCCGGCGCCATCGTCTCCGGCTCCTCCGGTACGGCCGCCGCGAAGAAGGAGGCCCTCGAGGCCGCCGGCGTCAAGGTCGGCAAGACCCCGACCGAGACGGCGAAGCTGGCGCGCGAGATCCTCGGCGGCTGACGTCGTCGACGGCCGGGCTCAGGCCTGGCCGAGCCTTTGTCGGGCCCGCACCCCCTTGACCGGGGGTGCGGGCCCGTCGGCGTTCCCTGGGGCGTGGCCCGGTCGCGCGACTCAGTGGGCTTCCGGGTGTAGCCGTTGCGGGCCTCTGGCCGTCTCCGATCTGAGCTTCGCCCGAAGCTTCTGCTCACGCTCGGACAGGGGGCCGGGGGCCGCTCTCGGGGGGACACCCTGCACCGGCGCGCCCGGGGGGACCGGGGGCTCGTAGTGGTCGGGGGCGGTGCGGAGGGTGAGAGCGGTGCAGGTGAGGAGGAGGACGGTGAAGACTACGGCGGCGTGGACCCAGTGGCTGGCGCTGAGGTCGGCTCTGGTGCGCAGCTCGATCGGTTTCGTGGGGAGGGGCCGGACATCGGCGGACAGGTCGGCCAGCAGACGGCCCAGGTCTTCCGGCGTGACCGGCTCCGGCAGGCGGGCGGTGACGCTCGCGCGGGCGTAGAGCACCCGTCCCGCCGTGGCCGGGGTACTCGCCTCCGTCTCGGCGGCCGTGTCGGGTAGGTCGAGGCCGACACCGTCGTAGAGGAGCAGGGTGCGACGGTACGGGGGCGGCAGTTCCAGGAGCGCCTCCAGCAGGGCCCGGCCGGTGGGGTCGGTCGGCAGGGGCTCCTGGCGGCTCTGACGGTTCCGCGGGAAGTCGGGGCGCAGCCGGTGCCAGGGGGAGAGCGCGTACTCGTGGGCCGCAGCCCGCACCCAACCCGCTGGGTCGGGGTCGACGGCCACCTCCGGCCAGCGCTGCCACGCCAGCTGGAAAGCCCGCTCCACCGCCTCGCGGGCGAGCGAGCGCCGCCCGGTGAGCAGGTAGGTCTGCCGTACGAGGGTGGGGGCGCAGTACACGTAGAGCGCGTCGAAGGCCCGGCCGGGCGTCCGCGGCGGTGGGGCCGGATCCGGATCGTCGGCGTCATCACCGCGAAGGGGTTGCTGGTACCACTCGGTTCCGCCGGGGAGCGCCGACTCGCCGGGAGCGGCTTCCGCACCGGGTCCGGCCTGCGCACCGGGTCCGGCCTCTGAACCAGGTGTGGTTCCTGCTCCGGAGCCAGCTCCCGTTCCGGAGCCAGCCCCCGTTCTGGCTTCGGCCCCCGTTCCGGCTTCGGCGCTGTTCATCAGGCCGCCTCCCGTCGTGCCTGTCCTCGTCGGACCGACCTTCCCATGAAAAAACTCATAAGCGCATATTGAGCGACACGTGCGCGAATCATTCGTTACGCCAGTAAAGCGCGTGTCGTTGGGAGCATGGCGACGTGACCCACGTGACCGACTCGAACGACCCGACCGCGAGGCCCGACCACGCCGCTGACCGCGATCGGTCGGCATCCTTCATGGCGCCCGGGACGCCCATGGGGCCCATGGCGTCGACAGCATCCCTGTACGCCTCATCGCGGCGGTCTCCGCTGACGCCGCTGATCCGGCGACTGCGTGGCCGGTTGCGCGGCCGGTCCTCCCGGCTGGTCGCCGGGGTGCTCGGCGGGGTCCTCGCGGCGGGGCTCGGACTCGGGACGTTCGCCGCGCTCACGACGGTGCTGTGGGTCAGCTCGCCGTATCCCGACAGCGGGCCCGGCGGGGCCCTGCACATCGCGGCGGCGCTGTGGCTGCTCTCCCACGGCGTGGAACTCGTCCGCCTCGACACGCTCTCCGGCGACCCCGCCCCGGTCGGCCTCGTCCCCCTCCTTCTGCTCGCTCTGCCGGTGGTCCTGCTGCACCGTTCGGCCCGCGACCACGTGGAGGACGCTTCCGGCGCGAGTGCCCGTGCCACATGGATCGGGCTCGTGACCGGATACGCGGTCGTCGGCGCGGCGGTCACGCTGTACGCCTCGGGGGGCGTGCTACGACCGTCGTGGCCTTGGGCCGCGCTGTGCGTACCGCTCCTCGCGGCGCTCGCGGCGGGCACGGGGGTGTGGGTGGGGTGCGGGCGCCCCCGGTTGCCGCTGCCCGCGCTCCTGGTGGGCCCGCCGAAGACAGACTGCCGACGGCACGTCGTGGCCGCCGCAGGGCGGGCGGCCGGGGCGGGCGTCCTCGTGTTGGTCGGCGGCGGCGCCCTGCTGGTGGGCGTGTCTCTGGCCTGGCACGGGGGCGCGGCCCGCGACTCCTTCCTCCAGCTCACCGAGGGGTGGTCCGGCCGTTTCGCCGTACTGATGCTCTGTCTCGCACTCGTCCCCAACGCGGCGGTGTGGGCGGCGGCCTACGCCCTCGGCCCCGGGTTCGCTCTGGGCGCCGGGCATGTCACCGGGCCCCTGGGCGCGGACGCGCCGGCCGCCTTTCTGCCTCCGTTCCCCCTGCTCGCGGCCGTTCCGGCGGGCGGTGGTACGCCGGTGTACTGGGCTGTGGGTGCGGTGCCGCTCGCCGCGGGGGTGACCGTGGGCTGGTTCACCGGGGCCCGCGCGGCCGCCGACCGGGCGGCTCCCTGGTCCGCGCTCCGGACCACCGGCGTGACCCTCCTCGCCGCCCTCATGTCCGCCTCCGCCTTCGCCCTGCTCGCCCTCCACGCCGGCGGAGCCCTCGGCGTCGCGACCCTCGCCGACTTCGGACCGGTGTGGTGGCAGGCGGGGTGTGCGGCCGGGGCATGGATGGGCCCTGTGGGGGTGCCGGCGGCTCTGCTCGCCCGGTGGTGGCGACTGTGGACTGGCGCACCGACGACCGCGGCGGGTGTGCCCCGTCGCGTTCCGGGTGGGACACGAGCGGACACGGCGTCGGCCAAGACCGGAGCGCTCCTACACACTCCGAGCGCGCCCTCGCGTACGGAGTTCCCCGACGACGTGCGGGCGGCTGCACCCACCGCACCCAAAGCCTCCCCTGACACGCCCGCGGAGCATGACCCATCGGTCGGGCAGGCCGTGGTCAAGGGCGGAGGGCCGGGGGAGTCGCGGGCGCCGGGGGCGGGGCGGCCTTCCGCTCAGCGACGACGCCTGCCGAAGGGCGGGAAGCCGGGCGGGTCCAAAGCCGGGCTGCTGTCCGCCGAGCGGGGCATGGCGAAGGGCGGAACGCCGGGTGGCTCCAGCAACGGGCTGCCGCCCACCGAGCCGGACGGGTCGAAGTACCGGACACCGGGCGAGTCCAGCATCTTGGCGCGAACCTCCGAGCAGCCGCCGGGCCCGACGTCTCGGCCGCGCCCTCCGGCCGGGCCGAGAACAAGGCGCCGACTCCAAGCGTGGCTCTCCAGAACGAAGCGGCGTACGGCTGAGACTCCGGCCCCGGTCGGCCCCCCGACCGCCCCCGCGTCCGGCGCATGCTCCGGCACCCGCCCGAACCCGCTCAGAGTCAGCCCCGCCCCCGGCCCGATCCCCGACCCCGGCCCGAGCGCCGGCCCAGGCCTCAGCCTTGGCCGCAACCCCGGCCCCAGCCCCGACCCTGGCCCGAGCCGCAACCCCGGCCCGAGCCCTGACCCCGGCCCGAGCCCTGACCCCGGCCCCAGCCCCGACCCCGGCCCTAGCCCCGACCACAGCCCGAGCCCAGACCACAGCCCCAGCCGGAACCCCAGCCGCAGTGCTGACCCGAGCCCGAGTGCTGCCGGTGGCGCCATGCCCAGCTCCAGCCCGGCCTCCAGCCGTACCGTCGGCGATCCCCTCGACCCGTACGACCCCGTCGATCCATACGTCGCCGGCTCCCCGCCGGGCTGGGATCCCGACTCCCGAGCTGCCCGCTGGGCGGCACTGCGTGAGGCGATGTCCTCGACGGTGCGGAACGGCTACGAGCACGCCTCGGACACCGCTCCTCCTCCCGACCCGGACCTCGACTCAGGCCCCACCCCCATGCCGGACCCTACGTCCGAGCCCGATGCCGACACCGGAGACGTGGTCTGACCGTGTGGGTCTAGTTGGCACCCAGTACCTGCCGCACCGGCCCCTCCGGCAGGAGTTCCTTGCAGGACTGCTCGGAGACGGTGGTGAGGGAGTCGTTGACGCAGGTGTAGTAGTCCCGGTAGACGAACTGGGCCGTGAAGGTGACGGCGACGATGGCGAGGGCGATCGTGGAGGTCACCAGGCCGCTGATGGCCGCGGTCCGCTGGGGCCGGCCGCTCGGCTCGGGGGCCGCCGACCGGGCCGGGTCCGGTGTGCGGGGCTTGGCGCGCAGGGCGCTGACGGCCCAGTACACGGCCAGGGAACCGAGCAGCAGGGCGACGTACGGCCAGGCGAAGAGGGCGAAGAAGAAGGCCCACATGCCGCAGAGCAGCGAGTACCGAGAGCGCCGCTGGGCTGGATCCGTGGGGTCCCAGCGCAGCCCGCTGCCCGGGCCGCCCTCCGCACCCCGGCCGGGGCCGCCCGGACCGCCCTGGCCACCGGTGCGGTCACCGAAGGGTCCGCCGCCGGACGAGCGGCCGGGCTGCCGGTCGCTCCAATGACTGCCCCACGGCGAATGACCACCACCGCGACCCGTTCCGTCCTCGGAACCCCGGCCGTCGGAAGGCCGACGCGGCTGCCACGGCCGGTCGGGCGTGCCCTCGGGCGGAGGCGCGAACGGATTGTCGTCCGAAGAGCCTGAGCCCTGGCCCCGCCCGGGCTGCCCGGACTGCTCGGGGGTGTCCTCGCTCTCGCGCGGAGGCGTGGGAGAGGAACTCCGCTCGCGCAGCAGGAGCGAAGGAAGGCGGAGGCTGCGGTCCGGCATGAGGAGTGCGTCTTCCCCTTGGTGGATACGGCTTGGCGGTGGTTACGGCTCGGTGAGTAAGGCGGTGAACTCGGCGATGAGAACGGCGCTCACATCGGTGGTGAGACCGCTGCTGAGCCTGCCCATGCGCTCGGCGGCGCGTGTGACGGTTACTCGGCGGCGATCTCGAAAGCGATCTCGACGGTGAAATCTACTGGCAGGGCATGAGCTGTCACTCCGTGAACGCCCCACACATCGACCGCGTTCCCGAGCCAGCTCCTGGCAGACGCTACCTTCCGGCCGTGCCCCCGTCCCACGGGGGCCGTCCGGTGTGCCGGTATCGTTGCTGACGGTCGGCCGCTTCGTAGACTTCCCCGTACCGGGAGACGTGAAGCAATCGTATGAACGTACAAGAACGTGCAAGCTCGCGTCCATCGGGAGCCTGAACGTCTTCGCAGAACCGCAGAATCCGCACAACCGCAGAATCCGCACAACCCGCAACCCGCAACCCGCAACCCGCAACCCGCGAAACCCGCACAGCCCGCGAAACCCGTAGAACTCGATAGAACCCGTAGAAAGGGCCCCATCGTGGCCGCCAAGCCCGTGGCCAAGCGCCTCGTCGTGCTGGTCTCCGGATCCGGCACCAACCTCCAGGCGCTGCTGGACGCCATCGAGACGACCGGTGTCGAGGCCTACGGCGCCGAGATCGTGGCCGTAGGAGCCGACCGCGGCGGAATCGAGGGGCTCGCCCGAGCCGAGCGCGCCGGGCTGCCGACCTTCGTCCGTAAGGTCAAGGACTACGGGACCCGGGAGGAGTGGGACGCGGCGCTCGCCGAGGCCGTCGCCGCGTACGAGCCCGATCTCGTCGTCTCCGCCGGGTTCATGAAGATCGTGGGGAAGGAGTTCCTGGCGCGGTTCGGGGGACGGTTCGTCAACACACACCCGGCCCTGCTCCCCAGTTTCCCGGGGGCGCACGGGGTGCGGGACGCGCTCGCGTACGGCGCCAGGGTCACCGGCTGCACCGTCCACTTCGTCGACGACGGCGTCGACACCGGGCCGATCATCGCGCAGGGCGTGGTGGAGGTCCGGGACGAGGACGACGAGAGCGCTCTGCACGAGCGCATCAAGGAAGTCGAGCGAAGGCTGCTCGTCGATGTCGTGGGGCGCCTCGCCCGCAACGGCTATCGCATTGAGGGACGAAAGGTAGTTATCCAGTGACCGCCGACAGCACTGTCACGGCCGTGAGCGACGAGGGCACCAAGCGGGGCATCCGTCGCGCACTCGTCAGCGTCTACGACAAGACCGGGCTCGAAGAGCTCGCCCGTGGCCTGCACGAGGCGGGCGTCGAACTCGTCTCCACCGGCTCCACCGCCGGGCGTATCGCCGCCGCCGGTGTCCCCGTCACCAAGGTCGAGGAGCTCACCGGCTTCCCCGAGTGCCTGGACGGCCGGGTCAAGACCCTGCACCCCAAGGTGCACGCGGGCATCCTCGCCGACCTCCGGCTGGAGGACCACCGGAGCCAGCTCGACGAGCTGGGCGTCGAACCGTTCGATCTCGTCGTCGTGAACCTCTACCCCTTCCGGGAGACCGTCGCCTCCGGCGCCACCCCCGACGAGTGCGTGGAGCAGATCGACATCGGCGGCCCGTCGATGGTCCGCGCCGCCGCCAAGAACCACCCGTCGGTCGCCGTGGTCACCAGCCCGGCACGGTACGGCGACGTGCTGGCCGCCGTGCGGGACGGCGGCTTCGACCTCACCACCCGCAAGCGGCTCGCGGCCGAGGCGTTCCAGCACACGGCCGCGTACGACGTGGCGGTGGCCAGCTGGTTCGCCAGCTCCTACGCGCCTGCCGACGACTCGCGGTTCCCCGACTTCCTGGGCGCCACCTGGGAGCGCGCGCACACCCTGCGCTACGGCGAGAACCCGCACCAGCCCGCCGCGCTGTACGTCTCCGGGACCGGCGGTCTCGCCGACGCCGAGCAGCTGCACGGCAAGGAGATGTCGTACAACAACTACACGGACACGGACGCCGCCCGCCGTGCCGCGTACGACCACGACGAGCCGGCCGTCGCGATCATCAAGCACGCGAACCCCTGCGGCATCGCCATCGGAGCGGATGTCGCGGAGGCGCACCGCAAGGCGCACGCGTGTGACCCGCTGTCCGCCTTCGGCGGTGTGATCGCGGTCAACCGCCCGGTGTCGAAGGCGATGGCGGAGCAGGTCGCCGAGATCTTCACCGAGGTCATCGTCGCGCCCGACTACGAGGAGGGCGCGCTCGAAGCGCTCGCCAAGAAGAAGAACATCCGGGTGCTGAAGGCTCCGGGCGCCCCCGCCAACCCCGTCGAGCTCAAGCCGGTCGACGGCGGTGCGCTCCTCCAGGTCACCGACCGGCTCCAGGCCGACGGCGACGACCCCGCCAACTGGACCCTGGCCACCGGTGACGCGCTCTCCGCCGACGAGCTGGCCGAGCTGGCGTTCGCCTGGAAGGCCTGCCGCGCGGTCAAGTCCAACGCGATCCTGCTGGCCAAGGACGGTGCCTCCGTGGGCGTCGGCATGGGGCAGGTCAACCGCGTCGACTCCTGCAAACTGGCGGTGGAGCGGGCCGGGGCCGAGCGGGCCGAGGGCTCGTACGTGGCTTCGGACGCCTTCTTCCCCTTCCCGGACAACATCGACGTCCTGAGCGCCGCCGGCGTCAAGGCCATCGTCCAGCCCGGCGGTTCCGTCCGTGACGAGCTGGTCGTCGAGGCCGCGCAGAAGGCCGGGATCACGATGTACTTCACGGGGACGCGGCACTTCTTCCACTGAGCTGCTCCACGCGTACGACCACTGAGCCGCTCCGCTCGTACGACCGCTGAGCCGCTCCACGCATAGGACCACTGAGCCGCTCCACGCGTACGACGGCCGAGGGCCCGCCGGTGCTTGCCGGTGGGCCCTCAGCCTCTGTCGCCCCCGAACTCAGCAGTTCTTGCTGACGACGTCCAACCACGTCTTGCTCTTGCCCGTGTACGACTTGCCGTTGAAGTGGACCGGCTTGCGGTGCTTCTCGGTCGGGATGCCGTTGGTCCGGTAGCGCTGCTCGTAGTGCAGGTGGGCGTGGTTGCCGCTGTTCTTGCCGGTGGCGCCGATCCGCCCGATCTGCTTCTTCGCGGTGACCGTCTGTCCCACCTTGACGTACTTGGTGGCGCTGTCCTTGAGGTGGTAGTACGCCGTGTACCAGCCGCCCCCGTGGTTGATGATGATCATGTTTCCGGCGCCGGAGTCCTTGTAGGCCTTGACGACCTTGCCCTTGTAGCCGGGGTAGACCGGCTTGCCGGAGGAGCCGGTGTTCCCCTTCACCACCATGTCGATGGCCGGATTGTGACCCCAGGTGTCGATCCGCCAGTGCGTGTTGCACTTGAACGGCATCTGGAACTTCGGCTTCGCCGCCGCCACGGACGCGGCGTCCGGCGCGGAGACCGGCGCCGCCGTGGCCGTACCGCCGACCTGCACGCCGAGGCAGACGGCCAGCGCGGTCGCTGAGAGCGCGACGGCCGTACGCCGGCGTACGGGCCTGGCTGTGGTGCTTGTCGTCGTCATCGTTTCCCCGTTTCCCCGTTGTTCCCTTGTTCTCGTGGTTCTAGTGGTTCTCGGTGCTTGCTGTGAACGCGTTCAGCATCTGCGCGCGGCCCCCGCGCCGGTACCTCTGAGGTCATAGGGTCGCCCGCCCGACAGGCTTCCGCTCAGCAGGCACCCACCCACTCGTGGGAGCGGAGCTCCAAGCCGTCGGGATAGTTGACCTTGTTCAGCTCCTCGATGCAGCCGAACGGTTCTTTCCGGTCGGGCTCGCGGAAGAGCCGGACGTCGGCGTGCGGGTCCCCTGTGTAGCCGTTGTTGAAGGCGGATCTGGGCCTGGTGTGCTTGGCCCAGTCACAGATGATGACCCCGCCCAGCCAGTCGTCGTCGTACTCGTACCAGGCGCACATCTCACCCTGTCCGTCCGCCTCCGTGAAGAAGCAGACGTCCCCCTGGTCGCAGCGTTCGTACCCCTGCGGGGCGGGTTCGCGCATGGCCAGCAGGCCGGCCGTGGCGAGCGAGACGACGGTGACCGCGGCCAGCCCGCCGAGGACGGCCGGATGGGGGCCGCGCCTCCGCCGCAGGCGGGGCAGCCGCGGGGAGCGGGCGGCCCCGGCGGCCGTCTCGACGCGGCGCAGCAGGGCCGACGCGGCGTGCGGGGCGCGTGCCGCGTGGGTCGGGGCCAGACAGTCGGTCACGATCGGCCGCCAGACGTCCGGCAGTTCGGGGGAGAGCCGCAGCTCGTCGCGGCCGCTCGCGTAGCGCAGCACCGCGTCGCGGCGGGCGGCCGGGGTGGAGCCCGGGAAGGGCGGGCCACCGGTGAGGACGAGATGGGCGAGGACGCCGAAGGCCCAGATGTCGGCGGTGGGGCGGGTCTGGTGGCCGTGTTCGCCGACCTCGGCCCACAGCAGTTCGGGCGGGGTGTAGTCGGGGGTGGTGAACGCGGGGGAGTAGGCGTGGGTGCCGTCCATCTCGGCGGCCAGGTTGAAGTCCGCCAGCCGTACCGAACCGTCCGCCATCAGCAGTACGTTGGCGGGCTTGAGGTCGCCGTGCACCCAGCCCGCGTGATGCAGGTGGGCCACGCCCTCGCAGATCTGGGCGAGCAGCGAGGGCCCGCCGGGCAGGGCTACGGCCCGCTGCCCCCGCGCCCGCCCGGCCAGCCGCTCGATCAGCTGGTCGAGGGAACCCTCGGCGCGTTCCAGTACGAGGACGGAAGCGCCGTCGAGGAGGGGGTTCGACGGGTCGTCCACGGTGAGCGTCTCGTACATGCGGATGAGACGCGGCCGTCGGAGCCGGCGCAGCAACTCCGTCTCCCGTTCGGCGAGTTCCTGGAGATGGCGCAACTGGCGCGGGGTGCGGGTGCCGGTGGGGTGGAACTTCAGGGCCGCCTCGGCCGGCAGGCCCTCGGCCGGCTCCGCGCACCGGGCGGCGTACACGGTCCCGAAGGCGCCGGAGGCGAGCGGCTCCCGCACCTCCCAGGCGCCGACGCGGTAACCCTTGGGAACCGGCACGGCGTACGGCTGCTCCGTGCTCGCCCACTCCGGGCTCATCACTCGTCACCGCCCTTCAGCAGCGCCAGGTCGGACTCGCGGACGAGGTCGAAGCGGAGCGCCAGGGAGACCAGGCGGTCCTTCTTGCCGTTGAGGCGGGTGCCGCCGGCCGGTGAGGTCTCCGGGGCCGGCTTGAGGCGGAGTTTGACGGCCAGGTAGTCGATGTTCCACTGCACGGCGCTGCGGGAGACCGACGGCCAGGTGGGGCGGAGCAGTTCGACCAGTTCGTCGGCGGTGGCGAGCGCGGCGTGGGGTTCGCCGCGCAGTCGTGGGGCGCACAGGGCGGCCAGGACCTGGAAGTACCGTTTGCGCCGGTCGAGCGGGAACGCGGAGGCGGTGGGCGGTCCGTCGCACGGGCCGACGTGGTCCAGGAAGTCGTGGCGCGGGGCCCAGACGTCAAAGCTCACCAGGTCGTTGCCGGCGGGCAGCACCACGCGGGAGAACTCGAACGGCACCGGTGCGTCCAGTCGGCCCGGCGCGATCTTGATGTGCTCGCCGGCGCCCTCCGGGTTCTCGACGACGTACGTCTGCGCGCGGCTCAGATTGCTGAGCGTCCAGTAGGCTCCCGTGGCCGTGATCTCCCCCGCCTCCCGGGAGACGCCCTCGTGCGGAATGGTCAGATGAGGGGCGCCTGTGCGGGCCGTACGGCCGAAGGGCACGGACTGGCTGGGTGTGAGATGGATCTGGTCGGCCGGACGCGTACCGTCCATGGGTACGACGATGATGCTGTGCATGACCGGTTCCTCCCCCGAGGGCAGACATGGACGCGTCAGAGTATGGGGGAGGGGTGGCAAGCATTACAGGTCCGGCGTATGCGGCGTTTCCGGGAGGGAACGGTTGTTTACGGTCCCGTGACGCCTGGGGCAGAGCATGCGGAATGGCCGATATCCCGGTGCAGAGGCGTGCGTTCCGCTGCGAGGGTCGAGGGGTCAACTCCATCGCTCGGGGCTCTGGGGGTCAGTCATGCGCAACAGGACGAGTCGGTCACGCCGGGTCGCCGCCGTCGGGGCGGTGTTGGCGGTCGCGCTCGGGACGGGGGTGAGCGGCGCGGCGAGTGTGCGGGCGAGCGCGAGCACGAGTGCGAGTGCGCACGGCGCCGAAGCAGCGTTGGTGGTGCCTTGCCCGTTTGGGTTCGTGTGCCTTGCCGAGGGGGCGAGCGGCACGGGCGCCCACTACCGCATCGCGCAGGGGACGGCGGCACGCTTCGGTGTCTCGGTGCGGGTGGGCGAGGCCACCAACAGAACGACCGTCGACTACTGCGTGAGCGGCAGCTTCAGCTATCTGCTCCCCGCCGGGGAGACGCAGACGCGGGACAGCTTGGTGCGTTCCGTGGTGCCTCGTCCCACCGGCGGGACCTGTCCGATGTGAGACGGCCGAGGGCCGTGCCCCCCTGTGTGCGTGCGGGGGCACGGCCCTTCGTGTGCTGTGCTCGGTGGTGTCGTGGCTCGGGTGGTGTCTTGGCCGGTGGTGTCGTGGCTCAGTGGTGACGTGCCTCGGTGGTGACGGGCTCAGTAGCGCGGGCGGTTGAACCACGCCTTGCCGTTGGCGTTGCCGGTGAAGACGGCGATCAGGATGCCCAGCACCAGGTGGACGAGGCCGATCAGGAGGAACGGGAAGATGCCCAGCACCGCGGTGATGATGCCGAAGACCAGGGCGGCGACCCGTACGCCGTTGCCGCCGCTCTTGAACTTCACGGCCAGCATGATCGCGTAGACGAGCCAGGCCGCGGCGAAGATGGCGATCGCCACCATCTGGCCGGTGGGGATGTTCCCGAGGGCCTCCGCGAGGGCCGGGTCCTCCGTGCTGTCGCTGGCCGCCGCCACGCCGACCGCGCCGATGCCGTACAGGAGCACGCCGATCACCTGCAGGCCCACGATGACCCAGAGCATGATGCGGGCCGCGTTGACCGTGCTGGGCATGGTCTCGGGGGCGTTCGGGTAGCCGCCGTAGCCCTGGGAGACCGGCGGGGCCGTCGGGTAGCCGTAGCCCGGCTGCTGGGGCGGGGTCTGCTGCGGGTAGCCGTAACCCTGGGCGGGCTGCTGCTGCTGGGGCTTGCCGTACGGGTTGTTCGGGTCGCCGAAGCTCATGGCGTGATTTCCTCCGTTGCCTTATGCGGGGACGCGCGGCACGGTGCGGAGGAATGCCCTGATCTCTTGAAGTGGTCACGCCCCCCGGCAGTGCCCGCGGCACTGTGCCCCAATCGTTTTACAAGCCCGCCCGGATGTCCAGGGCGATTCGTCGGGTGTTGTGCAAGTGCAACACATCCGATCTTGTCGGGTATGGGGTTGTGGACGGGTACGGAAGCGGTGGGAGTTCGGTGGAAGACGGCCGGAAGGCGTCCGGCAGGTGACCGGATTGGAACCCGGCACCGGTCATCCGCGAAGATTGGGTTCATGAGCGCCCAGATTCTCGATGGCAAGGCCACCGCAGCCGCGATCAAGTCCGATCTGACCGCCCGCGTGGCGGTGCTGAAGGCGAAGGGCGTCACGCCCGGACTCGGCACGGTCCTGGTCGGAGACGACCCCGGCAGTCAGAAATACGTCGCGGGCAAGCACCGCGACTGCGCGCAGGTCGGCATCGCCTCCATCCAGCGTGAACTGCCCGCGACCGCCACCCAGGAGGAGATCGAGGCGGTGGTGCGGGAGCTCAACGAGGACCCCGCCTGCACCGGCTACATCGTCCAGTTGCCGCTCCCCAAGGGCATCGACGAGAACCGCATCCTCGAACTGATGGACCCCGACAAGGACGCGGACGGCCTCCACCCGATGAACCTCGGGCGCCTCGTCCTCAACGAGCCCGCCCCGCTGCCGTGCACCCCGAACGGTGTCCTCACCCTCCTCCGGCAGTACGGCGTGGAGATCAAGGGCGCCGAGGTCGTGGTCGTGGGCCGCGGTGTCACCATCGGCCGCCCGATGCCGCTGCTCCTCACCCGGCGCAGCGAGAACGCGACGGTGACCCAGTGCCACACCGGGACGCGTGATCTGTCGGCCCATCTGAAGCGGGCGGACATCATCGTCGCCGCCGCCGGCTCGGCCCACCTCATCCGGCCCGAGGACGTGAAGCCGGGCGCCGCCGTCCTCGACGTCGGTGTCTCCCGCTCCGCCGAGGGCAAGATCGTCGGCGACGTCCACCCCGGCGTCGCCGAGGTCGCCGGCTGGATCTCCCCCAACCCCGGCGGAGTCGGCCCGATGACCCGCGCCCAGCTGCTCGTCAACGTGGTCGAGGCGGCGGAGCGTAGTGTCGGCTGACGGCGAGGCGGAGGGGGCGGCTCCGGGACTGTTGGGGGCGCCCAGGACGCCGGCAGCGTCACGGGAGTCGTGGACCTCGGCAGCGTCGGGGACCTCGGCGGCATCGGCGGCTGCGAGTGATTCGCGGGGCTCGGAGAGGGCCGGGCGCTCCGGGGTTTCTGCCGACGGCGGGCCTGAGAGGGCGACGGACGGATCGGGTGAGACCGAGCGGTCCGGTGTCTCTGCCGACGGGGGGCCGGGGAGGACGCCGGACGTGCCGGGGAAGGCCACCAACCGGCCGGGGGCGTCGGAGCGGGTGGGTGGGCCGGAGGAGTCAGCCGCGTCCGGTCGGCACGGGCAGGCGGACGAGTCGGTCGCGTCGGAGCGGCTGCTGGATACGGACGAGGCAGTCGCGTCGAACCGGTCGCGGGACAAGGACCAGTCGACGTCGTCGGGCCGGCCGGGGCAGACGGACCGGTCCGCTGCGTCGGAGAGGGCGGAGATGTCGGGGACGGCCAGGACGACCGAGACGAGCGGGACGGCGAACGCGACGGTGAACGCGAACGCGACGGCAGAGGCGACCGGGACGGCCAACGCGAACGCGACCGGGACGGAAAAGGCGAACGCGATGGCCAGGGCGACCGGGACGGAAAAGGCGAACGGCACGGCCGAGGCGGACGGCACGGCGCGTACAGCCGGGGCGGACGGCGTGGCGGGCATGGCCGGGGCGGACGGCACGGACGACACGGCTGGGGCGGTGGGAACGTCCGGCGCGGCCGGTGGTGAGATCGAGGTGCGGGATCCCATCAGCGTGCCGGACACCGACGGCAGGCCGGTCCGGGCCACCCGGCGGTTTCCGATGTTCACCAAGGACACGGCGCGGCCCGAGGGCGGCGGCCGGGCGGCGCCCCGAGAGGCACCCGCGCCCGTCCGGCAGTGGCCGATCCTCGTCGTGCTGTGCACCGTGGGCCTCGGGCTGCTGCTCACCGCCCTGGACGCCTTCCGGCTCGGCACGATCCTGATCGGGGCCGCGCTGCTCGCCGGCGCTGCGCTGCGCTGGACCGTACCGGACGTCGGCATGCTCGCCGTCCGCTCCCGCTTCACCGACATGGTCACCTACATCGCCCTGGGCACCGCCATCGTGCTCCTCGCGCTGATGGCGCAGCCCCGACCGCTGTTGGAGATCCCCTTCCTCAAGGACACGCTCCACTTCACGGTGGGCGACGAGGCCGGCTGAGGCCGCTTCGTCCCGCCCTGGCTCCGCCCCCGCGCGACGGCGGCCCGTCCCCTCCCCCGAGTAAGGACGGACCGCCGCCGCGCTCCACATTCCTGCACCGCGAACGCCCTGTTCAACACCTGTCAGCCCGCTGTGGCACGGAAGTGACCATTCCGACAAGGTGTCCGCGCCCGGCCACGACGACGGCACCCGGACGTCATCACGACGTGCCCTCCCCGGTCGCTCGACGCCCTCTCCCACACCACCTCAAGAGCCGCCGCGCGCCCCCGTGCCGAGGGGAACCGGTCCGCCCACCCGCATCGTCACCTGCTCAGACCGCTTGAGCCGAGGAGGCAGCCGATGGGCGCCTGGCAGCCGCTGCCCGACGAACTCCCCCCGGAGGTGCAGCATTTCGTGGAGCAGTTGCGCCTGCTGAAGGACCGTACTGGACTCAGTCTCGTCGCACTCGGCGCACGCACCGCGTACAGCAAGTCCTCCTGGCAGCGCTATCTCAACGCGACCCAGCCCCCGCCCCGGCAGGCGGTCGTCGCCCTGTGCCGGGTCGCGGGGGAGGACGCCGAACGCTTCGGTGTGCGCTGGGAACTGGCCGTACGGGCCTGGCCGCGCCCCACGACACAGCCCGTGCCCCCGGCGCAGTCGTCGGAGACCGCCGAACCGGGGACGCGGGCCAGCTCGGAGCCGTACGAGGACGACCCCACGCTCCCTTGGTGGGACGCCCTCGCCGATGAGCCGAAACCCCGTCCGCCCGGCCGTATCGCCCTCTACGCCGCACTCGTCGTCCTGGCCGCCCTCGCCCTCGTGACCGCCGCGCTGATAGGGGCCGTCACACTCTCGTGACGGCCCCTCATCCGGCCGCTCAGCCGCGCCAGTCGTACGCGGCGAGCTTCCACTTCGAGCCGATCTTGACGTAGTACCGCCCGTCCAGGCGGAGGAAGTTCACCTTGTTCACCAGTCCCGCATAGGTGACGGTGCCGTCGTTGTACGGCCCGTCGAGGAAGCTGTCGGCCTGCCCGAAGGTCTCCTTGCCGACGATGCCGTCGACGTCCTCCAGATCCTCCGCCGCCTGCCAGTACTCGGTCGCCGACCGGGTCCTCGGGCCGAAGACCCCGTCGATGTCCGACGCGGTGAACGTGTGCAGATTCCCTCCGGCGTCCTCCCACTTGGCGCCGTCGGCGTACAGGACGCTCTGCCACAGTCGCGTCGCGTTGCTCTTGGAGTGCTTCTTGACGGACAGCGTGCCTTCGTCGCCCCAGTCGTTGTACGCGGCGCCGGAGCCGTCGACGACATGTGCTCCGGAAGCCGTGGCGAGCGGAGCGGCGGCGCCGAGCGCGAGCCCGGCGGAGGCCGTCACGGCGACGGCCGCGAGCAGCAGCCTGGTCATGTGATGCATGTGATCCCCCTGAATCCCCGTTGATGTTCGTCCCGGCTGAGCCCCGGCCGAGCCGACCACATCGGTGCGGTGGTCGATGAGGTGTGCGAGACAGGCGAGCCCTTGTTCGGCTCGCGTGACTGTGCATGTCTGGTCGTGTATCGATGTGTTGACAGCTTCGAGCATTCGCCCTCGGTCAGCTCGCCACCAGGGCTAACCTGGGTATTTGGGATGGTCCGGGACGTCCCGCGCGAGTACCTGCAAATCCGTCCGGAAATCCGGGAAGCCGGTGGGACACTGGGCCACGTGCCGTTAGGGGTGTGCAACGGCGCACGCCCCGGCCCGAAATGCTCCCGCACGCCCCTTTCCAGGGAACTGACATCCCGACCGGGCGCATCCCAGTGGGTAGGCCAGAACGGGGCTCCGGAGAGGGCCTTCGGGCTCGGTCCCGGGCCGGGAATCCACGAACACAGGAAGCAGTGAGGGCGTCATGCGTGGCACAGGGATAGCGGGCACGGGGGGAAAGTTCAGAGACGTACGGGGGGAAGAGGGGGGAAGCAATGCCTCGTTGGAGGGCCTTGCCCGATGAACTCGATCCACAGGTAAGGGAGTTCGCGGCCCAGCTGCGCCGGCTCGTCGACCGCAGTGGACTGAGCATCGCCGCGGTGGCCGACCGCACGGGCTACAGCAAGACGTCCTGGGAGCGGTACCTCAACGGCAGACTGCTCGCGCCAAAAGGCGCGATCGTCGCGTTGGCCGAGGTGACCGGTACTCATCCCGTCCACCTGACCACCATGTGGGAGCTGGCCGAGCGTGCCTGGAGCCGCTCGGAGATGCGCCACGACATGACCATGGAAGCGATCCGCATCTCCCAGGCGCGCGCAGCCCTGGGCGAGACGGGCGGCCAGTCGACCGTCAAGGGCGTCAAAGGCGGCAAGAACGGCCGGGCGAGCCGCAGCGCCACCATGACACCGGGGGTGGCCGGTCCAGCGGGTGTCTCACCGACGATCCCGCCGCAGCCGCAGCCACCGGGGGAGGAGCGCACCTCACGCCCGCCGTACAGGGGGTCGGCCAGGCCAGCTCCCTCATCGCCGTCCTCTTCGTCCGCGTCCTCTTCGTCCGCGTCGTCCTCGTACTCGCCGTACGGCGTTGGCGGTGCGGGGCCCGTGGGCGGCGGTGTACCCCGCATAAGCTGGGGATCGACGCCGGCGTCGCCGTCTACGCCCGCGCCCTCGTCCCCTTCTGCCTCCTCATCTGCGCCTTCGTCTGCCCCTTCGGCTGTGCCTGCGTCTTCATCGCCATCGGGCTTGGCCGGGGTGCCCTCGGAGTCGGGTTCCTCGGTCCCCTCCGGTGTGTTCGGGCCGCCGCCGGGCGGGAGTGGACGTGCCGACGACGGCGACTCCCAGCCGAGGCGGCGGGTGACGATGTTCCTCGCGGGAGCCGTCGGCGCGCTCGTCGTCATCGCGGTGGCCTTCTTCTTCACCAACGGTGACGGCGGTGACCGGGCCGAGGGCAAGCCGTCGGCGTCCCCGTCCACCTCGACCGGCACGAACGCCGACCTCCCGGCCGGTGTGAAGTGCAGCGGCGAGGACTGCGACGGCAAGGACCCGGAGACCATGGGGTGCATCGGCAACCTCGTACGCACCACCGACGAGGCCCTGGTGGGCACGACCAAAGTCGAGGTCCGCTACAGCAGGACCTGCCAGGCCGCCTGGGCCCGCATCACCGGCGCCGCCCAGGGCGACGAGGTCCAGGTCACCGTCGGCGCCACCAAGCAGACCGCCGCCATCGAAGCGGCCGGCGACAACATCGCGTACACCCAGATGCTCGCTGTGAAGGACGCGGGCGAAGCCACGGCCTGCGTGACGCTGGTATCGGGGCGGAAGGGGTGCACGGGATAGCTCTCGCCCGCAACTCACCGTGACTCCCGCTGCCCCCAAAGTAATCGTGGTGTAAGTGGAATGCCCGCCGAACTCCGGGGCATGCGGACAGTACCCCCACGGGAGTCCGGCCCGCCCGGGAGTTCGACACCCCTCCCGGCCCGGCACCCCCACACGGCGGCCGCCTTGGTCCACCTCTCCCGGACCGGCGGCCGCCTCTTCTTGCGTCAGGCCGTGCCGTGCGACGCTCCGTTGTGGGGTGGGCCACACGGACCCCCGCCGTCCGGAATCCCGGATGCGCGATAGCCTGACCAACGATCTCTCTTGACGCCAAGAGATCGATCATTTGTACGTCCCACAGGGGCAGGGACGCCCCACCGCCAGCTGTCATACGGAGAACGCCATGACCCGCACTCCCGTGAACGTCACCGTCACCGGCGCGGCCGGCCAGATCGGTTACGCCCTGCTCTTCCGCATCGCCTCCGGCCAGCTGCTCGGCGCGGACGTGCCGGTCAAGCTCCGCCTGCTGGAGATCACGCCGGCACTGAAGGCCGCCGAGGGCACCGCCATGGAGCTCGACGACTGCGCCTTCCCGCTCCTGGCGGGCATCGACATCACGGACGACCCGAACGTGGCCTTCGACGGCGCCAACGTAGGTCTGCTCGTCGGCGCCCGCCCCCGCACCAAGGGCATGGAGCGCGGTGACCTCCTGGAGGCCAACGGCGGCATCTTCAAGCCGCAGGGCAAGGCCATCAACGACCACGCCGCGGACGACATCAAGGTCCTCGTCGTCGGCAACCCGGCCAACACCAACGCCCTCATCGCCCAGGCCGCCGCGCCGGACGTCCCGGCCGAGCGCTTCACCGCGATGACCCGCCTGGACCACAACCGCGCGCTGACCCAGCTCTCGAAGAAGACGGGCGTCCCGGTCTCCGAGATCAAGAAGCTCACGATCTGGGGCAACCACTCCGCCACCCAGTACCCGGACATCTTCCACGCCACGGTCGCCGGCAAGAACGCCGCCGAGGTCGTCAACGACGAGAAGTGGCTCGCCGAGGACTTCATCCCGACCGTCGCCAAGCGTGGCGCCGCCATCATCGAGGCCCGTGGCGCTTCGTCGGCCGCCTCCGCCGCCAACGCCGCCATCGACCACATCTACACCTGGGTCAACGGCACGGCCGAGGGTGACTGGGCCTCCATGGGCATCCCGTCCGACGGTTCGTACGGCGTGGCCGAGGGCCTCATCTCCTCCTTCCCGGTCACCGTGAAGGACGGCAAGTACGAGATCGTCCAGGGCCTGGAGATCAACGAGTTCTCCCGCGCCCGTATCGACGCCTCGGTCCAGGAGCTGGCGGAGGAGCGCGACGCGGTCCGCGGGCTCGGTCTGATCTGACCAGCCCTCACCATCAGCTGTGGGCCCGCCGCCCGGCCGCCCCGCAGCTCCTCAGCTGACACGCACAGGCCCTGTCCCGGTTTCGACCGCGACAGGGCCTGTGCGGTGTGTACGCCGCTATCGTCGTGAACGCTTCGACCCGTCGTCGTGTCCGCGTGTCGACGCACGTCGTGAACGTTCGCGACGGTAGAGGGGACGAGATGGCGCACCTGGACCCGAGAGAAGGACACGGGGACCCGCGCCAGGGATCAGGGGACGTGCGATGTGGCCCCGGGGCCGGCAGCCCCCGGCCGCGCACGGCCGTGGTGATCGCCCTCGCCGCGTTACCCGGCGGTTCGGCGGTTTCGGCGTGTGGGCGCTGGCCCGGGACGACGGCACGACCCGTACGGCCTCCTCGAACGGGTCCCCGTCCACGCCCCGGCCCTCCCTCTCGATGGCCCATCCGCCTCAGCGCCCCCGAGTCCGCCCCGCACGACGAGCTGCGTGAACCGGTCACGACGGCGATGACGTCCCTGTGCCCGACAGGGGCGATCTGCGTACGAGGCTGAGTCACGCCTGCCCCGGCGCGAGGAGCCTCTTCTCGAAGAAGTGGGCCCCGTACACGTCGTCGTTGTAGCGGGGGATCTCGGTGTACCCGCAGGCCAGGTACATCGCCTGGGCCTCTGTCAACGAGGCGTGCGTGTCGAGTCGTACGGCGCCGAAACCCCGCTCGGCCGCCCGTCGTTCCAACTCGCCGAGCAACCGCCGGGCGAGCCCGAGCCGCCGCGCGTCGGGGTGCACCCACACGTGTTTGATCTCCCCGACCCCGACCCCGACCCCGACCCCGACCCCGACCCCGACCCCGACCCCGACCTCGCCTCCGGCCTGGGGGCCGAGCGTCCGCAGTGCTCCGCAGCCCACGGCCCGGTCCTCCTCGTAGGCGACGAGGAAGGCCCCCGATTCCCCCGAGACCTCGTGGGGTGGGACGAGGGTGGCCGGGTCGTACCCTTCGGGAAACCGCTCGTCGATGTCGGCGGCGTAGGCGTCGAGACAGGCGCGGGCGTCGTCCGACCCGCCGTCCACGGCCTCGATCCGGATCGATGCGAGCCGCAGCAGCCGCCGTGCGGCCTCCAGCGCCTGGGTCAACTCGCTCCGCTGCACCGGAGTCAGACCCTGCAACAGCCCCTCGGCCAGGGCGTCCGCCCGCCGGTTCTGCTCGCGGACCGCTGAGCACCCCGCCGCTGTCAGCCGGGCGACGCGCACCCGGCTGTCCTCGCCGTGCGGCCCGACCCGGACCAGCCCCTGCCCCTCCAGAGCCTTGACCATCCGACTCAGATACCCGGCGTCCAGCCCGAGCCGCCCGCGCAACTCCCGCAGCGAGGTACCTTCCCCGCCCCCGGCCTCACCGATCTCGAACAACACCCGCGCCTCACCCAGTGGCCGGTCCTGCCCGAGGTAGTGCTCGTCCAACGCTCCGACCCGACGGGTGAAGTACCGGCTGAACAGCCGCAAACCACTGACGTGGCGCGTGGCACGGTGTGCGACAAGACGAGAGTCGACCGGCTCCGACTCGGACTTCGGGTGCCGCTGGGTCTCCATTTCTTTGACCTTAGTCAAGCAACTGTCGAGTGTCGAGGTGAGGGTCGAATTCTGACGACCGCACGGGGCTCGTCTTCTCGGTCGGGGGCGGCGAGGCCTTCGCCTTGACCGCCGTGATCTCAGACGCCGACGGACGGCATTCCGAGACGGCATCCGAGGGCGGCATGCAGAGGGCGGCATGCCGGGCCGCGGTCCAAGCGGCGGGTGTCATTCCGATCAGGTGGTCCACTCTCTCCGCAGGTCGCCCGCCAGGGTCGTCAGGAGCTCCGCCGTCCGGCGTTGGAAACCTGGCCCGAAAGTGATCCGTGTGGCACCCAGCTCGCCGATCCGGCGCGGCGCCGGGCCGTCCAGATACGCGTACGCGTTGATCGGGCCGGTGATCTCCTTCCGAAGCAGCGGGAGTACGTCCGTGGGGGCGCCGATCGGATACACGCAGTCGGCGCCGGCGGCGACGTACAGCCGGGCCCGCTCGATCGCGTGTTCCACGACTTCCTCTGCCGCTCCCTCGGGCGCACCCGGAGGGGTGCCGTACTCGAAGACGTCGACGCGCGCGTTGACGAACAGGCTGGTGCCTGCCGCCGCCCGTACCTCCGCCAGCCAGTCGGCGTGCCGCGACGGGTCCTTGAGGGTCCCGCTCGCCGAGTCCTCCAGGTTGCAGCCGACGGCCCCGGCCTCCCCCAGGCGCTCCACCAACTCGCCGGGCGGGAGCCCGTAACCGTCCTCCACATCCGCTGAGACCGGGATCTCGACCGCCCTCGTGATCCGTGCGATCGCCGCGAACATCTCGTCCGCCGGCGCGGCGCCGTCCGCATAGCCCAGCGCGGCCGAGACCCCCGCGCTGGGCGTGGCGAGCGCCGGGAAGCCGGCCTCCGCGAACGCCCTCGCGCTGACGGCGTCCCACGGCCCCGGCAGAATCAGCGGATTCCCGGGCGCCCGCCCTCGGTGCAATGCGCGGAAGTCGTCGACCTGGCGTGCGGGCGCAGCCGACGTCGTGCGCGTCTCGGTCATCTCAGTCATCGCTCCGCCATCCCCCTTGCATTCGACTGCCCTGCCCGACCATGGCCTGCCTCGCACCTCGGGGAGGGGCCAGGCGGGACTCGTTCGTCGTCGTCACGCGGTCGAGCCTAGGAGGCCTATGGCCCAGGACCATGGTCCATTTCCACGCCGAAATCTTGGGCCATTCGGGGAACGGGGGCGGATGATCCGCAGCGGAGACGGAGTCAGCGGTGATGGCGAGGCGGTGGCAATGGTGGTGGCGGTGCCGCCAGTGGCGGCCCGGTGTCCTCGGTGACGGGCACCCTTCACCCCGTCTCCCGTGCCGGCCGACCTCTACGGCGCCCACGGGCACCAGCGACGGCTTCCACCCTCCTCACCTCATCGTCTTGAAGAACTCACTGACGTCCCCGACGAGCGACTCAGGGGCCTCCATGGCCAGGAAGTGCCCTCCACGGTCGAGTTCGGTCCACCGCACGACGTTGTGGTCCCGCTCCGCCCAACGCCGGATCGTCACATCGTGCGTGGAGACGAGTACAGCGGTGGGCACTTTCCCGCGCCCACCGTCCACCTCACCACCCCAGGCAGTCGACTCGCCCCACGCGCCCGGCTCGCCCCAGGCACCCGCTTCCCCCGAAGCGCCGACGTCACCCGCGGCACTCGCGTCATGCCAAGCACCGGCTGAGGCTGAGACCTCCTCGTAGTAGATCTGCGCGGCCGAGGCGGCCGTGCCGGTGAACCAGTACAGCGAGACGTTCGTCAGCATGCGGTCCCGGTCGACGCTGTCCTCGGGCAGCCCCTCCTCCGGATCGGTGAGCTCCTTGAACTTCTCCACCGTCCACGCCAGTTGCCCGACGGGAGAGTCCGTGAGGCCGTACGCCACCGTCTGCGGCCGCTTGGAGTTGCACTGGAGATAACCGTCGTTGAAGTCCTGCATGGACTGCCAGCGCCGCTGCTCGACCTCGCTGAGACCGTCCATTTCCCCCTCCGCCCCGACGGGGAAGGTGATCATGCCGTTGACATGGACCCCGATGACCCGCTCCGGCGCCTGCCTCCCCATCTCGGGAGCGATCCACGAGCCGGTGTCATATCCCTGGACCCCGTACTGTCCGTACCCCAGACGGGCCATCAACTCCGTGAGCACCGTGGCCGTACGGGCCACCCCCATTCCGGGCCCGGCCAAGGGCGTGGAGAAACCGAACCCTGGCAGCGACGGAACGACCAGGTGGAACGCGTCGTCCGGTTCGCGGCCGTGGGCCCGTGGGTCGGACAACGGCCCGATGACATCGAGGAAATCCACCACCGAGCCCGGCCAGCCGTGCAGCAACACCAACGGCGTGGCCCCCGGCTCCGGTGAACGCACGTGCAGGAAATGGATGTTCTGCCCGTCGACCTCCGTCGTGTACTGCGCATACGCGTTGAGCGCGGCCTCCTGCGCCCGCCAGTCGTAGCCGTCGCGCCAGTACTCGGCGAGTTCCTTCAGATACCCCACCGGCACACCACGGCTCCACCCGACGCCGGGCAGCTCCTCGGGCCACCGCGCCTCGGCCAGCCGTCTGCGCAGGTCGTCCACCCGGTCCTGCGGGATGTCGATCCGGAAGGGGTGAATCGTCTGGACCGGCTGGTCGGGCTCCACGGGCTGGATGGGACGGGGCTCAGGCATGTCAGGAATCGGCTTCGTCATGACTGCGACGCTACGGACCGGTTAGGTCATCCCCAGTCCTAACTCCCCGGCACTCTCCTCCCATGCTGGAATCTTCCGAGAGACTGCTCCAACTGCTCGCCCTGCTGCAGGTCCACCGTGACCGCGACCGCTCCGGTGCCGAACTCGCCGAGCAACTCGGGGTCAGCCGGCGAACCCTGCGCCGGGACATCGAGCGACTGCGCGGCCTCGGCTACCCCGTGCACGCCGCCCGAGGCGCCGCCGGCTACCGACTCGGCGCCGGAGCGAGCCTGCCGCCCCTTCTGCTGGACGACGAGGAGGCCGTAGCGGTCGTGGTGGGGCTCCGCACCGCCGCCGACGGCACCGTTGCCGGTATCGAAGAGGCATCGCTGCGCGCCCTCACCAAGCTGGAGCAGGTGCTGCCCTCCCGCCTGCGGCACCGGGTCACCACCCTGCACACGGCCACCGTACGAGCCGGCGCGGCCCCGGCCCCCAAGGTCTCACCGGACACCCCGATGACGATCGCCGAAGCCTGCCGCCGCCGCGAACAACTCCGCTTCGACTACACCACCCCGCACCCCACCACCCCGCACACCACCCCCTCCGGCGTCAGCACCGTCCGCAGCGTCGAGCCACACAGCCTGGTCAGCTTCGACCGGCACTGGTATCTCGTCGCCTGGGACACCGACCGCGCCGACTGGCGGACCTTCCGTGTCGACCGCCTCGCCCCCCGCACCCCTACCGGGCCCCGCTTCACCCCGCGCGCACTCCCCGACGGGGACGCGGCGACCTATCTGGCCCACCGCCTCTCCTCCAGGGCCTGGCCGCTCAGGGCCACCGTCACCCTGCATGAGCCCGCCGAGTCGGCCGCCGACCGGGTGTGGCCGGGCATGGGCGTCCTCGAACCCCTCGACGACCACCGCTGCCGGCTGCACCTGGGTGCCGAGACGCCCCGGGACCTCGCCTGGATGATCACCTCGGTGGACGCCGACTTCACCCTCGACGAACCCGCGCCGCCCGAACTCCTCGACGCCCTGCGCGCCCAGGCCCTCCGCTCGCTCAAGGCGATCCGCCGCCCATGGCCGCCGCACCGCACCCGATTGGCCCCTCCTACGGCTCGATCACTAGTCTGAGCGCCGGTAAAGCGCACATAAGCGGGGGAGCAGGCATGGGAGAACAGCGCAGGCGACTGCGGTCCAGCACGGTCGTACTCGGTGGGATGGGCATTGTCGCGGCGGCCCTCACCTCCTGCGGTTCCGACCCGGACCGCCGTTGCGTGGACCGCGACAGCTACGACTACGCCAACGGCTACAAGATCATCACTGACAAGAACTGCACCTCGGGCTCCAGTTCCTCGTCGTCGTACGGCAAGAACCGCAAGAGCAGCAGCAGCGGCAACAGGAGCCGGTCCGGCTCGGTCGACGCCGCCTGGTACTACGACGCCGACGTCAGCGGTGGCCGGGCCGACTACGGCACCTTCAGCCGGAGCGAGGCCGTCGACCGGGACGGCTTCGGCTGCTCGGGCGACGGCGACGGCTCCGGTTCCAGCGGCGGCTGACCCGGCGGACGAGGCAGAGCCATGGAACGCCGCACCATCGAACCCCGGCCGGGCTGGCAGGAGACCGTCGAGGCACAGGGGCTCATCTATCCCCTGACCCGCCACCCGGACGATTCCCTGCGCCCGTACTGGGACGAGAGCGCGTACTACGTGTTCTCGCTCTCCGAGGTCGAGGCACTGGAGGAGGTCGTCGAGGAACTGCACAGGATGTGCCTGGCCGCCGCCGCGCACATCGTCGAGCGGGACCGCTTCGCCGACCTCGGCATCACCGACCCACGCCTTGCCGACCTCGTCGCCGAGGCGTGGCACCGGCGTTCCGAACTGCCGTCCGTCTACGGCCGCTTCGACCTCCGCTACGACGGGTCCGGCCCCGCCAAGCTGCTGGAGTACAACGCCGACACCCCGACCTCGCTCGTCGAGGCCGCCAGCCCTCAGTGGTTCTGGATGGAGGAACGCTTCCCGGGCGCCGACCAATGGAACTCCCTCCACGAACGCCTCGTCGACGCCTGGAAGAAGCAGTCCCACCTCCTCCCACCGGGCAGTCCCCTCTACTTCGCGCACTCCGCCGGTGACGAACTGGGGGAGGACCTGATGACGGTCGCCTATCTGAAGGAGACCGCCGAGCAGGCCGGGCTCGACACCGACTGGATCTCCATGGAGGACATCGGCTGGGACCGGCTCTCCGAGCGCTTCGTCGACAAGAAGCTCCGGTTCATCCGCAGCATTTTCAAGCTCTACCCCTGGGAGTGGCTCACCACCGACCGCTTCGCCCCGCACGTCCTCGCCACCCTCGACAACGGCGGCGGCACCGGGACCACACTGTGGATCGAACCCGCCTGGAAGATGCTCCTCAGCAACAAGGCCCTCCTCGCCATCCTCTGGGAGCTGTTCCCCGACCACCCCAACCTCCTCCCCGCCTACCTCGACGGCCCCCGCGAACTGGCCACCACCGGCTACGTCGCCAAGCCCCTCCTCGGCCGCGAGGGCGCCGGCGTCACCCTCCACGCCCCCGGAGCCACCCCCGTCCTCCGCGAAGAACCCTGCTGCTACCAGCAACTGGTCCCCCTCCCGGCCTTCGACGACAATCACGTCGTCCTCGGTGCCTGGGTCGTCGAGGACGAGTCGGCCGGCCTCGGCATTCGTGAGTCCTCGGGCCTGGTCACGGACGAGTACGCCCGCTTCCTCCCCCATGTGATCCTCTGACTCCCGCCGCTGCTCTCCTCGTCCGTCCGCCGCCTGCTCTCCTCCTCCGTCCGGCGTCTCCTATCGTCGTTCGTATGGTGGACGTCCCCGCCCGGCGCTCCCGAGGGCCCGATAGGGTGGCTGTCGGGCCGTGACTGGCGCGCTGGGATGGGACGGACCATCGGGGAGCGGCCCGGGGAAAATGAGTGCCGTGCGCCTGGGCCGTACCGTGAACGCTGAACGCAACGTCCGGAGGTCCCCATGTCAGCCGAGCCCCTCTCCCACGAGTCCACCGCTTTCCGTGCCGCCCTCGATGTGATCCGCGCCGTCGAACCGCGCGTGGCCGACGCGATCGGCCAGGAGGTCGGCGACCAGCGCGAGATGCTCAAGCTGATCGCCTCCGAGAACTACGCCTCGCCCGCCACTCTCCTGGCCATGGGCAACTGGTTCAGCGACAAGTACGCCGAGGGCACCGTCGGCCGTCGCTTCTACGCCGGCTGCCGCAACGTCGACACGGTCGAGTCCCTCGCCGCCGAGCACGCCAGGGAGCTCTTCGGCGCCCGCCACGCCTATGTGCAGCCGCACTCCGGGATCGACGCCAACCTGGTCGCCTTCTGGTCCGTCCTCGCCGACCGCGTCGAGGCCCCCTTCCTGGAGAAGACCGGCGCCCGCCAGGTCAACGACCTCTCCGAGGCCGACTGGGCAGAGCTCCGCCAGGCCTTCGGCAACCAGCGCATGCTCGGCATGTCCCTGGACGCCGGCGGTCACCTCACCCACGGCTTCCGCCCGAACATCTCCGGCAAGATGTTCGACCAGCGCTCCTACGGCACCGACCCCGCCACCGGCCTCATCGACTACGAGGCCCTGCGCACCTCAGCCCGCGACTTCAAGCCCCTGATCATCGTCGCCGGATACTCCGCCTACCCCCGTCTGGTGAACTTCCGGATCATGCGCGAGATCGCCGACGAGGTCGGCGCCACGCTCATGGTGGACATGGCGCACTTCGCGGGTCTCGTCGCCGGCAAGGTCCTCACCGGCGACTTCGACCCGGTGCCGCACGCCCAGATCGTCACCACGACCACCCACAAGTCGCTGCGCGGCCCGCGCGGTGGCATGGTCCTGTGCGACGACTCCCTCAAGGACCAGGTCGACCGCGGTTGCCCGATGGTCCTCGGTGGTCCGCTCCCGCATGTCATGGCCGCCAAGGCCGTCGCCCTCGCCGAAGCCCGTCGGCCCGCCTTCCAGGACTACGCCCGGCGCATCGTCGACAACTCCCGCGCCCTCGCCGAGGGTCTGATGCGCCGCGGCGCCACGCTGGTCACCGGCGGTACCGACAACCACCTCAACCTGATCGATGTCGCAACCTCCTACGGTCTCACCGGCCGCCAGGCCGAGGCCGCGCTCCTCGACTCCGGCATCGTCACCAACCGCAACGCCATCCCGGCCGACCCGAACGGCGCCTGGTACACCTCCGGCATCCGTATCGGCACGCCCGCGCTGACCACGCGCGGGCTGGGCACCGCCGAGATGGACGAGGTCGCCGGTCTCATCGACCGCGTCCTCACCACCACCGAGCCCGGCACCACCAAGTCCGGAGCCCCCTCCAAGGCCCAGCACGTCCTCGACGCGAAGGTCGCCGACGAGATCTCCCGCCGTGCCACCGACCTCGTCGCCGGCTTCCCGCTCTACCCGGAGATCGACCTCGGCTGATCCTCGGCGGCCTTCACACGTCGATCACCTGCTGACGTGGCCCTCGTGGCGGTCCGGACTCGCGCCGGGCCGCCGCGCGGCGCAGGAGGAGCACGGCGCCTCCGGAGCCGAGAAGCAGGCCCAGGGCCAGGGCGGATATCGCCCACTGGGCCCGGCCCGCCAGGCCGGGTGTGCTTGCCGTGGCCCGAGCGTCGGCCGTCGTCCCGTCGGTGCCGGCTCGCACCTCGGCCGGTGAGTCACCCGACAGCGGTGCGCTCCCTTTCAGATCGCGGGGAGCCGTGCCCAGGACATTGAGGTCGCTGAGCAGCTCGCGCAGTCGCTCCGGCTGCTTCGCCTTGTGCCAGACGCCGGCGCCCGCAGTGCCCAGAGGCTCCTCACCAGTGGACACCATCGTGTGGATCCAGATGTCCCGGGTGTCCGGAGGGGCCGTGTACACCCGGTCCAGCCGCCAGGGCGTCACGTCGTGGATCATCCACGTCACGCTGACCATGTCGACGATCCGCTCTCCCCATATGTCCTCCTGCCCCCACTCCGGAGTCTTCTCCCGGCTCCCGTCGAGTTCGCCGCCCGCCGGCACGAGGAGCTTCTCCAGTCGGCCGTAATCCTCCTGTGTGCCGTACAGCGACGCCGTCCGCTGGGCCGTCGGTGAGGCCAGCAGCACGCTGGTCGGTCCGCCCGCCGCGGAGGGCGGTGCCCCCAGCAGCAGCAGGGCGAAAGCCGTCAGTAATACGCCCGCCATCGCCGTCAGTTGTCGCAGTCCACGCATCCGACACCCCCCGATCGATCCCGGTGCGGCCCGCCCGCACTCGCGGTGTCATTCCTGGTACACCGCTCGACCCGCCGGGGTTCCCACCACGGCGAGACCGATTGAAAGAACCGCCGCAAGCACCAGCCGACTCGCGTCCGGCACCAACGACTCGCGTCCGGCACCAACGACTCGCGTCCGGCGCGACCGACACGACGACTCGCGTCCGGTACGACTGACGCGAGACCGGCAGGTCTGGCGCGCCCCGCGCGTTTGGCACGACCGGCCGTGTCTGGCGCGTCCGGCACGACCGGTACCCGCAGCCGCCGCAGGCGGCCGTGTCGGCGCTGGGGCCGCTGCGAGGCCCCGTGCTTCAGGGCTGGGGCTGCTGCTCCGAAGACTCCGCTATCTCCCGCGCCCGGTCCTTGGACTCCACCCCCTCCAGCCGCAGCGTGATGGAGTCGTCGTGCACCCACAGCAGCGTGGGACCGGCGGTGCGCTCGGAACGGGTGAAGCGGGAGCCGTCGGGGGAGGTCATCCAGAAGCGCAGAAGGTGCGGCTCGGGGAACCACAGTGCCTCGTACCGGACCCCACCGAGCTCCACCCACTCGACGGCCTGCTCACCCGCCACGGTCTTGCCGTACTCCGGCGCCAGCCGGGCCGCGTACTCGTCGAGCCGGACGGTGTGCCCCCGCTCGTTCCAGCAGAGGGTGATCACGAAGCGGTCCTTCGGCGCACGGGTCACCGACACGGCGTCCGGAGCGCCCAGCGCGCCCGGCACGAGCGGAGCGAACCCAGCCCGCCGCTCGGCCTCGGCGAGCGGGTCCCGGCCAGGGACCGGGGCCGGGCAGCCAGGCACCCTCGCACCGGGTGAAGTGGTCGCCGACGGGTCGTACCGCACCTCGACCCCACCGAAGCGGAACCAGTCGGCCACCGCCGCCCGCACCGTAGGAGTGAGGACGAGGACCGTGAGCACCCCGCACAGCGCGGCGACGAGCGCGCTTCGGCGCAGCCGGGCCCATCGGCGCACCGCCCGTAGCCACTCACCGGCCCCCGCCGGTTCGGCCACCGGGGCCGGAACCCGCTCGGCGAGTATCTGCTGCAGGACCCGCTCGACCATGGTCTCGTCCCCGTCGGCCCCCGGCCGGTCCATGGCCCGCCCGAGCGCCCGCAACTCCTCGGGCAACCGGACGGCACGCTCACCAGCCTTCGCGATCTCGCCGTCCCGACCCGACGCCCACTCCGTGGCGTAACGCTCGTCCCGGTAGGAATGCCTTTCGTCCGCGTGATGCCGGCCCCGGTCGGAAGGCCGATGTCTCCAGGTGTGTGCGTCCTGGTCCGGATTTCGCCCCTGCGTGTGCGGTGGTCCTTCCGGGCCAGGATCGGGGCACCCCGCGTGCGGCCCGTCTGGGTGGGGATGCCGTTCCTCCGCGTGATGCCGGTCCCGGTCGGAAGGGCGGTCTCTCGTGGGGTGTGCGTCTTGGTCCGGATCCCGGCGCCCTGCATGCGGTGACCCGTCCCTGCCTTGCTCCCGGCCTCCCGCACCCGGCTCAGCCCTACCCGGATCTCGCCTTTCCGCGCGTGCCCCACCCCAGTCCTCTTCCGACTCCGACCCCGACCCCGACTCCGACCCCGACTTACTCACCCTCGTCACCCCCTCCCCTCTGCTCAGTGCCCCCGACGTGTCCAAGAGCCGCCCCTGGCGCAGCAGGGTCGCTCGGCTCGAACTCCGGCAGCAGTCGTCCCAGCTTGCGCAGGGCTCGGCTGAGGCGGGACTTGACCGTGCCCCGGGGCCAGCCGAGAGCGGCGGCCGTCTCGGGCTCGTCCATCTCCAGGAGATAGCGGTAGGTGACGACCAGCCGATGCTCTTCGCTCAGCTTCTCCAGCGCGCCGAGCAGTGCGACACGGCGCTCTATCGCCAACGCGGCGACCGCCGGGTCGGCGGACGGCGGTATCAACGGCTCGGCCTCGGCCAAGGCCGCCTCGCGGTCGGCCAGGGACCGCTGACGTCCCGCTGTCCGCACTGTGTTCCTCGTCTCATTGGCCACGATCGACAACAGCCACGGCCGGAACGCCGCGCCGTCCCGGAAGCGGCCCAGGGAGCAGTACGCCTTGAAGAAGGCCTGCTGCACCACGTCCTCCGCGTCCGCACCGGCACCGAGCGCCCGTGCCGCCCGCAGTGCGATGCCCGTGTGGGCGCGCACCAGCTCCGCATACGCCTCCGGCTCACCGGCGCGTACGCGTGCGATCACCGCGGCCTCATCGACGATGCGGCCCCCCTCCCGCGTTCTCACAGAATTGGTACACCGCCCGGACCACATCGGTTCCCACCCGTGTCACATCTGTTTCCGGACGGTTCCGGAACGAGCTCGGACACCTGCGAGAATGGTGAGCATGGCCTCTGATCGACCCCGCGTGCTCTCCGGTATCCAGCCCACCGCCGGCTCGTTCCACCTGGGCAACTACCTCGGCGCCGTCCGCCAGTGGGTTGCTCTGCAGGAGTCCCACGACGCGTTCTACGCGGTCGTCGACCTGCATGCGATCACCGTCGCGCAGGACCCCGCCGACCTGCGCGCCAACACCCGGCTCGCCGCCGCGCAACTGCTCGCCGCCGGTCTCGACCCGGAGCGCTGCACGCTCTTCGTCCAGAGCCACGTCCCCGAGCACGCCCAGCTCGGCTGGGTCATGAACTGCCTCACCGGTTTCGGCGAGGCCTCCCGCATGACCCAGTTCAAGGACAAGTCCGCCAAGCAGGGCGCCGACCGGGCGAGCGTCGGCCTCTTCACGTACCCGATCCTCCAGGTCGCCGACATCCTGCTGTACCAGGCGAACGAGGTCCCGGTCGGCGAGGACCAGCGCCAGCACATCGAGCTCACCCGCGATCTCGCCGAACGCTTCAACGGCCGCTTCGGCGAGACCTTCACGATTCCCAAGCCGTACATCCTCAAGGAGACGGCCAAGATCTACGACCTGCAGGACCCGGCGATCAAGATGAGCAAGTCGGCGTCGACCCCCAAGGGGCTGATCAACCTGCTCGACGAGCCGAAGGCCACCGCAAAGAAGGTCAAGAGCGCGGTCACCGACACCGACACGGTGATCCGCTTCGACATTGCCGAGAAGCCGGGCGTCAGCAATCTGCTCACCATCTACTCGACGCTCACGGGCAAGTCGATCGCCGAGCTGGAGCGGGACTACGAGGGCAAGATGTACGGTGCGCTCAAGACGGACCTCGCCGAGGTCATGGTCGATTTCGTGACGCCGTTCCGGGAGCGCACCCAGCAGTATCTGGACGACCCGGAGACGCTCGACTCGATCCTGGCCAAGGGGGCCGAGAAGGCGCGCGCCGTCGCCGCGGAGACGCTCGCCCAGGCATACGACAAGGTGGGCCTCCTGCCCGCCAAGCACTGAGCCGCACCACCTCGGCCCCGAGCGCCGCTCGCACCACCGTTCGCACCACCGACAGCGCCGCACATCACTCCCGCTGCGCCTGCCCGGAACACCCCCGTGGCCGTACAGTCGATAGTCGGGGCGACGGATCGCGACCAACAAGGACATACGACGACTCGCATGACACGACGACAGGAGACGACGTGGGGACCGTAACGATCGGTGTGTCGATCGCGGTCCCGGAGCCCCACGGCAGCCAGCTCCAGGAGCGGCGCGCGGGCTTCGGCGACGCCGCGGCTCACGGCATCCCCACGCACGTCACGCTGCTGCCACCGACAGAGGTCGAGGATGCCGACCTGGCGGCGATCGAGGAGCACCTCGTCGAGGTCGCGGCGGCCGGGCGGCCCTTCCCGATGCGGCTGTCCGGCACGGGCACCTTCCGCCCGCTGTCGCCCGTCGTGTACGTGCGGGTCGTCGAGGGCGCCGAAGCCTGCACCTGGTTGCAGAAGCAGGTCCGGGACGCCTCGGGGCCCGTCGCGCGCGAGCTGAACTTCCCGTACCACCCGCACGTCACGGTGGCGCACGGCATTGCCGAGGAGGCGATGGACCGGGCGTTCGAGGAACTCGCCGAGTACGAGGCGCAGTGGCCCTGCACCGGCTTCGCGCTCTACGAGCAGGGCGCCGACGGGATCTGGCGCAAACTGCGCGAGTTCACGTTCGGCGGCTCGATCGTCCCGCCCCAGGCCGGCGCGCCCGTGGGGGACACGACGCTTCCGACGCACTGACGCGAACGGCTGCCGCGGGGTGGCCGGGAACACGAGCCGTTGCACCGTAGCGGGCCGGGAACACGAGCCGTTGCTGAGCACAGGCGCTTCGCGGCTGCGGACCGGTCGTGGCCGCTCGCGCGGTTCACACGCCCTTGCGGGGCGCTCCCCTCGACCTACAGCGGCAAGCGGCGGAACACCGCCCTCGGTACGTGCCTCAGCGCGGCCATCACCAGCCGCAGGGCACCCGGTACCCAGACCGTCTCCGAGCGTCGGCGCAGGCCGAGTTCGATGGCGACGGCCACCGCCTCCGGGGTCGTCGCGAGGGGGGTTTCGGGCAGGCCGGCGGTCATGGTCGTGCGGACGAAGCCGGGGCGTACGAGCATGACGTGGACGCCGGTGCCGTGGAGGGCGTCGCCGAGGCCCTGGGTGAACGTGTCGAGGCCGGCCTTGCTGGAGCCGTAGATGAAGTTGGAGCGACGGGCGCGCTCGGCGGCGACGGAGGACAGGACGACGAGGGAGCCGTGACCCTGTGTCTGCAGTGCCCGCGCGCAGACCAGGGCGGACGACACGGCCCCCGTGTAGTTGGTCTGGGCGACACGGGCGGCGGCCACCGGGTCGCGTTCGTCGTTCGCCTGGTCGCCGAGTACGCCGAAGGCGAGCAGCACCATGTCGATGTCGCCCTCGGCGAAGACCTTGCCGAGGATCGCCTCGTGGGAGTTGGAGTCGAGCGCGTCGAAGGAGATGGTGTGGGTCTCGGCGCCGAGACCACGCAGATGGGTGGCCGCGTTCTCGAGGTCGGGCGACGGGCGCCCCGCCAGCCACACCGTGCGGGTGCGGCGGGCGATCAGACGGCGCGCGGTGGCGAGCGCGATGTCCGAAGTACCGCCGAGGATCAGCAGGGACTGGGGGGTGCCGAAGGCGTCCTTCATGACAGCTCCTGGGTCGTGGACAGGGTTTCCAGGGGGCGGGGCGGGGTGATGTCCACGGCCGACCGCGGGTTCACGGGGCCGACCGCGGGTGCACGGCCGACCGCGGGTGCACGGACCGACCGTGCGTCATGGACCGACCGTGCGTCATGGGCCGACTGTGCGTCATGGGCCGATCGCGGGGCCCGTCGCGGCCCTCACAGGCCCAGCCGACGGGCCAGGTCCGACACGAAGACCCCGCGGGGATCCGACTGCTCCCGCAGTGCGCGGAACTCGGGCAGCCGGGGGTACATCGCGGCCAGCAGTTCGGGGCGCAGACGGGCGTCCTTCGCGAGGTAGACGCGGCCGCCGGCCGCCGCGACCTCCTCGTCGAGCCCGTCGAGGAAGGCGCCCAGGCCCGGCAGGCTCGCCGGGATGTCCAGGGCGAGGGTCCAGCCGGGCATCGGGAAGGACAGCCAGCCGGGGTCGCCCTCGCCGAAGCGCTTCAGGACGGCGAGGAAGGAGGGGCAGCGGCGCACCGAGATCCGGTCCACGATCCGGCGCAGGGTCTCTTCTCGGCCGTACCCGACGACGAACTGGTACTGGACGAAGCCGGACCTGCCGTAGATCCGGTTCCACTGCGGGACCCCGTCGAGGGGGTGGAAGAAGGTGGAGATGCGCTGCAGTTCGTCGGCGCGGGCGCGGGGCGCTCTGCGGTACCAGAACTCGTTGAAGAGGCCCACGGTCGTACGGCCGAGGAGGCCCTCCGGGAGGAAAGAGGGGGCGGCCGGGAGACGGGAGGCCCGGAACTCCAAGGGACCGGTGTACGCGTCCCGCCGCGAGAACCGCCCTCCACGCGCACGCGTCGACCACGATGCCTCTCCACGCGCACGCGTGGACGATGATCCTCCGCGCAGACCGTCCAGAGCCTCCAGGGGTACGTGCTCGCCTCGTGTCAGTACCGCGCGGCCCGTCGACGTGCCCCTGGCGAGGAGGTCGATCCAGGCGACCGAGTAACGGTAGTAGCGGTCGGTGGCGGTGAGGCGGACGAGGAGGTCGTCGAAATCGCGGGCGCGTTCGGTGTCGACGGACATCCAGGACGTCTCGACGGGGAGCAGTCGTACGGTCGCGGTGAGGATGACACCGGTCAGGCCCATGCCGCCGGCCGTGGCGTCGAAGAGCGGGGTGCCGGGGCTGACCGTGCGGATCTCGCCGTCCGCCGTCAGGAGTTCCAGCGACAGCACATGGCGGGCGAACGACCCGGAGACATGGTGGTTCTTGCCGTGGATGTCCGCCGCGATGGCGCCGCCGACGGTGACCTGGCGGGTTCCCGGGGTCACCGGTACGAACCAGCCCAGGGGAAGCAGGACCTGCATCAGCCGGTGCAGCGAGACGCCCGCGTCGCACAGGACGGTGCCGCCGTCGGCGTCGATGGCGTGGACGCGGTCGAGTCCCGTCATGTCGAGGACGGACCCGCCCGCGTTCTGCGCCGCATCCCCGTACGCCCGCCCCAGTCCCCGGGCGATCCCACCGCGCGGTCCGCACGCCTGTACGGCGGCCGCGGCCTCCTCGTACGTCCGTGGGCGGATCAGCCGTGCGGCGGTCGGGGCGGTGCGGCCCCAGCCGGTGACGTGAGTGGTGCGGCCGGGCGGTGAAGGCGGTGAGGGCGGGGCGGCTGAGGGGGCGTCGGCTGGCATGCCCGCGACCGTATCGCCGCGTGTGCGCAGGATTCGGGCGCGTCGGCGGGGTCGCTCTGCCGCCTCACCGAAATGGGTGATTAATGGGATGTCGTTCAAGATTGCCGTAGTTCTTGGCCGGTCACCTAGAAGAGTGGCATCGCATGGATGAAGTTGACGTCGTCGACGGTGTGCGCGGCTTGGACCGGCGGCTGCTCTCCGTGCTCCACGCCAGCGGCGCGGACCCCCGTGTCGCGGCCGTGGCACGCGGACTGTCCTGGGTCGGCGAGCACGGCACGCTCTGGCTCGCGGCCGGCCTCACGGGCGCCGCCGCCGACCCGCCGCGCCGCGGTGTCTGGCTGCGCGGCACGACGCTGACGGCCGCCGCGCACCTGGCCAGCATGGTCGTCAAGCGGGTCGTACGTCGGCCGCGCCCCGCGCACGTCGAGCCCCTCGTTCGCACCGTCGGGCGGCACTCCTTCCCCAGTTCGCATGCCAGTTCGGCGGCGGCGGCGGTGGCGGTCGTGGCGTACGGAGCTCTCGGGGCCCCGCACGCGCTCCCGGCCGCCGTCCCGCTTGCTGCCGCGATGTGCCTGTCCCGGCTCGTCCTCGGCGTCCACTATCCGTCGGACGTGGTGGCGGGGGTGGTTCTCGGGGCGCTCACAGCGCGCTGGGGGGTGCGGTGGCTGAGGGCCGGGCGGGACAACCGCACGGGGTTCGACCACACGGCACTCGACCGCACGGTGTTCGACCGCACGGTGTTCGGCCCGATGGCGCTCGACCGGACGGTGGTTCGCCATGGCTGAGCGCACGGTGATCCTGGAGCGACGGGCGAGGCCCGGCCAAGCGCCCCCGAAAGCCGGTCTCGCCCGTGGTCTCCTGCGGACCGCCCGCCCCCGCCAATGGATCAAGAACGTCCTGGTCGTCGCCGCCCCCGCCGCGGCCGGGGAACTCCTCACCCCCCGCGCGCTCGTCCAAATCCCTCTCGTCTTCGCGCTGTTCATGGCCTGCGCCGCCGCCGTCTACCTCGTCAACGACGCCCGGGACGCCGAGGCGGACCGTGCGCACCCGGTCAAACGGCACCGCCCGGTCGCCGCCGGGCAGGTGCCCGTCCCGGTCGCTTACGGCGTCGGCGGCGCCCTGGCCGTGCTCGCGCCCCTGGCCGCCGCGTGGCTCTGCTCGCCGTACACCTCCGTGCTGCTGATGGCGTACCTCGGACTCCAACTCGCCTACTGCCTCAGCCTCAAGCATGTGCTGGTCGTCGATCTGGCGGTCGTCACCACCGGGTTCCTGATGCGGGCGATGATCGGTGGGATCGCGCTCGGCATTCCGCTGTCGCGCTGGTTCCTGATCACGACCGGTTTCGGCGCGCTGTTCATGGTCGCGGCCAAGCGCTACTCGGAGGCCGTACGGATGGCCGACCGGCCCGGAGCGACACGGGCCCTGCTCACCGAGTACACCGCCGGATACCTGCGTTTCGTCTGGCAGTTGGCCGCCGGGGTCGCCGTGCTCGGCTACTGCCTCTGGGCCATGGAGGAAGGCGGCGTACCGAGCGCCGGCATCCTGCCGTGGCGCCAACTCTCCATGATCGCCTTTGTCCTGGCCGTCCTGCGTTACGCCGTCTTCGCCGACCGGGGTTCGGCAGGCGAGCCCGAGGACGTGGTCCTGCGCGACCGTCCGCTCACCTTCATCGGGGTGGCGTGGCTGACCATGTACGGGCTGGCTGTGGCGGACTGGTGACCGGCTGACCGGCTGACCGGCTGACCGTTTGACCGGCAGACCGGCGAAGCGGTGAATCGGCAGTGCGGCAGACCGGCAGAGCGGCGGATTCCCGGCGCCGTGTGCGCGTGCCTGGCATCGGGCGGCGGTGACTGGGGCAGGGTTCGGATCATGGACTGGCTGAAGAAACTCCCCGGGGTCGGTCCCCTGGTCGAGCGCCTGATGACCACGCACGCATGGCGCTCGTACGAACGGCTGGAGCGGGTGAAGTGGACGCGGCTGGCCGCCGCGATGACCTTCATCAGCTTTCTGGCGCTGTTCCCGCTGCTGACCCTGGCCGCCGCGATCGCCGCGGCGACCCTCGGCGAGGACCGGCAGCGGGACCTGGAGGGCAGGATCGCCGAGCAGGTGCCCGGCATCTCCGACCAGCTCGACATCGCAGGCCTCGTCGACAACGCGGGCACGGTCGGGGTCATCGCCGGCACACTGCTCGTCTTCACCGGTATCGGCTGGGTCGGTGAGATGCGCGGCTGTCTGCGCGCGGTCTGGGAGAAGCCGGACCCCGACGAGAACCCCGTCCTCGCCAAGACCAAGGACATGGGCGTCCTGGTCGGCCTCGGCGGCGCGGTCCTGGTCTCCCTGGCCGCCTCCACGGTCGCCTCCTGGGCCGTCGGCTGGATCGCCGACCAACTCGGCATCGACCGCGACGGGTGGGGCGGCTTCCTCCTGCGCGTCGCCGCGTTCGCCGTCGCAGTCCTCGCCGACTTCCTGCTCCTCCTCTACGTGCTGACCCTGCTCCCCGGCGTGCAGCCACCCCGTCGACGCCTCGTCGTCGGCGCCGTCATAGGAGCCGTCGGCTTCGAGCTCCTCAAGCTCCTCATCAGCGGCTACATGCAGGGCATCGCGTCCAAGAGCCTGTACGGCGCCTTCGGAGTCCCGGTCGCCCTCCTCCTCTGGATCAACCTCACCACCAAGCTGCTGCTGTACTGCGCGGCTTGGACGGCGGAGGGCAGCAAGGAGACCCCGGATGACACCCGTGTCCCTTGAGGGCACGGGAAAACGCGCGACAGGCCGCGACGAACGTCCGACGAACGCGCGGGGAACAGTGCGACGACCGCCGCGACGAACGCCCTACGGCCGCCCCACGAACAGCGCGACGAACGCGCGACGAACAGCCCGATCGGCCACGACGAACCAGCGGTCCGCATCCGGGCGGCAAGTACGCGGCGCGCTCCCCGCCGCCCTACTTCCGCCCCCGCAGAGGCCACTTCCGATTCACCAGGAACACCCCACCGGCCAGCAGCACCAACACGCTCCCCGTGATCCCGAGGGCGACCCCGATCCCACCGGCCCCGCCGGAGGCACTCGCGGCGACCGACTTCCCGCCCGCCCCGCCGGAGGCCGCCGCGGACGCCGAAGCCGTGGCCCCCGCCTGCGCACTGGGCTCGGCGGTGGCCTCACCGGAGGTGTCCGCCCCCTTCGGCGGCACCAGCTCACCCACCGGCGTCACCTTGCCCGCCGCCTTGAACCCCCAGTCGAGCAGGCTCGCGGTCTCCTTGTAGACCTGGTTGTGCTCGTCCTTCTCCGGGTGCATGACGGTGACGAGGAGGACCTTGCCGTTCCGCTCGGCGACCCCCGTGAACGTGGCGCCCGCGTTCGTGGTGTTGCCGTTCTTCACACCCGCGATGCCCTGGTAGGCGTCGAGGCCGCTGTCACCCGTGAGCAGCCGGTTGGTGTTCTGGATCTCGAAGGTCGTCCGGGTCCTCTTCCCGTTCTTGCCCTTCTTGGTCTCACCCGGGAATTTCGCCCGCACGGTGGAGCAGTACTCCCGGAAGTCCTTCTTCTGCAGCCCCGACCGGGCGATCAGCGTCAGGTCGTACGCCGACGACACCTGCCCCTTGGCGTCGTAGCCGTCCGGGCTGACCGCGTGCGTGTCGAGGGCCTGGAGCTCCTCGGCATGGGCGTTCATATCGGCGACGGTCTGCTTGACACCGCCGTTCTTGGCGGCGAGGACATGCACCGCGTCGTTGCCGGAGCGAAGGAAGACACCGAGCCAGAGGTCGTGGACGGTGTATGTCTCGTCCTCCTTTATTCCGACCATGCTGGAGCCCGAGCCGACGTTCGCCAGATCGGCGGAGGCGACCTTGTGCGTGTCGTCCTTGTTGAACTTCGGCAGCAGTGTGTCCGCGAACAGCATCTTCAGCGTGCTCGCCGGGGCCAGCCGCCAATGCGCGTTGTGCGCGGCCAGCACATCACCGGTCTCGGCGTCCGCGACGATCCACGACCGCGCGCTGATGCCCTTGGGCAGCACGGGCGCGTCACTGCCCAGACTCGCCTGTGTGCCCGGCCTGCCCAGCAGCTCGCCGCCGACCGTCGACATGGTCGCCGGGGGAGTCGCGGACGGCGTGGCGCTCGGACTCGCTGACGGCTTCGGTGAGGGCTTCGCCGCGAAGGCGGGGGCGGCCGTCAGTGTCGTCAGCGACGTCAGCGAGAGGGACAGCAGGGTGGCTGAGGTGACCAGCAGGGGGCGCCTGGCGGTCTTCTGGGAGACGGGCACGATCGAGAAAGTACATGGCTCCGACCGGTAAATCCCACTACTAAGCCCCACGGCGCGCTTGTCGTTGCTCACGCCCCCGCTCGCACCCCGGCGCGAGAGGCCTGCCATCGGCGGCGATACTGAACGCATGAAGCTCAGCCGCCCCCTCTCCTGGTTCCTGCTCGCCTTCGGGGTGTGGAGCTGGGTCATCTGGATCACTTTCATCAAAAACCTGTGGAAGGACGGCAGCGGGCTCGCGTTCGACGACGCGGGCGATCCGACGGCGTACTTCTGGGTGCATCTGACGCTCGCCGTCGTCTCCTTTGTTCTGGGGACGGCCATCGGGGTCATCGGGTTGCGCGGGTTGCGCGCCCTTCGCCGAACCGCGTGACCTGGAGTACGACGTGATGATCATCGTCTTCGTCCTTGTCGCCCTGCTGGTGCTCGGCGCCTTCGCGGCCCTGCACCGGTACGCGTGGGGCCGCCTGGTGCGCGACACGACACGCGGGCCGGGCCTCGCCAGACGGGTGGGCACGGGCGTGTTCATCGCCGGGCCGGTGCTGATGGTCGCCGGCTTCGTGTCCGAGCGCGCCGGCGCCCCCTTCTGGCTGCAGCAGACACTGACCTGGCCGGGCTTCATGTGGCTCGCCCTCTCGCTGTACCTGCTGCTGGCCCTGCTGGTGGGAGAGCTCGTACGACCCCTCGTCCGCCGTTTGGCGGAGCGGCGCACGACGACGTCCGCGGAGCATCCCGAACCGGTCGTCCGTGAGCCGGAGCCGGAGCCGGTCCCCGCGGGCGCCAAGCCGACGGACATGAGCAAGCCGACGGACATGACCAGGCTGTCCGACACGACCAAGCCGTCGGACATGTGCAAGCCGACCGCTCCGGGCAAGCCGATGGACCCGGCCGGGTCGGCGGAGCCGGCCGAGTCGACCGGGGCCGCCGAGCCGGCCGGACCTCCGCCCACCGTGCCCTCCACGGCTTCGGCGACCGACCCCTCCCGCCGCCTGTTCGTCTCCCGTGTCGTCGGCGGTGCCGTCGCCGCGGCGGCCGTCGGAACCGTCGGCTACGGCACGTACGGCGTCGTACGCGGCCCCAAGGTCAAGCGGGTCACCGTGCCGCTGGCGAAACTGCCGCGCGCGGCCCACGGCTTCCGGATCGCGGTGGTCAGCGACATCCACCTCGGGCCGCTGCTGGGCCGGGGCTTCGCGCAGAAGGTCGTCGACACGATCAACTCCACCCAGCCCGACCTGATCGCGGTGGTCGGCGACCTGGTCGACGGCAGCGTGGCGGACCTGGGGCCGGCGGCGGCCCCGCTCGCGGGCCTGAAGGCGCGGCACGGCAGCTACTTCGTCACCGGCAACCACGAGTACTTCTCCGGTGCCGAGCAGTGGGTGGAGGAGGTGCGGCGACTGGGCATGATCCCGCTGGAGAACGCCCGCCGCGAACTGCCGTACCTCGATCTCGCCGGTGTCAACGACGTGGCGGGCGAGGACGAGGGCCAGGGCCCCGACTTCGCCAAGGCGCTCGGCGACCGGGACACCTCACGGGCCGTGGTCCTCCTCGCCCACCAGCCGGTCCAGATCCACGACGCCGTCGACCACGGTGTCGACCTCCAGCTCTCCGGCCACACCCACGGTGGCCAGATGTGGCCGATGACCTACGTCGCCCAAGCCGCCAACCCCACTCTCGCGGGCCTGGAGCGCTACGGCGACACCCAGCTCTACGTCTCCCGAGGCGCGGGCGCCTGGGGGCCGCCGGTGCGGGTGGGCGCGCCGTCGGACATCACGGTGGTGGAGCTGGCGTCGAAGCGGACATGACGGGACGTCAGAAATTATACGGACAGGCGTTGTTGGCGCAATCACCGTGTTCTTTCTCAACTGAACAAAACCTGACTTCCGTCAACACAGGTCCCTGTGGTTAGGTGATCCGCGCCACCGCGCGACCACCGTGCGTCGTGGGCCGGGTGGGGGTCTTGGGAGGGGCGCCGATGCGGTCGGTTCGCTTGCGGATTCTCGTGTCGCTGCTGGTACTGGCGATCGCCGCGATCGGCGGCTGGCAGTTGTGGCCGGTCCAGCGGGACGAGAACAGGACGATCGCCGTCGGGACGACCGACGCGGTCACCTCGCTCGACCCGGCCGGGGCCTACGACGCCGGCTCCTGGGCCCTGTTCAGCAATGTGTTCCAGTCCCTGCTGACCTTCGAGCCCGGCGGCGCCGCACCCGTCCCGGACGCGGCCCGGAGCTGCGCGTTCGCCGACAAGGCGCTCGTCGTCTACCGCTGCACGCTCCGCGAGGGCCTGAGGTTCCCCAGCGGGCGCGAGGTGAGCGGGGCGGACGTGCAGTACTCGTTCAACCGGGTCAGGCGCATCAACGCGGACGTCGGCCCCGCCGCGCTGCTGGACACCCTCCAGTCGGTGAGCGCCGGCGGGCTGACCGTCAGCTTCCGTCTTTCCAGGCCGGACGCCACCTTCCCGTTCAAGGTGGCCACCGGCGTCGGCGCGATCGTCGACCGCACGAAGTACCCGACGAACCGGCTGCGCACCGACGGCGGCGCCGACGGCACCGGCCCGTACGTCCTGACCGCGTACAAGGACCAGCAGGCCCGCCTAGCGCCCAACGGTGCCTATCAGGGCGCCGCCCAGGGCGCCCGCAACCCCGTCCTCATGCGCTACTACAAGAATTCGGCGGAGCTGGAGAAGGCCTGGAAGACCCGGCAGGTCGACGTCGCCACGCGCACGCTGCCGCCCTCGACGCTGGCCGGGCTGTCGCCGAGCGCCCCGGACCAGCGGGTGACGGAGGCCGACAGCACCGAGACCCGCAACCTCGTCCTCGACGTACGGGTGGGCTCGCCCTTCCACGACCGTCGGGTGCGGCAGGCGCTGGCGGTGTTGATCAAGCGGGAGAAGCTGGTCGCCGAGGTCTACGACGACACCGCCGACCCGTTGTACTCGCTGATCCCGGCCGGCATCACCGGCCACACCACCTCCTTCTTCGACGCCTACCCCAAGCCCGACCCGCAGCGTGCCCGCGAACTCCTCGACGAGGCCGGAGTCACCATGCCGGTGCGCTTCACCTACGGGTACGCCGAGGGCCGGGGGGCGTCCACAGCCGAGGCCGCCGAACTGAAGGAGCAGTTGGAGGCGAGCGGGCTGTTCTACGTCACGACCAAGGCGTACGAGTGGAGCGCCTTCCAACAGCGCTACGCGGAGGGCAAGCTCAACGCCTACGGCGTCGGCTGGATCGGCGACTACCCCGACCCCGACACCTTCAGCGGGCCCCTCGTCGGCACCGGTGGTTCCCTGGACAACGGCTACAGCAGCGAGCGGGTCGACCGGCTCATCCAGGACAGTCGGCGCTACGAGGACCGCAGCCTGGCCTCGGCGGACTTCAAGGAGCTGCAGCAGGTCGTGGCCGAGGACGTTCCGGTGATCCCTCTCTGGCAGCGCAAGGAGTACGTCCTCGGCAGCCAGGCCGTGGGCGGGGCGCAGTACCTGTCCGATGGGACCGGTGTCTTCAGGCTGTGGCAGCTGGAATGGATATGACCGACAGGGGAGCTTGAGGACCGCGTTGACGTCCAGGCCCACCGCGGCGCCGATGGACGCGGGCAGGGTGATGACCTCGCCGGGAGAGTGCGGACGGTGGTTCTCGTACTCGTACTCGTACTCGTCCCCGGCCGGGTCGGTGCAGCGCCTTGTACCCGGGGGCCAAGGGCCTCCCCGAGTCGTACGCGACCCGGCGCTGGGCGGGAGCCATCGGGATCGAATTCCACGAGGTCCTCATCGAGACCGACGCCCACCGTCCGACCCTGCTCTTCTCAGACCTGCACGTCACCGAAGTCCCGACCGGGTTCTCCCCCTTCACCGCCGACTGGCCAGCGTTCCGCCCCCGGTCACCCGCGGGCGGGGGCCTTCAACAGGTGCGCGCCAGCTCCGGGCGCTTGCTGTAGTCCGTGAGGCCGATGACGTTCCCCCAGGGGTCCGCGAACTCGACCGTCCACCCGGTGGCGACGGAGAACGGCGGATCGATGGACGGGACCCCCGCCGCCGCGAGGTCCGCCGCCGAGGCCCGGGCGTCCGGCACCTCCAGCCACACCCGCGCGGTGGCCCACGCGGGCGGACGGTGCCGCAGCTCCTCCTCCACCCGGAGCAGCAGCCCCGGCGTCTCCTTGCCCACCTTCAACCCGGCGATCCCGGCCTCGTCCAGCCGGAAGGCCACGGCGAACCCGGCCCGCTCGTAGAAGGAGACGGCCTCGCCGAGGTCACCGACGGGGAGGAGGACGTTGTCGAAGCCGAGCAGTTCGTACGATTCGTAGTCTGACATGTCGTCAGATTAAGGCCGGAGGTGCTCGGGGGGCGGGAGCCTCGACGTGGACGTCCGGTGTCGCGGGTCATGCCCCCCTTGGTCATGCCCCCCTTGGTCGTGCTGCCCGCAGGTGTCGGCGCCGCGGACGAGGGGTGAGGCCGCGAATTCCTTCGCGGCCTCGGTGGAAGGGTCCGGTTCAGGCCTTGCAGCCGCCCACCCGGCGGCTACTCACCGCGATGTCGTCCAGCCGCATCTCGAACGCGGCCGGCGCCGGGTTCGCCTGGTAGAGCTGCCAGCCCAGCTTCAGCTCGTCGAAGGTCGGGAAGACGAAGTCGTCGGCTGTTCCGCCGTGGTTCTTCGTGGAGACGGTGAGGTCGGACTGCTCGACACCGTCCAGGTAGACGGTGACTCGGTTGTCCGTGGCGTCCAGGTGGAATTCCGCGCACTGCCACTTCCCCGAGACCGCCGGGGACGAGGTCTTCCAGGCGGTCCAGTCGCCCGTCGGGCCCAGGTCGGAGCCGACGCCCCAGAAGTTGCCCTTGTCGGTGGGGGCGTACTGGCCGCCGAGGGGGCGGACGAGGGTGGGGGAGTCGGCGCCGGAGGCCTCCGCGAGGGTCCAGTGGGCCCAGTCGGGGGCCTTGGGGAACTTGGTCACGCGTAGCCGCATCCGGGCCCAGAAGCTGTTGCCGCGCGGGGCGAGGTCGGACAGGACCACGAAGGCGCGGCCGTTGCCCTCGGTGCGGACACGGAGTTCGCGGCCGTGGCCGTTGGCGCCGGGCGCGACGGTCAGGGTGCCGTTGGAGGTGTCGGTGGTCCATCCCCGGCCCCGCGTCACCGGGCCGAGCGGGAGGCGGTCGAAGTTCTCCCGGACGAGCGTGCCGCCGTACCCGCCGTACGTGTTGTGCGGCGCGGGCGTTGCCGAGGCTGTGGGGGGTGTCGCGATCAGGATCGCGGCCGTGGCCGTCACTGCGGCCGCGGCTTTCCTCAGGAAGGTCATGAGGGCAGTCTGCGAACAACGGCCCCATCCGTCACGGGAGTTAAGCATTATTTGGCCAAGCGGAGCCGCTCCGGGCGGCAGGAGCGAGCCTCCGGGTAGCCCTCGGTGCCTGACGTCGGCGGAGCAAGAGGTCCGCTTCGGCGTGCCGGGTCGTCGCGGGGCGTCGTACAGTGCGCGGACATGTCAGGCCCGCGGGTGTTCGGGGCGGAAGACGATGGGGGAGGGGAGCCGCGCAGGCTGTGATCCGGCCCTTCGGTGAGTGGGGAGGGGCGTGCGGAGATGGTGTGTGCGTGGAGGAGACCGGTGACCGTGGTGGCCGTCGCGCTGGGGCTGCTGCTCGGCGGGTGCGGGCAACGTGCCAATCGGGATGAGCCGATAGTCCAGTACGAGGATCTGCGGGAGCTGCCCGAGGCGCTCGACCCCGACGGTACGACGATCCGTGTGGGGGACCCGAAGGCGCCGGTCACCCTTCGTCTCTTCGAAGACCCGCGGTGCCCCTACTGCGAGGAGTTCGAGCGGACCGGCGGCGGCCCGGCCGCGCGTGAACACACGCTGCGGCGTACGGTCGTGACCGAGTACACCCTCGCCTCCTTCCTCGACGACAGAGTGGGCGGCAGCGGCTCCAAGAAGGCCGTCAACGCCCTGCGCGCCGCGCTGGAGGAGGGAAGATTCGCCGAGTACCACGCCGTGCTCTACGAGAACCAGCCGGAGGAGGCCGTCGACGGCTTCACCGACGCGTACCTGCTGAGCCTCGCCGAAGAGGTGGGGGGACTGCGCGGCCCGGCGTTCGACTCGGCGGTCAAGACCATGAAGTACCGGGACTTCGTGACGAGGTCGCAGAAGGCCTACGAGCGTGCGGGTGGCGCATCCGACCCGCGCGGGCCCGGTACCCCCACGGCCGCGATCAACGGAAACCGGATTCGGGAGATGTACGCCGGTGTTCTCTACGACCGGGACGCGTTCGACCAGTTGCTGGGGGCCGTAAAGCAGGATCCCCAGGCATGGGAGGACGACAAGTCCCTGTCGCAGGACATGGGGTGACCCCCCACTCGCCCGCCGGCTCCGGCCCGCCCGCGACGGGAGCGGAATGGTGCAGACCGGCTGTCCTGCCTCCGAGGGCGACCGTACTGTGACTCCGCGCACATGCGGGTCCCGGGCGGGTACCGGCCGAAGTAACAACTTCTCTCCGGGCCCTTCCCTCCTGCAATATGACGGACAGCCCATATTCAGCTTTTCAGCCGCTCAAGCAATCAACACGCAGGAGTCAGTACCGTGACCGAGCAGCCCCAGCAGCCCGCTCAGCCCCCGCAGCCGCCCCAGCCCGGCTACGGGTACCCGAACCAGGCTCCTGGCCAGGCGCCGGGCGCCAACCCGTACGGTGCCCCGCAGGGCGGCTACCAGCAGGACGCGTACCAGCAGCCGGGCGCCGCTCCGGGCTACGGGTACCCCCAGCAGGGCGCCCAGCCGGCCTACGGCTACCAGGCGCCCCCGGTCGGCGGCGCCTACACCGGCGACCCCAACGCCCCGTACGGCTACGACCCGTACGGCCGCCCGTACTCCGACAAGTCGAAGATCGTCGCGGGCATCCTCTCGCTGTTCCTCGGTGCCTTCGGCGTCGGCCGCTTCTACATCGGCCACGTCGGCCTCGGCATCGCGCAGCTCCTCACCTGCGGCGGCCTCGGCATCTGGTCGCTGGTCGACGGCATCATCCTGCTGACGAGCAGCAACACCACGGACTCCAACGGACGTGTCCTGCGTGGCTGAGCGCGGCCTCACCACCCTCCGGCATCCGGCGGCGGCCCCCCTCGCGGTGGCCGCCGCCGGGCTGGCGGGCGCCGCGTACCTGTACGGCACCAACCCGCACGAGCCCGGCCATCTGCTGCCCCAGTGCCCGTTCCGCTATGTCACGGGCCTGCTCTGCCCCGCGTGCGGCGGCACCCGCATGGTGTACGACCTGATGCACGGCCAGTTCGCCGCGGCCTGGCACGACAACCGCGCACTTCTGCTCGCCGCGCCCTTCGCGCTCGCGCTGCTGGGCCGCTGGTTCGTCGAGGGCCTGCGGGGACGCCGCTGGCGCCCCCGACTCAAGCCCCGCACCCAGGCGTTGATCCTGGGCATCGCCGTGACGTGGACAATCGTCCGCAACCTGCGCTGAGCCGCCTTCACGGCGCCGTCACCGCAACTCTGCATTCTTTCCGTGCCGGACGCCTGTTAATCCCTTACGCCCGCTTTACGTCGGTCAGTTGTCGCAAGTTGGCTGGAACCGGATCACGGAATCGGAACGATCGCCCGCTTCCCCTCCCCTCTGTCCCTTGAGTCTCACTAGGCTGCAACGGCGACAGGGGGGATGACGGGGGATTACGTCGTGTCTCGATCGTTGGCCGGTATTCGCCGTGCCGGATCGCTGCCGGTATTCGCCGCGCCTTCTCTCCTGCGACTCCCCCCGGAGCAATCCGCTCCGGTATCTCAGTCAGTACTTCCAGGAGTTACTTCCATGACCGTCCCCACCCCTGACGCTCCCTTCGGCCACGACCCGCAGGGCCGCCCGTACTCCGACAAGTCGAAGATCGTCGCCGGTATTCTGCAGCTCTTCCTCGGCACCCTCGGCATCGGTCGGTTCTACGTCGGTTCCGTCGGTGTGGGCGTCGCCCAGCTCCTCACCTGCGGTGGTCTCGGCTTCTGGTCGCTGATCGACGGCATCCTGTTCCTCACGAGCAACGACCGCACCGACGCCCAGGGCCGTGTCCTGCGCGGCTGACGTCGCTCCTGAGCCCAGGGCTCGATGAACAGCCCATCGGGCTCGGCACACACGCTGAGGGCCCCGCTCCGATCCCGGAGCGGGGCCCTCAGCGTCGTAGTACGGCCCGGAAGCCTAGAAGCGGCGCGTGATCAGCGCCCGCTTCACCTCCTGGATCGCCTTGGTGACCTCGATACCACGCGGGCAGGCGTCCGTGCAGTTGAAGGTCGTGCGGCAACGCCACACGCCGTCCCGGTCGTTGAGGATCTCCAGGCGCTGCTCACCGGCCTCGTCGCGCGAGTCGAAGATGAAGCGGTGGGCGTTGACGATCGCGGCCGGACCGAAGTACTGGCCGTCGTTCCAGAACACCGGGCACGACGATGTGCACGCGGCGCAGAGGATGCACTTCGTGGTGTCGTCGAAGCGCTCGCGGTCCTCGGCGGTCTGGAAGCGCTCACGCGTCGGCTCGTTGGTGTCCTTCGTGATCAGGAAGGGCATCACGTCCCGGTACGCCTGGAAGAACGGCTCCATGTCCACGACCAGGTCCTTGAGGACCGTGAGGCCCTTTATGGGCTCGACCGTGATCGGCTTCTCGGGGTTGATGTCCTTGATCAGCGTCTTGCAGGCCAGACGGTTCTTGCCGTTGATCCGCATGGCGTCCGAGCCGCAGATGCCGTGCGCGCAGGAGCGGCGGAAGGTCAGGGTGCCGTCCATGTCCCACTTGATCTTGTGCAGACCGTCGAGGACGCGCTCCTTGGGGTCGATCTCCAGCTGGAAGTCTTCCCAGGTCGCTTCGGCCGAGACTTCGGAGTTGAAGCGGCGGACGCGGAAGGTGACCGTGATGTACGGGGAGTCGGCGAAGCCGGGCTCGGGGCTGCCGGCCGCGTCCGCCTTGTCCAGGGTCGGGGTTGCCATCAGTACTTACGCTCCATCGGCTGGTAGCGGGTCTGGACGACCGGCTTGTAGTCGAGGCGGACGGTCTCGGAGCCGTCGTCGCCGACCTCGCGGTACGCCATGGTGTGACGCATGAAGTTGACGTCGTCGCGGTTCGGGTAGTCCTCGCGGTAGTGACCGCCGCGGGACTCCTTGCGCGCGAGGGCCGACACGGCCATGACCTCGGCCAGGTCGAGCAGGTTGCCCAGCTCGACGGCCTCCAGGAGGTCGGTGTTGAACCGCTTGCCCTTGTCCTGGATCGCCACGTTCTTGTAGCGCTCGCGCAGCTCGGCGATCTTCTCGACGGCCGTCTTGATCGTCTGCTCGGTGCGGAACACCATGACGTTGGCGTCCATGGTCTCCTGCAGCTCGCGCCGCAGCTCGGCGACGCGCTCGTTGCCCGTGGACGCGCGCAGCCGCTCGATCTGCTCGACGACCAGCGACTCGGGGTTCTCCGGCAGCTCGACGAAGTCGGCCTTCTGGGAGTAGTCGGCGGCCGCGATGCCCGCCCGGCGCCCGAAGACGTTGATGTCGAGGAGTGAGTTGGTGCCCAGGCGGTTGGCGCCGTGCACCGACACGCACGCTACCTCGCCGGCGGCGTACAGACCCGGGACGACGGTCGTGTTGTCCGCCAGGACCTCACCCTCGACGTTGGTCGGGATGCCGCCCATGGCGTAGTGCGCGGTCGGCTGGATCGGGATCGGGTCCGTGTAGGGCTCGATGCCGAGGTACGTCCGCGCGAACTCGGTGATGTCCGGGAGCTTGGCGTCCAGCTGCTCCGGCGGGAGGTGGGTGAGGTCCAGGTAGACGTGGTCGCCCTCGGGACCGCAGCCGCGGCCCTCGCGGATCTCCGTGTAGATGGAGCGTGACACGACGTCACGGGACGCGAGGTCCTTCATGACCGGCGCGTACTTCTCCATGAAGCGCTCGCCGTCCTTGTTGCGGAGGATGCCGCCCTCACCGCGGGCGCCCTCCGTCAGCAGGATGCCCATGCGCCAGATGCCGGTCGGGTGGAACTGGAAGAACTCCATGTCCTCCAGCGGCAGCCCGCGACGGTAGACGGCGGCCTGGCCGTCACCGGTCAGGGTGTGCGCGTTGGACGTCACCTTGAAGAACTTGCCGCAGCCGCCGGACGCGTAGATCACGGCCTTCGCCTGGAAGACGTGGATCTCGCCGGTGGCGAGCTCGTACGCGACCACACCGGCGGACTTCTTGACGCCGTCGACCTCGGTGATCAACTGGTCCAGGACGTAGAACTCGTTGAAGAACTCCACGCCGTGCTTGACGCAGTTCTGGTACAGCGTCTGGAGGATCATGTGGCCGGTGCGGTCGGCCGCGTAGCAGGAGCGGCGGACCGGGGCCTCGCCGTGGTTCCGGCTGTGACCGCCGAAGCGGCGCTGGTCGATCGTGCCGTTGGGCGTGCGGTTGAACGGCAGGCCCATCTTCTCCAGGTCGAGGACGGAGTCGATGGCCTCCTTCGCCAGGATCTCTGCGGCGTCCTGGTCGACCAGGTAGTCACCGCCCTTGACCGTGTCGAAGGTGTGCCACTCCCAGTTGTCCTCCTCCACGTTGGCGAGCGCGGCGGCCATGCCGCCCTGCGCGGCGCCCGTGTGGGAGCGGGTCGGGTACAGCTTGGTCAGCACGGCGGTGCGGCTGCGCTGCGTGGACTCGATGGCCGCGCGCATACCGGCGCCGCCGGCGCCGACGATGACGGTGTCGTACTTGTGGATCTTCATGATCGGTTACCTCAGCCCCGTGCCTATCGGATGTTCGGGTCGAAGGTGAAGATCACCAGCGTGCCCAGCAGGATGGTGAACACCGTGGCGGTGTAGAGCAGGCCCTTGAGCCACAGGCGGGTGTTCGGGCGCTCCGCGTAGTCGTTGATGACCGTGCGCAGACCGTTGGCGCCGTGCAGCATCGCGAGCCACAGCATCAGCAGGTCCCAGGTCTGCCAGAACGGCGACGCCCAGCGGCCCGCGACGAACGCGAAGCCGATCTTGGAGACACCGCCGTCGAGGACGAGCTGGATCAGCAGGTGGCCGATGACCAGGACGACCAGGACGATGCCGGACAGGCGCATGAAGAGCCACGCGGCCATCTCGAAGTTGCCGCGGGTCGACTTCGGGGTCTTCTTGGTGCGCTTGCGGGGCGGCTCGATGACGGGGGCCGGGTTGTCGGGGCTGTAGCCCGACAGCTCCCCGGAGCCCTCGACGGGGCCGATGCCGGATGCGGTGGTTTCAGTGGCGGACATCTGCCTCAGCCTCCGAGGACTTCACGAGCGGCGTGACCGAGGACCGGGTACAGGGCCCCGATCATCAGCACGAGCCAGATACCGACGACGGTCCAGAGCATCGTCTTCTGGTGACGGGGGCCGTTCGACCAGAAGTCGACGGCGATGACCCGAAGACCGTTGAGCGCGTGGAAGAGGATGGCGGCGACGAGGCCGTACTCCAGCAGCGCGACGATCGGCGTCTTGTACGTGGCCACGACCTTGTCGTAGGCGTCGGGGGAGACACGGACGAGAGCGGTGTCCAGCACGTGTACGAACAGGAAGAAGAAGATGAGGACGCCGGTGACTCGATGAGCCACCCAGGACCACATTCCTTCCCGGCCGCGGTACAGCGTTCCAGCCGGCACGGAAGAACCCTCCGGGAGCGGGGATTGGGGCCGGCCGGCTTGCTTGTCGGTCTGACCCGGCCGGGTACGGTCCACCGGCCCCGGCCATGGTAGCGACGTCGTTGCACTTGGCTTAAGCCGGGATGGGGGGTGTGATCAAACTGGCATACAAAGGTGCACGTAAGGGTGAGTAGCGGGCGGGGGCCGGGGAGGGGGTGCCTGTGCGTTGCCGGGTGCGGGTTCGTTGTGGCTGATCGCGCAGTTCCCCGCGCCCCTAAAAGATTGCGCAGTTCCCCGCGCCCCCAGAGGAGTGCGCGGTTCCCCGCCCCCAAAGGATCGCGCAGTTCCCCGCGCCCCTAAGGGAGTGCGCGGTTCCCCGCGCCCCCAGAGGAGTGCGCGGTTCCCCGCGCCCCCAGAGGAGTGCGCGGTTCCCCGCCCCCAAAGGATCGCGCAGTTCCCCGCGCCCCTAAGGGAGTGCGCGGTTCCCCGCGGCCCCAGAGAGGTGCGTACTTCCCCGTGCCCCCAAAAGATCGCGCAGTTCCCCGCGGTCCCAGAGGGGTGCGTGCTTCCCGGTGCCCCTAGAGGGTCGCGCGGTTTCCCGTGTCCCTGAGGTGGCTGGTCAGGCGTTCTTTGGCCAGGCGGCGTAGCTCTTCCGCGACCACCATTCGCTCCTCCTCGGGGTCGTTCGCCAGGCGGGTGCGGATGCCCTCCAGGGCTCGGTCGAGGATTTCGCCGGGGCCGGTGCCGTCCGGGGCGATGACGAAGACGTGGCCGAAGCGGGCCTCGTAGGCGGCGTGGGCGGCGTTGAGGGCGGTGTGGGCGGCGCCGTAGGTGTCCTCGGGGAGCGGGGGGAGGGTCTCGCCGGCCAGGGCCTCGGCCAGGTCCGCCGTCGTGAGGTCGTACGCGGCCTCGTCGGAGGCGGCGAGTAGGGCGTCGAGGTCGGGGTAGGGGCGGTGGTCGGTGAGGCGGTGGGCCCAGCGGAGGCTGCGGAGGCAGGTGAGGAGGGCCTGGCGGGCGGTGTCGGCGGGGGCCTGGTTGAACCGCTCCAGGGCCGACGGGGCCGGGGCGTGGACCTGAACCTTGACCTGCTCCGTCATGGCGACCTGGCCGGGGAGGCGGGGGAGACGGTGCGCGGGCAGCGTGGTTCCTCGGCGGTGCGTAGGGGGTGGCGGGGCAAGCTGAGCGAGATGCGCCACCACGTTATCGAGGCAGGTCATGGATTGTCCGTTCGATGCCCGAAATTCACCCGAACGGGAGAGTTTCGGAACCTGTGGTGGACGGGTCGGGTGGTGGGACGTCGTAGGTTTCGTGGAGAGGGCTCGGAAGAGAGTCGGGAGTGAACCGGGGGACGGCGCGGGCGAGAGGTGTGTGAGAGGTCGTGGACGGTGACCGTAATCGGGACCAGGGGCGCGTCGTGAACCGTGGCCGGCGCAGGGCTCCCCGCAGGAAGACGGCGATCACCTCGAAGGGGTTGCTCCTGGGTACGGGAGTGGCCCTGGCGGGCGGCGCGGTCGCGGTGGCCGTGACCGTGTGGCCGGGCGGCGGGACCCGCACGCCGAGCGGGGCGGAGCCGTCCCGCGAGCGGTCGGTGTCGGCGAACGCGGCCGAGGGGGCGCCGTCCCCGTCACCCTCCCGCACGTATCCGCTCTCGCAGGCACCCCGGACCGTTCCCGCCGTACGGCAGCATGAGGCCGCCCGCGGTCCCGGCTGGAAGCCCTCCGACGGCAGCCGGATCGTCGTACGGAACGCGGAGCTGGCGGACGAGGGGCGGCTGACCGCCGACGAGCTGGGTCTGGAGTACGCCGGGGAGGCCCGGCCCCGGGACGGGGACGTGGAGCTGGCGCTCGACGGGACGGGGAAGTCCGGCTCGGAGGCGTACACGCTGACCGTGAAGGACCGACGGGTACGGATCGCCGCGCCCGCCGAGGCGGGCGTCTTCTACGGCACCCGCACCCTGAAGCAGGAGGTGCGCGGCGGCGGTACGGCGCCGGAAGGCGTCGTCCGGGACGAGCCGGCCAAACCGCAGCGCGGGTTCATGCTCGACATCGCACGCAAACACTTCACGGCGGGCTGGATCGAGGACCGCGTCCGTGAGCTGGGCGACCTGAAGTACAACCAGCTCGGCCTGCACTTCTCCGACGACCAGGGCTTCCGGATCGAGTCCGCGTCCCATCCCGAGGTGGTGTCGGAACAGCACCTCACCAAGGCGCAGGTGCGGAAGATCCTGGACCTCGCGAAGAGCCGGCACATCGAGGTCGTACCGGAGATCGACTCACCCGGCCATCTGGGCGCGGTGATCGCCGGCAATCCGGGACTGCAGCTGGTGAACGCCCAGGGTGTGGCCGCACGCGGTGCCGTCGACATCTCCAAGCCACGGGCGGCCGAAGTCGTCGACGAGCTGCTCGACGAGTACGCCGGTCTGTTCGACGGAGCGTACTGGCACCTCGGCGCCGACGAGTACCGGGCGCTGATGGTGTCCGACCCCGAGGCGTCCTACCCGCAGCTCGCCGCCGCCGCGCGGCAGAAGTACGGCGCCGGCGCCACCGTCGCGGATCTGGCGACCGGGTGGCTCAACGACCGCGCCAAGGTGATGCGCGGCCACGACCGGACCGTTCGGGCCTGGAACGACGGGTTCTTCAGGGGCGGCTCGGTCCAGGCGGACAAGGCGATCCAGGTCGCGTACTGGACGGGCAAGGAGATCGGGGCCCGGCCGCCGGTCGAGTATCTGAGCGCCGGGCGGCAGGTGATCAACTACAACGACGAGTACCTGTACTACGTCCTCGGCGAGCCCAACCAGTTCGTCTACCCGACCGGACAGCGCATCTACGAGTCCTGGACCCCGAGGGTGCTCCGCGGCACGACCGCCGTCTCCGCGCAGTACGACGACCAGATCCTCGGCGGTTCCTTCGCCGTCTGGTGCGATCTCGCGAACCGGCAGACCGAGGCGCAGGTCGCGGCGGGCGTACGGATGCCGCTGCGGGCGCTGTCGCAGAAGCTGTGGGACCCGAGGAAGCCGGGTCTGAGCTGGACGCAGTTCCGGGAGCTGGCGGGGAAGGTGAGCTGAATTCGGGCATCGGAACCTGGACCGGCGGACCCCTTGGCTGAAAACATTCTTTTCCGGATGCTCGACCGGCTCGGGGTCGTCCCTCTGTGACACTCCCGCGTCGTCGCACGCAGTAAGGGGAAGTGTGGGCTCCGTATAACCGGGGCGTGGTCGAGCGGGATCTAGGGGAGGCGTGATGAGCCTGGTGGAGCTGATGGCCCAGGCCGACGAACGCGGTCTGGCGGCAAGCGGGTTGGCTTGTTTGGATCGCTGCGTACCGCTTCTCGGGGGTGACGACGAGGTTCTGCGTCCGCTGTGGGCGGGGCTGGTGGACGACGGGGCGGGGTGGGGAGAGAAGGTCACGAAGGTGCGCGGTGAGCTGGATGCCGCGGTGTCGCCGCCGTCGCCCTCCGGTGGGGAGGAGGTCGTCCTGCTCGTCCGTCGGATGCTCGACGCGGTTCCCGCGGAGCGGTCCGGCGACGGGCTGCGGGAGTGGGCCGACCTGTGTTCCGTCTCCGCCCTGCGTGTCCACCAACTGCTCGACCCGCTGGACGCCGGGGGCGACGACTCGGTGGCCGCCTGCCGGGAGGGCCGTACCGAGGGTGTGTCCCATCTCGTCGCCGCCGAACTGCGTCGTCAGTTCGTGGTGCTGGAACTGCTCGCGCAGCACGGCGCCTCGGGGGTGCGGCAGGCGCTGGGTGTGTCCACGGAGGGGCGTCGGGTGCTGCGGGCGGTCGTGTCGCGAAGGGCCCGGGGGCCGAGGCGGTAAACCTGGTTTCTTCTGGTGGTCCTGTGGGTGTCCTGGGGCCTGGTGTGGTGGTCCTGCACCGGTGTCGCGCAGGGCGGCGAAATCGTGTGACGCGCGCGGTGGGGCGAGCGCTGTCCCCAGTGTGAGCGCACAGCAGACATTCAGTCCGGTCAGTACGTCCCCTGCTTCGGGGAGCCTCGGGAACCGGTCCGGGAGTGCGGCGAAGCCTGTCCGGTGGGCGGCCGACGCGGTGGCGATGATGCGGGAGGGCGCGCGGGTGCGCCTCGACTACTCGACGCGGAGTCTGTGGCGAGTGGACCGGATGATCGAGGAGATACGGCGGGAGGGGGCGCCGTACGCGGCCGTGGAAGGGGTGTTGAGGGGGTTCGGGGCGTACGGGGGTGAGGTCGTGGTGCGTTCCGTCGGGGGTGAGTGGGTCGAGTCCGGGGGTGGGTACTGGGTGCGTGCCTGGGACGGGCGGTTCTGGGATCCCTTCGATGAGGCTCGGCGGTGCTTTGCGGGGGAGGGGTCGTTGCGGTTGCTGTGCCACGACGCGATGGCCTCCGGCTGAAGCGGGGTCTTTCGCCCTCGCCGCCCCTACCCGGTTCATCCTCAGATGCTGCGCCCTTCGACCGCCTTGGGTGTGTTCTTCGGGTGCGGGTGGGTGGGGCTGGTCGCGCAGTTCCCCGCGCCCCTGAAGAGCAGGGGCTGGGCCCTGCTCTTCAGGCCCACCAGGGCCTGGTTCTTCAGGGGCGAAGGGAACTGCGCGAGCAACCACGTACCACCCGCGCCTAGGGGGTGAGGAGTTGGCCGAGGCGGCCGGCTGTCGGTGTGGCCAGTTGCGTGCGGCCGTAGTACGACGACTGCGGGCGGGACGGCGTGCCGTTGAGGGACGGGACGTACAGGATCGTGCCGTTGCCGCCGTCCTCGCCCTCCGTTCCGGTGAGCAGGTCGGCGTGGCCGTCGCCCGTGACGTCGGTCAAGGAGGTCGCGGAACCGAACTTGTCGTCGGTCTCGGTGGAGCCGGCGATGTCCGGGGCGTCCTGGGAGAGCGCGAGGGAGCCCGTGCCGGTCAGGCCGGAGGCCGTTCCCTTCAGCAGCCACGCCGAGCCCGCGTTGGAACGGTTCTTCCCGGCCCGGGTGATGTCCTCGTTCGGTGCACCGGTGAGCACGTCGGCGTGACCGTCGGCGTTCACATCGCCCACCGACACGGAGGACCCGAAACCGTCGGACGTCTCGGAGGCCCCCTCGACGTCCGCCGTGGCCTGGTGGATCGTCGTCACGCCGGTGGTGGTGAACCCGGTGGACGAGCCGGGCACCATCGTGACCTGACCACCCGCGTTGCCGCCGGACTCGGAGGCGTAGGGCTGGCCGATGACGATGTCGTCGTAGCCGTTGCCGTTGACGTCGCCCGCGGCGATGGCGCGGCCGCCCCTGACGGTCAGGGTCGAGGCCTTCGTCAGCCCCAGCGACGTGGAGCCCTTGAACCAGGTCACCTTGCCGGCCCCGGACGCGTCGCGGTAGGTGAGGGCCACGTCCGCGTAGCCGTCCCGGTTGAAGTCGCCGGTCGCCGAGTCCGCGTACGCCAAGGAGCCCGTCGCCGTGGTGAGGTCACCGGCGACCTCGTGGCCGTCGCCGAAACGCGCCGCCCAGTTGCCGCCCGTACCGGTGGACGCGGTGAACACGTCCGCCCTGCCGTCGGCGTTGAAGTCCCCCACCGTCACGGTCGCGCCGAACCGCGCGCCCCTCGGCTCGTAGTCGTCACCGAGGGCCATGGTGTCGGCGTCGGCGGTGAAGGCGGGGCCGTAGAGGATCGTCACGGCGCCCCGGTCGGCGTGGCCGGTGGTGTCGTCCTCGCCGGGCGCGCCGATCGCGAGGTCCGCGTACCCGTTGCCGTCGATGTCGCCCCACGCGGTCGCCGCGCCCCACTGGTCACCGGACTCGGCGGCGCCCGGCACGCCCGCGCTCGCCTGGTCCAGGCGCAGCTTGGACGCGGGGACGGGGCCGTTCACGCCGCCGGGGACCAGGGTGAGCGAGCCGCTGCCGACGCGGTGCGTGGGCGCGACGAGGTCGCTGACGCCGTCGCCCGTGTAGTCGGCCGTCGGGATCGCGGAGTCGCGGCCGGGGGAGGCGGCGTAGCGGCGTATCTCGGGAAGCCTGGCGTAGAGGTCCCTGCCGGGGGACGTGGTGGTCGCGGCGTCCTTGCCGCCGGAGATCACGTCCAGCTCGGCCGACTCGCCCCCTGCGAACACCCCGCTGTCCTCGGCCGCCGTCAGCGTCACCTTCCCGGTCGGGTCACCGTCGTACTGGCCCAGTTTCCAGGCCGCCAGCCGCGCCACGGACTCCACGGCCGCCCGGCTCGGCCTCGCGCCGTTCTCGAAGTCGCCGAGCACCGCGATGCCCGTCGAGTCGCCGTCGAAGCCGGGGGTGTGCTCGCCGCGCACCGACAGGTCCGCGCCGCCCGCCCGGCCCTCGTAGACACGACCGCACTTGTCGACCACGAAGTTGTAGCCCAGGTCGCCCCGGCCGGCCGTCTGGATGTCGTAGGCCGTCAACGCGCGGATCAGGGCCGGGGACTCGGCACAACTGTAGGCGTCGGTCCCGCCCGTGTGGTGGACGAGGACCGCGCTGATCCTGTCGATGTACTGCGCCGCACCCGTCACCGTCGACTCGTCGGCGCCCCAGCGGGCCCGGCTGACGATCGGGGGGCGCGTGACGGTCGAGGCGAGGGGGGTGGGCACATCGTCGGCGACGAACGCCGCGGGGACCATGTCACCGGCCGGGTCCGGGTTCCGTGACTCCTCGGCCGTCAGTCCGGGATCGACCAGACTGACCTCAAGTCCCTTAGGCAGCCCGGCCGTCGCGGAGCCGTCGGCTGCCACTACGCGGGCCTCGACGCCGTCGCTGGGACCGACCCAGACAGGCGCGGAGGTGCCCCGCGCGACTCCCGTGACGGGCGTGGCCGGGACGAGCGTGCGCCAGGCGGTCCACTCGCCGGTGGCCGAGTCACGGGTGCGTACCTGGGCGGTGCCGTCGAGTTCGTCGGCGCCGGTCCAGGAGACGCCGAGGAGGGAGAAGGGACGGGCGGTGGTGCGCGCCAGGGCCCGGCGGCCGTCGCCGGCGTCCGTGAGTGCCAACGTGCGCACCTCGACGGGCCGTTCGGCCCGAGCGTCGAAGGTGCCGCGGTCCGCCGGACCGGCCACGGCGTACGACGCGGTGCCCACGCCTCCCGCCACCACGGCCGCCAGCGTCAGCCACGCCCTCCGCCGCACACGTAACGGCTGGTACGCACGGGTCTTCCGGCGGCTCAAATGCCCCACTCCCAGAGGTGATCGACAAAGCTGCCACCCGTCACACGGGTGGCCTTCTACTCCAGCGCACGGACCGCCCCGAGCGTCACAGGTGCGACTGTGTCCCGCACCACCTCCGGCGTCGTTCTCCGGGGCCCGCTGGGGGAGACACGGAAGCGGCCGTCGCGAAGGCCGAGGCCAAGAAGCTGTGGAACGTGCTCGATGGACTGTCCGTGGCGCCCGGTGATGCGGCCGCAACTCTCATGGGTGAGCGCACCCGCCGGCGCACCGTCGAGATGATCGACTCGTACGAAACGGTCGTCCCTGGTCTCGACAACGGGTGGCGTCGCGGCCCGCTGTGACACTTCCGTGAAGCCCGGCGCAGATCATCGTGGGGGCTTGGCGGCGGCCGGGACGGTCCCCCGGAAGGCGATCCCGGCACTGACGTGGCCTGTCTCGGACGGCTTGGGGCCAGGGAGGGGAGCCTCGGCGCGTGCAGGCGTACGACGGGGAACTGGGCGCGGCCGTCGCGCGGGCGCAGGCCGGGGACGAGGCCGCGTTCGCGGTGGCGTACCGGCTGGTGCAGCCCGGACTGCTGGGCTATCTGCGCGGCATCGTCGGGGACGACGCGGAGGACGTCGCCTCGGACGCCTGGCTGGAGATCGCGCGGGACCTCGGGCGGTTCAAGGGCGACGGTGCGGGCTTCCGGGGCTGGAGCGCGACCATCGCCCGGCACCGGGCCCTGGACCATCTGCGGCGCCAGAAGGTCAGACCCCGGGCGACCGCGCTGGAGAACGACCTGCTGGAACTGCCCGGCACGCACAGCACCCAGGACCAGGCCCTGGAGTCCCTCTCCACCGAGCAGGCCCTCGCACTCGTCGCCCGGCTGCCCCGCGACCAGGCCGAGGCCGTGCTGCTGCGGGTGGTCGTCGGCCTCGACGGCCCCGCCGCCGCCCGCGTCCTCGGCAAACGGCCGGGCGCGGTCCGCACGGCCACCCACCGGGGCCTTAAGCGCCTCGCCCAGCTCCTCCGGGCCGAAGGGGCGAGCGACGGTGTGAGTGAAGGTACGGGCGAAGGTGTGACGGATGACGGCTCCCGGACGCTGGGGGAGTCGAGATGACCGACCGCGACGACGGCCCCCACGGCCATGCGGACGACGACGGTCACCACAGGCACGGGCACGGTCGCCACGGCCACAGCCGCGGCTTCGACGGCCGCGGCGCCGGCCGTCAGGGGCACGACACCAACGGAAGAGCGGCTACCAGGAAGGGCGCGAGATGCCGTCGGGCAGGGGCGGAGTCGGACATGGATGAACGGCGCGACAGCGGACACGGGGCCGAGCGCCGCCCGACCATGAGCGACGCCCGCCACGAGACCGCCGCCGACACCCGCCCCGACATTCCTGCGGACCTTTCGCCAGGCCTCTCGCCGGGCACTCCTGAGGGCCTCTCCTCGGGCACTCCTGCCGCCGTTCCGCCCGGCACTGCTGCCGCCGTCCTCTCCGTCGACACCCTGCTCGCCGCCGTACGCACGGGTGCCGAGGTGGGCAGTGAGGGTGAGGCGCGGGCCGTTGCCGCGTTCCGGGCGGCCCGGGAGAAGGGGGCGCGCACCGCTCGTACAAGGCGTCGCGACGACTGGCGGCCGAACGCCCGACGCCGCGTACAGCTCTCGATCCGCACCACCCTGGCCGTTCTGCTGGCCAGTCTGACCCTCGGCGGAGTCGCCTTCGCGGCGATCGGCTCGGCGGTGCGCGACGACGGCGGCGCCGACGGAAACCGCTCGGGCCAGGACCGCCGGTCCTCGAGGGACGGCGCCCCCGCCCGGTCCGGACCCTCCGACGTTCCGCATGCCCCCGACACCGGCATCGACACCGACACCGCGCCGGGCGATCCGCCCGCCGAGTCGGGGGACACCGAGGCCCACTGCCGTGCGTGCGCGAAGACGAACGAGGGGCGCGCCGACAAGGCCGATAAGATCGATAAAGCCGATAAGCGCGACAAGGCCGACAAGGCTGACAAGGTCAGGAAAGAGGGCAAAGCTGACCGATCGGCGGACGAGGTGACACCACCGCAAGGGTCAACCCCGGCGAACAAGTCGACACCATCGAGTGAGCCCAAGCCGTCCGAAGAGCCGAGCGAGACGGGCCGGTCCACGGTCTCGGACGAGTCGGACCAGTCGGGTTCCTCCGGCGGTCGGCCGGAACGGCCGGGTGCGGGGCGGGGAACGAAGTAAGGCCGGCGTGCTCGCGAGACCCCCGTACTCGCAAGACACCCGGCCGACTCCGCCGATGGCAACGGTCGGGGCCGCCACCCCCCACAGGAGAGGCCCCGACCGTCGCGCGGCACGGGCCGCGCGGCGACCCGTACTACCTACAGCGCCGCGCCTGCGTTTTCTGTCACACCTCACCGCATCACGAGTCAGTTGCATGTTCTACGGACATGGACGGTCAGCGGTTTCAGGCCGTAACGTGCCTTTCGCGCCGGATCGTGGATGGCGGAAGACCACCACAACCCTCCACGGCCTGGCACCGCAACCATCCATGACCATCCATTCGAGGAACCACGACGGCGACAACCCGGTCCGTGAGAGCGGGGCCGGTCGAGGCGCAAAAGAGGGGCGCGCGCGGGTGCTGGGGGACGACGCGGAGCTGACCGCCGCGGTGCTTGCGGCGCAGGACGGTGACGAGACCGCGTTCCGGACTGTGTACCGCTCGGTGCACCCACGGCTGCTCGGGTACGTACGGACGCTGGTCGGGGATCCGGACGCGGAGGACGTCACCTCCGAGGCCTGGTTGCAGATAGCCCGTGACCTGGAGCGGTTCAGCGGTGACGCGGACCGGTTCCGGGGCTGGGCCGCCCGGATCGCCCGCAACCGGGCACTGGACCACATACGCATGCGGGGGCGCCGTCCCGCGATAGGCGGCGACGAGACCGAGCTGACCGGCAAGGCCGCCGAGTCCGACACGGCCGGCGAGGCCATGGAGGCCCTGGCCACCGACCGGACGCTGTCGCTCATCGCCCGGTTGCCGCAGGACCAGGCCGAGGCGGTGGTGCTGCGTGTCGTGGTCGGCCTCGACGCGAAGAGCGCGGCCGAGACGCTGGGCAAGCGCGCGGGAGCCGTCCGCACGGCCGCGCACCGAGGGCTGAAACGGCTCGCCGAACTGATCGGGGACAATCCGGAGACGGCTTCGGAGGGCGCCCCGGAATCCGGTGATCCGCTGGACGCCGTCCCCCCGCCGAGAGAACCGCGCGCACGCGCGACCACGTCCGCCGGTGTGACGCATACGCGTTCGCGGACGCAGAAGGATGTGTGATGGCCGACGAGCAGTACAGGTGGCTGAACCGCGAAGTCGCGGAGCGGCTGCTGCGTGGTGAGCCGCTCGAAGCCGTCGACGCCGACACCCGCGCCCGTGCCGACCGGCTCGCCGAGGCGCTCGGCGCCCTGGCCGCGGAGGCCGCGGCCGCCCCGTCGCAGAACGCGGAACTCCCGGGCGAGCAAGCCGCGTTGGCCGCTTTCCGGATGGCCCGCACGGCCCGTACCGCCCGCTCTGTCGAACGCGCCGAATGCCTCGCGCGCGCCGCGCACTCCGAGGCGGCGGAGCCGGGCCGTGGCAGCCGTACGCACGCCGTCCCGGCCCCGGTCGCCGACGCCGGACTCGTACGCCTCGGCCGTCCCGTGTCCTCCGCGCCGGACGGCCGCCGGGCCCGTTGGGGCCGCCCTGTGCGGTACGGGCTGGTCGCGGCGCTGGCCGCCGGGATGCTCGGCGGGGTCACGCTCACAGCCGGTGGCGGCGCGCTGAGCACGTTCCACGACGACGAACCGGAACCCTCCGCCTCCATCCCCGCCGCCGAGACGCCGGACCGGCTGCTGTTGTCACCGTCGCCGAACGCCGATCCGGGCGACGGCGAGCGGGGGAGTCCGGCCGAGCCCACACCCGAGGGCTCCCCGGACGTCACGCCGAACGGCGACGACCCCTCCGGCGGCACCGACGCGGAGCGCCTGCCCGGTGACACCGGGCAGGGCGAGGGCACCCGGAAGTGGTGGAACAGCGTGTTGTCCGCCTGCCGTGACGTGCGCGCCGGCAAGGAACTGGACGCCGACCGCCGGCGCGGCCTGGAGGGCGCGGCGGGCCGCAAGAACCAGGGGCAACTGAAGCGGTACTGCGAAGGCGTCCTGTCCGGCGCCGAGAATCCCGGCAAGGCGAAGCGCCCGGGAACGGGAACCGGCACGGGGACCGGCAGGGGCACCGGGACCGGCTCTTCGGGCTCCGACGGCTCCACCGGTTCCTCCGGCGACGACAGGACGCGGTCGGGCAAGGACTCCGACGAGGACGACGACTCCCACAGGGGCAAGGGCCGCAAGGGGAACGGCAAGGGCGACGGAGACGGCCCCCGGCACGGCGACGGCGACGGCAAGGGCGGCAAGAACAACGGCGGCAAGGGCGGCAAGGGTCACGGTGGCCGCGGCCATCATGGTCAGCTCGGGGCGGTGACCCCCGTCAATTTCGGGTGCCGCGCCGGCGCAGACGTTTCGGATGTCCCCTGGACCACCCCGCCCGCCGACCCCGCCACCCGGTCACCGCTGTCCCGCGCGCTCTGACAGTCTCCCGCTGCCTCTATCCCGCTCCCTCTATCCCGCGCCCGGTCCCGCGCCCCACGCTCGCGCCCCCGCGCCCCGTCCATCGCTCGCGCCCCCGCGCCCCGTCCATCGCTCGCGCCCCCGTGCCCCACGCTCGCCCGCTGCGGGTCTCGGTGGCCGGCGCTCGCGCACCGTTCCCCCTGACCGTACTCACGCACCCTCCCTGACCTGCGCTTTCATAGACACACCGAATTCTTTCGCGGAACGGGTAACACTTTCAGCCGCCCCGGCGCAGTAATGAGTGAGCCGACTGGTCATCGGCCGTCGCACAGAGCCGGGGTTCCCCCCGTACCTACGGCTCGTGCACCTCGGCGCGGGCGGGACACGTTCCCCCGGTCCCGCCCGCGCCCCATACTCCATCCCCCGTGATCCCCCGTGGTGGTCCCCTGTGGACCCGTTGCTCCTCCTGACGCGTTGGACGCCCTCCCGCTATGCGTGATGTGGCGCACGTCACTCCACTTCTTCGGTGGCGGACAAGAGCGCCTCGTCACCAGTACACGACCACTTTGTCGCCGTTCCTGACCTGCTCGAAGAGCTGCGCGATCTTCGCTTCGTCACGGACGTTGACGCAGCCGTGCGAGGCGCCGTAGTAGCCCCGGACGGCGAAGTCGGACGAGTAGTGGACGGCCTGCCCGCCGCTGAAGAACATCGCGTACGGCATGGGTGTGTCGTACAGGGTCGACCAGTGGTCGCGGGACTTGAAGTAGACGTGGAACACGCCTTCGCGCGTCGGCGTGTACTGCGAGCCGAACCGCACCTCGACCGTCGACAGCGTCCTGCCGTCCACCATCCAGCGCAGGGTGCGGCTCGTTTTGCTGATGCACAGCACCCGGCCCGTCGTGCAGCGCGGATCGGGGGACGCGGCCGACTGCCCGCCGTACGCGTACAGGTCCCACTTGCCGGGCTCCCGCGTCATCCTCAGCAGCCGCTCCCAGGTGGCCGTGTCCGTCTTCCCGGTCTGCGGCAACCCCCGCTTGCCCTGGAAACCCCTGACCGCCCGGACCGTCAGATCGTCGTACGTGCCAGTGGGCCCGGCGAAGAGCCAGGCGACCTGTCGCAGCCGCGCCTGCAACTCGCGCACCTCCGGCCCTTCATCGCCCTGGTCCCAGAGCACTCTCGGGGCGGGGGTGGGGGTCGGAGTGGGGGAGGGCGGCACGGTCGTCGGGGACTTCTCGGGGGCGCCCTTGCCGTCGCGGCCGACCTCGTCGCCGTCGCTGTCACCGCTGTCACCGCTGTCATTGCTGTCGGCCCTGGCGCGATCGTCCTGTTTCGGGTCGGCGCTCGGTGTGGCGGTCACGTCGACGCGCACGGGCTGGCGCTGGCCGCCGTGCACCTGGACGCCCTGGGCCGTGCAGGCGCCCGCCACGACGAGAGCCGCGAGCGCGGCCACCGATCTCCGCATGTCCTTGGTACGCATTCGGCTCCCCGTCGTCTCATCGGCGCGTCCGACGCGCCCGTGTCCGGTCGCTCCGCCGGAGAGCTTCCGGAGGGCGTCCGAAAGAGGTTTCCCAAGCGTGACCCGTAGCGAACAAAGGGGCATGGTTGTGAGCAAGGTCCCAGCGTGGGGCCCTCCACCGGGCGAACGGCCGCCGCTACAGTCCGTCGCGAGGGTCGTCGTACTGGCAAGTAACCAGCCAGCAACCGAGCAGCACGGAGGCACACACCATGGCGCGCGAGTCGGAATCCGGACTGCCCATCGAGCCGGTGTACGGGCCGTCGGCGCTGGAGGGCTGGGATCCGGTGGAGAAGTTGGGTGAGCCGGGGTCGTACCCGTTCACCCGGGGTGTGTATCCGTCGATGTACACCGGTCGGCCGTGGACGATGCGTCAGTACGCCGGTTTTGGTACGGCGGTGGAGTCCAACGCCCGCTACCAGCAGTTGATCGCCAACGGCACGATGGGGCTGTCGGTCGCCTTCGACCTGCCCACCCAGATGGGGCATGACTCCGATGCTCCGATCGCCCATGGCGAGGTGGGCAAGGTGGGGGTGGCGATCGACTCGGTGGAGGACATGCGGGTGCTGTTCGGCGGGATTCCGCTGGACAAGGTCTCGACGTCGATGACGATCAACGCACCGGCGGCGCTGTTGCTGCTGATGTACCAACTGGTCGGTGAGGAGCAGGGTGTCAGTGCGGACCGGCTGACGGGCACGATCCAGAACGACGTGCTGAAGGAGTACATCGCGCGGGGGACGTACATCTTCCCGCCGAAGCCGTCGCTGCGTCTGATCGCGGACATCTTCAAGTACTGCAAAACCGAGATCCCGAAATGGAACACCATTTCGATCTCCGGCTATCACATGGCGGAGGCGGGGGCTTCTCCGGCGCAGGAGATCGCTTTCACTCTTGCGGACGGTATCGAATACGTCCGTACGGCGGTGGCGGCGGGCATGGACGTCGACGACTTCGCGCCCCGTCTGTCGTTCTTCTTCGTGGCCCGTACGACGATCCTGGAGGAGGTCGCGAAGTTCCGGGCGGCCCGGCGGATCTGGGCGCGGGTGATGCGTGAGGAGTTCGGTGCGCGCAATCCCAAGTCGCTGATGCTGCGGTTCCACACGCAGACGGCGGGCGTGCAGCTCACGGCCCAGCAGCCGGAGGTGAACCTGGTCCGGGTGGCGGTGCAGGGTCTGGGGGCGGTGCTGGGCGGTACGCAGTCGCTGCACACGAACTCCTTCGACGAGGCGATCGCGCTGCCGACGGACAAGAGCGCGCGTCTGGCCCTGCGTACGCAGCAGGTGCTGGCGTACGAGACGGATGTGACGGCCACGGTGGACCCGTTCGCGGGGTCGTACGTCGTGGAGAGGATGACCGATGACGTGGAGGCGGCCGCGGTCGAGCTGATGGGGAAGGTCGAGGACCTGGGTGGTGCGGTGGCGGCCATCGAGCGCGGTTTCCAGAAGAGCGAGATCGAGCGTTCCGCGTACCGGATCGCGCAGGAGACCGACTCGGGTGAGCGGGTCGTGGTCGGCGTCAACCGCTTCCAGCTCGACGAGGAGGAGCCCTACGAGCCGCTGCGCGTGGACCCGGCGATCGAGGCCCAGCAGGCGGAGCGCCTCGCCAAGCTGCGCGCCGAGCGCGACCAGCCGGCCGTGGACTCGGCCCTGGCCGCACTGAAGAAGGCGGCCGAGGGCGAGGACAACGTCCTTTATCCGATGCGTGAGGCCCTGAAGGCCCGCGCCACGGTGGGCGAGGTCTGCAACGCCCTCCGGGAGGTGTGGGGGACGTACGTCCCCAGCGACGCCTTCTGAGGCTGAGTGAGCGACGCCTTCTGAGGCTGAGTGCCGGAGCGGCGTGCGCCACTTCTCCCCATGTCCGAGGGCGGAGGGTGCGCCCTCACCGTGATCGGTCGAGCACTCCGCGCAGCCGTGGCGTGAACGGCTTCTCCACGTAGCGGTACAGCAGCCAGGCCACCAGCAGCATCGACAGGATCGCCAGCGCGAAGGTCGCCGCCGACGGCAGACCGGCGTCACGGTGCAGGGCCTGGATCACCACCCACCCCAGGTGCTCGTGGACCAGGTAGAACGGGTACGTGAGGGCACCCGCCACCGTCAGCCAGGGCCAGTTGATCCGGTTCAGCCGGCCGAGGGCGATCGCCGCCACCGCCACGAAGCCCAGGGTGACGACGAGGACGATGCCGAACGACGTGCGGTAGGAGAAGAAATCCGGGTTCGGGGCGTGCCACAGTCCTCGGACCGCGTAGTGCTGGCCGATCAGCCAGCTCACCGCCACGATCCCCCACGCGTACGCGTCACGCCGGTCGCGGTGGACCAGGTAGAGGCCGATCCCGCCGATGAAGAAAGGCGCGTACTCCGGCATCAGCACGACGTCCAGGAGGGGTTCGTCCGCCGACCGCGCGATCACCGCCGCCAGCGTCCAGCACGCGCAGAACATGATCACGCGTTGGCGGGTCGCGCCCGGCAGGACGACGCAGAGGGCGAACAGCGCGTAGAAGCGGACCTCCGCCCACAGCGTCCAGCAGACGCCCAGCACACGGTCCACGCCCAGCGGCTGCTGCAGCATCGTCAGGTTCACGAGCGCGTCGCTCGGTGACACCGCCTCGTACGCGACCACCGGCAGGGCGAACACCGCCGTCACCAGGATCACCGCCGCCCAGTAGGCGGGCAGCAGTCGGGTGGCGCGAGAGACGAAGAAGGACCGCAGCGGCCGGCCCCAGCCGCTCATACAGATCACGAAGCCGCTGATCACGAAGAAGACCTGCACGCCCAGGCAGCCGTAGGCGAACCATTCGTGCAGCGTGGGGAACTGCTGCCTGGGCGAGGTGCCCCACGCCTCGGAGATCTCGCCGTCCCGGCCGCCGTAGTGGTACGCGGCCACCATCAGCGCGGCGAGCAGCCGCAGTCCGTCGAGCGCGCGCAGGCGCGGGGCGGGGGCCCGGCGCGTGGTACGGGGCGGGACGAGGGCCGTCTCCGGTCCCGCTCTGCGCGTGGGATCGTCCGGGCGGATGCCCGGCAGGGCCGCCTCCAGGGGCGGCGCCTGCGCGGACGTGGTCAGGGGTGCTGTCTTCGCGGGTGAGTTCATCGGATCAGCCGAGTGTCGCCCTCTTCAGTGACCGGGCCCGCCGCGCGACTCTCCGCACGGTGGCGTTGCGCGGGATGAACGCGAGCTGGACGGGGACGCCGCCGGGCAGCCCCAGCGAGGTGAGCCGGCGGCGCTTGAAGTACCGCAGGGTGTGGGCGCCCGGATGTCGCGTCAGATAGGCCTCGGTCTCCGCGCGCAACGACGGGTAGATCTTCGACTGCATCGCGAACCCCACCGCCCGGACCAGGGCGCCCAGATCCGCCGCCCCCATACCCGGCTGCTGCGCGGTGACCGCCGCCCGGTCGCCCAGCTCCGGCAGCAGCGCGTCCACGATGGTGACGGGCACCCGGTTGCTGTTCTCGTACGGCGCGAGCCGGTCCAGCAGGGTGCCCGTGCCGACACGGGCGACCGGCAGCCCGTACAGCGCCGAGGCGGTGAGCAGGGCGGTGGAGAAGCAGCCGACGACGAGTGCCGGACGCATCCGCTGGTAGAGCACCTCGGCGAGGACCGGGACGTCGAGGACGGTCAGTTCGGCGCCGAGGCGCTCCGCCTCCTTCTCCAGAGCACGTGACCAGCGGGCCGGGGCGCTCGGATGGGGCTTGAACACGATCGTGCCGTGCCCCAACGCGACCGCGCCCCTCAGCATCCGTACATGGAGGTCCTCCTCCTCCTCGGCGGTGAGGATGCCGAGCGCGGAGAGGTACTGGCCGAGCAGCAGCGCCGGCTCCTCGATCGCGGGCACGTCGTCACCGGTGTCGACCAGCTCCGCCAGCACCTTCACGAAGGCGTCCGTCGGCACGATCTCCGCCTCGACCCCGAACTCGGTGAGCAGCAGCGGCTTCAGACCCGGTACGAGATCCAGGTGCAGCAGGCGGTCGATACGGGTGCCGACCAGCGGGTCGATTTTGTTGCGGGTGGGGCCGTAACTCATCAGGCCGTCCGCGTACACGGTCACCGGGGCGCCGGTGAAGATCTGGGCGAAGCCGAGCGCCGGGTGGACCTGGATGGACTCCACGGCCAGCTCGACGTCGTCGTCCCCCAGGTTCCACAGCAGCCGCAGATGCCGCTCCCACAGCGGTACGTCGTCCATGCGCGGGGACCAACCGCCTGGGTGGAATGGGGAGATGGTCTCGTTCCAGGAGATCACGTCGTCGAAGCGGGAGCGAAGCCGCTCGAAGCCCGGCATCTCGTCCACGGCGGGGGCCGTCTCCGGCGTCGTCGCGTTGTTGGAGACCAGCAGGATGCGCCGGGAGGCCGGGCGGAAGCACTCGGTGTCCAGGGCGGCGGCCAGCGTGGCCGTGCCGTACAGCGTGGACGCCATGAAGATCTGCGTGGTCACGCGGCGACCCCCGTGCCGGCGGGACGGCGGCGCAGCCTGCGCAGCCGGGTGGCGCGCTGGACGTCCATGGAGTCGAGGGCCTCGTCCAGCACGTCCTGCGGCATTCGGCGCAGCGCCACCGCGCTCATCGACTTCAGTTTCCGTGCCACCGCCGGCTCGAACCTCTCGATGGATCCCAGGTGATGGGAGATGATCGCGCAATAGGTGCGCACGGCCTTGGGAAGCAGGGCGTCCGCGTCCCGGTCCTTCGCGGTTTCCGCGATGACCTGGTCGAACGCGCGAATGAAATCGAGCTGCCGTACGTCACCGATCTGGGTCAGTGAAGAGGCCACGCCGCGCCGGTAGTACACGCCCAGCAGCCCCACCGTGGCGAAGGAATCCGCCTCCCGGTGGAGCTTCCAGATCCACGGCCGGTCCTCCGCCGTGCGCAGCCCGTGGGTGAAGTGCAGCACCCCCTTGTCGACCAGTCGGCGGTGGTAGACACCCGCCCAGGCGTACGCGTAGTCGACGGAGGTCGAGCGGTCGGCCGGCAGGATCGCGTCCCGCGGGTTCATCACCACGCCGCGTCGCCCGTTGGGCACCCGGTGGACCGAGCGGGCCCGCGCGGTGCACTGGACATGGTCCGTGCGCACGAAGTCGCAGCCCAACTCCTCGATGGCGCCCAGCAGCCGCGGGTAGTAGCCGGGGGCGAGCCAGTCGTCCCCGTCGAGGAACGTCAGATACTCGCCGCGGGCCTCGTCGATGCCCGTGTTGCGCGCGGTCGCCAGACCTCCGTTCTTCTCGTGTCTGACGTACACCGCCCCCGGAAGCTCGCGCTCCGCGCGCGCGAGAATGTCCGGTGTCTCGTCGCGGGAACAGTCGTCGACGAGAATGAATTCGAAGTCCTCGCGCGCGTTCGCGCGGAGGCTCTTCAGGGTGTCGGGCGCGTATTGCCGCACGTTGTAGAACGGCACGATGACGGAGAGCTTGACCACGTCAGTGACGTTAGGGCGCACTCCGGCATTCGTCTTGACCACCTGCTTGATACCAGGTGAACGACGCGTGGCGGTACCGTGAACCAGGCTTTTTCCCGCAACTTCCGCGCCCCGATTCGCCATTCGGCGATGTGCTGTTAACCCTTTGTTGCATTCGGGTTGGGCCGATCAACGAAATTGCTTCCTAGCGTCTTCGACGTGCCAGCAAGTGCTACGAACAGCCTGCGAGTCGCCGTACTCGCGGATTCCGACACCCGGTGGAAATGGGGCGCGCTCACCGCGAACCGCCTCGCTCCGGAGCAGTCGGACATCCGCCTCGACGGCTTCCTCCTGCGCGGCCGGGCCACCCCCACCGCCCGCCAGTTGGAGGAGGTCGGCGTCCGCCCCGACTCCCTGCGCGAGGTGACCGCCGTAGAGTTCCTGCGCGCCGTGACGCGGGACGCGTACGACGTCGTCGTGCTCGCCCTCGTCGGCGGGGGAGTCCAGGCGATGCTGCACGGCCTGCGCCGCGCCTGGGACGGACGTACCGAACGGCCCGTGGTCGTCACCGGTTACGTCGGTGTCGTCTACGAGAAGCTCGCCGACGGTCTGCTGCTGCGCCACGGCGCGGACCTCGTCCTCGCCAACTCCCGCCAGGACGCGGACCGTTTCCGCGCCGTGTACGAGGGCGTGGGCGCCGACGCCTCCTCGGTCACCGAGGTCGCCCTGCCCTTCCTGGGCGGCAGGCCGTACGCCGGCGCGGAGGACCCCTCCGCGGAGCAAGGGCGCGGGCCCTACACGGTCGTCTTCGCCGCGCAGCCCTCCGTCCCGGACAACCGCAGGGACCGTACGTACCTGCTGAACCGCCTCATCGGGCACGCGAAGCTGCACCCCGACCGCCAGGTCCTGCTGAAGCTGCGCTCCAAGCCCGGCGAGCACACCACGCACATCGAGGAACTGCCGTACCAGAAGCTGCTGCAGCGGCTCCCCGGTGGCGCCGCGCCCGCCAACTTCCGTCTGGTGTACGGGAACATGGGCGAGGTCCTCGACACCACCGACCTGCTCGTCACCATCAGCTCCACGGCCGCCCTGGAGTCCCTGCACCGCCGGATCCCCACCGTCGTCCTCACCGACCTCGGCATCCGCGAGACCCTCGGCAACCACCACTTCGTGGGCTCCGGCTGCCTCGCCTCCTGGGACCAACTGGACGACGGGTACGAGCCGGTACCGGACCCGGAGTGGGTGGCACGGCAGGGCGTCGCCGCCGGCGGCGCATCCCGGACGGAGTCCGGGGGAGGCTCGTACGCCACCGCCTTCGACGCCGCCCGCGCCCGCATCGCCAAGCTGGTCGCCGCCGCCGAACTCCCGCCGCTGACGCCGTACTACACGCCCGTCACCGCGCCCGGCTATCTGCCCGGCATCCTCGCCCGCCACCACCTCGGCCCCGACGGGGAACCGCTGCCCGGGGCGCCCGCCGCCGACCGGCAGGCCGGGCCCGTACGGCAGATCGTGCGCCGGGCCGCGCGCGGCGCCTACCGCCACGGAGTGCAGCGCGTGGCGCCCGTCATCCGCCGGATGGGGGAGCTGTGAGCCGCGACCCGTCCCCTGCGCAAGGAGTACAGCCCATGTCCCGTCCGGAAGCGGACCGAGCGGTTTCCGCACGCCGCGTCCTCGCCGTGATCCCCGCGCGCGGCGGCTCCAAGGGCGTCCCCGCGAAGAACCTGGCCCCCGTCGGCGGCGTGCCGCTGGTGGCGCGCGCGGTCCGCGAGTGCCTGGCCGCCGGACTGGTGACGCACGTCGTCGTCTCCACCGACGACCACGCCATCGCCGCGGCGGGCCGGGAGGCGGGCGCCGAGGTCGTCCTGCGCCCCGCCGCCATCGCCGGTGACACCGCGACCTCCGAGGCCGCCGTCCTGCACGCCATGGACGCCCACGAGACGCTCCACGGCGCCGCCGTCGACGTCGTCCTCCTCGTCCAGTGCACCAGCCCGTTCATCCTCCGCGAGGACATCGACGGCGTCGCCCGCGCCATCGTCGACCACGGCGCCGACACCGCCCTCACCGTCGCCCCCTTCCACGGCTTCATCTGGCGGGACACGGCGGACGAGTACGCAGGCGAAGCGCCCGTGGCCGCCGCGGTGGCCCGTGGGGCTGGGGCGTACGACGGGGTCGCGGGGGCGTACGACGGGGTCGTGGGGGCGACTGGTGGCGCGGTGGCGCACGGTGCGTTCGCGGCGTCGGGCGGAGGCAGGCCCGGCGAGGCCGCCGGGAGCGGTACGTCCGGCGCGGAAGAGGCCGCCCGCGCCGACGCGCCGACCGGCGGCCACGCACCCACCACGAGCGGCACCGGCGTACCCGGCCGAGCCGCCGTGGGCGCGGGAGCCACAGCCGGAGCAACCGACGTGTCGAGCCCGGCGGGCGCACTCCGCGGAGCACCGGCGGTCGCAGTGGACGGCGACGCCCACGACACCCCCGGCTCCACCGCCGGAGGCCACGGCGTCAACCACGACAAGTCCTTCCGCCCCCGCCGCCAGGACCGCCCCCAGGACCTGCTGGAGACCGGCGCCGCCTACGCCATGGACGCGGCCGGGCTGCGCAAGCACCAGCACCGTTTCTTCGGCCGTACGGAACTCGTCCGCACCGACCCCGCCCGGGTCCTGGAGATCGACGACCCGCACGACCTCGCCCGCGCCCAGGCCCTCGCCCCCCTCTTCGACGCGAACCGGCCCGGCGCCCTCCCCACCTACGACGACATCGACGCCGTAGTCCTCGACTTCGACGGCACCCAGACCGACGACAGGGTGCTGATCGACTCCGACGGACGGGAGTTCGTCTCCGTGCACCGCGGCGACGGACTCGGCATCGCGGCCCTCCGCAGGAGCGGCCTGAAGATGCTCATCCTGTCCACGGAACAGAACCCGGTCGTCGCCGCACGGGCCCGCAAGCTGCGGCTCTCGGTTCTCCACGGCATCGACCGGAAGGACCTCGCACTCAAGCAGTGGTGCGAGGAACAGGGCATCGCGCCCGAGCGCGTGCTCTACGTCGGCAACGACGTCAACGACCTCCCGTGCTTCGCCCTCGTGGGCTGGCCCGTGGCGGTCGGAAGCGCCCACGACATCGTGCGTGGCGCCGCACGCGCGGTCACCACCCTCCCCGGTGGTGAAGGCGCGATCCGGGAGATCGCCGGCTGGATCCTCGGCCCCTCCCTCGACTCTCTCGACTCCCTCACCAAGTAAGGAAATCATCGGTCATGAGCACCAACTCCCGTCTGCGCACGTTCGGTTCGAAGACCGCCGGCCCGGGCCACCCCGTCTACGTCGTCGGCGAGATCGGCATCAACCACAACGGTGAGCTGGAGAACGCCTTCAAGCTGATCGACGCCGCCGCCGAAGCCGGCTGCGACGCCGTCAAGTTCCAGAAGCGCACACCCGAGATCTGCACCCCCCGCGACCAGTGGGACATCGAGCGCGACACCCCCTGGGGCCGTATGACCTACATCGACTACCGCCACCGTGTGGAGTTCGGTGAGGACGAGTACCGCCAGATCGACGAGTACTCCAAGGAGAAGGGCATCGACTGGTTCGCCTCCCCGTGGGACACCGAGGCCGTCGCCTTCCTCGAGAAGTTCGACGTCCCCGCCCACAAGGTGGCCTCCGCCTCCCTGACCGACGACGAGCTGCTGCGCGCCCTGCGCTCCACCCACCGCACGGTCATCCTCTCCACCGGCATGTCCACCCCGAAGCAGATCCGCCACGCGGTCGAGGTCCTCGGCTCGGACAACATCCTCCTCTGCCACGCCACCTCGACCTACCCGGCGAAGGCCGAGGAGCTCAACCTCCGCGTCATCAACACGCTCCAGGCCGAGTACCCGAACGTCCCGATCGGCTACTCCGGCCACGAGACAGGCCTGCAGACCACCCTCGCCGCCGTCGCCCTCGGCGCCGCCTTCGTCGAGCGCCACATCACCCTCGACCGCGCCATGTGGGGCTCCGACCAGGCCGCCTCCGTCGAACCCCAGGGCCTCACCCGCCTGGTCCGCGACATCCGCACCATCGAGGCCTCCCTCGGCGACGGCGTCAAGAAGGTCTACGACTCCGAGCTCGGCCCCATGAAGAAGCTGCGCCGTGTCACCGGCGTCGTCGCCGAGGCGGAGATCGCGGCGGCGGCCGGCGAGCCGGTCGGCGAGCCGGTAGGCGTCTGACACGACCGCCGTGGCTGCGGGCAGTCGTGCCGCCGGGGCGGCACGGGTGGGCGCAGCGGCACCCGGTACGCACCGGGCAGGCGTTCCCACCCCCGCCCCCAGAAGGTCCGTACTCACGGAAGCGACGGTCATACGTCGATGAGCCCCCGCGCCGGAACCGCCGGCCCCCACACTCTCGCCTTCGTCGAGAGCCCGGTACAGCTTCTGAACGTGCTGGAGTGGGCACACGCCCACGCCCTCGGCACGCCCGGGGACCCCGCCGTGGGGCCCTTCGGCTCCGGCGGCGCGGTGCTCACCCTCGTGGTCCTGTCGCCCAACGACCCCATGACCCGGGGCCAGCTGCGCCGCATGGCGGAGCTGGCCCGGGACGAGGGCCACGACGTGCGCTGGGAGGAGGCGCGCGGCGGCACCGCCGCCCCCTTCCGCACCATCGGCGGCCTCGCCCCGCTGCTGCGCGCCGCGAGCCGCGTCGTCCTGGGCGACCCCTTCTCCCGATACGTCCAACTGCTGCTGACGATCACCCGGGCGACGGACGTGGTCGTCGTCGACGACGGCACCGCCACCATGGAGTTCGTCTCCCAGCTCGCCCGCGGCGAACGCCTCGTCCGCTGGCACCGCAAGGGCGGCCGCCCCGGCCCCCGCGACCTCGTCTTCGCCCCGGTCTCGGCCAAGGCCCGCAAGCGCCTCACCCCGACCGCCGGCCGACACGTCGAGGTCTTCTCATCGATGCCGATCGACGAGACCCCCGAGGGTGTCTTCGTCACCGCCAACGACTTCGCCTGGACCCGGGCCCGCTTCGGCCCGCCCCGCCTCACCAAGGGCGCCGACCTCGTGGGCACGTCCCTGGTGGAGACCGGAGTGGTGGACGGCGGCCGCTACCTGGAAGCGGTCCGCTCCCTCGCGACCGGCCACAGCGCGACCCGCTACTTCGCCCACCGCCGCGAGAGCGCCGAGAAACTGCACACCCTGGCGACGGAGACGGGCCTGGAGATCGTCCGCCCGGACCTCCCCCTCGAACTCATCGCCCGCCGGGGCCCCATCGGCCGTACGATCCTGAGCTTCCCCTCGACGGTGGTCCACACCCTGCCGCTCGCGCTGGCCGGCACGGACGTACGCGTCGCGGTCTGCGACATCGACCCGAGCTGGCTGACCGAGAAGGCCTCCCCCCGTGCCCAGGGTTTCCTGTCCGGCGTCACGGGTACGGCACGGGACGTCCACCGGCTCTCGTCGGTGGCGCCTCTCTGAGGCGAGCCCGCGCCCGTCGTCGAGCCAGGCGGACCGTCGACGCGTCGGCCAGTCGGCCAGTCGGCGAGTCGGCAGTCGCAGTCGGCCGTCGACCAGTCGACCGGTCGGCCATCGATGCGGTGACGTGTAGACGCGGCGACGCATAGACCAGTCGGCCCATCGGCCCATCGGCACTGACGCCCATCGGCACTGACGCCGGAACGGCCCATCTGATCCCATAGGCATTTTTCGGATCCCGGCAGGGGCGATACGCCTCTTACGAACCGTGGCCAGTGAGCGGCTTCCACGCCTCTCCGGCTCGCAGCCCGGTTCCATAGCCGCTCCGAAAGCACCCCGCATGCTCACTGACCGCACGTCACGTATGGCTTCCCGCCCTGCGAGGACACAGGCCACGTTCACCTCCTCGCGCACCGGCCTCCCACGGCACGACATCCTCGTCTGGCTGATTCCGTCGCTGTGGACCGTCACCCTCGGCCTGTGGGGCCTGTCACGGCAGGACAGCCTGTGGCGGGACGAGGCGGCGACCTGGCAGGTGGCCCGACGCTCCACCGCCGAGATCTGCCGCATGCTGGGGAACGTCGACGTGGTGCACGGGGGCTACTACCTGTTCATGCACGCGGTGTTCGAGTGCTTCGGCCCCAGCACCACGGCCCTGCGGCTGCCATCCGTGCTGGCCATGGGGGTGGCGGCGGCCTGCGTTGCGGTCATCGGCCACCGGCTGGCCGGTATGCGCACGGGCCTGGCGGGCGGTATGGCGTTCGGACTGCTGCCCGCTGTGCAGTTCCACCTCCAGGAGGGCCGGCCCTACGCGCTGGTCGCCGCCGGGGCCGCGATCTCCACCCTGCTGCTCGTGACCGGACTCCGAAGACCTGTCCGTACACCGCACTGGGCCGCGTACGGCGCCACTGTGCTGGTGATCGGGCTGCTCAACTGGCTCTCGCTCCTCATCCTTCCGGCGCATCTGGTGACTCTGCTCCTGGCCCGTGCCGGGCGGGGAGTCCGCACACGCTGGGCCGTGGCCGCCGCGGCCGCCACGGTCTGTGTGCTGCCACTGATCCTCTTCAGCCGGGGCCAGTCCGCTCAGGTGTCATGGATCCCGCCGCTGACCTGGCACATGCTGATCGCCCCCGCCGTCCTGTTGGCGACAGGGGGCGTGGGAGCCCTCCTCGACCGGCCTCTCAGAGCGGGCCGGCTGTCGGTGGCGGCCGTCGGACTGCCGCTGCTGGCTCTGCCACAGCTCGCCCTCGTCGGTCTTTCCCTGGTCCGGCCCCTGTTCCTGGACCGGTACGTCCTCTTCAGCTTCCTGGGCCTGGCGCTGCTGATCGGCGCGATCGTCGACTCGGCGGTACGGGCTGTCAGGCCCCGGCTCCCGAGAGCCGCGCAGTGGATCCTCCCCGTGGTGGTCGCGGCGGCGACGGCGGCACTGCTGCCACAGTCCCTGGCGAAGCGGTCCCCTGCGAGCAGGGTGGACGACGTCCTGGCGATAGCGTCGGACGTGCGGCGGCTGAAGAGGACCGGGAACGCGGTGCTCTTCGTCCCGGCGGCACGTCGGGACACCAAGTCCGTCTCGCCGCACGCCTTCGCCGGCCTGCGGGACATCGCTCTGACGGAGAGCCCGGAGCAGTCCGGAACCCTGAAGGGCGTCGAGGCCGACCCGGACCGCATACGTGCCGACATGCTGACCCACCGACGGATCCTCCTGGTGACGGACGCCGACCAGGTGGCCGGACCGGTGACGGCCGAGCGCGACCGGATGAAGACCGCCGTGCTGAAGCAGTACTTCACCGCGGTGGCCGACGAGCAGGTACGCGGCCGGCGGGTGACGGTGTACGAGCGGCGCGTCGGGTCCGACGGCCACCACTGACAGCCGGCGCGCGTCGGGTCCGACGGCCACCACTGACAGCCGGCCGGCTCTGAAACGAATGACTCCCATCGGCCGCACGCCCGCGCCGTCTCGTGATCCGCGTCACCCTGGGCGCCCCTACGCCCCCCGATCACACCAAGTGACCCCCACCGCCCTGATCGCCCCCAGAAGCGCAGGCCACTGCCCCTCTCGTCCCTTCCCAGCGGTACCGCCGCACACCCTCGTCGAACACATGACGTAGCGGAACGGTCGCGCCGAGGTGAGGGTTCCGGCACCGTGGGATGGCGAGGACGTGGTATCCGTGGAGTGTGGGAATCGTTCGGGCACCCCCGGACGTTTAAACGATGGGATTCGCGGGCAACCCCGGCGTTCCCTGAGGGACGCCCCGGTCACCCCGGTGGACCGCGTCGTCGAGCGCGGCGTGGCGTGTGTCCCGTCTCCGAGGTCCCACCCGTCCCGAAGGCGGACGGGTATACCCATCCGTGCCAATACGTATGCGTTGTGCGACCGGAAAACTTCCCCTTACGGGCTGATTTTTTGTTGATCGAGGGTTAGAAGGTCGCTCGATCGCCCTACCCTTCAGAGGGTGAACCAACTGATGTCCCGAGAGTCCGAGGCCGATCTGCCAGGGGAAGCCGAAGCGTCGCTCCCCGGCACCCTGCCGGAAGCACTGCGTGCCGAACTCGTCGCGTTCCGCCGCGACTTGCACATGCACCCGGAGCTCGGCAACCAGGAGTTCCGTACGACCGCCGCGATCAAGGCCCGCCTGGAGAAGGCAGGGCTCCGACCGCGTGTGCTCGACAGCGGAACCGGACTCATCTGCGACATCGGCGACTGGAACGGCACCGACCAGTCCGCGCTCGCCCTGCGCGCCGACATCGACGCCCTGCCCATCCCGGACACCAAGGTGGACTGCGACTACCGCTCCACCGTCCCGGACCGCGCCCACGCCTGCGGCCACGACGTGCACACCACCGTCGTCCTCGGCGCCGGCCTCGTCCTCGCCGACCTGCACCGACAGGGCCAGCTGCCCCGCCCCGTCCGGCTGATCTTCCAGCCCGCCGAGGAGGTCCTGCCGGGCGGCGCCGCCGACGTGATCAGGACCGGCGCGCTCGACGGCGTCGGCCGGATCATCGCCGTGCACTGCGACCCGAGGGTCGACGCCGGCCTCATCGGACTGCGCCACGGCCCCATCACCTCGGCCTGCGACCGGCTGGAGCTCTCCCTGGACGGGCCCGGCGGCCACACCGCGCGTCCGCACCTCACCACCGACCTCGTCACCGCCGCCGCCCGTGTCGTCACGGACGTGCCCGCGCTGGTCGGCCGCCGGTTCGACGCCCGCGCCGGCCTCGTCGTCACCTGGGGCCGCATCGACTCGGGCCACGCCCCGAACGTGATCCCGCAGCATGCGGAGCTCTCCGGCACCGTTCGCTGCCTGGACATCAACGCCTGGCGGCAGGCACCCGACCTCATCAACGAGGCGGTCCAGGAGGTCGCGGTCATGCACCGCGCCAAGCCCGAGATCAACTACATCCGGGGCGTCCCGCCGGTCGTCAACGACCCCGTCGTCACCGAGCTGCTCCACGACTCCATGGCCGCCCGCCGAGGGGTCAAGTCCATCGAGGACACCGAGCAGAGCCTCGGCGGTGAGGACTTCTCCTGGTACCTGGAGCACGTCCCGGGCGCCATGGCCCGCCTCGGCGTCCGCCGCCCGGGCGACCTCACCGTCCGCGACCTCCACCAGGGCGACTTCGACGCCGATGAGCACGCCATCACCGTGGGCGTCGAGCTCTTCACCGCCGCGGCCCTGCTGGACGCCCGCATGCGGGTCCTGGACGCGGCCGTCGGGTAGTCCCGCTCCGGTTGCGCCCCGCCCACCCTCGCGGCAGCCTGGTGCGCGTGTCGTACGAACCCGTACGGCGCGCGCACCTACACGCTGAAGTCACCCCCCGCACGCGGAAGGCCAGGGGCAGGAAAAGCGCCGTGCCCGACACGTCCCCTTCGATCCCCCGGTTCACGAGGGCGTAACGGCCACCGGCACGAATGGATAACGGCCAGTCGGAACCCCGTTCCCAGGAGTGTCTACGCGCGTTAATGTGCGCCGAACTGAGCACCCACACTGCGGGGCTTTGGAGAAGATGGGGAACTTCAAGATGCGTCGGATTTCCAAACTGACCCGCGTCGCGGTGGGGGTCGCGTCGCTGGCGCTCGCCGCGACCGCCTGTGGTGGCACCAGCAGCGAGAGCGGCAGCGACGGCGAGACCACCAAGGGCACCAAGGGCCTCGCGATCGCGTACGACATCGGCGGCAAGGGCGACCAGTCCTTCAACGACGCCGCGTACGCGGGCCTGGAGAAGGCGAAGAAGGAGTTCAAGTACACGACCGCCGACATCGAGCCCAACGAGGGCGAGACGGACGCGGACAAGGAGCAGCGCCTGGCCTCGCTGGCCAAGCAGGGCTACGACCCCGTCATCGGCGTCGGCTTCGCCTACGGCCCCGCGATGGAGGCCGTGGCCAAGGACTACCCGGACACCACCTTCGGCATCGTCGACTCGGTCGTCGAGGGCGACAACGTCGCGTCCCTCGTCTTCGCCGAGCAGGAGGCCTCGTACCTCGCCGGTGTCGCGGCCGCCAAGGCCACCAAGACCAACACCGTCGGCTTCGTGGGCGGTGTGGACATCCCGCTGATCCACAAGTTCGAGGCCGGCTACAAGCAGGGTGTCCAGGACACCAGCGGCGGCAAGGTCAAGGTCATCTCGCAGTACCTGACCCAGACGGCCGAGGAGGGTGGCTTCTCCAGCCCCGACAAGGGCAAGGCCGCCGCCGAGGGCCAGATCGAGAAGAAGGCCGACGTCGTCTACCAGGCGGCCGGTCTCTCCGGCCAGGGCGTCATCGAGGCCGCCGCCACGGCCAAGGTCTGGGCGATCGGCGTCGACTCCGACCAGTACCAGCAGGAGGCTCTCGCCCCCTACAAGGACTTCATCCTCACCTCCGCCCTCAAGGACGTCGGCGGCGCGGTCTACGCCCTCGCAAAGTCCGTCGAGGACGACAAGCCCCTCAAGGGCGTCCAGACCTTCGACCTGAAGGTCGACGGCGTGGGTCTCGCCGACTCCAACCCGAAGATGGGTGAGATCGCCGGCCTCACCGACGCGGTCGCCAAGGCCAAGGAAGAGATCATCAACGGCACGATCAAGGTGAAGACCGAGTAGGTCCAGATCCGCGAGGAGAGCCGACAGCGGGCGGGTGTGCACATGTGCACACCCGCCCGCTTCGCTTTTCAGCCGGACGAGGCTCATGCCGTTCAGGGGCGCGGGGAACCGCGCGACCAGCCACAACGTACCCGCAGCCGAATCCCGGGCCCCACCCCGGCCTCCACCCTCCACGCCGCCCCCGGGCACCATTGCGACACGGCCCCATAACAACGTGGTCCACCGGGCTTCACCCGGAGGGTCTACGCGCGTTACTCTGCGGCGAAAGCCATATAGGGCGCCGACGCTGTGAAGCACTACTGATCAGTAACCCCCGGCGCTGTACGACAGGAGCACCACAACATGCGCCGGGTTTCCCGCATCGCGGTCGCAGGCGCAGCGACCGCCTCCCTTGCACTCGCCCTCTCCGCCTGTGGCGGCACCTCGACGGAGGCGTCCTCCTCCGCCGACTCCAAGGGTGACAAGGGTCTCGCCATCGCGTACGACGTCGGCGGCAAGGGTGACCAGTCCTTCAACGACGCCGCGTACGCGGGTCTGGAGAAGGCGAAGAAGGAGTTCAAGTACACGACCGCCGACATCGAGCCCAACGAGGGCGAGACGGATGCCGACAAGGAGCAGCGCCTGGTCTCCCTGGCCAAGCAGGGCTACAACCCGGTCATCGGCGTCGGCTACGCGTACGCGACGGCCGTGAAGGCCGCGGCCGAGCAGTACCCGGACACCACCTTCGGCATCGTGGACGACTCCACGGTCCAGTTGAAGAACGTCGCGGACCTGGTCTTCTCCGAGGAGCAGGCCTCGTACCTCGCCGGTGTCGCGGCCGCCAAGGCCACCAAGACCAACACGGTCGGCTTCGTGGGTGGTGTGGACATCCCGCTGATCCACAAGTTCCAGGCGGGCTTCGAGCAGGGTGTCAAGGACACCAACCCCAAGGCCGAGGTCCTCACCCAGTACCTGACCCAGACGGCCGAGGAGGGTGGCTTCTCCAGCCCCGACAAGGGCAAGTCGGCCGCCGAGGGCCAGATCGAGAAGAAGGCCGACGTCATCTACGCGGCGGCCGGTCTGTCCGGCCAGGGCGTGATCGAGGCGGCCTCCGTCGACCAGATCTGGGCGATCGGCGTCGACTCCGACCAGTACAAGCAGGAAGCCCTCGCGAAGTACAAGGACTTCATCCTGACCTCGGCGACGAAGGACGTCGCCAAGGCGGTGTACAACCTGGCGCAGTCGGTCGAGGACGGCAAGCCCGAGACCGGTATCGTCAGGGGCGATCTGAAGTCCGGCGAGGTCGGCCTCGCCGACTCCAACCCGAAGTTCAAGAGCGACTCCGAGCTCCAGGAGGCCATCGCCACGGCCAAGGAGAAGATCATCAGCGGCGAGATCAAGGTCAAGACGAGCTGACCCGGCTCCACCACCACGAGCAGCCGGGTGACTCCGGGGGTGTTCAGGCACCACCGGAGTCACCAGTAACCGCGGGGTCACGTGCGCTCAACGGGGTACGGGGAGCATGGCTCCCTGTACCCCGTTGTCCAGGGCGTCGCCCGCTTTCGATGCCGTAGGGGCGCTACGCGCGTAGACGACCCCCTTTCCCAGGAGAGTGCGCCATCAACGCGTCCAGCAGCCCTCCGGCCGACGCGGCGGTCAACGAATCGGTGACCGCCGTCGAACTCGCCGGGATCACCAAGCGATTCCCCGGCGTGGTGGCCAACCACGACATCCACCTCACCGTCCGCAAGGGCACCGTCCACGCCCTCGTCGGGGAGAACGGCGCCGGCAAGTCGACCCTGATGAAGATCCTCTACGGCATGCAGAAGCCGGACGAGGGCACCATCGCGGTCGACGGCGAACAGGTCACCTTCTCCTCCCCGGCCGACGCCATCGCGCGCGGCATCGGCATGGTCCACCAGCACTTCATGCTCGCCGACAACCTCACGGTCCTGGAGAACGTGGTCCTCGGCAGCGAGAAGCTCCACGGCATCGGCGCCAAGGCCCGGCGCAAGATCAAGGAGATCTCCGAGCGGTACGGCTTCGGTGTGCGCCCGGACGTCCTGGTCGAGGAGCTGGGTGTCGCCGAGCGCCAGCGCGTGGAGATCCTCAAGGTCCTCTACCGGGGCGCCCGCACCCTCATCCTCGACGAGCCGACCGCCGTCCTGGTGCCGCAGGAGGTCGACTCCCTCTTCGCCAACCTGCGCGAACTCAAGGCGCAGGGCCTAGCGGTCATCTTCATCTCGCACAAGCTGGGCGAGGTGCTGTCCGTCGCCGACGAGATCACCGTCATCCGGCGCGGCACGACGGTCGGTACGGCCGTCCCCGCCGAGACCACCCCGCGCCAGCTCGCCGAGCTGATGGTCGGCAGCGAACTGCCCACCCCGGAGACGGCCGAGTCCACGGTCACCGACCGCCCCGTCCTGAGCGTCAGGGAACTCCGGCTGGAGGCGGCCGGCGGCAAGGCGCTGCTCGACGACATCTCCTTCACCATCCACGCGGGCGAGGTCCTGGGTCTCGCCGGTGTAGAGGGCAACGGCCAGACCGAACTGGTCGACGCGCTGATCGGCCTCAAGCATGCCGACTCCGGCACGATCTCGCTCGCCGACGAGGAGATCACCACTTGGGCCACCCGCAAGCGCCGTGAGCAGGGCGTCGGCTACATCCCCGAGGACCGCCACCGGCACGGTCTGCTCCTGGAGGCCCCCCTCTGGGAGAACCGTATCCTCGGCCATGTGACCGAGCGGCCCAACGCCAAGGGAGTCTGGCTCGACCCGAAGGCCGCCCAGGAGGACACCCGCCGGATCGTCGAGGAGTACGACGTCCGCACCCCCGGCATCGACGTCACCGCCGCCTCCCTCTCGGGTGGCAACCAGCAGAAGCTGATCGTCGGCCGCGAGATGAGCCACAAGCCGCGTTTCCTGATCGCCGCCCACCCCACCCGTGGTGTGGACGTCGGTGCGCAGGCCCAGATCTGGGACCAGATCCGCGAGGCCCGTCGTGAGGGCCTGGCCGTGCTGCTGATCTCCGCCGACCTCGACGAGCTGATCGGCCTGTCCGACACCCTCCGGGTGATCTACAACGGCAAGCTGGTCGCCGACGCCGACCCGGCCACCATCACCCCCGAGGAACTGGGCTCGGCCATGACCGGCGCCGCCACCGGTCACCTCGAACACGAAGAGACCCCCTCGGAGCGTCTCTCGAAGTCCCAGGACGCCCCGGAAGACGAGGCCCGCTGATGAAGAAGTTCGACAGGGAGCGCGTGCTCCTCGCGGTGGCCGGACCGGTCCTCGCGCTCGCCGTGGCCTTCGCGCTGACCGCGATCGTGCTGCTGGTCTCCGGCAAGAACCCGGTCGAGCCGTTCTCGATCATGTTCGAGCAGGCCTCGTTCTCCGACATCCAGGTCCGGATCATCAACCAGGCCTCGCTGTACTACATCGCGGCCCTCGCGGTGGCCATCGGCTTCCGGATGAACCTGTTCAACATCGGTGTCGACGGCCAGTACCTCCTCGGCGCCATGATCACCGCCATCGTCGGCGCCCACATGGACCTGCCGGCCGCCCTGCAGATCCCGCTGCTGATGCTCACCGCGATCCTCACCGGCGCGTTCTGGGCGGGCATCATCGGTGTCCTCAAGGTCACCCGGGGCGTCAGCGAGGTCGTGGCCTCGATCATGCTCAACGCGATCGCGACCTCCGTCATCGGCTACCTCTGGCTCCCGAACGTCTTCGGCGTCAAGGTCGGCAACAACAACACCACCGGTGAGATGGCCGAGTCCGGCTGGGTCCCCGGCATCGACATGGGCAAGGCCGGCGAGATCTACGGCCTGGTCCTCCTCGCCGTCCTCCTCGGTGTCGGCTACTGGATCGTGATCAACCGCACCCGCTTCGGCTTCGACCTGCGCGCCTCCGGTGCCTCGGAGTCGGCCGCCGCGGCCAGCGGTGTCGACCCCAAGCGCATGATCCTCACCGCCATGCTGATCTCCGGCGGTGTCGCGGGCCTCGCCGGCCTGCCGATCCTGCTCGGCGACACCCACACCTACAGCCTCAACTTCCCCACCGGCATCGGCTTCCTCGGCATCGGCATCGCGCTGCTCGGCCGTAACGGTCCGGTCGGCATCGCCTTCGCCGCCCTGCTGTGGGCCTGGCTCGACAAGGCCTCTCCGGAGCTGGACTTCCACGGCTACGACAAGGAGATCGCGGTCATCATGCAGGGCCTGATCGTGCTCTCGGTCGTCGTCTCCTACGAGACCGTCCGCGAGTGGGGTCTGCGCCGCCAGCAGCGCCGGGTCGGCGCCGAGCTCGCCGCGGGCAACGTCCTCGGTGCGGACGGCTCGGACAACAACAACGTCAAGAAGGAGGTGGCGGGCCGATGACCACGAGCACCACCGCGACCGACGTCAACCAGCCGTCGCTCCAGCCGGCCTCCCCGACCGGCCGCAAGCTGTCGCTGCCCGTGCTGCTGCTGGTCATCGCCGGCGTCCTGGCACTCACCTCGGTCGTCCGCATCATCACCGGCGCCGACGGCATCACCAACGTCAGCCAGATGTCCACCGCGCTGGAGCTGGCCGTCCCGATCGGCCTGGCCGGCCTCGGCGGTCTGTGGGCCGAGCGCGCGGGCGTCGTCAACATCGGCCTCGAAGGCATGATGATCCTCGGCACCTGGTTCGGCGCCTGGGCCGGCTTCCAGTGGGGCCCGTGGACCGGTGTCCTCGTCGGCATCGCCGGTGGCGCGATCGGCGGACTGCTGCACGCCTTCGTCACCATCACCTTCAACGTCAACCACATCGTCTCCGGTGTGGCCATCAACATCCTCGCCCTCGGCGCCACCCGCTACCTCGCCCCCCTCGCCTTCGTGGGCCACCAGGGCGGCTCGGCCAAGCAGTCCCCGCCGGTGGAGTCCCTCGGCGACTTCACGGTGCCAGGACTCTCCGACGCACTGCGGGACCTCAACGCCAAGGGCTGGTTCTTCGTCTCCGACATCGCCGGCCTGCTCGGCGGCCTCGTCACCAACGTCTCCTGGCTGACCCTTCTCGCGGTCGCGCTGATCCCCGCCACCTGGTGGATCCTGTGGCGCACCGCCTTCGGTCTGCGCCTGCGCTCCTGCGGTGAGAACCCGGTCGCCGCCGAGTCCCTCGGCGTCAACGTCTACAAGTACAAGTACCTGGCCGTGATCATCTCCGGTGGTCTGGCCGGTCTCGGCGGCGCCTTCCTCTCCATCGTCGCCAACCCCTTCTACCTGGAGGGCCAGACCGGTGGCCGCGGCTTCATCGGCCTCGCCGCGATGATCTTCGGCAACTGGATGCCGGGCGGCCTCGCCCTCGGCGCCGGCCTCTTCGGCTACACCGACAGCCTCAACCTGCGCGGCGGCTCCGAGAACGTCCACGCACTGCTCCTGCTCGGCGCGCTTCTCCTGCTCATCGGCGCCATCTGGATGGCCGTCCGCAAGAAGTACGTCGGTGCCGCGATCACCGCCGTCGTCGGAGCCCTCGTCCTCACCTGGTACGCCGTCACCAACGAGGTCCCCAACCAGGTCGTCGCCGCCACGCCGTACGTCATCACACTGATCGTCCTCGCGCTCTCCGCCCAGCGGCTGCGGATGCCGAAGGCGGACGGCCTGCCGTACCGGAAGGGACAGGGCAAGTGACCGCCGTCGTCGACTGGGCCGAGTTGCGGGCCGTGGCACGGGACGCCATGTCCCACGCGTACGCCCCCTACTCGGGCTACCCGGTCGGCGTCGCCGCCCTCGTCGACGACGGCCGGACGATCTCCGGCTGCAACGTCGAGAACGCCTCGTACGGCCTCGGCCTGTGCGCCGAGTGCGGACTGGTCTCGGAGCTGCACCGCACGGGCGGCGGCCGTCTCACCCACTTCACCTGCGTGGACGGCCGGGGCGAGATCCTCGTCCCGTGCGGCCGCTGCCGACAGTTGCTGTACGAGTTCGGCGGCCCGGATCTGCTGCTGGAGACCCCGGCGGGGATCCTGCCCCTGTCGGAGATGCTGCCCCAGGCCTTCGGCCCGGACCATCTCACCAAGTGACCACAGTGCGGCCCCTCCTGACGAACGGTCGGAGGGGCCGCGCACTTTCCAGACTCCGGAAGGACAGCCAGCCATGGCCATGGACGCCATCTCCGTCATCCGCGCCAAGCGGGACCGCGGCGAGCTCAGCGACGAGCAGATCGACTGGGTCATCGACGCGTACACCCGCGGCGAGGTCGCCGACTACCAGATGGCCGCCCTCAACATGGCGATCCTCCTCAACGGCATGGACCGCCGCGAGATCGCCCGCTGGACGGCCGCGATGATCGCCTCCGGCGAGCGCATGGACTTCTCGTCCCTGTCCCGCCCGACCGCCGACAAGCACTCCACCGGCGGAGTCGGCGACAAGATCACCCTCCCGCTCGCGCCCCTGGTCGCCGCCTGCGGCGCGGCCGTCCCCCAGCTCTCCGGCCGGGGCCTCGGCCACACGGGCGGCACCCTCGACAAGCTGGAGTCGATCCCCGGCTGGCGCGCCCTGCTCTCCAACGAGGAGATGCTGCACGTCCTCGACGAGGTCGGCGCGGTCATCTGCGCCGCGGGCGACGGTCTGGCCCCCGCCGACAAGAAGCTGTACGCGCTTCGGGACGTCACGGGAACGGTGGAGGCCATACCGCTGATCGCCTCCTCCATCATGTCGAAGAAGATCGCGGAGGGTACGGGCTCCCTGGTCCTGGACGTGAAGGTCGGCACCGGCGCCTTCATGAAGACCATGGAGGACGCGAGGGAACTGGCGTCGACGATGGTGGGCCTGGGCACCGACCACGGTGTGAAGACGGTCGCGCTTCTGACGGACATGTCGACCCCCCTCGGTCTCACCGCCGGCAACGCCCTGGAGGTCCGCGAGTCGGTCGAGGTCCTGGCGGGCGGCGGCCCGGCGGACGTCGTCGAGCTGACCATTGCCCTGGCCCGCGAGATGCTCGACGCGGCCGGGGTGAAGGCCGCCGACCCGGCGAAGGCGCTGGCCGACGGCTCGGCGATGGACGCCTGGCGCCGCATGATCGCGGCCCAGGGCGGCGACCCGGACGCCGAACTGCCCACCTCCCGCGAGCAGCACGTGGTGAAGGCCGGGGCCTCCGGCGTCCTGACCCGCCTCGACGCGTACGACATCGGTATAGCGGCGTGGCGCCTCGGGGCGGGCCGAGCCCGTAAGGAGGACCCGGTCCAGGCCGCCGCGGGTGTCGAGATGCACGCCAAGCCCGGCGACTCGGTGAGGGAGGGCCAGCCCCTGCTGACGCTGCACACCGACACACCCGAACGCTTCGCCTACGCCCTGGAGGCCGTGCGCGGGTCGTACGACATCGCGGCCCCGGGCACGGAGTTCACCGCGCCGCCCGTGGTGCTGGAACGCATCGCCTGACCTGGTGGTTTCCCATTCGGGTGAACGGGATCGGTGGACCCGCGCCGGTCCCGTTCGGCATGCTGTAGTCGGTGACGCACCGATTGGAGAGAACCGCCATGAGCGCACTCACCGTCGACCACACGACGGCCAGTGGCCACGAGTGGGACGACCTCGTCCGAATCTGGCAGGAGACGGACGCCCCCGAGGGCTGCAAGGTGGAGATCATCGAGGGGATCGTCACCGTGGCACCACCGCCGTCCAACGCCCACAACAAGATCGCTGACAAGGTGCAGCGTCGGTTGTACCAGGCGATTCCTGAGGGCTGGGGTATTTATCAGACGTTGGGTACAGCCGTACCGTCTCGCGACGGGCTTTACATTCCTGACCTCGCCGTCGCTCCCGAAGGAGTGCTGGACGCCGAGGAAGGCAACTACATCCCCGCAGCCGCCGCCGAACTGGTCGTAGAGATCACCTCGAAGTCCAACGCGAGCAACGACCGGATCAAGAAGGCGGCGGGCTATGCGCAGGCGGGCGTACCGCTGTACCTGCTCATCGACGGCTGGGCCCCGGGCGGTCCCACGGTCACCCTGTACGGGGAGCCGAAAGGCGACGTCTACCGCGTCCTGCGCGCGGGTAAGTTCGGTGACGCGATCGAACTCCCCGAGCCCTTCGCGTTGTCGCTCGACACAGGCGTGTTCCCCGCCAAGTAGGTCGGCGGTACGAGGGTGCCCTCGGAGACCGATGAATTGCGTGACCGCGCCCGGTCTACCGATCGTGGACGCGACGACACCCGCCGTACTCGTACTGCTAGGCCCCCTCACCCGGGACGAGGTGCCTCGGCTCTGTGCCGAGGTGCGCGCGCGACTGGAGGGGACGGGGGGCGGCGTCGTGGTGTGCGACGTCGCCGGGATCGGGCCGCCCGGCCTCGGCGCCATCGACGCCCTGGCCCGGCTGCAGCTCGCCGCGCGGAGGGCCGGGGGCCGCATACGACTGCGGGACCCCGACCCGGCGCTCCACGCGCTACTGGACCTGGTCGGGCTTTCCTTCGATGTGGAGGGGCAGGTCGAAGAGGGGGAACCAGCGGGCGGTGTCGAGGAAGCAGTGGAATCCGGTGATCCGGCTCTCTGATATCTCCAGCACCTGCACGGCCCACGCGCTGAAGCCGCCCTTCTCCGGGTCCGGCTTGTACTGCGCGAAGCCCGGCAGACCGTTCACCGCGACCGGCACCAGGTGCGAGCCGGCACAGGGGGCGCCGAGGGTGGTCATGAACCCGGTGATGTCGCTCGTCCCGGTCAGCCACAGGTCGAACGGCGGCATCGTCATGACCGCGTCCTCGTGCAGCAGGGCCGTCAGCGCCGCCATGTCGTACCCCTCGAAGGCGGCTACATAGCGCTCCAGGAGTTTCTGCTGCTCCTCGTCCAGCGGGTCGGAGACATCGGCCTCCGCCGCGTCCCCGTTACTCTCCGCGAGGGTCGCGCGGGCCCGCTGCAGCGCGCTGTTCACCGAGGCGACCGAGGTGTCCAGCAACTCGGCGACCTCACTCGCCTTCCACGCCAGCACCTCGCGCAGGATCAGCACCGCTCGCTGCTTGGACGGCAGCTTCTGCAGCGCCGCCACGAACGCCAGCCGCACGGTCTCCTTCGCCACGGCGGCCTCCGCCGGGTCGGCGGTCGTCGGCAGCACACGGGCGTCCGGCACCGGCTCCAGCCAGGTGTTGTCCGGGCGCGGGGCGAGGGCGGCCTGGGCGAGAGGGGTGGACTCGGTGAGATCCATGGGCCGGGCCCGCTTGTTCCCGGCGGTCAGCATGTCCAGGCAGACGTTCGTCGCGATGCGGTAGAGCCACGACCGGAGGCTGGAGCGGCCCTCGAACTTCTCGAAACTCCGCCAGGCGCGGATCATCGTGTCCTGCACGGCGTCCTCCGCCTCGAAGGACGACCCGAGCATCCGATAGCAGTACCCGGTCAACTCGACCCGGTGCTGCTCAAGCCGGACGTCCAGGTCCACCGTCGCCGTACCGTCGCTCATGGCCAACCCACCCCTGTGGCTCACTCCGTCACACGCGCCCTTGCGCGCCAACACTTCGGAAGCTACCGCAGCCCACTGACAATGGCCCGGCGAGCGGAAGGAAGCGCAGGTCAGAGGCGGTCGGGTGCAGGCCCCTCGCCCGTGGGCGTCAGGCCTTCACAGGCTCGGCGGCACCCAGTTGGCATGGCGCAGGACGGCCCGACGGTCAGGCGCGACGGGGTCGGTTGGCCGGACGGTCAGGCGCGACGGGGCCGGACGGAGCGCCGTGTCGCGCACGGAGACGGCCAGGGGACGCGCCACCCGCTGCCCCATCCACCCGGCCGGTCTACCGCGCCGCGCCGCCCGAGCCACGGGCCGACTGCGCGGGACGGCGCTCGGCGAAGGCCTCGGTACGCCTTCGCCGACCGGCGCTCGGCGAAGGCCTCAGTACGCCGTCGCCAACCGGCGCTCGGCGCGGGCCGCACGCGTACCCACGAGGGTGATGGTCACGACGCCCGCCACCGCCAGCAGCCCGAGGGAGACGGTCGCGACCCAGCCGCCCGTGTGGAAGGCGATCGCCCCGAGCGTGCTGCCCGCGCTGGACCCCGCGTAGTACGCCGACTGGTACAGCGCCGAGGCCTGCGCCCGCCCCTCCTTCGCCGTGTGGCTGACGGCCGACGAAGCCACCGCGTGCCCCGCGAAGAACCCGGCGGTGATGAGAACGAGGCCGAGCAGGACCAGCGGGAGCGAGTCGGCCAGCGACACCAGCAGACCGGCGGTCGTCGTACCGCCCGCGAGGTACAGCGCGCCGCGCCGCCCCAGTCGCCCGACCAGCCTGCCCGCGGTGGACGCCGACACCGTGCCCACCAGGTACACCAGGAAGATCGACCCGATGACTCCCTGCGGAAGGGAGAACGGAGCGTCGGTCAGCCGATAACCGATGACGGTGTAGACACCGCCGAACACGGTCATGAACAACGCCCCGATCGCGTACAGCCGGCGCAGCAGCGGGTTACCGAGGTGCGTCCGAACCGTACGACCGAGCACACGAGGCCGCAGCGACCCCGCCATGAAGTGCCTCGGCGCCGGCAGCAGCATGCGGAAGGCCACCGCGCACCCCACCGCGATCACCCCGAGCACCCCGAGCGCGACCCGCCAGCCCCACTCCTGGGCGACCCACCCGGTGACGACGCGCCCGCTCATACCGCCGACGCTGTTGCCTGCGACGAAGAGCCCGATCGCGGTGATGAGCGCCTTGGGCCGCACCTCCTCGGCGAGATAGGCCGTGGCCGACGCGGGCACACCGGCGAGCGCCGCCCCCTGCACGGCCCGCAGCACCACCAGCGCCCCCAGCGAGGGCGCGAAGGGGATCAGCAGCCCGACCGCCACCGCGACCGTCAGCGACGCCGTCATCACCGTCCGCCGCCCGAACCGCTCCGACAGCGCGCTCATCGGCAGCACGAACAGCGCCAGCGCACCGGTCGCCGCCGACACCGTCCAGCTCGCCGCGCTCGCCGTGCTCGCGAAGCCGTCCGAGATCAGCGGCAGCAGAGCCTGGGTGGAGTAGAGCAGGGCGAAGGTGGCGACCCCCGCGAGGAACAGCGCCAGGCTCATCCGGCGGTAGCCGGGACCGCCCGGGGCCACCCGGGAATCGACGGTGGACGAGGAGGAGGTGGAAGGGGCGACGGCCGAGGCGGCGCCCACGGTGGTGGACGCCTGGGTACTGACGGAAGGCATGCCTCGAAATTACGTACGGCGCCACTCATCCGTCCAATGCATGGAACCGCCATAATCGTTCCTGTGATGCATCAGCAGAGGTCAGAGGCGCGTCTGTCACAGTCCAGTGACACAAAACAAGTCGGTGGCCGTGCCATCGATGACGAGGAGGCCATCGAGGACATCGTCCTGCGCCTGGCCCCCCGGCTCGCCTACTTCGCCGGCGTCGCCCGTACCGAGCACGTCACCCGCGCCGCGCAGGAGATGCAGGTCCCGCAGTCGACCCTGTCGCGCGCCATGGTCCGGCTCGAACAGGACCTGGGCGTGGACCTGTTCGCCCGTCGGGGGCGCACGGTCTCCCTCACCCACGCCGGCCGTACCTTCCACGCCTCCGTCGAGCGTGCCCTCGCCGACATCGAGCGCGCCGCCGACGAGGTCCGCGCCGACGCCGACCCCGCCACCGGCAAGGTCGCCTTCGGCTTCCTGCACACCATGGGCGCCGAGACCGTCCCCGGCCTCCTCCAGGCCTTCCGCGCCGAACACCCCCGCGTCCGCTTCAGCCTCGTCCAGAACTACGGCGAGGCCATGCTCGAACGCCTGCGCGCCGGCGAACTGGACCTCTGCCTCACGTCCCCCGTCCCCGACGCCCCCGACCTGGTGGCCCGCCGCCTCGACGAACAGAAGCTCCGCCTGGTCGTCCCCGCCGACCACCGTCTCGCCGCCCGTAAACGCGTCCGCCTCGCCGAGGCCGCCGACGAAACCTTCGTCACCCTCGAACCCGGCTACGGAATGCGCCGCATCACCGACGACCTCTGCAAGGAAGCCGGTTTCAAACCCCGTGTCGCCTTCGAGGGGGAGGAGGCGGAGACGCTGCGGGGCCTGGTGGCGGCGGGACTGGGGGTGGCTCTCCTTCCGCCCCCGGCCGTCCCCAGGCCCGGGGTCGTGGAGCTGACGGTGACGGCTCCGAGGGCGGCCAGGGAAATCGGCGTGGCCTGGCTGGACGGCCACCCGGACACACCCCCGGTGGCCGCCTTCAAAAAGTTCCTGCTGTCGAGGAGGGGCCGCCTCCTCCACGACTGACGAGAGCGGCAGCCAGGCCTGTAGGGGCACGCGGAACCACGCGAAAAGCCCCACCTGACCCGCGGCCGCGTCACGAACCTCAGGCACCCCTCCGTGAGCGAGCCGCCCCGAACCCGGAAGCCAGCGGCATACGCAACCCCAACGGCGGCGGCGCGGCCAGCGCGTCCTCCACAGGCCGGGAGAAAGACCTCCCGAACAACACCCCCATCACGAAATCCACGGCCAACGCATGCACCTCGTCCCGGTACTGCTGCAACCCGTGCCGATCCGCATGCACCTCGAACCGGCAGATGTCCGGGTTCGTCTTCTTCGCCCGCGCCGCGAACCGGAACGACAGCTCGGGATCCACCCGCTCGTCGTTCGTACCGTGCACGATCATCACCCGCCGCCCCGCCAGCTGTTTCACCGGTTCGGGCGGCTCGGCCACATCCTCCTCGGGCAGCCAGGGAGCGAGGGCCAGCACGGAGTTGACGGCATCGTGCCCGCCCGCGTGCAGCGCCGCCCGCGCCCCCATGTGCAGCCCGGCGAGACACACCGGCACGTCCCCGTAACGCCGGACCACCTCGTCCGCGGCCCATTCGGCGTCCCGCGCGAGCCGGGCCTCCGGCCCGTTCCATCCCCGGTAGCGGTAGTGCACGACATGCGTCGCCAGCCCCTCCGTACGGCCCGCGCGGGCGAGCCGGCGGCCGAGGGCGCGCACGGAGGCCGTGGCCATCATGGGGGAGGGTCTGCGGACGGATGCCTCGTCGCCGGCCGGGAGCAGCAGGACGACTCCGCTGACCGTGCTCGGCTCCGGTCCGATCGTCCGCCCAAGTCGGGGCGTACGGACCGGCATTGCTTGCTGCGCCATGACAGAACAGTGTCAGAAGAGATGGTGTACGCCACCCGTCCTGTGGGTCACCGTTGGGTATCGACGGCGTTGCCGTACGAGCGTTCTACGCGCGTAGGCTATATCGTGCGAAAATGACGAACCAGACCGACCCGACCGGTACCACCCCGGATCCGGACCAGATCCGCCGGGCGCCCAAGGTTCTGCTGCACGACCACCTCGACGGCGGCCTGCGTCCCGGAACCATCGTCGAACTCGCCCGCGCCGGCGGGTACGCCCAACTCCCGGAAACGGACCCGGCCCGGCTCGGCGTCTGGTTCCGCGAGGCCGCCGACTCCGGTTCCCTGGAACGGTACTTGGAGACCTTCTCCCACACCGTCGGCGTCATGCAGACCCGTGACGCGCTCTTCCGTGTCGCCGCCGAGTGCGCCGAGGACCTCGCCGCCGACGGCGTCGTCTACGCCGAGGTCCGCTACGCGCCCGAGCAGCACCTCGACGGCGGCCTCACCCTCGAAGAGGTCGTCGAGGCCGTCAACGAGGGCTTCCGGGCGGGCGAGCGGCGGGCCAAGGCCGACGGCCGGCGCATCCGGGTCGGCGCCCTCCTCACCGCCATGCGGCACGCCGCCCGCGCCCTGGAGATCGCCGAACTCGCCAACCGCTACCGCGACCTGGGCGTGGTCGGCTTCGACATCGCCGGCGCCGAGGCCGGCTACCCGCCCACCCGGCACCTCGACGCCTTCGAGTTCCTCAAGCGCGAGAACAACCACTTCACCATCCACGCCGGTGAGGCCTTCGGACTCCCCTCCATCTGGCAGGCGTTGCAGTGGTGCGGCGCCGACCGGCTCGGCCACGGTGTCCGCATCATCGACGACATCCAGGTCCACGAGGACGGCTCCGTGAAGCTCGGCCGCCTCGCCTCCTACGTCCGTGACAAGCGCATCCCGCTGGAGCTGTGTCCCAGCTCCAACCTCCAGACGGGCGCCGCCCGTTCCTACGCCGAGCACCCCATCGGGCTGCTGCGGCGGCTGCACTTCCGGGCCACCGTGAACACCGACAACCGGCTGATGTCCCACACCAGCATGAGCCGCGAATTCGAGCACCTTGTCGACGCTTTCGGCTACACGCTCGACGACATGCAGTGGTTCTCGGTCAATGCTATGAAGTCAGCATTCATTCCTTTCGATGAACGACTAGCCATGATCAATGACGTGATCAAGCCCGGGTACGCCGAGTTGAAATCCGAATGGCTGTTCCGGCAAACGGCCTCCACCAGCGGTTCCGCAGCAGAAAAGAGCTGAATGGCGGTCTCGGGAAGCGGTCACGCGGACGGCGACGCGGCCGCTTTTCGATGTTTGCCTCCGGCGGGACTTTGGTGTTTACGTTTCGGCACCGCTCACCCGTCACACGCATTCCAAGGACGCATTCAACATGAAGCAGTCTGCTGCCAAGACCCTCGGTGTCGCCGTCGTCGGTGCCGCCATCGCCGCCGCGGGCGCGGGCGCCGCGAACGCCGCCCCGGGCGCCCCCGACGCCTCCCAGGCCGTGGGCACCGTCACCCAGGCGCTGCCCGTGGAGAACGTCTCGAAGACGCTGCCGGCCGCCTCCGGTGCCGTCACCCAGGGGCAGAAGGCGCTCGGCGCCGGCCTGGAGAGCGCCCAGCCCGCCGTCGTCGGCCTCCTCGCCGAGGGCCCGGCCGCCCCTGTCGCCGGGCTGCTCGGCGGTCTGCCCGTCGGCAAGACCCTCCCCGCCAAGGGCCTCGGCGTGAACGGCCTGCCCCTCGGTGGCGCCACCGCCTGAGCCGCACCGCTCCCCCCGTACGACATGGATGGGGCGCACCTCCTGTGTGGGGGTGCGCCCCATCGGTGTACGCGTCGCGTCTGTCGGTGGACGGCGGGCGGCGCCGGGCGGGCCTCTCACCAGGCCGTGCGGGCCTTGTCCTCGGAGGGGAGCAGGATCCACAGGGCTATGTAGAGCAGGAACTGCGGGCCCGGAAGCAGGCACGACACCACGAAGATCACGCGCATCGTGGTGGCGGAGGTGCCGAAGCGCCGTGCCAGCGCGGCACACACTCCGCCGATCATCCGGCCTTCGATGGGGCGGGCGAGGCGGCTCATGAGGGCTCCTTCGTCAGCGTAGGACGTCGGCCGGGGCCGACCGTGGGGCGGGGCCTCCTAGTGACCGCCGCTCTCATTTCCACACCTTCGACGCTACGGTGACGAAGCGGACGAAGCCTCCCTCTACGGAGCCATTCCGACCCTGGGAATCGTCGGGGTCCGACCCTGAGACGTCTCCTCCCTGCGAAGACGCGCCGCCCGCACCCGCGTCTCGGCCCGGCGCCGCAGCGCCGACCTGACCACGGGCACGACCACGAGGTGGGCGAGGCCCACGCCGACCGTGTTCAGCAGGATCGAGTCGATGTCGACGACCTGACCGGGCACCCCGGTCTGCAACAGCTCGATGGCCAGCGACAGCAGCGCCCCGGCCGTGACCGACCGGGCCAGCGAGGCGAGCGGTGACACGGCCAGCCTGCCGTGTGCCATCGGCAGCAGGACGCCCAGCGGAGCCAGCAGCGCCAGCCCCTCACCGATCCGGCGGGCCGCCTCCGGCCAGCCCAGGGCCAGATCCGCTCTGATCCCCGCGAACGGCCGCAGATTCGCGGGACTCATCCAGGTGACGTCCAGCGGACGCAGCGTGATCCAGGCAACGACCGCGAGATGTGCGGCGAGGAGGACACCCCCCGCCGCACGGACACGGACCCCGGCGCTACCGCCGTTCGTACCTTGAGGCTGCACGCCCCCCAAGACGCGGCCCCCGGCACGATCGGTTGCAGTCTTTTTGAGGCTTGGTTCGCCGCCTCTTCCGCAGTTGCCCAGGAGAGGGGCCGACCGGAGTCAGGAACCCCTGACCTCCGTCGACGGCGGGTTCCCTGCTCCCGGGTCCGACTGGACCTCCGGGGTGCACTCGTAGCGCCGCAGCGACTCGGCGCTCGTGCTGCCCAGTGCCACCGAGCCGTTGTCGCCGGCGGCCGCTGAGTCGGCGAAGGTGCAGACGATCTGGGCGAGGGCGTACTTCGGCAGGGAGTCCGGGGCGGTGGACAGGCGCAGGGCGTCCTCGGGGTCGCCGGGGCGGGGACCGGTCACTGCGAGGCCGGCCGGTACGGCGGTGGTGTAGCCGGCCTCGCCCTCGACGTCGGAGAGGTCCGTGGCCAGGGCGTCCAGCAGCCCCTGTGCGACGGCGACGCGCCGCCCGGCTTCCTCCGTTCCCTCGGCCACCGCCACCGAGCGGTTGACCCGCACCAGCGCCCCGGAGCAGAGCAGGAACACCTCGACCGGCATACCGGCCGGGGTGGCCGTCTGGGTCGCCAGGTCCGTCACCGACAGCTCGCACGGCACCATCGAGGGCGCCGGCCCGAAGTCGGTCGGCACCTGTGTGGCCCGGATGCCGCAGCCGGCGAGCAGTCCGGCCAGCGCCCCGGTCGCCACCAGGACCCGTACGCCTCGTACCCGTGAGTCCCGTACGAGGAGGTCTCGCACCCGTATGCCCTGTCTTCCCGCGTCCGCTCGCTCGCGCGCGCCTCGTATCGTCACTGGCCGTTCCCCTCGGTGCCCTTCGGGCCGTCGCCCTGCTCGCCGTCCGGTTCCTCCGTGACCGGCGGGGCCGCCCCGTCGCGGGGCAGGCGGAGGGTGAAGACGGCGCCTCCCTCGGGGGAGTTGGCAGCGGTGATCCCACCGCCGTGGATATGGGCGTTCTCCAGCGCGATGGACAGGCCGAGGCCGCTGCCCTCGGAGCGGGGGCGGGAGGCACTCGCCTTGTAGAAGCGGTCGAAGACGTGCGGCAGGACGTCCTCCGGGATGCCGGGGCCGTGGTCCCGCACCTGGATCAGCAGGTCCGCTCCCTCCACACGGACGGACACCCGCACCGGGGAACCGCCGTGCTTGAGCGCGTTGCCGATCAGGTTCGCCAGGATCACGTCCAGGCGGCGCGGGTCCAGGTTGGCCATGATGCCGCGCTCGGCGTCCAGTTCCACCGCGTCCAGCCAGGCGCGCGCGTCGATACAGGCGGTGATCTGGTCGGCGATGTCCACGTCGTCGAGGACCAGGCGGGCCGTGCCCGCGTCGAAGCGGGTGACCTCCATCAGGTTCTCGACCAGGTCGTTCAGCCGCCGGGTCTCGCTGACGACCAGCCGTACGGCCGGTTCGATCATGGGGTCGAGGCTGCCCGTGTCGGCGTCCAGCTCCTCCTCCAGCACCTCCGTGACAGCGGTGATCGCCGTCAGCGGCGTACGGAGTTCATGGGACATGTCGGCGACGAAGCGGCGGGATGCCTCCTCGCGGGCACTCATGTCGTCGACCCGCTTCTCCAGGGACTCCGCCGCGAGGTTGAACGTCCGGGAGAGATCGGCCAGTTCGTCCGTGCCCGACACCCGCAGCCGGGTGTCGAGCTTGCCCTCGCCGAGGCGCCGTGCGGCGGCCCCGAGGCGCTGCACCGGCTTCAGCACGGTCGTCGCGGCGGCCTGGGCGAGCAGCGCCGAGCCGATGAGCGACAGACCCGTCGCGATGCCGAGCGACCAGGCCAGCGAGTTGAGGTCCTTCGCCTCCTCCGCGAGGGACTTGCGCATGTAGCCGGTCGGCCCGCCGCCGATCATCTTCGCTCCGCCCACCAGATAGGGGGTGTCGCCGTCGATGACCCGCTGCCAGTACACGTGGTACGCGTGCTGGTTGCCCGACGTGATCTTCTGCCGCTTGTCGACGGCCTTCTGCAGGGAGGCGGGCACGTCCTCCAGCGAGAAGCCGTCCAGCGCGTTGTCGGTCGAGGACCCGGACACCGTCTTCCCGTCGGCGCCCTCGGCGACGAGCAGCACGCTGGACCGCTCGCCGCCCTCGGCCATCTTCCGTGCCGCGATCCGCAGTTGGTCCTGGGTCGGGTTCGGGCGCAGGGTGCTCACATGGCTCTGCATCTCCCGCTCGAAGTCGTTGAGCGCCGCGTCCTGCGCACGCGTCTGCACGGCCTCGCGGTTGAGCCAGTAGGCGATACCGGACGCCGACACGGCGGCCGTGAGCGCCACCAGACCGAAGACGACCACGAGCCGCAGCCGCAGACTGGTGAAACGGATGCGGGACTGCACTTTCCTGCGCGCCGCGGACCAGCCGCGGATCCCCCCTCGGGCCTTCGTCACTGAGGAACGTCCAGCCGGTAGCCCACGCCGCGCACCGTACGGATCAGGGTCGGCGACGACGGTACGTCCTCGACCTTGGCGCGCAGCCGCTGCACACACGCGTCCACCAGGCGGGAGTCGCCCAGGTAGTCGTGCTCCCACACCAGACGCAGCAACTGCTGCCGGGACAGGGCCTGGCCGGGGCGGCGGCTCAGCTCCAGAAGCAGCCGCAGCTCGGTGGGCGTGAGCTGGAGGTCCTCGCCGTTCTTCGTCACGGTCATCGCCGCGCGGTCGATCACCAGGCTGCCGAAGGTCGCCGCGTCGTTGGCCTCGCGCTCACCGCGCCGTAGGACCGCGCGGATCCGGGCGTCCAGCACGCGCCCCTGCACGGGCTTGACCACGTAGTCGTCCGCGCCGGACTCCAGGCCCACCACGACGTCGATGTCGTCGCTGCGGGCGGTCAGCAGGATGATCGGGAGCTGGTCGGTGCGCCGGATCCGCCGGCACACCTCGAAGCCGTCGATTCCAGGCAGCATCACGTCCAAAACGATCAGATCCGGCCGCTGTTCGCGCAGCAGCTTGAGGCCATCCTCGCCGGTGGCGGCGGTGGCGACACGGTGCCCCTGGCGCGTCAGTGAGAGCTCCAGGGCCGTGCGGATGGCGTCGTCGTCCTCGATCAGCAACAGGGAAGGCACGGGCTCATTCTGGCCCATGGCATGGCGCCGAATCGACCGTTGGAGCGCTCCCACGCGACACCCGCACAGGAACGTGCCGTTCGCGTAGCCGTACGACTCTGCTCTGTCATCGACCTGTGCTCTGCCTGGGCCCGGCCCGTGCGTCAGACCCCTGTGACAGGTCTGTGACAGTCGGCGGACACGGCCATGAAAGTGGGCGGGCAATCTTCTCGGCACAGGCAAGGAAACACACCGAAGCAAGCACACCGAAGACCGGAACTCCACGATGGGGGGCGCGAGATGAACACGCTGCACAGCACGAGCACTGGCGCAGTTGTCACGCGTCTCCACGACGTCGTCCGGAACGCGGAGAAGTCCGGTGCCGATGGGGGTCCCTCCTGCCCGAGCGCAGTCGAGCGTGGGGGAGGGCGGGGGTGCGCTCGCGTCACCGGGCGTCAGCACACCACATTCATGTCGGTCGTCGACGGGCATGTGGGGGGAAGCGGCACAGGGGTCGTCCACGGGGGGACGGGGGCGACGGGGGCCGCGTACGGGGAGGACACGGGGGAACGCCGGTCTGTGTCGGAGGCGGAGTTCACCGCCTACGTCCAGGAGCGTCGTGCCTCCCTGTACGCGACCGCCTACCACCTGACCGGGGACCGCTTCGAGGCCGAGGACCTGCTGCAGAGCGCGCTGTTCTCGACCTACCGGGCCTGGGACCGGATCAGCGACAAGGCCGCGGTCGGGGGCTACCTCCGCCGCACCATGACCAATCTGCACATCAGCGCGTGGCGCCGCCGCAAGCTGAACGAGTACCCGACCGAGGAACTGCCGGAGACCGCCGGCGACACGGACGCGATGCGCGGCACCGAACTGCGCGCCGTCCTGTGGCAGGCGCTCGCCCGGCTCCCCGAACTCCAGCGGACGATGCTGGTCCTGCGGTACTACGAGGGCCGTACCGACCCGGAGATCGCGGCGATCCTCGACATCAGTGTCGGCACGGTGAAGTCGAGCATCTGGCGGTCGCTCCGCCGGCTGCGCGAGGACGAGGTCCTCAGCTTCGGCCGTGACGAGGAGGAGTCCTTCGGGGAGCTTGTCGCCTGAAGGTCTGGCGGGGGGAGCGAGTAAGCGGGGGGAAGTACGGGGGAACGGGAGTTCACGGTGGTGTGGGGAGCGCCGCCGTGACAACCGGGGGGATACGACCGTCGCGGCCACGGGGGACACGGGGTCGCGGCGGGAACACGGGGGAAGCGGGACTGGAGGGCCGGGGGGTCCGTCCGGTCCCGCTTTCGCGTGTGGCTTCAGGCCGTCGCCCCGGCCGCATGACCCGCGCCCGCCGCGGCCAGCCGCCCCAGCGCCTCACCCTTGTCGCACGGATGGGCGCCCAACTCCGTCTGACGGGCCACGATCGAACGCTCCAGACGCATCAGCCGCCAGCCGCGCCGCAGCAGGAAGGGCACCGACTTGCGGCCCTCCTTCAGATCGCGCAGGAAACGGCGGCGGAAGGTCGTCACCGGACCCCGCGTCAGGCACAGCGCGTCGGCCAGGACGCCGAGTTCACGGCAGCGCGACACGATCTCGGCGGCGAAGACGCCCTCCGCGATGAACACCGTGGTCGGCTCGACGCGCAGGGTCTCGGCGCCGGTGCGCGCGCTGAGGGAGATGTCGTACGTCGGGACGGTCGTACGGCCCGTGCGGCACAGCTCCTCGATCGCCGCGACGGCGGTGTCCGCGTCCCACGACAGCGGGTGGTCCCAGTCGATGTCCGTGCTGCCCTCCACCAGCGGCAGCGTCGGGTCGTCGCCCTCCTTGTAGAAGTCGTCGAGCCGCAGCACGGGCAGGCCGGAGCGGGCGGCGAGGAGGGACTTGCCCGAGCCGGACGGACCGGACAGCAGGACGACCCGGGTCGGTATCGAAGGATGCGGGAGATGCGAACTCACGAGAGTCCAGTGTGAGGCATCACGCGGCCCCCGCCGAGACGGCGGTCGCTCTTGGAGCACACATCACACCTCAACTACCGTACGTGTCTCCATGCTTACTTTCCGAAGTGACGGAACTGCACAGGAGAAGGCGGCCCCACTGATGGCTCGACACTCGGCATCCCAGAACTCCACCGCCCGGCGCGCGTTGCTGGCCCTCACCACCGTGGGGGTCGCGCTCGGTGCGGGCGCCGGCACGGCGGCGGCGGACGACGCCGCCCCCATCGGGGAGCTGCACACCCGCCCCACCACGCTCGGCGATATCGACCCCCAGGCGGGCCTGCAGGCGCTCACCGGGGTCGTCGGCTACGCCACCGGCCCGGTCGCCGGTCTCAAGCCCAACCCCCTCGCGGGCACGGGCGTCGACCCCCTGGACAACGGCGTGGGCACGCAGCTCGCCGACTTCCAGCCGCTCACTTCGCAGGCGCTGACGAGGCCGGTGGCGCAGGCGCCGTCGATCGGGAGCATTCCGGTGCTGGGTCAGGTGGTGGGTGGTCTGCAGGGCTGACGGGCGCAGGGCGGGGGCGCCCGGGAACAGCGGTGCGCCGGGACGGTGCACACACCGTCCATGGCTGGTCGCACGGTTCCCCGGCGCCCCGCAGGGGCCGCTCCTCAGTAAGCCGAACCCGACGCGCCCAGCGACCCGGTCGGGTGCCACACCGTCTTCGTCTCCAGGAACGCCGTCATACGGTCGATGCCGGGGGACGCCGACCAGTCGTCCACAGGCTGTGGACGCAGGACCCGCTTCAGATTGTCGGCCGCGGCGATCTCCAGCTCCTTGGCCAGGATTTCGTCCGCGCCGGCCAGGTCGATCGCGTTGACGTCCTGGTGGGCGGCGAGCGGCGCCGCGATCTCCGCCGTACGGCCGGAGAGGACGTTGACCACGCCGCCGGGGACGTCGGAGGTGGCGAGGACCTCGCCGAGGGAGAGGGCCGGGAGGGGGGACTTCTCGCTCGCGATCACGACCGCCGTGTTGCCCGTGGCGATCACCGGGGCGAGGACCGAGACCAGGCCCAGGAAGGACGAGTCCTGGGGGGCCAGGACCGCGACCACGCCCGTCGGCTCGGGGGATGAGAGGTTGAAGTACGGGCCCGCGACCGGGTTTCCGCCGCCGACCACCTGGGCGATCTTGTCGGTCCAGCCCGCGTACCAGACCCAGCGGTCGATCGTCGCCTCCACCTGGGCGGCGGCCTTCGACTTCGACAGGCCCTCGGCGTCGGCGACCTCGTGGACGAACTGTCCCTTGCGGCCCTCCAGCATCTCCGCGACGCGGTAGAGGACCTGGCCGCGGTTGTACGCCGTCGCGCCGGACCAGGCGCCGAACGCCTTGCGGGCGGCGACGACCGCGTCACGGGCGTCCTTGCGGGAGGAGAGGGGCGCGTTGGCCAGCCACTTGCCCTTTGCGTCGGTCACCTCGTACACCCGGCCGCTCTCGGAACGCGGGAACTTCCCGCCGACGTACAGCTTGTAGGTCTTGAAGACGCTCAGACGGTGCTGCTCGGTCTTGTCGGTCTTGTCAGACATCGAGGTACGCCTCCAGGCCGTGGCGGCCGCCCTCGCGACCGAAGCCAGACTCCTTGTAGCCGCCGAACGGCGAGGTCGGGTCGAACTTGTTGAACGTGTTGGACCAGACGACGCCCGCGCGGAGCTTGTTCGCGACGGCCAGGATCCGGGAGCCCTTCTCGGTCCAGATGCCCGCCGAGAGGCCGTACTGGGTGTTGTTGGCCTTCGCGACGGCCTCGTCCGGGGTGCGGAAGGTGAGGACGGAGAGGACCGGGCCGAAGATCTCGTCGCGGGCGATGGTGTGTGCCTGGGTGACGTTCGTGAAGAGCGTCGGGGCGAACCAGTAGCCGGAGGTGGGCAGTTCGCAGGCCGGGGACCAGCGCTCGGCGCCCTCCGACTCGCCGCGCTCGACGAGCGAGGTGATGCGGGTGAGCTGCTCCTCGGAGTTGATCGCGCCGATGTCCGTGTTCTTGTCCAGCGGATCACCCAGGCGGAGGGTGGACAGGCGGCGCTTGAGGGAGTCGAGCAGCTCGTCCTGGATCGACTCCTGGACCAGGAGCCGGGAGCCCGCGCAGCACACCTGGCCCTGGTTGAAGAAGATGCCGTTCACGATGCCCTCGACGGCCTGGTCGATCGGGGCGTCGTCGAAGACGATGTTGGCGCCCTTGCCGCCCAGTTCGAGCGTCAGCTTCTTGCGGGTGCCCGCGACCGTCTTCGCGATCTGCTTGCCGACGGCCGTGGAGCCGGTGAAGGCGACCTTGTTCACGTCCGGGTGCGCGACCAGGGCCGCGCCCGTGTCGCCGTATCCGGGGAGGATGTTGACGACGCCCTTCGGCAGGCCCGCCTGGCGGCATACGTCCGCGAAGAACAGCGCCGAGAGGGGGGTGGTCTCCGCCGGCTTCAGGACGACCGTGTTGCCGGTCGCGAGGGCCGGGGCGATCTTCCAGGCGAGCATGAGGAGCGGGAAGTTCCAGGGGATGACCTGGCCGGCCACGCCGAGCGGCCTGGGGTTCGCGCCGAAGCCGGCGTGGTCGAGCTTGTCGGCCCAGCCCGCGTAGTAGAAGAAGTGCGCGGCGACCAGGGGGAGGTCGGCGTCGCGGGTCTCCTTGATGGGCTTGCCGTTGTCGAGGGTTTCGAGGACGGCCAGCTCGCGGGAGCGCTCCTGGACGATGCGGGCGATGCGGAACAGGTACTTCGCGCGCTCGGTGCCCGGGAGCGCGGACCACTTCTCGAAGGCCCTGCGGGCCGCCTTCACCGCGCGGTCCACGTCCGCCTCGCCCGCCTGGGCGATCTCGGAGAGGACCTCCTCGGAGGCGGGGCTGACCGTCTTGAAGACCTTGCCGTCGGCGGCCTCGGTGAACTCGCCGTCGATGAAAAGGCCGTACGAGGGAGCGATGTCGACGATCGCCCGGGACTCGGGGGCCGGTGCGTAGTCGAATGCGGAAGCCATGGTGATCAGTCCACCGTCACGTAGTCGGGGCCGGAGTAGCGGCCGGTGGCCAGCTTCTGACGCTGCATCAGCAGGTCGTTCAGGAGCGAGGACGCGCCGAAGCGGAACCAGTGGTTGTCCAGCCAGTCCTCGCCGGCGGTCTCGTTGACCAGGACCAGGAACTTGATCGCGTCCTTGGTGGTGCGGATGCCGCCTGCTGGCTTCACGCCGACCTGGACGCCGGTTTGGGCGCGGAAGTCGCGGACGGCCTCCAGCATGAGGAGGGTGTTGGCGGGTGTCGCGTTGACCGCGACCTTGCCGGTCGAGGTCTTGATGAAGTCCGCGCCCGCGAGCATGCCGAGCCAACTGGCGCGGCGGATGTTGTCGTACGTCGAGAGTTCACCGGTCTCGAAGATGACCTTGAGGCGGGCCGCCGTTCCGCAGGCCTCCTTCACGGCGACGATCTCTTCGTGCACCTTCATGTAGTCGCCGGAGAGGAACGCGCCGCGGTCGATGACCATGTCGATCTCGTCGGCGCCGGCGGCGACGGCCTCACGGACGTCCGCCAGCTTCACGGTGAGGGGGGCGCGGCCCGCCGGGAAGGCGGTGGCGACCGAGGCGACCTTGACCGAGGAGCCGGCCACGGCCGCCTTGGCGGTGGCCACCATGTCGGGGTAGACGCAGACCGCGGCCGTGGCGGGGGTGGTGCGGTCGGTGGGGTCGGGGAGGACCGCCTTGGCGCCGAGGGACCGGACCTTGCCCGGGGTGTCCGCGCCCTCCAGGGTCGTCAGGTCGACCATGGAGATGGCCAGGTCGATGGCGTAGGCCTTGGCGGTCGTCTTGATGGAACGGGTGCCGAGGGAGGCGGCGCGCGCCTCCAGGCCGACCGGGTCGACGCCGGGCAGCCCGTGGAGGAAGCGGCGCAGCGTGCTGTCGGACGCGGTGACGTCGGCGAGAGCGTGGGGTGCAGCTGTGGACATGGTCACCAGACGAGCATATCTACGCGCGTAGCGGGTGTACAGCCCTCGAATTCATGACCCGGGGTGCTGGTGGTGCCCCCGGTGCGGGTGGTGCGGGTGGTGCGGGTGGTGCGGGTGGGGTGCGACCGGTCGCGGCCCACCCGCCCCACCCGCGCGCGGCCGGTCGCGGCCACGCGGCGGAGGCGCACGCGACATGGCCCGCTCCCCTTCCGGCGCCACCTCGACGGCGAGGCGCTCGGGGCGTCGGGCAGAATCGGACGTATGAGCACCTCGGATCAGTCGTCGCCCCAGTCGGAGCATCCGCCGACGGGCCGGAAGCGTGCGGAGGCGGTGACGGCTTCGGAGACCCCGGAGGCCGGGCGCGCTTCCGGGACCCCGGAGGACGGGCAGGCTTCCGGGACGCCGGAGGCCGGGCAGGCCCCCGGGGCCACGGCGGCCGCCACGCCGAAGCCCGGCGAGCCCAAGCCCGTGTACAAGGATCGGGCGTACCGCTCGCCCGCCGGGCTGGTGGGCGGGGTGCTGCTGCTGGGGCTGTCCGTGTGGCTCGGCGGGGACGCTGTGCTGTCGGGGCAGGGGCGTACGCCCTGGCTGGCGCTGGCCTCGCTGTTGGTGGCGGTGCCGTTGGTGGCGGCCTTCTCGGTACGGCCGGCGGTGTTCGCCAACGACGATCGGCTGCGCGTGCGCAATCCGTTCCGGGTGATCGAACTGCCGTGGGCGAGTGTCGCGTCGCTGCGGTCCGGTTACACCAACGAGGTGATCGACGAGGACGGCACGAAGTACCAGCTCTGGGCCATTCCCGTCTCTCTGCGGGGCCGGAAGAAGGCGGCTCGTCACCAGGCCCGGGAGGCCCATCGGGCGGCGAAGGGCGATGGTGGCGGTCGTACGTCCCCGGACGGGCGGCCCGTGCGGGCCGAGACCGACCAGATCATGGCCGACCTGCGGGAACTGTGCGAGGCGCGGGCGAAGGCGGCCACATCACAAGGGACGCCGAGTGTGCGGTGGGCCTGGGAGATCATGGGGCCCGCGGTGGCGGGCGCCGTGCTGCTGCTGGTCCTGATCGCCGTCGGCTGAGCGTGATGCCGCTCCCCGGGGGCGGTTCGAGTTTGAGGGCTTTCCCGGATCCGGGCCGTACGGTCGTACGAACGACGACCACCGTGGCAGTCCGAGTGTCTAGGTAGCGATGAGCACGAATCTCCAGTCCCCGGGGCAACCGTTGCGGCGGCTGCCCGAATCCACAGTGCCCGAGGGGTGCGCCGCCTGGAGCGAGGAGCAGGCGCGAGTGTGGACGCGGTCGCGGCCACCGGTGTGGGTGCCGGTGCGGACCCGCTCCGTACACCGTCTCGCCGTGGCCGTGGTCGGGCTGATGATCGGCTTCTGGCTGGTCCACTTCGCGGAGGTGCGGCCCGCCCTCGCCGCGATGGTGCCGCTGCAGGCGGTGTGGGTCCTGGTGCGGCCCGAGATCGTCCGGGTCTCCTCGCCCCTGCTGACCCTTGTCATGGCCTGGTACGGCGACGGTCACGACCCAGCGCTCGTCATCGGCCTCCTCGCCGTGAACACCACCTGGGCGATGGCCGAGTTCCGGCTCAGCGGCGGCCGTACGCAGAAGCGGTGGGCCCTGGCGGCCTCGCAGGGCGTGACGGCCGCCCTCCCGGACGGAGTGGGGCCGCTGCGGCGCGGGCGGTTCCTCATCGCACTGGGCCTGGTGCTGGCGGCCGTAGGGGGCCTGTTCGTCCACTTCGCGTCCGGCTGGCCCGCCGCCGGGGACCGGCGCGAAGGCATGCTGATCGGCTGGTTCGTGGTCGGGTGCGGATTCACCGCGCTGCTCTCCGGGTGGTTCGGCCGGCGGCGGGCCGCCGAGCTGCGCCGGGGGCCCGTCCCCGTGCTCCGTGTGCTCATGCGGGACGGCACCGACGGTGACGTCGAGATCTTCGCCGCCGACGACCTGGACGCGCTGCGGCCGGTGTTCACCGTCTCCGCCGAGGAGTGGTACGAGGACGAGGACGGGGACGACGAGGACGAGGACGGGGACGACCAGGACGACCGCGAACCCGGCGACGAGGAGACCGATGTCCTGTTCGACGCGATCGAGAACGGCGCGGGGGACGACGAGCAGCCCGGCGTATTGCGCGAGGCCGTTCTGTACGGGACGCCTTACGACGGCGGCGAGGTCGTGATCGTCAGCGCGCCCGAGGACGAGGACGAGGAGCCGGATCTGCTGGATCTGCCGGATCAGCAGGCGCAGCAGGGGGCCGGGAGCGCCGAGATCGTCGTGGAGGCCTCCATAGGGCCGGTGCGGCCCTTGTCCGACAGGGCCGTGCGGAACCGGATCGCCGCCCAGAAGGCGCGGGCCCGCCGGAACGCCGCCCTCGCCGACCGGCGGGAGGCCGCAGCGCTCCTGACCGCCGAGCGGCTGGGCTCGGGGGCGGTACGGCGGTGGCGGGCCGGGTGGCTCGACCGGACCGTGTGTCTGCTGGCCGTGCTGTGTGCCGCCGTGCTGGTGCTGAGCGAGGGCGGCGGGTGGCGGTACGTCCCGGGCGCCGTGGTCGGGCTCATCGGGGCGGCGCTGCTGCCGGGCATGGCCGCGTGGCGGATCACCGCCGACCGGGACGGGCTCTGGTTCAACGGGGCCCTGGGAACGCGGCATGTCGAGTGGGACCACCTGATGACCGTGAAGTGCGAGGGCGGCGAACTGACGGTGGACAGCCGACGGTCGCGTTTCGGGGGCGCGTGGACGGCGCACGCGCCCCGCTGGGCCCGGCTGGAGCGGCGCTTCGGGCTGATCCACCCGTACGAGAAGGTCGCCGCCGAGATCACGGCCATGTGGCGGGACCCCGCGCTGCGCCCCACCGGGACGAGCCCCGAGCGGGGGCGGGGCATGGCGTTGTGGCCGCTGAGTGTGGTGCTGGGTGTGGTGTGGGTGGCGGCGTTGCTGTTCGTGCCGTAGAGGGCCGAAGGGCAGGGGCAGGGACGTGGGGAAGCCCCCGGCGCGATGTGGCCGAGGGCTTCGTCGTGGGTGCTCCGCGAGGGCGGGTCAGATGCCCGCTGCCGCCGAGAGGTCCTGCTTGATCTTCGCCAGCAGGTCCGCCGCCTTGACACGGGCGGCGGGGAGGCCGGCGTGTTCGGCCACCGGGACGACCACCTCCAGGTAGCACTTGAGCTTGGGCTCGGTGCCGCTGGGGCGGACGATCACACGGGCGCCGTCGAGGGTGTAGCGGAGGCCGTCCGTGGGCGGGAGCTTGTCCGTGCCCCGGGTGAGGTCCTCGGCCTTGGTGATGGTCAGGCCCGCGAGGGCGGTCGGCGGCTGCTCGCGGAGCCGCTCCATGGCGCGGGCGATGACCGACAGGTCCTCGACACGGACCGAGAGCTGGTCGGTGGCGTGCAGGCCGTGCTCCACGGCGATGTCGTCCAGGAGGTCGAGGAGGGTGCGGCCCTCCTCCTTCAGCCGCGAGGCCAGCTCGGTGACGAGGAGGGCCGCCGTGATGCCGTCCTTGTCGCGTACGCCCTCGGGGTCGACGCAGTAGCCGAGGGCCTCCTCGTAGCCGTAGCGCAGACCCTCCACACGGGCGATCCACTTGAAGCCGGTGAGGGTCTCCTCGTAGGGGAGGCCCGCCTTCACGGCGATACGGCCGAGGAGGGAGGAGGAGACGATCGACTCGGCGAAGGTGCCCTGGACGCCGCGCCGGACCAGGTGGGTGGCGAGCAGCACGCCGACCTCGTCGCCGCGCAGCATCCGCCAGTCGGCGCCCTCCCTGACCGCCACGGCACAGCGGTCGGCGTCCGGGTCGTTGGCGACGATCAGGTCGGGGTCGGTCTCGCGGGCCTTCGCGAAGGCCAGGTCCATCGCGCCGGGCTCTTCCGGGTTGGGGAAGGCGACGGTCGGGAAGTCGGGGTCCGGCTCGGCCTGCTCGGTGACGAGGACCGGCTCGGGGAAGCCGGCCCGGGCGAAGGCGGCGAGGAGGGTGTCCCTGCCGACGCCGTGCATGGCCGTGTAGACGGTGCGCGCGGTGCGGGGGGAGCCGGGGGCGAGGACCGCGTCCGTACGCGCCAGATAGGCGTCCAGGACGCTGTCGTCGAGGGTGTCCCAGCCGGCGTCGGGGCGGGGTACGTCGTCGAGGGACCGTACGGCGTCGATCTCGGCCGCGATCCCGGCGTCGGCCGGGGGCACGATCTGGGAGCCGTCGCCCAGGTAGACCTTGTAGCCGTTGTCGCGGGGCGGGTTGTGGCTGGCCGTGACCTCCACGCCGGCCACCGCGCCCAGGTGCCTTATGGCGAAGGCCAGGACGGGCGTGGGCAGCGGGCGGGGGAGGACGGCCGCGCGCAGGCCCGCGCCGGTCATCACGGCGGCCGTGTCGCGGGCGAAGTCGGCGGACTTGTGGCGGGCGTCGTAGCCGATGACGACGAGGCCGCCGGTGGCCCCCCGCTTGTTCAGGTACGCGGCGAGGCCGGCGGCGGCGCGGATGACGACCGAGCGGTTCATGCGCATGGGGCCGGCGCCGAGTTCGCCTCGGAGGCCGGCCGTGCCGAACTGGAGGGTGCCGGAGAAGCGGGTGGTCAGTTCCGCCGTGTCCGCCGCGTCGATCAGCCTGCCGAGTTCGTCCCGGGTCTCCGGGTCGGGGTCCTCGGCCAGCCACGCCTTGGCGCGGGCGATCAGGTCGTCGTGCACGGGGGTCAACCTCTCGTTCTTTGTTTGTGTCGTCGGTTCGATTGTGCTCGCCCCCGCCGCCCCTACCCGTCCCGTCCCCAGGGGCTGCCGCCCCTTCGACCCCGCTCCCGTGGGTTCTACGGGTGCGGGTGCGGGTGCGGGTGCGTGGGGGTTCTCGCGCAGTTCCCCGCGCCCCTGAAGGACCAGGCTCCTGCGGGTCTGAAGGATCAGGCTTCTGAGCCCCTGGAGGATCAGGCCCTGCAGGTCTGAAGGATCAGGCCCCTGCGCCCCCGAAGGATCAGGCCCCCGCGCGCCTGAAGGACCAGGCTCCTGCGGGTCCGAAGGGCAGGCTCCTGCGGGCCTGGAAGGCACGGGGCCGGGGCCGAAAGGCAGGGGGCGCAGCCCTTGCCTTTTCAGGGGCGCGGGGAACTGCGCGAGCAACCCCCACCGGCCCCGCAGCCTGAGAACGCGCCCCCGGCGGAGCCCCCTGTTACAGCCGGTTCAGGACCCGTGTCAGCAGCGCGCCCATGCGGGTCGCCGAGTCGCGGCCCGCCTGGAGGACCTCTTCGTGGTTGAGGGGCTCGCCCGTCATACCGGCCGCCAGGTTGGTGACCAGGGAGATACCCAGAACCTCCGCACCCGCCTCGCGCGCGGCGATCGCTTCGAGGACCGTGGACATACCGACGAGGTCCGCGCCGATGACGCGGGCCATGCGGATCTCCGCCGGGGTCTCGTAGTGCGGCCCGGTGAACTGGGCGTAGACGCCCTCCTCGAGCGAGGGGTCGACCTCCTTGCAGAGGGCGCGCAGACGCGGGGAGTAGAGGTCGGTCAGGTCGACGAAGTTGGCGCCGACGATCGGCGACGCGGCCGTCAGGTTCAGGTGGTCGCTGATCAGGACCGGCTGGCCGGGGCGCATGCCCTCGCGGACACCACCGCAGCCGTTGGTCAGGACGATCGTCTTGACGCCGGCGGCGACGGCGGTGCGAACGCCGTGCGCGACGGCGGCGACGCCGCGGCCCTCGTAGTAGTGGGTGCGGCCCAGGAAGACGAGAGCGCGCTTGTCACCGATCTTGTACGAGCGGATCTTGCCGCCGTGGCCCTCGACCGCCGGCGGCGGGAACCCGGGCAGCTCGGTGACCTGGAACTCCGCCTCGGGAGCGCCGAGGGCGTCCACGGCCGGGGCCCAGCCGGAGCCCATCACGAGGGCGACGTCGTGGGTCTCGGCACCCGTCAGCTCGCGCAGGCGCGCGGCCGCGGCGTCGGCGGCGGCGTACGGGTCGGCCTGGATGTCGTCCGGAAGAAGAGATGCGTTCACGCGACGAGGGTATCCGGTTCGGGCCTACGCGCGTAGATGACGGGGCGCACGGGATCGGGATCGTTGTCTTGTCGTTTCCAAGCGATGCCGCGCGGGTCGGCAGGGTGATGTCCCAGGGCCCTTTCAGCACGGTCGCTTGCGCAGTTCCATCACGTAGTCGTGCGGTGCGCCCGCGGACTCTGCGGCGTCGGCGATCTCCCCGAGGTAGCGCGCCGACGGCAGACCGCCCTCGTAACCGTTGAGGACGTACACCCAGGCCGGTTCCTCGCCCTCCAAGGTGTGTACGCGGACCCGCATCCGGCGGTATATGTCCAGGCCCACGCCGACCCAGCGGTCCATCGCGTCCTCGTCCATGGGGGCGATGTCGTACAGCGCCACGAAGACCTGGGAGCGCGGGGCCTCGACGACCGTGGCCAGCGCGCCCTCCCAGCCCATGTGCTCACCGCCGAAGGTCAGCCGCCAGTCGTCGAGCCAGCCGGTCGCGCGCAGCGGTGAGTGGGGGGCGCGGCGGGACATCAGGCGCGAGTCCATGTTGCCGGCGTAGGCGGCGTAGAGCGACATGGGGGAGAGAGTACGGGAGCGCTCCGCTCGGGGCCGGGTGGCTGACGGCCGGGGGCGGCCGCGGTGTGGCGGGTGCGGGGACTCGTGCCGGTCGCGCCGCGCGGCGGGGCCGCAGATGTCACGGCCCCGCGTCCCTCACATGGCGTTCCGACCCCGACGCGGTGGCCCGGGCCGTCGTACAGGACAATGGAGTACGTGACTCGGATCGTGATCATCGGTGGCGGACCCGGCGGATACGAAGCGGCGCTGGTGGCCGCGCAGCTCGGTGCGGAGGTGACCGTCGTGGACTGCGACGGTCTGGGCGGGGCGTCGGTGCTGACCGACTGCGTGCCGTCGAAGACCCTCATCGCGACGGCCGAGGTGATGACGACCTTCGACTCCTCGTACGAGGAGCTGGGGATCATCGTCGCCGACGACACCCCGCACATCGACACGCCCGCGCGTGTCGTCGGCGTGGACCTGGGCAAGGTCAACCGGCGTGTGAAGCGGCTCGCGCTGGCGCAGTCGCACGACATCACGGCGTCGGTGACGCGCGCCGGCGCGCGGGTCATGCGCGGGCGCGGCCGGCTGGAGGGCCAGCAGGACCTGGACGGGTCGCGGAAGGTCGTCGTGCGGGCCGCGGACGGGTCCGAGGAAACCCTGATCGCCGATGCCGTCCTCATCGCCACGGGCGGGCATCCGCGTGAGCTGCCCGACGCGCAGCCGGACGGCGAGCGGATCCTCAACTGGACGCAGGTCTACGACCTGGACGAGCTGCCCGACGAGCTGATCGTGGTGGGATCCGGTGTGACCGGTGCCGAGTTCGCCGGCGCCTATCAGGCGCTGGGATCGCACGTCACGCTCGTATCCAGCCGTGACCGTGTGCTGCCCGGTGAGGACCCGGACGCCGCGGCCGTCCTCGAGGACGTGTTCCGGCGGCGGGGCATGAACGTCATGGCGCGCTCCCGCGCCCAGTCCGCCAAGCGCGTCGGGGACCGGGTCGAGGTGACGCTCGCCGACGGGCGGGTCATCAGCGGCTCGCACTGTCTGATGGCCGTCGGCGCCATCCCCAACAGTGCCGGGATGGGGCTGGAGGAGGCCGGGGTCAAGGTCAAGGAGTCCGGGCACATCTGGACCGACAAGGTGTCGAGGACGACGGCTCCCGGCGTGTACGCCGCCGGCGACGTCACCGGTGTCTTCGCGCTCGCCTCCGTGGCCGCCATGCAGGGCCGTATCGCCATGTACCACTTCCTCGGTGACGCCGTGGCCCCACTGAACCTGAAGACCGTGTCGTCCAACGTCTTCACCGACCCCGAGATCGCCACCGTCGGCTACACCCAGGCCGACCTGAACGCCGGTGTCATCGACGCCGTCGGGGTGAAGCTGCCGCTGCTGCGCAACCCGCGCGCCAAGATGCAGGGCATCAGGGACGGCTTCGTCAAGATCTTCTGTCGGCCGGGCACCGGCATCGTGGTCGGCGGCGTCGTGGTCTCTCCGCGCGCGTCGGAACTGATCCATCCCATCTCGATCGCCGTCGACAACAACCTGACCGTCGAACAGATCGCGAAGGCCTTCACCGTGTACCCGTCTCTTTCGGGCTCGATCGCCGAGGTCGCGCGGCAGCTCCACACGCGCAAGTCCGCCGGCGGAGTCTGACGGGTCCTGTCGGGACCGCTCACCCGAGCGATTTCCGGATTCGCCCCGGATACGCCCCGGATTCGCCCCGGATCGGCCCGATCGAACACGGTGGGGGCTGGTCACGGGGCATTTTCGTGCATGTGTACGGCATGGTGGGCTCCGGAGTGCCATGGTTGGGCCCTATACCACTTCAAGCCCTGCCATGCGAACAACTTCTGCTATTCGGCGCAAACTGCTGAAAGCAGACGGTCACTGGCGTTACTGTCAGTTTCGTGTTCGCTGCAGAACGTCGTCAATTGATCCTCGAAATGGTGCGGGCCAATGGAGCCGTGTCGCTCCGTGAGCTCGCCCGCGTCGTCCAGACCTCCGAAGTGACCGTACGGCGGGACGTGCGCGCTCTGGAGGCAGAAGGACTCCTCGACCGCCGGCATGGCGGTGCGGTATTGCCGGGCGGGTTCACGCGGGAGTCCGGCTTTCCGCAGAAGTCTCATCTCGCGACCGCCGAGAAGACGGCCATCGCCGACCTCGCCGCGAGCCTCGTCGAAGAAGGCGAGGCCATCGTGGTCGGGGCGGGGACCACCACGCAGGAGCTGGCACGCCGGCTCGCGCGGGTCTCCGGGCTGACCGTCGTCACCAACTCCCTGTTGGTGGCTCAGGCGCTGGCCCACGCCAACCGGGTGGAGGTCGTGATGACCGGCGGCACCCTGCGCGGTTCCAACTACGCCCTGGTCGGCTCCGGCGCCGAGCAGTCCCTCCAGGGGCTGCGCGTCTCCAAGGCCTTCCTCTCCGGGAGCGGGCTGACCGCCGAGCGCGGCCTGTCCACGTCCAACATGCTGTCGGCGTCCGTCGACCGCGCGCTGGTCCAGGCCGCCGCCGAGGTCGTCGTCCTGGCCGATCACACCAAGCTCGGCACCGACACGATGTTCCAGACGGTGCCGACCGATGTGATCACCCGGCTGGTCACCGACGACCCGCCCGGCCACGACGACCGAGCCGTCCCCGAGCTGCAGGCCCTGGCCGATCAGGGTGTGCAGATCTCCGTGGCCGGGGCGTCGGGCGGTGGTGGTACGGGAAGCGAGCCCGCCCCGGCACGCCAGTCGCGCCGTGACGTGCCGCTTCCGGGACCCCGCCGCACTCAGGTGCACGGTTCCGCTCCGCAACTGCGCAGCGCGACCGCCCTGGGGGAGCAGCCTTCGGCGGGGGAGCGGGAGAGGGAGCGGGCGGCTCGGGTCGCGGATCTGCGCCGTCGGTAGGGCGCCGTCGCACGCCGTCGGTGGGGTGCCGTCGCACGCCGTCCGTGGGGCGCGTCGTCACACCGCTGACCGGGCGGGTTGCCGCGTCGCTGTGGGCTGCGCCGCCGGGCCGCCGACCCGCCGACGACTGCGTCGGGTGCTGCGCCGCCGGGCCGCTGGACCGCCGGTGGCGGAGTGGCTGGGTGGTGTCGCCGAGGCGCCGGTGAGCCGCGGCGGCTTGCCGGACTACGGCTTCAACCGCGGCGGCTTGCCGGTTACGGCTTAAGGCCGCGCAAGGTCAGTGTCAGCAGGCGGTCGGCCAGGTCCGGATCGTTCGGGGTCTCCCCGGCGGCCAACGCGATCGCGTGGGTGAGCTGGAGCAGGTCGCCGATGGACACGTCGTCGCGTACGGCCTGAGCCTGCTGCGCCCGCTCGAGGAGGGCGGTGCCCGCCTCACGGATGGGGGCGCAGCACCGGGCCAGGTCCGAGGTGTTCTCGGCCTCGGCGCGGGCGTCGGCGTACGAGACCGTCATCAAGGCCTGTGCGAGGCCGCGGTATTCGCCCGCGCGAGTGATGATGTCGCGCAGCCAGGTGACGAGTGCCGAACAGGGGTGGGCCGCGTCGAGTTGCTCTCGCGCTCGGGCCAGCAGGTCCCCCACGGCTTCCTCGAAGACCGCGCTCAACAACGCCTGACGATGGGGGAAGTGGCGGTAGAGGGTGCCGATGCCCACGTCCGCTCGGCGGGCGATGTCTTCGAGCGAGGCGGTCGTTCCGTGGGCCGCGAAAGCGAGGCGGGCCTCCGCGAGGAGGCGGTCGCGGTTGCGGCGGGCGTCGGCTCGCATGGGACGGGCCCCTGCGAAGTTCCCTGCGGGGACCTGGTGCGGGGTGGGGCTCACTGTGACGCTCACCTGCTCTCTCGCCGGGGGGTCCAGCCTAAGAACTCCTAACGAAATGATCTTCGAGGTGATTGGATCAGTCCAGGACTGGTGATCTGGGGGTGCGGGGTGGCGCGGCCGAAGCCGTGGGAAGTCGACGACGAGCTGTGGGCGGTGATCGAGCACCTGCTGCCCAAGGTGGAGCGCCGGACCCGGCATCCGGGACGCAAGCGGCATCCGGACCGGCTGGTGTTCCAGGGCATCCTGTTCGTGCTGCACACCGGAATCTCCTGGGAACACCTGCCGCAGGAACTCGGCTTCGGCTCGGGCATGACCTGCTGGCGCCGCCTGGCCGAATGGACCGAGGTCGGGGTGTGGCGCCGGCTGCACGAGGTCCTCCTCGCCAAGTTGCGCGGCGCGAACGCCCTGGACTTCTCCCGGGCGGCCGTCGACGGCTCCCACATCCGGGCGTTAAAAGGGGACCCAAGACCGGACGAAGTCCCGTCGACCGGGGCAGAACTGGCAGCAAACACCACCTGATCACCGACGCCACCGGCATCCCCCTCGCCGCCACCCTGACCGGCGGCAACCGCAACGACGTCACCCAGCTGATCCCGCTCCTCCAGGCCGTGCCGCCCGTGCGCGGCAAGCGGGGTCGGCCCCGGCGCCGCCCGGCCGTGGTGCTGGGCGACCGCGGCTACGACCACGACAAGTACCGCCGCCTCGTCTGGGACCTCGGCGTGAAGCCGCTGATCGCCCGCCGCGGCACCGAGCACGGCTCCGGCCTGGGCACCCAACGATGGGTCGTGGAACGCGCATTCGCCCACCTGCACTGGTTCCGCCGCCTGCGGATTCGCTGGGAGATCCGCGACGACATCCACGAAGCCTTCCTCACTCTCGGCTGCGCACTCATCTGCTGGCGACGGCTGCGCTCACTCTGAGGGGCACTGGGCGGCGGTGCATTCGGCTTCCTGGGCTGCCATGACCTCATCGCCATGCTCGAAGGCCCACGCTCCTACTGCGTCGATGGGCGCCAACAAAGTCCGGCCCAGGGCGGTGAGTTGGTAGTCAACGCGCGGTGGCGCTCCGGGGTGTGCCCGCCGCTCCACCAGTCCGTTGGACTGCAAGCGCCGCAGAGTCTCGGTGAGGACCTTGGAGCTGATCCCCCCGATCTGCTCGCGTAGTTCGACCGGACGTCTGGGACCGTCGCGCAAGGCCCAGAGCACCACGGCGTTCCAGGTGTTGGACAGGAGGTCGAAGGCCAGGCGAGCACGGCAGTCGGCGAGGAAAGCGTCGGTCGTCACGTACCAAATGGTGCCCGACAGGCCCTCTAGCGTCGTTGCGAATGGTCCAAGCAGGTCGTGGGAGGAAATGCGTGATGAGAATTGGCGTCTTGGGGACGGGCAACATGGCGGACGCGCTCGCCACCCACTGGGTCCGGGCCGGGCACGACGTGGCCGTCGGAGGACGGGACATGCACAAGGCGGAGCGACTCGCGACGCGACTCGGGGGCAGCGCGAAGCCTGTCAGCCTGCATGCGGCGGCCGAGTTCGGTCAGGTGGTGCTGGTCGCGCTGCCCTTCGGCGCAGGTACGAGTGTGGTGCGGGAACTACGAGCGGCCATGGACGGCAAGGTGCTGATCGACTGTTGCAATCCGGTCGGCCCGGGCTTCCGGCTGCTGACACAGAGCGGCCTCTCGGCCGCACAGCAACTGGCCGCGTCGGCACCAGGAACCCATGTGGTCAAGGCGTTCAATCTCTGCCACGAGGACGTGTGGCGTATGTCGCCGCCCATCTTCGACGGGCGCCGACTGGCCGTTCCGGTCTGCGGAGACGACGAAACGGCTCTCGCCCTCGTACACCAGTTGGTGCAGCATGTCGGCTGTGAACCCGTGGCTGGCGGCTCTCTCGAACGAGCCGGACTCCTGGAAGCGACCGCGGCACTCTTCATCGGGCTATGGATCGGCGAGGGAGCCGATGCCCAAGCCATCGCACCCCCGCTGGCCTATGCCGCCGGACCGAGAGGCGAGGAACCACAAACCACCGAAAAGGCTTTTCGTTAGGAGTTCTAAGAGCTCGGGTGATTGCGGACGTCGCGCGTGTGCCGGTCGATCGTGGCTTGTCGCGCGGTTACCCGCGCCCCTTTCGGGGCGCGGGTGCGCGGTGGAATCGTGCCGTGCGGGTCAGTCCTTGATCTCGCAGATTGACGCGCCGGAGGTGATGGAGGCGCCGACCTCGGCGGTCAGGCCCTTGATGGTGCCGGAGCGGTGGGCGT
>NZ_JBIBEN010000007.1:0-151295 GCF_042955065.1 Streptomyces sp. NPDC012510
ACGCCCGGTTACATTCCGAACCCGGAAGCTAAGCCTTACAGCGCCGATGGTACTGCAGGGGGGACCCTGTGGGAGAGTAGGACGCCGCCGAACAATCTTTGGAAGGACCCCTGGTCCCAGCGTTCAGCTGGGACCAGGGGTCCTTTTGTTTTTTAGAATGCTTGCAGTGCCGAAGACAGGAGTCACCATGTCCACCAACTCTCCCGACGACCGACCGGAGCGCGACCAGCGGCGACGGGACAGTGGTGACCGTGCCAGCTACCGCGGTGGACCGCGTCGCGACAACGACCGTGGTGGCTACGGGCGTCGGGACGACCGACGTGGTGACGACCGACGTGGTGACGACCGACGTGGTGACGACCGTCGAGGTGACGACCGCGGAGGGTTCCGCCGCGACGAACGCCGCGATGACCGGGGTGGGTTCCGCCGTGACGACAACCGTGGCGAGCAGCGCGGTGGTGGGTTCCGGGGACGTGACGACCGGCGTGACGGTGACCGAGGGCCTCGTCCCGCGTTTCGCCGTGACGACCGTCCCGGGGCGCCTCGTCGTGACGACCGGGACCGCGATCGCGGTTTCCGGAGGGACGGCGACCGGCCTGCCTTCCGTCGAGACGATCGCGGCGATGGCCGGCGTGACGAGCGGCGAGACGACCGGCGGGAGGGCGATCGTGGTGGTTTCGGCCGTCGCGATGACCGTCCGGCGTTCCGTAGGGACGACCGGCGCGACAGCGGTGACCGGGGTGGGGAGCGCGGCGGTTTCCGTCGCGACGACCGGGACAGGGATCGTGATCGGGGCTTCCGGCGTGACGACCGGGGTGACCGTCGTGAGGGTGACCGTCCGGCGTTCCGTCGGGACGCCGACCGTGGTGGTTTCCGCCGAGACGACAACCGTGGTGGCGAGCGTGGCGGATTCCGACGCGAAGACGACCGTGGTGGCGAGCGTGGCGGTTTCCGCGGGCGGGACGATCGCGGTCGCGACGACCGCCGTGGCGATGACCGTGGTGGCCGCCCCCCGTACCGGCGCGACGACCGGCGTGATGACTTCCGTCGCGACGAGCGCAGGGACGGTGACCGGCCTCCCTTCAGGCGCGATGACCGTCGTGACGACCGTCGTGACGACCGCCGTGACGACCGGGGTGACCGTCGCGAGGGCGACCGTCCGGCCTTCCGTCGGGACGACGACCGTGGTGGCTTCCGCCGAGACGACAACCGTGGTGGCGAGCGTGGTGGCTTCCGGCGCGAAGGCGACCGTAGCGGCGAGCGCGGTGGCCTCCGGCGCGACGACAGCCGGGGCGGCGAGCGCGGCGGGTTCCGGGGGCGGGACGACCGGGGCCGTGGACCCCGTCGGGATGACCGTGGTGGTCGGCCGGGAGGTTTCCACGGCCGGGACGACCGTCGGGGCGGCGACGACCGGCGTGGCGGTGGGCGTTTCCGCGATGAGCGGGACCGGGACCGTGAGCCGATCAAGCGGCTGCCGATCCCGGAGGACGTCACCGGCGAGGAGATCGACAAGGACGTACGGCAGGAGCTGCAGAGCCTGCCCAAGACGCTCGCCGACGATGTCGCGAAAAACCTGGTGATGGTCGCGCGGCTCATCGACGAGGACCCCGAGGGCGCGTACGGCTACTCCCGGGTGGCCCTGCGCCTGGCGTCGCGCGTCGCCGCCGTACGCGAGGCGGCCGGCTTCGCCGCGTACGCGAACCAGAAGTACAGCGAGGCGCTCGCGGAGTTCCGGGCGGCTCGGCGGATGACCGGCAGCGTCGACCTGTGGCCTGTGATGGCCGACTGCGAGCGGGGTCTCGGACGGCCCGAGAAGGCGCTGGACATGGCCGGGGCGCCCGAGGTGCACAAGCTGGACAAGGCCGGTCAGGTCGAGATGCGGCTCGTCGCGGCCGGCGCTCGGCGTGACATGGACCAGCTCGACGCGGCCATCGTGACGCTGCAGAGCCCGGAGCTGGCCTCCAACTCCGTCCAGCCGTGGACCGCGCGCCTGCGGTACGCGTACGCCGACGCTCTGCTCGCGGCCGGGCGGGAGAACGAGGCGCGGGAGTGGTTCGCCAAGGCCGTGGAGGCCGACAAGGACGGCAGCACGGACGCCTCGGACCGGCTTGCGGAGATGGACGGCGTCGAGTTCGTCGACGCCCTTGTCGAGGACGTGAGCGAGAACCAGGACGGTCCCGAGGACGACGAGGCGTCGCGGAGCGCTGACGCGCCGGAAGCCGAGATCGCTGAGGACGCCAAGGACGCCGAGGGCGCCGAGGGCGACGACACGGACTGACTGGGACTGACTGGGACTGATGTCCGCTGGTGGTGACGTGAAGGGTGGGGCTCCGGGCTCGGGGTCCCACCCTTCACCGTTGCTCAGAGTTCCAGCGCCCGCAGCACCAGTCCCGAGGCCGGTTTCGGGCCGAACGACGTCGACTTGCGGGGCATGGTGACGCCCTGGCGGGCGAGGTCGCGCACGGTCTCCTCGCGAACCGGGTGCAGGAGAACGGCCGTGCCGCCGTCGCGTTCGGCCTTCTCCACGGTGGTTGCCGTGTCGTGGATGTAGGCGACGTGCGCCGGTGAGTCCTCGGGGACGCGCCAGACGTGGTCGAGCAGGGTCGCGTGCAGAACCGTCGCGTCGAGGGTCCGCCAGGCGGCCGGGCGGTCGGCGGGGATCGTACGGGCGAGGAGGTCCGGGTCCGGGCGGTCGACCAGGTGGAAGGAGCCGTCGCCCGCAAGCAGGAAGGCGTTGCCGGCGGCTGCCGCGTCCGCCAGCGCCTCCAGTGCCTCGGGGAGCGGGGCGTCCAGACGGCGTACGCGGAACAGACCGTCCAGGGCGGTCAGTGCGGCGGAGACCGGGAGCCGGTGGAGAAGTCGGTGGATGGCTCGGACGCGGAGGGGGTAGCGGGCGGTGTCCACCAGGAGGACCAGGCCGTAGTCCCAGGGGCTCGGGGAGGGGTGCTCCTCGCGGAGCCGGAGGTAGGTCGCCCAGCGGTGGTGGCCGTCGGCTATCAGAGCCTGTTGGTGGGCGAGATCCGACTGGATCTCGGCGAGGTCGGCGGGGTCGGTGACCGACCAGAGGCGGTGGCTGAAGCCGTCGTCCGTGGTCGTCGCCAGCAGGGGCGTGCGGTGCGTGGTGCGCTCGACCACGGCCGTCGAGCCGCCCGTGGCGCCGTTGCCCCGATAGGTCAGGAGCAGGGGCTCCAGGTTGGTGCAGGTGGCGCGCATCAGGGCCGCGCGGTCCGCGACGACATGGGGGATGACGTCCTCGTGGGGGAGGACCACGCCGGCGGAGGGCTCGGAGAGGCGCAGGGCGCCCATGAGACCACGCTGGAGGATGGTGTCGTCCGCCTGCTCATAGACGTAGAGACCGGGCTCGGTGTCCGGGGCCAGGACGCCGTCGGCGAGCCAGCGGCGCAGGGTGTCGGCCGCCTGGGCGTCGCGGGTGGCGGGAGTTCTGGCCTGGGGGAGTATCAGACGGACGATGTTGTACGGGTCGGCGGACTCGAGATGGAGCAGACCGTCCGGCCGTACGACCACGTCGTAGGGCGGTGATGTCACGGCGGCCAGGCTGCCGACCCGGTCGGGGTCGTAGCGAAGGCCCCGGAACGGGGCCAGTTCGAGGCCGCTGCGCGCCGGGATCTCCTCCGCGGGACCTGCGTAGTTCATTGGGGCATCGTAAGTGTGTCAGTGCCATGCGGGATGATCGGAGAAAGCGATCGACCGAATGTGACCGACCGAACGAGGAGCGGTGTGCAATGAGCCAGGCATTCAGGACACGGCCCGACGGCAGTGGGCAGGCCCTGAGCGAGGCGTACGACACGGCGCTGCTCGATCTCGACGGGGTGGTGTACGCGGGCGGCAATGCCATCGCGTACGCCGTGGAGTCCCTCGGTACGGCACGCGCGGGTGGCATGCGTCTCGCGTACGTCACGAACAACGCGCTGCGGACGCCCGACTCGGTGGCCGAGCACCTCACGGCACTGGGCATACCGACCGAGGTCGGTGAGGTCATCACCTCGGCGCAGGCCGTGGCCCGGTTGATGAGTGAGCAGCTACCCGGCGGCGCTCGGGTGCTGGTGATCGGCGGTGAGGGGCTGCGGGTGGCGCTGCGTGAGCGGGGGCTGGAGCCGGTCGAGTCGGCGGACGACGATCCGGTGGCGGTGGTACAGGGCTACGGCGGGCCCGACCTGCCGTGGGGGCGGTTCGCGGAGGCCGCCTACGCCATCGCGCGCGGGGTGCCGTGGTTCGCGTCCAACACCGATCTGACCATTCCGAGCGCGCGGGGGATCGCGCCCGGCAACGGGGCGGCGGTGCAGGTCGTCCGGATCGCGACCGGGGCCGAGCCGCAGGTGGCGGGCAAGCCGTTGCCGCCGATGCACCGGGAGACGATCCTGCGGACCGGCGCCGAGCGGCCGTTGGTGGTCGGGGACCGGCTGGACACGGACATCGAGGGGGCGTTCAACGGGGAGGTCGACTCGCTGCTCGTGCTGACCGGCGTGACCGACGGCGCCGAGCTGCTGGCCGCGCCGCCCCGGCACCGGCCGACGTATGTCGACGCCGACCTGCGCGGGCTGCTGACCGGGCAGCCGGAGGTCGTCGCGGCCGGCGCGGGCTTCCGCTGCGGTGGCTGGACGGCGACCGCCGGCGACGACCGGCTGGAACTGGACGGGGAGGGCGAGCCCATGGACGGGCTGCGGGCGCTGTGCGCGGTGGCCTGGACGGCGGCCGGCGCGGGTTCGTGCGCGCTGGACGCGGGGAAGGCGTTGGCGCGGCTGGGGTTGTGAGGGCGTCCGGGGGCGGTGAGAGTCACGGGAGCCCTGCGTGCGCGGTCCTGCGTGCGCGGTCCTGCGTGCGCGGTCCTGCGGTGCGCGGCCCTGTGTGAGCGGTCCTAGCAGCCCTGGGTGAGCGGCCCTCCTCCCGTCCGAGCGGGCGGGGTCATGGGCGCGATCGAGGCAAAAGGAGAGGGTAGGCTAACCTAACTGGGTGTTGGTCGACAGTCCTCCTGAACCGAGCGCGGAGACCGCCCCCGCGCCCCCGAACCGCCGGGCGGTACGTGCCGTCGGGCTCCTCGTGTCCCTGGGGCTCCTCGCCCTGGTGGCGCTGGCGAGTATCGCGATCGGCGCGAAGGAGCTGTCCCTGGCACAGGTCTGGCACGGCCTGTTCGAGGACACGGGGACGTACGGCGACGTCGTGGTCGGCGAGCGGGTCTCGCGCACCCTCCTCGGAGTGCTCGCGGGAGCCGCGCTCGGGCTGGCCGGTGCCGTGCTCCAGGCGCTCACCCGGAACCCGCTGGCCGACCCGGGACTGCTGGGCATCAACGCGGGCGCGTCCGCCGCGGTCGTCACCGCCATCACCTACTTCGGCATCACCTCGCTGACCGGGTACGTGTGGTTCGCGTTCGCAGGGGCGGCCGTGGTCGGGGCACTGGTGTGGTTCCTCGGCGGCAGCCGGGGCGCGACGCCCGTGCGGCTCGCACTCGCGGGCACGGCGATCAGCGCCGCCCTCTACGGCTATCTCCAGGCCGTGATGATCATGGATGGCGCGGCGCTCTCCAGAATGCGTTTCTGGACGGTGGGTTCGCTGGCCTCGGCCAACGACCGGACCATCGAGCAGGTGCTGCCGTTCCTGCTCGCGGGCACGGTTGTCGCGCTGCTGCTGGCCCGGCCGCTGAACGCGGTGGCCATGGGCGACGACACCGCCCGCGCGCTCGGCGCCGACCTCAACCGCACCCGGGCGCTGTCGATGGCCGCCGCCACCGTACTGTGCGGTGCCGCGACCGCCGCCTGCGGGCCGATCGTCTTCGTCGGGCTGATGGTCCCGCACGTGGTTCGGTCCTTCACCGGGCCCGACCTGCGCTGGATCCTGCCGTACGCGACCGTCCTGTCCCCCGTGCTGCTGCTCGGCGCCGATGTCATCGGCCGGATGGTCGTGCGGCCCGCGGAGCTTCAGGTCGGCATCGTCACCGCGATCCTCGGCGGGCCGGTCTTCATCTTTCTCGTACGACGGCGGAGGACGGCGCAGCTGTGAGGACGCAGGTCATGAGCAAGCCCGCCGGACGCGGCCGGGCCGTGCGCACCCCCGGGGGGCTGTCGGTCCGCCTGGACGTACGGGCGTTCACCGTCGTCGTCCTGCTGCTGCTGGCTGCGCTCACCGCGAGTGTCGTACTGATCGGGACCGGCGACTTCCCGATCCCGGCCGGCGACGTCCTCAAGACGCTGCTCGGCAACGGCGAGGCGGGCCAGGAGTTCATCGTCAACGAGTTGCGGCTGCCGAGAGTCCTGGTCGGACTCCTGGTGGGGGCATCGCTGGGCTTGGGTGGAGCCCTGTTCCAGTCCATCTCCCGCAATCCGCTGGGCAGTCCGGATGTGCTTGGCCTCTCGCAGGGTGCCACCGCCGGAGCGCTGGTCATGATCGTGCTGTTCTCCGGGAGCGCCGGCCAGGTGGCCCTGGGCGCGCTGGTCGGCGGACTGGTCACCGGCTTCGCGATCTACGTGCTGGCGTGGAAGCGGGGCGTGCACGGCTACCGGCTCGTGCTCGTCGGCATCGGTGTCTCCGCGATCGTCACGGCGGTCAACGGCTATCTGATCACCAGGGCCGACCTCGTCGACGCGGCGCGCGCGGTCGTGTGGATGACCGGCTCCCTCAACGGCCGTGACTGGGACCAGGTCCGGCCGTTGCTGATCATGTGCGCGGTCCTGGTCCCGCTGGTGCTCGGCAACGCGCGCGGGCTGCGGATGATGGAGATGGGCGACGACGTGTCGTACGCCCTCGGGGTGAGCGTCGAACGCGTACGGCTGCTGCTGATGGTGTCGGCCGTACTGCTCACCGCCGGGGCCACCGCGGCCGCCGGTCCGGTCAGCTTCGTCGCCCTCACCGCGCCGCAGCTCGCCCGCCGGCTGACCCGCTCGCCCGGCCCGAACCTGGTGCCTGCGATGTGCATGGGCGCGACCCTGCTCATCGTCGCCGACTGGGCCTCGCAGCGGGCCTTCGGGTCCGACCAACTGCCCGTCGGTGTCGTCACCGGCGTACTCGGCGGCGTCTACCTGCTGGGGCTGCTGGTCACCGAGCGGAAAGCCGGACGGATATGAGCGCGTCGGCACACGAGAACGACAACGCCTCGGCGCACGAGAAGGACAACGCCTCGGCGCACTCGAACGGCGACGCGTCGGCACACGAGAACGACAACGCCTCGGCGCACGTGAACGACAAGAGGAGCACTGTGAACCGCCTGTCCGCCGAGAACATCACCCTCGCCTACGACCAGCGGGTCATCGCGGAGCGGCTGTCGGTGGAGATCCCCGACAACTCCTTCACCGTGATCGTCGGACCCAACGCCTGCGGCAAGTCCACCCTGCTGCGCGCCCTCTCACGGATGCTGAAGCCGTCCCAGGGGCGGGTGCTGCTCGACGGGAACGTGATCCAGTCGATGCCCGCGAAGAAGGTGGCCCGGACGCTGGGGCTGCTGCCGCAGTCGTCCATCGCGCCCGACGGGATCACCGTCGGCGACCTGGTGGGCCGCGGCCGTTACCCGCACCAGGGCCTGCTGCGGCAGTGGTCGAGCGAGGATGAGCGGATCGTCCGGGAGTCGATGGAGTCGACCGGGGTCGCCGAGCTGGCCGACCGTTACGTCGACGAGCTGTCCGGCGGCCAGCGCCAGCGGGTGTGGATCGCCATGGCGCTCGCCCAGCAGACCCCGCTGCTGCTGCTCGACGAGCCGACCACCTTCTTGGACATCCAGCACCAGATCGACGTACTGGACCTGTGTGCCGAACTCCACGAGGAGCGGGGCCGCACCCTGGTCGCGGTGCTGCACGACCTCAACCACGCCGCCCGGTACGCCACCCACCTCATCGCCCTGCGCGGCGGTTCGGTGATCGCCGAGGGCGCCCCCTCCGAGATCGTCACGGCCGACCTGGTCGAGGAGGTCTTCGGACTGCGCTGCCAGGTCATCGACGACCCGGAGACGGGGACCCCGCTGATCGTGCCGGCGGCCCGCAAGGGACGAGCCGAGGCCGAGGAGACTGCCGCTCGCGCCCGGACCGAGAAGGTGGCGGCTCCCGGAGCTTTCTGAAAGGTGGCGGCTACAGGAGCTTCCTGAGCTTGAGCAGGTCACGGAAGCCCGCCTCCAGCTTCACCCGGCCCGAACCCCAGGCCTTGGCGAAGTTCAGTTCGCCGTCGACGAGGGCCACCAGGTCGTCGCCCGTCATGGCGAGCCGGATCTGGGCCTTCTCGGTCGGCGGCCCCGCAAGGGTGTCGTGCACCTCGATCCGGCCCTCGCGCATACGGCCCACGAAGGTGATGTCGAGATCTTTGACATGGCAGCTCACCGAGCGGTCGAGGGCCGTCGCCTCCCCCATGTGTCCGTCGGCGCCTGCCATGGTGTCCGAGAGCTTTTCGAGCGCGGCGCGGCACTCCTCGATCGTTGCCATCGCGATCGACGGTACCCCAGAGCTTCGCGGTAGCGTCTGGGCATGAGCGACTCTTTGCCCGAGGCCGGGGCTGGGGCGGAAACCGTGGTTCCGGAGAGGGGGGCCGGCCCGGCCGGCGAGCCCGGTGCGCGGCCGGAGCCCACGGTCGTCGAACCCGAGGACGACCCCGCTGCCCCGGCCCCGCTGAACGTGCCCCGCACGGCCACCGGCCACCCCGACGTCGACGCCGCCCTCGACCGGCTGGCCGACGCCGACCACCTCGCCACCGACGGCCACCTGGAGGTGTACGAGGATGTACACCGGGGGCTGCGCGACGCGCTCACCGCGCTCGACGCCCGCCCGGGACCTCCGGTGCCCCCGCGACCGTACGAAAGCAGGAGCTGAACCCACCGTGGCAGGAGTCGCACGCCGCCGTCTGGACGCCGAACTGGTCCGGCGGAAGCTCGCGCGGTCGCGTGAGCACGCGAGCCAACTGATCGCCGCCGGGCGGGTCACCGTCGGCAAGACCGTCGCCACCAAGTCCGCCACCCAGGTGGAGACCGCCGCCGCGATCGTGGTCGCGACCGACGACGGCGACCCCGAGTACGTCTCCAGAGGCGGCCACAAGCTCGCGGGCGCCCTTGAGGCCTTCGTCCCGCTGGGGCTGGCCGTCGAGGGCCGGAGAGCGCTGGACGCGGGGGCCTCCACCGGCGGTTTCACCGACGTACTGCTGCGGTCGGGGGCCGCGCACGTCGTCGCCGTGGACGTCGGATACGGACAACTCGCGTGGACTCTGCGGAGCGATGAACGCGTCACCGTCAAGGACCGTACGAACGTACGCGAGTTGACGCTCGAAGCGATCGATGGGGAGCCTGTGGATCTTGTCGTGGGGGATCTGTCCTTCATCCCGCTCGGCCTGGTACTGCCCGCCCTGGTGCGGTGCGTGAAGCCGGACGCCGATCTGGTGATGATGGTCAAGCCGCAGTTCGAGGTGGGGAAGGAGCGGCTGGGCAGTGGGGGAGTGGTGAGGAGTCCGGAGCTGCGCGCCGAGGCGGTGCGCGGGGTGGCCCGGCGGGCGGGGGAGCTGGGGCTCGGGGTGAAGGGTGTGACGGCCAGTCCGCTGCCCGGTCCCTCGGGGAATGTCGAGTACTTTCTGTGGCTGCGTGCCGGGGCGCCCGCGCTGGACCCGGCCGACGTCGACCGAGCAGTTGCGGAGGGGCCGCGGTGACCCAGGATCGATCTCGAACTGTCTTCCTGCTCACCCACACCGGGCGGCCGGCGGCGATCCGCAGTGCCGAACTCGTCGTCAAGGGGTTGCTGCACCACGGCATCGTCGTGCGCGTCCTGGAGTACGAGGCCGAGGACATCCCGCTGCCGGAGGAGGTGGAACTCGTCAAAGAGGCCACCCCGCAGTGCCTCGACGGGTGCGAACTGCTCATCGTCCTCGGCGGTGACGGCACGCTGCTGCGCGGCGCGGAGTTCGCCCGTGCGTCCGGGGTGCCGATGCTCGGCGTCAACCTCGGCAGCGTCGGCTTCCTCGCGGAGGCCGAGCGCGACGACCTCGACAAGGTCGTCGACCGGGTGGTGACCAAGGCGTACGAGGTCGAGGAGCGGATGACCGTCGATGTCGTCGTTCACCGGAACGGGGACATCGTCCACACGGACTGGGCGCTGAACGAGGCGGCCGTGCAGAAGGCGGGCGCCGAGAAGCTGCTGGAAGTGGTGCTGGAGATCGACGGGCGGCCCGTCACCGGGTTCGGGTGCGACGGGATCGTGCTGTCGACGCCCACCGGGTCCACGGCGTACGCCTTCTCGGCGGGCGGGCCCGTGGTGTGGCCGGAGGTCGAGGCGTTGTTGATGGTGCCGATCAGTGCGCACGCCTTGTTCGCGAAGCCGTTGGTGACGTCGCCGGACTCCGTGCTGGCGGTGGAGGTGCTGCCGCACATTCCGCCGGGGGTTCTCTGGTGTGACGGGCGGCGGACCGTCGAGCTGCCGCCGGGGGCGCGGGTCGAGGTACGGCGGGGGGCCGTGCCGGTGCGGTTGGCTCGGCTGCACCATGCGTCGTTCACGGACCGGTTGGTGGCGAAGTTCGCTCTGCCCGTTTCTGGATGGCGAGGTGCTCGGCACTAGCGCGATGTGGGGGATGGCGGGGGATTCGTCAGCGGCTGCGGGTTGTCGGTGGCCGGTCGCGCAGTTCCCCGCGCCCCTGAGGGGCGCGATGTAACTCGGCGGAGTGACATTGGGGACGGGGGGCGTCGCGGTCTGCCTCCCCGACCTCGTAAGGTCGTGTCCGTGTTGGAGGAGATGCGGATACGGTCGCTCGGAGTCATCGACGACGCGGTGGTCGAGCTGTCGCCCGGCTTCACCGCCGTGACGGGTGAGACGGGTGCGGGCAAGACCATGGTGGTCACGAGCCTGGGCCTGCTGCTCGGTGGGCGGGCGGACCCGGCGCTCGTGCGGATCGGCGCGAAGAACGCGGTCGTGGAGGGCCGGATCGCCGTGCCCGAGGGCGCGTCGGCGGTCGTACGGGCCGAGGAGGCCGGGGCAGAACTCGACGACGGAGCGCTGCTGATCAGCCGTACCGTTTCCGCCGAGGGACGGTCGCGCGCACACCTCGGCGGGCGCAGCGTCCCGGTGGGGGTGCTCGCCGAGCTGGCCGACGAACTGGTCGCCGTGCACGGGCAGACCGACCAGCAGGGGCTGCTGAAGCTGTCCCGGCAGCGGGCGGCGCTCGACCGGTACGCAGGCGACGCGGTGGCCGTGCCCCTGACGAAGTACGCCGAGGCCTACCGGCGGCTGCGGGCCGTCTCCGTCGAGCTGGACGAGATCGTCACGCGCGCACGGGAACGGGCCCAGGAAGCCGACATGCTGCGGTACGGGCTCGACGAGATCGCGGGTGTCGAGCCGCGCGCCGGCGAGGACGTGGAGCTGGCCGAGGAGGCCGAGCGGCTCGGGCACGGGGAGGCGCTGGCGTCTGCCGCGACGGCCGCGCACGCCGCGCTCGCGGGCAATCCCGAGGACCCGGAGGGCGTGGACGCCTCGACGCTGGTCGCGGGCGCCCACCGGGCGCTGGAGGCCGTGCGGTCGCACGACCCGGCGCTGGCCGCGCTCGCCGACCGGATCGGCGAGGTGGGGATCCTGCTGGCGGACGTGGCGGGGGAGCTGGCGGGGTACGCCGACGACCTGGACGCCGATCCGCTGCGGCTGGCGGCCGTGGAGGAGCGGCGGGCCGCGCTGAACGCGCTGACGCGGAAGTACGGTGTCGACATCGCCTCCGTGCTGTCGTGGTCGGAGCAGGGCGCCCAGCGGCTCACCGAACTCGACGGCGACGACGAGCGGATCGACGAGCTGACCGCCGAACGGGACGCGCTGCGGGGCGAACTGGGTGGACTCGCCCAAGCGCTGACGGACGCCCGGACGGAGGCCGCCGAACGGTTCGCCGCCGCCGTCACCGCCGAGCTGGCCTCGCTCGCCATGCCGCACGCGCGGGTGTCGTTCGAGATCCGGCAGACGGACGATGCCGAGGGCGTCGAGGTGGGCGGGCGCACCGTCGCCTACGGGCCGTCCGGTGCCGACGAGGTCGAACTGCTGCTCGCCCCGCACCCGGGGGCGCCGCCGAGGCCCATCGCCAAGGGCGCCTCCGGTGGTGAGCTGTCGCGGGTGATGCTGGCCGTGGAGGTGGTGTTCGCCGGGACCGACCCGGTGCCGACGTACCTCTTCGACGAGGTGGACGCGGGTGTCGGCGGGAAGGCGGCGGTCGAGATCGGCCGGCGGCTCGCCCGGCTCGCCAGGTCCGCCCAGGTGGTGGTCGTGACCCATCTGCCCCAGGTGGCGGCGTTCGCCGACCGGCAGTTGCTGGTGGAGAAGACCAACGACGGCTCCGTGACCCGCTCCGGTGTGAAGGTGCTGGAGGGCGAGGACCGGGTGCGCGAGCTGTCGCGGATGCTCGCCGGACAGGAGGACTCGCAGACGGCGCGGGCGCACGCGGAGGAGCTGCTGGCGGCGGCCCGGGCGGACGCGTAGGACTGGGGCGGAAGTCATGCCGAGGGGCAACCTCGTGCGGGAGTTCACTCGTGTGGGTGACCGCGGGTCCGGAGTTGCCCGGCGCTCCGGCTACCGTGCCGTCGGGCTGTCCCGGAACACCCTTGCGGCCTGGCATCCTTGGACAGGAACGGCGTAGCAGGACGTGCTGCGTGGACCGGGCGGAAGCGCCTTCGTACGGTCCACCCCCACCGCGGGATCCTTCTGTACGTTTCGTCGTGACCGTCCATCCGAAACAGGAGCTCCGGCCACGTGAGCCACGTGAGCAGCCACTCACCCCCCGGCCAGTCGCCGCTGCGAACCGTGCAAGTGCTCGGCGGCGGCAGCGCGGTGAGCAGTGCCCATGTGCGGTCGCTCGCCTCGGGCCTCGTCGCCCGGGGCGTACGGGTCACCGTGTGCGCCCCCGGCGAGACCGACGGAGCGTACGACTTCACCGGCGTGGGCGCCCACCATGTCCACGTGCCCCGCAGCAGCGACCCGGCCTCGGTGGCCAGCCTGCGCAGCGCCTGCGCGGACGCCGATCTGGTGCACGCGCACGGGCTGCACGCCGGGTTCCGGGCCACCCTCGCGCTCGGCCGGCGCACCACCCCGCTCGTCGTCACCTGGCACTCCAGGTCGTACGCGGAGGGGGCACGGGCGCATCTGCTGCGGCTGCTGGAGCGGCGGGTCGCCAAGGCCGCAGCCGTGGTCCTCGGCACCTCGTCCGAGCTGGTCGACCGGGCCCGCAGCAGGGGGGCGCGCGACGCCCGGCTCGCCGCCGTCGCCCTGCCCGTGCCGCGCCGGACCCACGGCGACGACGACACGGACCGGCCCGCGTCCAAGGTCCGCGCCGAACTCGGGGCCACAGACCGCCCGTTGCTCATGGCCGTCGGCGCGCTCGACCGCCACCGGGGGTACGACACCCTGCTCGACGCCGCCCGGGAATGGCGCGCCTTCGACCCGGCGCCGTTGCTCGTCATCGCGGGCGAAGGGCCGCTGCGGAGCCTCCTGCAGCGGCGCATCGAGGACGAGGAACTGCCCGTGCGGCTCGTCGGGCGGCGCGAGGACATCTCCGACCTGATCGCGGCCGCCGATCTCGCGCTGCTGCCCGGCGGCCCGGAAGCACGCTCCGTCCTCGCCCAGGAGGCCCTCCACGCGCGTGTGCCGCTCGTCGCGGCCGCCGTCGGGTCGGTGCCCGATCTGGTGGGCGACGGCGCCGCCCTCGTCCCGTACGGCGACGCCGAGGCGTTCGCCGCGGCCGTCGTACGCCTCCTCGGCGACCCCGACCTGTGCGAGGCACTGAAGGACCGGGGCACCCGGCAGGCCGCCACCTGGCCGACCGAGGACGAGACGGTGGCCCAGGTGCTCAGCGTCTACGACGAGTTGACGCGGTGGAGGCCCCTCACCTGACCGCGCACGGGCCTCAGGGAACGTGTCTGCGGGCCCGGAGCGCCAGGCTCAGGGCCAGGACCGCCTGGGGGTCGTCCAGGTCGGTGCCGAGCAACTCGCCGATGCGGGCGAGACGGTTGTAGAGGGTCTGCCGGTTCAGGTGCAGTTCGCGGGCGGTCTCCGCCTTGCGGCCGGCGTGCGCCAGATAGGTCTCCAGGGTGGGCATCAGCGGGGGCTTGGCCCGGTCGTCGTGGTCACGGAGGGGACCGATGGCGCGGTCCACGAACGCGGCGAGGTCGGGGTGGTCGCGCAGCCGCCACAGCAGCAGGTCGATGTCGAGGCGCCGGGCGTCGTACCAGGGACGGTCGGCCAGGCCCTGCGCGGCCGTCGCCGTCTCCGCAGCGTGCCGCAGGCCCGTGGAGGCGGCCGCCCAGCCGCCGGGCACCCCCACGACCACCACGGGCGGATGACCGCCCGGCCGGTGCATCCCGGCCCGCTCCACCCCCGTCCGCAGCGCCGCCGCGACCTTGTCCGCCACGGACGGGCGCTCCGACTCGGCGCGCAGGCCCAACAGCAGCGGGACACGGCCCTCGACAGGGCGCACACCGAACAGCACGGGCGCGCCCACGGCGGCCAGTTCCTCGCCCACCGCGCGCGCCAGGACGGCCCAGCCGCCGCCGGGGGACAGGCTCTCGGTGAGCCGCATCACCACGGGCAGCAGGAGGCCGCCGCCCGGCCTGAAACCCAGGACGCGGGCCTGCGCGGGGGCGTCCGCCGCCTCGATACGGCCCTCGGCGAGGTCGGTGAGGAAGTCGCCGCGCCCGCGCGCCGCGAGCTCCTCCTCCTGCCGGGCCTGCATCAGGACGACGGCGAGGATGCCCGCCGTCCGCTCGGCGGCGATCCGGTGCACGGGGCCGGGCGGGGCGACGACGGGGAGCAGGACCAGGCGGGCCCGGACCCCACCGGTGCCCGGACCGCCGCCCGGTACGTCGACGAGGACGGTTCCGGCCGGCGGCCGGTCGCGGTGCTGGGCGCGCAGTCCCTCCCACACCTGGAGGGGATCGGTGTCCGCCGGTCCCGATCCGGCCGCGTAGAGGAGCCGCCCGTCGGCGGTCTCCAGGAAGACCGGGTTGCCGCTGAAGTCGGCCAGGATGCCGAGGACCTGGGAGACCCCGCCGCCGCCTAGCAGGGCCTCGGTGCAGCGCCGGTGGACTTCCTCGGCCTGCTGGAGGAGGGCGTAGTGGCCGTTGACGATCTCGGTGTGGATCTCCTCGGTGACGGTCACGAACGCCACCTCGCGGTGCAGTTGGACCAAGGGGAGACCGGCCGAGCGGGCGGTCTCGACGAGGGCCGAGGGGAGGCGGCTGAAGCGCGGGCCCAGTTCGACGACGAGGGCCGCGATGCCGCGCTCGGCCAGGGTCCGTACGAACGCGCGCTGGTCGGCGGGGCGGGTGCCCAGGCCGTACCCCGTGGTCAGCAGAAGTTCGCCGCCCTTGAGGAGCGAGGCGATGTTCGGGACTTCGCCCGCGTGCACCCAGCGCACGGTCCGGTGCAGCCGGTCGGCGCCCGCCAGGACCTCCGGCAGCCCGCCGCGCAGCCCGGGCAGCTCCAGCGCCCGCCGCACCGTGATGCCGCCCTGCGCCTCGCGGCCGTCACCTGGTTCGCGACTGTCACGGGTGTCCATGGAGGCGGACGCTACCCGGTCCTCACGCCGGCTGGATGTTGTGGTTGAAGCGGAAGACGTTGTCGGGGTCGTACTGGGTCTTCAGCGCCGTCAGCCGCCGGTGGTTGTCGACGCCCAGGCCGGCCACGACCCGGTCGGCCCCCTCGTCGCCGACGAAGTTGAGGTAGACCGCGCCGGTGCTCCACGGCCGGACGTCGGCGCGGACGTCCCGCACCCAGCGCACGCACCGCGCGTCGTCCGCCGGGTCCTCCCAGACGCCGAAGGGGTGCACGACCCAGGGCGAGTCCCGGTACGGCACCGGGTAGTGGGCGGGGCCGTCGGCGATCGCGCCGCCCAGCGGGAAGAGCACGTGCTGGGTGCCGGTCGGCACGGGCATCGTCAGGGCGCGGGCGGCGAAGATGTCCACCAGCTCGTCCGGAAGCCCGGTCAGGTACTCCGCCGACCAGTAGTTCCGCATGCCGGGCGGGTCGTCGATCATGCACTGCACGTCCGCGTACGGCATCGCGCCGACGAGTTCGGCCTCGTGCGGCAGCGCCAGCAGCGGCTGGGCGATCTTGCGCATGTCGTCCTCGGTGCCCGCGTACGTCAGGAGCACCCCGCACGCGAGCCGGCCCACCAGACCCGCGGGCACGAACTCCTCGGGAGGGGCGGTGAGGTAGATGACCCCGCCGCCGGCCTCCGGGGGACCGTTCTCGATGACCTCGCGGTACACCCGCACCGCCTCGGGGCCGTGCTCGGGGAGGTACAGCAGCAGGGCGATGGCGAACGCGGGCAGCTCGTGCAGCCGGAGGGTGAGCGCGGTGGCGACGCCGAAGTTCCCGCCGCCGCCGTGCAGCGCCCAGAACAGGTCCGGGTTCTCCTCCTCGCTCGCCCGCACCGCCTGACCGTCGGCGGTCACCAGTTCGACGCCGAGCAGGTTGTCGACGGAGAGCCCGAAGAGGCGGTCCAGCCAGCCGCTGCCGCCGCCGAGGACGAAGCCGCCCACGCCCGTCGTCGATGCCCGGCCACCGGTGGTCGCGAGACGGTGGGGCTCGGTGGCCCGGTCGAGATGGCTCATGGTGGCCCCGCCCCCCACCCTGGCGGTCCTGGACGCGGGGTCGACCGTGACCGCGTGCATCCGGCGCAGATCGATGACGAGTCCGTTGTCGTTCAGTGCCATCCCGGCCACGCTGTGGCCGCCGCCGCGGACCGCGATCTTCAGATCCAGATCACGGGCGAAGCGCACCGAGCGGACGACATCACTCTCGTTCGCGCACTGCGCGATCACGGCCGGACGTCGGTCGATCATGGCGTTGAAGACGGTCCGGGCGTCGTCGTAGCCGGGATCCCCCGGGGCGTGGACATCGCCGGCCAGATCCTCGCGCAGGGCGGCGAGAGCCGCGTGCGCCTTCGAGAGGGGAGCCATGGTGAGCCGCCCCCTTTCGGACAGGGGACAGGGCTGTTTCCAGGCTAGGCGGGGGCAGCGGATCGGTCCTGTTCGGCGCATGGCAGTGCGACGGGCACCCGCAGCCGGGGGCCGGCCGGGGAAGGTACCGCGGTTCGGCGGTGACGAGGTGCCGCTGCGCCCACCCGTGCCGCCCCACCGGCGCGTTTGCCCGCGCTGCGGCGGGGCGGTTGGGGCAGCCGTCGGTTCAGCCGGGCGCAAGCGCTTGTTGTGGGCGCCTGCTCCGCGCCCCGATCCGCCGCCGTGCGCGGCGCATCGGGGCGCGCGCTCATCCGCCGTACGCCCCCGAGGCGGTCAGCCGCAGGGCCGTGTCGATGAGGGGCACGTGACTGAACGCCTGCGGGAAGTTGCCGACCTGGCGCTGGAGCACCGGGTCCCACTCCTCGGCGAGGAGCCCCAGGTCGTTGCGGAGGGAGAGCAGCTTCTCGAAGAGCTTGCGGGCCTCGTCCACGCGGCCGATCATCGCCAGGTCGTCGGCCATCCAGAACGAGCAGGCCAGGAACGCGCCCTCGTCGCCCGGCAGCCCGTCCACGCCCTCCTGCTCGCCGGAGGTCGGGTAGCGCAGGATGAAGCCGTCCGGCGTCGACAGCTCGCGTTGGATCGCCTCGATGGTGCCGATGACCCGCTTGTCGTCCGGCGGCAGGAAGCCCATCTGCGGGATCAGCAGCAGCGAGGCGTCCAGCTCCTTCGAGCCGTACGACTGCGTGAAGGTGTTGCGCTCCTTGTCGTAACCCTTCTCACACACGTCCCGGTGGATGTCGTCACGCAGCTCGCGCCACTTCTCCAGCGGGCCGTCCGCGTCGCCGGACTCGATGAGCTTGATCGTCCGGTCGACGGCGACCCAGGCCATGACCTTGGAGTGCACGAAGTGCCGACGCGGGCCGCGGACCTCCCAGATGCCCTCGTCGGGCTCGTCCCAGTGGTCCTCCAGGTAGCGGATCAGCTTGAGCTGGAGGAGGGAGGCGTAGTCGTTGCGGGCCAGGCCCGTCATATGGGCCAGGTGCAGCGCCTCGGTGACCTCGCCGTAGACATCGAGCTGGAGCTGGTGGGCGGCGCCGTTGCCGACCCGGACCGGCGCCGAGTTCTCGTACCCGGGCAGCCAGTCCAGCTCGGCCTCGCCGAGCTCCCGCTCGCCGGCGATGCCGTACATGATCTGCAGGTTCTCCGGGTCGCCGGCGACCGCGCGGAGCAGCCACTCGCGCCAGGCGCGGGCCTCGTCGCGGTAGCCGGTGCGCAGCAGCGAGGAGAGGGTGATGGCCGCGTCACGCAGCCAGGTGTAGCGGTAGTCCCAGTTGCGGACGCCGCCGATGTGCTCCGGGAGGGAGGTGGTCGGGGCCGCGACGATGCCGCCCGTCGGGGCGTACGTCAGGGCCTTGAGGGTGATGAGCGAGCGGATCACGGCCTCGCGGTACGGGCCGTGGTACGTGCACTGCTCCACCCAGTCGCGCCAGAACTCCTCGGTGGCCCGCAGCGACGGCTCGGGCTCCGGCAGCGGCGGGGGCTGCTTGTGCGAGGGTTCCCAGGAGATCGTGAAGGCGATGCGGTCGCCCGGGGTCACCGTGAAGTCGGCGTAGGTGGTCAGCGCCTTGCCGTAGGTCTCGCACTCCGTGTCGAACCACACGGAGTCCGGCCCGGCGACGGCGACGGTACGCCCCTCGTGCTTGTGCACCCAGGGCACCACCCGCCCGTAGGAGAACCGCATGCGCAGTGCCGAGCGCATCGGCACCCGCCCGCTGATGCCCTCCACGATCCGGATGAGCTGTGGGGCGCCGTCACGGGGCGGCATGAAGTCGGTCACACGGACCGTGCCGCGCGGGGTGTCCCACTCGGATTCCAGGATCAGCGAGTCGCCGCGGTACCGGCGGCGGGAAGCCGTCGGCGGCTTGGCGTCCGACGCGTGCGCGGGGCCCAGTCTCCAGAAACCGTGTTCCTCGGTGCCGAGCAGTCCCGCGAAGACGGCGTGGGAGTCGAAGCGGGGCAGGCACAGCCAGTCCACCGTGCCGTCCCGGCAGACCAGAGCAGCGGTCTGCATGTCTCCGATGAGTGCGTAGTCTTCGATGCGCCCGGCCACGTGCAACTCCAGTCGAACGGCCACGTCGCCCCCCGAGGGGCGGTCGCTGTGCGGTGTGCGGTCAAGGAACCCATGGGATCGACAGAGGATCCATATTCCAGAGTGATCCAAGGGACGGTGTCATGCGATGTCGCTCAACGATCCTCAACGCATGTGAGGCGGTCGTTGCTCAACGGACTGACGAGTTCTCGTGATTAACCGGAGACGGACGGGGGTGGTGCCGTTTCGCCGGTCGGACTCGGCAGCGAGTGTCCGAAGAGGATACGACGCACGGGAGGGCTCCGCGTGCCGCTCCAGACAACGTAAGTGGGCCGAACGGGTGAGCCAAGGGTGATGGCCGACCGGGATCCCCCGACTGTCGTACGAGGTCCGTGTCGGCCCGTGCGCGGAGCGTGGCCGGAAGCGATCGTGTCGTGTCGCTGATACCCTGGTAGCCCGTGGACCGGTGGGCGCCCCGACGACAGAGGGACCCCCGAACCGCAGCGAAGGCACCCCCGACGGATCCGCTCGGGCGGCGGCCGACCCGCACACCGAACCGCGACCACGGGAGCCCCCTCTTGGCCATGCCGCCCGCTGCTTTCCGAAACAGCACCACGACGACCAAGCACATCTTCGTCACCGGGGGTGTCGCCTCCTCGCTCGGCAAGGGTCTGACCGCCTCCAGCCTCGGCATGTTGCTCAAGGCCCGTGGCCTGCGCGTCGTGATGCAGAAGCTCGACCCCTACCTGAACGTCGACCCCGGCACGATGAACCCCTTCCAGCACGGTGAGGTGTTCGTCACCAACGACGGCGCCGAGACCGACCTGGACATCGGCCACTACGAGCGCTTCCTCGACCGTGACCTGGACGGTTCGGCGAACGTCACCACCGGTCAGGTCTACAACACGGTCATCGCCAAGGAGCGGCGCGGCGAGTATCTGGGCGACACCGTGCAGGTCATCCCGCACATCACCAACGAGATCAAGCACCGCATCCGGCGCATGGCCTCCGACGAGGTGGACGTCGTCATCACCGAGGTCGGCGGCACCGTCGGCGACATCGAGTCGCTGCCGTTCCTGGAGACCGTCCGGCAGGTGCGTCACGAGGTCGGTCGTGACAACGTCTTCGTCGTCCACATCTCGCTCCTGCCGTACATCGGGCCGTCGGGAGAGCTGAAGACGAAGCCGACGCAGCACTCGGTCGCGGCGCTGCGCAACATCGGTATCCAGCCAGATGCGATCGTTCTGCGCTGTGATCGTGAAGTTCCCTCCGCGATCAAGCGCAAGATCTCCCTGATGTGCGACGTCGACGAGGCCGCCGTGGTCGCGTGTCCCGACGCCCGCTCGATCTACGACATCCCGAAGACCGTGCACGGCGAGGGCCTGGACGCCTACGTCGTCCGCAAGCTGGACCTGCCGTTCCGCGACGTGGACTGGACGACCTGGGACGACCTGCTCGACCGCGTCCACAACCCGCTCCACGAGATCAACCTGGCGCTCGTCGGCAAGTACATCGACCTGCCCGACGCCTACCTCTCGGTCACCGAGGCGCTGCGCGCGGGCGGCTTCGCCAACAAGGCCCGAGTGAAGATCAAGTGGGTCACCTCGGACGACTGCAAGACCCCGTCCGGCGCCGCGGCCCAGCTCGCCGACGTCGACGCCATCTGCATCCCCGGCGGCTTCGGTGACCGAGGCGTCTCCGGCAAGGTCGGCGCCATCCAGTACGCCCGCGAGAACGGGATCCCGCTGCTCGGCCTCTGCCTGGGCCTGCAGTGCATCGTGATCGAGGCCGCGCGCAACCTCGCCGACATCCCGGACGCCAACTCCACCGAGTTCGACTCCGCCACCGCCCACCCGGTCATCTCCACCATGGCCGAGCAGCTCGACATCGTCGCCGGCGAGGGCGACATGGGCGGGACGATGCGCCTGGGCATGTACCCGGCCAAGCTCGCCGAGGGCTCGATCGTGCGCGAGGTGTACGACGGCAAGGAGTACGTCGAGGAGCGCCACCGCCACCGCTACGAGGTGAACAACGCCTACCGCGCGGAACTGGAGAAGAAGGCCGGGCTGCAGTTCACCGGGACCTCGCCCGACGGCAAGCTCGTCGAGTACGTCGAGTACCCGCGCGAGGTCCACCCGTACCTGGTCGCGACCCAGGCGCACCCCGAGCTGCGCTCCCGTCCGACCCGCCCGCACCCGCTGTTCGCGGGGCTGGTCAAGGCCGCGGTGGAGCGCAAGACCGGTAAGTGAAACCGGGCGGCACGAGAGCTGTACGGTGACCGGGGTGCGCGTCTTTCGGGACGTGTGCCCCGGTTTCTTCGTTGCACGTGTGGGAGGACGAGTCGAGATGACGATCAAGGACACCGCCGAGGAGTGGGAGGTCCGGGCGACGGAGACGCCGTTCGTCGGCAAGAAGACCTCCGTGCGCACCGACGACGTGGTCATGCCCGACGGGTCGGTCGTCCGCCGTGACTACCAGGTCCACCCCGGGTCGGTCGCCGTCCTCGCCGTCGACGACCAGGACCGGGTCCTCGTCATCCGGCAGTACCGCCACCCCGTCCGCGAGAAGCTGTGGGAGATCCCGGCGGGGCTTCTCGACGTGCCGGGGGAGAACCCGCTGCACGCGGCCCAGCGCGAGCTGTACGAGGAGGCGCACGTCAAGGCGGAGGACTGGCGGGTGCTGACCGACGTCTACACCACGCCCGGCGGCTGCGACGAGGCCGTGCGGATCTTCCTGGCCCGGGATCTCTCCGAGGCCGAGGGGCAGCGGTTCGAGGTGGAGGACGAGGAGGCCGACATGGAGTTGGCCCGGGTGCCTGTGGGCGAGCTGGTGCGGGGGGTTCTCGCCGGGGAGCTGCACAACAACTGCCTGGTGGTGGGGGTGCTTGCGTTGGTGGCGGCGCGGAGCGGGGGCGGGATGGAGGCGCTGCGCCCGGCTGAGGCCCCTTGGCCCGCGCGGCCGTTCGAGCTCTAGCGGCGTCGAGGTCGCGCCCTGGAGAACCTGGGCGCGGCTCTCCCTCACCTCGCCCTGATCGCACCGGTCGTACGATCTGCTGATCCGATCGAGCGATCCAGCCGCCCTGCTCCGCCCAGATCGTCGCAGAGCGTGAACTAGGCTCGGGAAACGCCCGAACCGGAGTCCCGGCGGGCTTGCTCGTGCGGTGGGACGGGAGTGTGGCCCGTGGCGGATCAGGCGGTGGACACCGGGGGTGTCCGGGTGTCCGGAACAGGGCGTCCCCCGGCGCTCGAGGCCGCCCCCACGGACAGTCAGTTCCTCGGTCGTACGCGAGAGTTGAAGGAACTGCGGGCCGACATCGACCGGGCCGGTCTCAACACGCTCGCGGGTCGCAAGGCGCCCCACGCGCGCGTGCTGCTGATCGCCGGCCGGCCCGGCCTCGGCCGTACCGCGCTGGCCGAAGAACTCGTACGCCGGGTTACCGATGGTTACCCCGATGGTGTGCTGCGGGCCCGGCTCACCGAGCCCGACGGCACCCGGGTGCCCGTCGAACGGGCGGCGCGGGAGTTGCTCGGGCAGCTGGACGTACCGGCGCCGGCCGGTGCGGACGAGGACGACCTCAGCCAGGCGCTGCGCGAGGCGCTGGCGGATCGCCGGGTGGTGCTCCTGCTGGACGACGCGGCCGATGCGGAGCAGGTCGACGCGCTGCTGCCGGACACCCCCGACTCCCTGGTCGTGGCGGTCTCCCAGGGCCCGTTGACGGGTATCTCCGACGTCCGCCCGTGCACCCTGGGCGGGCTGGACACCAAGTCCGCCGTGGCGCTGCTGGAACGCTTCACCGGCTCGGTGCGCGTCACCGTGGACCCGCGCTCGGCCGAAGGTCTCGCCGAGGCGTGCGGGGCCCAGCCGGCCGCGCTGCGGCTCGCCGGGGGCTGGCTGGCCGCCCGGCCCGCCGCCGCACTCTCCGACCTGGCCAAACAGCTGCGCGCCGAGGGCGACGACAGCCCCCCGCTCGCCAAGATCCTCAAGCTGTCGTACGCCTCGCTGCCGACCACCGCCGCCCGGATACTGCGTCTCCTCGCCCTCGCCCCGGCCGGCCTGGTCGACCCGCACATCGCCTCCGGGCTCGCCGGCTGCTCGGTCGGCGCGGCCCGCACCACACTGGACGACTTCGTGGACCTGGGGTTCCTGCACCCCGTCGATCCGGCGCTGCCGCAGTACGAGGTCCCCGGCTGCCTCCAGCCGCTGCTGTGGTCCCTCGCCGAGAGCCAGGAGCGGCCCGGCGAGCTGCAGTTGGCGCGGGCGCGCATGTTGGAGCGGACGGTACGCCTGCTGCAGTCGTGCCGGGCCATCACCGAGACCGACAGCCCCCTGGCCCGCGAGAAGCTCCTCGCGATGCCGAAGGCGCTGCGGTTCCCGAGCCCCCGGGCCGCCGAGGAGTGGCTGCGCACGCGCCGGCCCGCCCTGCTGGCCGCCGCCCGGCTCGCGGTCGCCGACGGGGAGCTGGACACGCTCGCCCGACGGCTGATGTCCCAGATGGTCCGCGCCATGGTGGCGCACTTCGGCACCCGGGCCGCGGCACCCGACCTGTACGACCTCCACGGGCTGGTGCTCGATGTCGCCGAGCGTCGCGACCTGCCCCGGGAGGAGGCGGCGGCACTGCTGAACCTCGGCGATCTGGATGCCCGGACCGGCCGTACGCAGGCCGCGCTGGCCCGCTACCGGGCCGCGCTCGACGCCGGACGGCGGGCGAACGACTCGTACGCGACCGGCCGGGCGATGGAATCCATCGGCGGCGCCCACCAGGAGCTGGAGGACTACGAGCGGGCCGCCGACTGGTACGGCAGGGCGCTCGCCCAGCGGCTGGCCCGCGACGAGCGCGAGGACGCTGCCCGGCTGTACGGCCGTATCGCCACCGCCCACACCCGCGCGGGCCGCTACGGAGAGGCGCTGCGCAACTGGAGGTCGGCGCTCACCGGTCACCGCAGGCTCGGCGATGTGGCGGGCCAGGCAGGAGCGTTGAGCGAGATCGCACGCGTCCAGGAGTACGCGGGCCGGCCCGAGGAGGCGCTGCGGACCTGCCACGAGGCGACGGAGTGGGCGAGGCGTGCCGACGACCCCCGCCTGCAGGCGGCGCTCCAGCTCCGGCTCGCCGACACCCTGGAGCGGCTCGGTGACCCGGCGGCGGCGCGTCTGCACCGGTCGGCGGCCGGGCGACTGCTCAGCGACGGGGCCACGGACCTCGAAACCAGCGAGATCGAGCCGGAACACGAGCTCGACACCTGCGAAATCCGTAGCGCATCCGCAAAAGATTGATGCATTGAAAGGCTAGACAGCGGGGACACCTTCATTAGACTGGCTACGCCGTCGGTTCTCCTGCGGTGTCTCCCGGTGCGCTCTGGTGCGTACGGGTATGTCCTGCATCGAGCGGGCTTGTTCCCCCGTGCCCGCGAGCCTCCACACCCCTCCGAGCCAAGGACCGTGATCGACGTGAAGGTCGGCATCCCCCGCGAGGTCAAGAACAACGAGTTCCGGGTGGCCATCACCCCCGCCGGCGTGCACGAGCTGGTGCGCCACGGCCACCAGGTCGTCATCGAACAGGGCGCCGGTGTCGGCTCGTCGATCCCGGACGCCGAGTACGTCGCCGCCGGCGCGGAGATCCTCGCGACCGCCGACGAGGTGTGGGCCTCCGCCGACCTGCTGCTCAAGGTCAAGGAGCCCATCGCCGAGGAGTACCACCGTCTCCGCAAGGACCAGACGCTCTTCACCTATCTGCATCTGGCCGCCTCCAAGGAGTGCACGGACGCCCTCGTGGAGTCGGGCACGACCGCGATCGCGTACGAGACCGTCGAACTGCCCAGCCGCGCGCTGCCGCTGCTCGCCCCGATGTCCGAGGTCGCGGGCCGGCTGGCCCCGCAGGTAGGCGCGTACCACCTGATGCGGGCCAACGGCGGTCGTGGCGTGCTGCCGGGCGGAGTCCCGGGCGTGCCGGCCGGCCGGGCCGTCGTCATCGGTGGCGGTGTCTCGGGCTGGAACGCCGCGCAGATCGCCGTCGGCATGGGCTTCCACGTGACCCTGCTCGACAAGGACATCAACAAGCTCAAGGAAGCCGACAAGGTCTTCGGCACGAAGATCCAGACCGTCGTCTCCAACGCCTTCGAGCTGGAGAAGGCGTGCCTGGAGGCCGACCTCGTGATCGGTGCCGTCCTCGTCCCGGGCGCCAAGGCCCCGAAGCTGGTCACCAACGAGCTGGTGTCGCGGATGAAGCCGGGAAGTGTCCTTGTCGACATCGCGATCGACCAGGGCGGCTGCTTCGAGGACTCGCGGCCCACCACGCACGCCGAGCCGGCCTTCCCGGTCCACGGCTCGGTCTTCTACTGCGTCGCCAACATGCCCGGCGCGGTGCCCAACACCTCCACCTACGCCCTGACCAACGCCACGCTGCCGTACATCGTCGAACTCGCCGACCACGGCTGGGCCGAGGCGCTGCGCCGCGACCCCGCGCTGGCCAGGGGTCTCAACACGCATGACGGCAAGGTCGTTTACCGCGAGGTCGCCGAGGCCCACGGCCTGGAGCACGTCGAGTTGGCGTCGCTGCTCGGCTGACCCGCCTTCGGGGCAGTCGGTGACCGGCCGCCGGGCGGCTGCTTCAAGTCACCTTTCGGTAAAAGGCGATACGTCAACACAGGTCGTCAACAGCACCTTCCCGGCCGGATCTTGCCCGACAAGGTCCGGCCGGATGTGTGTATGGTCACTTTGCGACACTCGCGCAACTCGCCTCGAACGTAACCGTTCGGATGTTTCGCGCACCGGTGAAACCTGCCGTGCGACGGCCCTACGCCCTTGACAGCCGCATGTTTCATTGCCGACACATCGGGCCGGGTCCGGCGGATTGTGTTGCTGCGGACCGCCGACACGCCATAGAGTCGCCAACCGTCGGCATGGTGCCACGCTGACCTGTCTAGAAGTTTCCTGGTCACCAAGGAGGTAAGACGACTTGTGAATGAGTCGACATTTACTCCCGGGGGTGGTCAACCAGGAATGCCTGCGCCGGTCTCGGGTCCCACGGGGTTCGCGGCTGTCGGCTCCGTCGCTGTCCGCACCTTCGCAGCCCACCAGAGTCAGCAACCAGCCGGGCTGACTCAGCCAGCACACCAGAGCATGGATGGCCAACACGTGAACGCCATGGCCGGCGAGGGAAGTGGCGGGGTCCACAACCACTTCGCCGACTACGACGAGCTGCCCGACGGGCACTTCTACGACCCCGACGCCGAGTACGAGCCCGATCCGGAGTACGCGGCCACGCTCGCGCCCGACGCGGCCCGTCAGCGCCGCGAGCGCATCGGTCCCACCGGTCGCCCGCTGCCGTACTTCCCGATCCCGGGCCCGCTGACCGACCACGGGCCCGCGAAGATCATCGCCATGTGCAACCAGAAGGGCGGCGTCGGCAAGACGACGTCGACCATCAACCTGGGTGCCGCGCTCGCGGAGTACGGGCGCCGGGTCCTGCTCGTCGACTTCGACCCGCAGGGCGCCCTCTCGGTCGGCCTCGGTGTGAACCCCATGGAGCTCGACCTCACGGTCTACAACCTGCTCATGGAGCGGGGCATGTCGGCCGACGAGGTCCTGCTGAAGACCGCGGTCCCCAACATGGACCTGCTGCCGAGCAACATCGACCTGTCGGCGGCCGAGGTCCAGCTCGTCTCCGAGGTCGCGCGCGAGTCCACGCTCCAGCGCGCCCTGAAGCCGCTCATGGCCGACTACGACTACATCGTGATCGACTGCCAGCCCTCGCTCGGTCTGCTCACCGTGAACGCCCTGACGGCCGCGCACAAGGTGATAGTGCCGCTGGAGTGCGAGTTCTTCGCCCTGCGCGGTGTCGCGCTGCTGACGGAGACCATCGAGAAGGTCCAGGAGCGGCTCAACCCCGAGCTGGAGCTCGACGGCATCCTCGCCACGATGTACGACTCGCGCACCGTGCACAGCAGAGAGGTGCTCGCGCGGGTCGTCGAGGCCTTCGACGACCACGTCTACCACACGGTCATCGGGCGCACGGTCCGCTTCCCGGAGACCACGGTCGCCGGTGAGCCGATCACCACGTACGCCTCCAACTCCGTCGGTGCCGCCGCCTACCGTCAGCTCGCCAGGGAGGTGCTCGCCCGGTGTCACGCCGAGTGAGTCTGCCGGGGGCCGACGAACTCTTCCGTACGACAGGGGGAATGGCGCTGCAGCCGTCCACTCCCCGGCGGGGGGCCAACGGAGAAGCCCGGGTGCCCGCTCCCGCCGGTGACAGCGACGGGGCGGTAGGCGCGGACGACGCGCCGCCGTCCGTGCCGGTGCGGGGCGGTGACGGCGAGGGGTCCGAGCATGTGGCCGCGGACGCGGAGTCCGACGGTGAGCAGCCGCGCAGCCGCTCCGCCGCGGCGGGGGCCGAACGGGCCGCCGCCGCCGGGCGGCAGCCGAAGCCGCAGGAAGGTTCTGCCTCCGCGGCCGCCGCTTCCGCCGCCGCTCCGCGCAAGCGGGGGCGGGCCTCCGGGCGTCGGCCCAGTGGGCGGGAGCGGCACGACGAGAAGATCACCGTGTATGTCTCCGCCGAGGAGCTGATGGATCTCGAACACGCGCGGCTGGTGCTGCGCGGGGAGCACGGTCTGGCCGTCGACCGCGGGCGCATCGTGCGGGAAGCCGTCGCCGTGGTGCTGGCGGATCTGGAGGCCCGGGGGGACGCGAGCATCCTCGTACGACGGCTGCGCGGGCGGTAGCGGTAGCCTGCGGGGGCTATGACCTCGTACGACTCCTCTGGCGCGGCTTCCGGTGGTTCCACCGGTCGTCGGCGTGCGTTGGGGAGGGGGCCGGCGGCTTCGCCGGTGGAGCCGATCGAGGGCGAGGCGGAGGGCGAGAGGGAGTCTCCTGTCCACAGCGCCGACCGCGATAACGAGGCGCCGCCTGCGGTAGCCCCCGCGGTAGCCCCCGCCGGAGCGGCAGCTGGAGCGGCAGCCGGAGCGGCAGCCGGAGCGGGAGCTGGAGGCGACGCCGGAGGCGGGGGCTCGGGCGGTGACGTCGCGGATGCCGGTGACGGGGTCTTCAAGGTTCGGCTCGCCAACTTCGAGGGGCCCTTCGATCTGCTGCTTCAGCTCATCTCCAAGCACAAGCTCGACGTCACCGAGGTCGCCCTCTCCAAGGTGACCGACGAGTTCATGGCGCACATCCGGGCCATGGGGCCGGACTGGGACCTGGACGAGACCACCGAGTTCCTCGTCGTCGCCGCCACACTGCTGGATCTGAAGGCCGCGCGGCTGTTGCCCGCCGCCGAGGTCGAGGACGAGGCGGATCTCGCGCTTCTGGAGGCCCGGGATCTGCTCTTCGCCCGGCTGTTGCAGTACCGCGCGTACAAACAGATCGCGGAGATCTTCAACCGGCGGCTGGACGAGGAGGGGCGGCGCTACCCCCGTACCGTGGGGCTGGAGCCGCAGCACGCGGAGCTGTTGCCCGAGGTGGTCATCAGCATCGGGGCGGAGGGGTTCGCCAGGCTGGCGGTGAAGGCGATGCAGCCGAAGCCCAAGCCCCAGGTGTACGTCGACCACATCCACGCGCCGCTGGTGAGCGTGCAGGAGCAGGCGGGGATCGTGGTGGCCCGGCTGAGGGAGTTGGGGGAGGCCTCCTTCCGGGTGCTCGTCGAGGACACCGACGACACCCTCACCGTCGTCGCCCGTTTCCTCGCGTTGCTGGAGCTCTACCGGGAGAAGGCCGTGGCCCTGGACCAGGAGACCGCGCTCGGGGAACTGCTCGTGCGGTGGACCGGCGGGGACGGGGACGCGGAGCCCGTGGTCACGGACGAGTTCGACCGGCCGCCGGAGCCGCCGGAGGAGGAGAAGAAGGCGTGAGCAACGAGACCACCGAGGTGCCCGCGGGGCCGCGTACCGTCGCCGACCTCGATCTCAAGCCCGCCCTGGAGGCGGTCCTCATGGTCGTCGACGAGCCAGCGACGGAGGAGCATCTGAGCAAGATCCTGGAGCGGCCGAAGCGGCAGATCGCCAAGGCGCTGAGGGAACTGGCCGACGAGTACGCCGTGCAGGGGCGCGGATTCGAGCTGCGGCTGATCGCCGGGGGGTGGCGGTTCTACACGCGGCCCGCCTATGCCGCAGCCGTGGAGCGCTTCGTGCTCGACGGGCAGCAGGCCCGGCTGACCCAGGCCGCGTTGGAGACACTCGCGGTGGTCGCGTACCGGCAACCGGTGAGCCGTAGCCGCGTCTCGGCCGTACGAGGAGTCAACTGCGACGGGGTCATGCGCACCCTCCTCCAGCGGGGTCTGGTCGAGGAGGCGGGCGCGGAACCCGAAACAGGTGCGATCCTGTACAGGACGACGAACTACTTCCTGGAGCGGATGGGCCTGCGCGGCCTGGACGAGCTCCCGGAACTCGCGCCCTTCCTCCCGGAGGCGGAGGCGATCGAGGCCGAGACCCAGGAAGCCGTACCCTCGTTCGATCCGGATGCTCCGGACGCGGACGACGGTCCCACGTCGGCGCATGACGGACACGACGACTGACACGACGACGACGGAACTTTGATGCGAAGCAGCGGTAGCGGCAGCGGCAAGAGTGGTGGCGGACGCGGTAACTACCGCGGTGCCGGCAACAACAGGGACCAGAAGCAGGGGCAGGGCCAGGGTCAGGGCCGCCCCCGCAAGCCCCGCCCCGAGGAGCGCCGCTACGACGTGGGCCCCGGAGCCACCCAGGACGGCCCCAAGTCCGGGCGCGGCGCCTCGGCGCGCGGCGGTGCCAAGGGCGGCCCCAAGCAGTCCCAGCAGCAGCCGCGCGGGCGCGGCCGGTCGGCTCCGGCGACCTCGCGCGAGTACGACGCGCGGGCCGAGGAGCGCAACCGGGAGCGGTACGCGGGCAAGAAGGACGTCAAGCTGCCCAAGACCTTCCCGGGCGCCGAGCAGGAGGGCGAGCGGCTGCAGAAGGTCCTCGCGCGTGCCGGCTACGGCTCCCGGCGGGCCTGCGAGGAGCTGATCGAACAGGCGCGCGTCGAGGTCAACGGCGAGATCGTCCTGGAGCAGGGCAAGCGTGTCGACCCGGAGAAGGACGAGGTCAAGGTCGACGGTCTGACCGTCGCCACGCAGTCGTACCAGTTCTTCGCGCTGAACAAGCCCGCCGGTGTCGTGGCGACCATGGAGGACCCCGAGGGCCGGCAGTGCCTCGGCGACTACGTCACCAACCGCGAGACCCGGCTGTTCCACGTGGGGCGGCTCGACACCGAGACCGAGGGTGTCATCCTCCTCACCAACCACGGCGAACTCGCGCACCGGCTGACCCACCCCAAGTACGGCGTCAAGAAGACGTACGTGGCGCACATCGTGGGCCCGATCCCGCGCGACCTGGGCAAGCAGCTCAAGGACGGCATCCAGCTGGAGGACGGGTACGCGCGGGCGGACCACTTCCGGGTGGTGCAGCAGACCGGCAAGAACTACCTGGTCGAGGTGACCCTCCACGAGGGACGCAAGCACATCGTGCGCCGGATGCTGGCCGAGGCGGGGTTCCCCGTCGACAAGCTCGTCCGCACCGCCTTCGGGCCCATCACCCTCGGCGACCAGAAGTCGGGCTGGCTGCGCCGCCTGTCGAACACCGAGGTCGGCATGCTGATGCAGGAGGTCGACCTCTAGGGTTTCCGCCGCGTTCGAGCGGAGGGGCCGGTCCCGGTGTGCCATCGGGGACCGGCCCTTTGCCATTGCCGGCGACGTTCTTGGCGACGTTCTTGGCGTTCCTTTCCTCGTAGAAGGGTTGTGCCCCGGCGCACCCGCTTTTATAGTCGGTATGACTATTAGTCGCGGTGACCATTAAGGAGGTCGGGGCCATGACCTCACCCGAGGGCTATGACAAGTACGCCTACGAACCCTTCGCCGTCACCGTCGACCTGGCCGTCTTCACCGTCCGCGCCGGCACCCTCCAGGTGCTGCTCGTCGAGCGGGGGCAGGAGCCGTACGCGGGGCGTTGGGCACTGCCCGGCGGGTTCGTGCTGCCGAACGAGTCGGCCGAGGAGGCGGCCTGGCGTGAACTCGCGGAGGAGACCGGCGTCATGGATGTCTCCGGACTCCATCTGGAGCAGTTGCGGACCTATAGCGAGCCGGGGAGGGACCCGCGGATGCGGGTCGTCACCGTGGCGTTCGCCGCGCTGTTCCCGGACGCGCCCGTCCCGCACGGCGGCGGCGACGCGGCCCAGGCCCAGTGGCTGCGGTACAACGCCATCGGTCCGCTCGCCTTCGACCACGACCGCATCCTCGCCGACGCCCACGAACGCGTCGGCGCAAAGCTCGAGTACACCTGTCTCGCCACCTCCTTCTGCCCGCCCGAGTTCACGCTCGGCGAGCTGCAGCAGGTCTACGAGACCGTGTGGGGCACTCCGCTCGACCGGCCCAACTTCCGGCGCAAGGTGCTGGCCACGCCGGGCTTCGTCGAACAGGTGCCCGGCGCCGCCCGCCTGACCGGCGGTCGCGGCAAGCCCGCCGCGCTGTACCGCGCGGGTGGGGCCACCGCCCTGCACCCGCCCATTTTCCGGCCCACCACGGAAGGACGGCCCTGATGACCATGACGCTGCGTACGAAGCGCTCCGCCACCGGCTCCCTGATCGGACTCGCCCTCGGCGACGCCCTAGGCTTCCCGACCGAGTTCAACGATGTCCCGTCGATCCTTGCCAAGTGCGGTCCCTGGCGGAAGATGACGCTGCCGAAACCCGCGATCGTCACCGACGACACCCAGATGACGCTGGCGCTGGGCCACGGGCTGCGCGCGGCCATGGACCGCGGGGTGCTCGCGCCCGAGGCTCTGGAGCGGGCCGTCCGCAAGGAGTTCGTGGACTGGTCCCGCTCCCCGGAGAACAACCGCGCCCCCGGCCGCACCTGTCTGGTCGCCTGTGACCTCCTGGCCGTCGAACGTCACCCCTGGCAGTTCGCCAGCCAGATCCATTCCAAGGGCTGCGGCGCCAACATGCGGGTCGCACCCCTCGGTCTGATCGGCCCGCTCAGCGACGAACAGCGCGCGGGCGCGGCCCAGTTGCAGGCCGCCCTCACCCACGGCCACCCCACCGCGCTCGCCGCCTCCGACCTCACCGCCCACGCGATACGGCTGCTCGCCCAGGGCGCCGAACCGATGGGGCTGATCGGCCTGCTGCGGTCGTACGCGTACGAGAACCGCGCCCGCTACCACGCGCGCTGGCTCGGCGACCTGTGGACCTACGGCCAGGACCCCTCCCCCGAGCACTACATCGCCCGGGGCTGGGACGAGTGCCTGGAGGCCCTGGACCGCGTGCAGCGGGCCCTGCGGCTCCCCTCGCCCGAGACGGACCCCTGTCTGGCCACCGGGGAGGGCTGGATCGCGGAGGAGGCCCTCGCGACCGGGCTGCTCTGCTTCCTGCTCTTCGTCGACGAGCCCGTCACCGCGCTGCGCCGTGCCGCCTGCACCTCGGGCGACTCGGACTCCATCGCCTGCCTCACCGGTGCCTTCGCGGGCGCCTACCACGGGCCGGACGCCTGGCCCACCGAGTGGGCCGACCGGATCGAGTACCAGGGCGACCTCGTGTCGCTGGGGGCCCTCTGGGACGCTTGAGGGATGACCGACGCCCTCGACATCGACCTGGCCCCGGATGGGGGTACCCCCTGCTCGAACCTGGTTGAGAGCTTGGGGGAGGCCGAACAGCCCGACCCCCTGCTGTTCGCCACCGTCTCCGGAGCCCACCTCTACGGCTTCCCCTCACGCGACTCTGACGTCGATCTACGCGGTGTGCACCTGCTGCCCACGGACGAACTGGTCGGGCTGCGCGAGCCGGAGGAGACCCGGTCGAGGATGTGGGACCGGGACGGCGTCGAGATGGACCTCGTCACGCACGACCTGCGCAAGTTCGTACGGCTGATGCTGCGCCGCAACGGCTATGTGCTGGAGCAGTTGCTCTCCCCGCTCGTCGTGCGCACCGGCGACGCACACCGCGAGCTGGTCGCGCTCGCCCCGGGGGTGCTCACCCGGCACCACGCCCACCACTACCGAGGGTTCGCCGTCACCCAGTGGCGGCTCTTCGAGAAGACCGGTGAACTCAAGCCGCTGCTCTACACGTTCCGGGTGCTGCTCACCGGAATCCACCTCATGCGCAGCGGCGAGGTGCTGGCCCATCTGCCCAGCCTGCAGCAGCAGATCGCCGAGGCCCCCGCGTATCTGCCGGACCTCGTCTCGGCCAAGGCGGACCAGGAGCACGGCAAGGCCGACGTCGACCAGCAGCGCGTCGCGGAGGACGTGGAGCGGCTGCACCGGGTGCTCGACGAGGAGCAGGCCCTCTCAACGCTGCCGGAGAGCCCGTCCGCGTACGACGCCCTGCACGACTTCGTCGTCCGGGTCCGCCTGTCCGGCGGCCGGGAGGGCTGACGCGCGCCGGGTCCGGACGACGAAGTCCTCGACCCGGGCCCGGTCCGGCTCCGCCGGCAGCGGACTGCGGGCCGCCGCCTCCTCGGCCTCCGCCGCCAGCCGGGCCATCCACGACTCGACCCGGTCCCACGGGACCTCGCCGCGCTTCACCTCCAGCAGGGGCTCGCGTCGATCGCCCACGTCGACGGTGAGCGTGCCCGTGCGCAGCAGGTCCCGGCAGCTCATCAGGAGGCGGAGCAGATGCATGGCGTGCTTCCAGCGCGGGGCGCCGTGCGTGCGGACGTCCGCGTCGAGCTTCTTGCGCTGGCCGAGGGCGTAGCGGGCGAACGTCTCATGGGTCTGCCGGGAGAGGAACGCCCCGCGCAGGCTGAGCAGTTCACGGCCCGTGGCGTCGGCATGCTCCACCAGGGGGGAGTGCAGGCACTCCAGGATGTTCGGGTTGGCGCGCAGCGCCAGACTGCAGAAGCGCTCCAGCTCCCAACTGAACTGCTCCTCCGCGGGCCCCTCCACATGCGTCGGCGGCTTCTCGAACCGCCAGAACAGCTCGGTGGGGGCCAGGAAGACGCCCCGCCGGTCGGTGTCGCTGTCGTCCGTCGCGAGACCGAAGGCCCGCGACCCCATCACACAGGCGTAGACGGTGTGGTCGCGGACCAGGGCGTGCGGATGCGGGGGCTGCATGACCGGAGCGTACGGGGTGGCTCAGGCCAGCTGAATCGAATTTCCCGCGACCTCGATCCGTTCGGCGGGCAGCGGCTCGGTGGCCGGGCCCCGCACCACCGCGCCGTCAGTGATCTTGAACTTGCTGCCGTGACAGGCGCAGTCGATCGTCTCGTCCGAGACGCTGCTGACGATGCAGCCCTGGTGGGTGCAGACCGCCGAGAACGCCTTGAAGTCGCCCTCCTGGGGCTGGGTCACGACCACCTTCCGATCCTTGAAGATCCTGCCGCCTCCCACCGGGATGTCCGCCGTCTTCGCCAGCTCCTCGCCCCCACCCGTGCCGGCGTCCCCGGGCGAGGCCTCCTCCACGCGGTCGCTGCCGTCGTCGTCGCCGGACCCGCCGCACCCCACGAGCAGCGCCGCCGTGCCCGCGGCGCCCGTCGCCAGAACCGTGCGCCGCGTCGAACCCATCGTCATGTCGTCACTCCGAACGTACGGAAAAGTCAGAGGGCGGAGGCCGGCCGGGCGATCGTGAGAGCGGTGAAGAGGAGACCGTCGACGCTCCGTAGCCGGCCGGGGAGTCGCTCCGAGCGGAGCAGCAGCATCTTCGCACCGAAAGCACCGAAGAAGAAACAACCCGGGATGGAATGCCACAAAACGTTCAATCCGTACGCCTGGGAGCCGAGGGTGTCGGAGACAGTCCACCGCCACCGGTGCCGCAGGATTCCGGGCGTCTCGGCAGGCGGGCGCGGCGCGCCGGCTCGGGACGGGCTGACTAGGCTGGTTGTACAGAGTCGGGATGTACACCAGCGAGGAGCACAGCCGTGGCGGTACGAGCGGTCCGGGGCGCCGTCCAGCTCGAGCGGGACGAGGCGGGGCACATGGACGAGCGGGTCGGCGAGCTGCTGACCGCTGTCCTGGAGCGCAACGCCCTCACCCAGGACGACCTGATCAGCGTCTGGTTCACGGCCACCCCCGACCTGCACAGCGACTTCCCCGCCGCCGCGGCCCGCAAGCTCGGCATCGTCGACGTACCGCTGATCTGCGCGCAGGAGCTGGACATCGAGGGCGCCATGCCCCGGGTCGTACGGATCCTCGCGCACATCGAGTCCGACCGGCCCCGTTCCGAGATCGCGCACGTCTACCTCGGTGCCGCGGCCGCACTCCGCAAGGACATCGCCCAGTGAGGACCGCCCTCGTCATCGGCACCGGGCTGATCGGCACATCAGCAGCCCTCGCCCTCGCCCAGCGCGGTGTCACCGTCCACCTGAGCGACCACGATCCCGAGCAGGCCCGTACGGCGGCCGCGCTCGGCGCGGGCACGGAGGAGGCGCCCGAGGGCCCGGTGGACCTCGTCATCGTCGCCGCCCCGCCCGCGCACGTGGCCGCGACCCTCGCCGACGCCATGCGCCGGGGCCTGGGGCGCGGCTACCTCGACGTGGCCTCCGTCAAGGGCGGCCCCCGCCGCGAGCTGGAGGCGCTGGGGCTCGACCTCTCCTCCTACATCGGTACGCATCCCATGTCGGGCCGGGAGAAGTCAGGGCCCCTGGCCGCCACCGGCGACCTCTTCGAGGGCCGTCCCTGGGTGCTCACGCCGACCCGTGACACCGACACCGAGGTCCTGAACCTCGCGCTGGAGCTGGTCTCGCACTGCCGGGCCGTGCCGGTGGTCATGGACGCGGACGCCCACGACCGGGCCGTCGCACTGGTCTCGCACATGCCGCACCTGGTGTCCAGCCTGGTCGCCGCGCGTCTGGAGCACGCCGAGGAGGCGGCCGTACGGCTGTGCGGGCAGGGCATCCGGGACGTGACCCGGATCGCGGCCTCCGACCCCCGCATGTGGATCGACATCCTCTCCGCCAACCCCGGGCCGGTCGCGGACCTGCTCGCCGACGTCTCCGCCGACCTCGACGAGACCGTCCGGGCCCTGCGCGCACTGCAGGCCTCCGACGAGGCCAAGCGCCGGGAAGGGGTCAGCGGCATCGAGGACGTCCTGCGGCGAGGCAACGCCGGGCAGGTCCGTGTGCCCGGCAAGCACGGGTCCGCGCCGCGGGTCTACGAGACCGTGGCCGTCCTCATCGACGACCAGCCGGGCCAGCTCGCCCGTATCTTCGCGGACGCGGGCATGGCCGGGGTCAACATCGAGGACGTGCGTATCGAGCACGCCACCGGGCGGCAGGCCGGTCTGGTGCAGTTGCTGGTGGAGCCGAAGGCGGCGCCGGTGTTGACGGCGGCGCTCCGGGAGCGGGGCTGGGCGATCCGGCAGTAGGGAGGATGCGTGTGCGGTGTGGGGGCCGGCGCGTTCTCTCGCCCCCGCCGCCCCTACCCGTCCCATCCCCGGGGCTCTGCCCCGGACCCCGCTGGGGGCCGCGCCCCCAGGCCCCCGCTCCGGCCTGAACGGCCTCGTCCGCAAACGCCGGACGGGCGGCAGGGGCGGCCGGACGGGCTGCAGGCGCCGTCGGGCGGGCTGGAGGGGCCGTCGGACCGGCTGGAGGGGCGGCCGGATGGGCTACGGGTAACCAGTACCCTTGTCCGGGGCGCTTTCCCGTCCCGCCCCGCCCTCGGAACAGGAAAGGTGCTCCCCAGTGGAACGCGCCACAGTGATCGTTGCCATCGACGGCCCCTCCGGCACGGGTAAGTCGAGCACCTCGAAGGCCGTGGCCGCGCAGCTCGGGCTGAGCTATCTGGACACGGGCGCCCAGTACCGGGCGATCACGTGGTGGATGGTGACCAACGGCATCGACATAGAGGACCCCTCGGCCATCGCCGCCGTCGCCGGGAAGCCGGACATCGTCTCGGGGACCGACCCCGCCGGGCCCACCATCACCGTCGACGGCACGGACGTCGCCGGACCGATCCGCACCCAGGAGGTCACCTCCAAGGTCAGCGCGGTGAGCGCCGTGCCGGAGGTGCGGGCCCGGATCACCGAACTGCAGCGCTCCATCGCGTCGGGCGCGGAGAACGGCATCGTCGTCGAGGGCCGTGACATCGGTACGACCGTGCTGCCGGACGCCGACCTGAAGATCTTCCTCACCGCCTCCCCGGAGGCCCGTGCCGCCCGCCGCAGCGGTGAGCTGAAGGGCGCCGACGTCCAGGCGACCCGAGAGGCCCTCCTGAAGCGGGACGCGGCGGACTCCAGCCGCAAGACCTCGCCGCTGGCCAAGGCGGACGACGCGGTCGAGGTGGACACCTCGGACCTCACCCTCCAGCAGGTCATCGAGTGCGTGGTCACCCTCGTCGAGGAGAAGCGGGCGGGGAAGTGAGCGAAGCATCGGCGGACCGGGCGACCCCGGCCCGGACGGCTTCGGCCGAGGCCCCGTCTTCACGCGGCGCCGAGGTCGGCCGGCGCATCGGCGTCGGGCTGATGTACGGGCTGTGGAAGCCGCGCGTGCTAGGCGCCTGGCGGGTCCCCACCACCGGCCCCGTGATCCTCGCCGTCAACCACTCCCACAACATCGACGGCCCGATGGTCATGGGCGTGGCACCCCGGCCGACGCACTTCCTGATCAAGAAGGAGGCGTTCGTCGGTCCCCTCGACCCCTTCCTGCTCGGCATCGGGCAGGTGAAGGTGGACCGTTCGACCGCCGACCGCACCGCCATCACCCAGGCGCTCGCCGTCCTGACGGCCGGCGGTGTGCTGGGTATCTTCCCGGAGGGCACCCGAGGCGAGGGGGACTTCGCCTCGCTGCGCGCCGGGCTCTCCTACTTCGCCGTGCGCGGCGGAGCGCCGATCGTCCCGGTCGCCGTCCTGGGAAGCACCGAGCGGCGCGGACGGTTGATGAAGGGGCTGCCCCCGCTGCGCAGCCGGGTCGACGTCGTCTTCGGCGACCCGTTCGAGGCGGGCGACGGCAGCGGACGGCGCACCCGCAAGGCGCTCGACGAGGCCACCGAGCGCATCCAGAAGCAGCTCGGCGCGCATCTGGAGCACGCCAGGCGGCTCACCGGCCGCCGGTAAAAAGGCCGGGCGTCCGATCGGGCGCTGGGCGACACTGAGTAGTGGATCAGCCGACGCAAGCCCCGGCTGCTCCACCGATCACCACGATGAACTACGAGGTACGGACTTCATGAACGACCAGTTTCCCTCCGAGCACGAGCACGGAGAGCTTGGCGACGCCGAGTACGCGGAGTTCATGGAGCTCGCCGCGGAAGAGGGCTTCGACATCGAGGACGTCGAGGGCGCCATCGAGGAGGCGGGCCACGGCCCGCTGCCCGTCCTCGCCGTCGTCGGCCGCCCCAACGTCGGCAAGTCGACCCTCGTGAACCGCATCATCGGCCGCCGCGAGGCGGTCGTCGAGGACAAGCCCGGCGTCACCCGTGACCGTGTCACCTACGAGGCCGAGTGGGCGGGGCGCCGCTTCAAGGTCGTCGACACCGGCGGCTGGGAGCAGGACGTCCTCGGCATCGACGCCTCCGTCGCCGCCCAGGCCGAGTACGCCATCGAGGCCGCCGACGCGGTCGTCTTCGTCGTGGACGCCAAGGTCGGCGTCACCGACACCGACGAGGCCGTCGTCCGGCTGCTCCGCAAGGCCAACAAGCCCGTGGTGCTCTGCGCCAACAAGGTCGACGGTCCGAGCGGTGAGGCCGACGCGACCGCGCTGTGGTCCCTCGGCATCGGCGAGCCGCACCCGGTCTCCTCGCTGCACGGCCGTGGCACCGGCGACATGCTGGACGCCGTCCTGGAGGCCCTCCCGGAGGCGCCCGAGCAGAGCTTCGGCACGGCCGTCGGCGGTCCGCGCCGTATCGCCCTGATCGGCCGCCCGAACGTCGGCAAGTCCTCCCTCCTCAACAAGGTGGCGAACGAGGAGCGCGTCGTCGTCAACGAACTCGCGGGCACCACCCGTGACCCGGTCGACGAGCTGATCGAACTCGGCGGTGTCACCTGGAAGTTCGTCGACACGGCGGGCATCCGCAAGCGCGTCCACCTCCAGCAGGGCGCCGACTACTACGCCTCGCTGCGCACCGCGGCCGCCGTCGAGAAGGCGGAGGTGGCCGTCATCCTCATCGACGCCTCCGAGTCCATCTCGGTCCAGGACCAGCGCATCGTGACCATGGCCGTCGAGGCGGGCCGTGCGATGGTCATCGCCTACAACAAGTGGGACACCCTCGACGAGGAGCGCCGCTACTACCTGGAGCGGGAGATCGAGACCGAGTTCGGCCAGGTCGCCTGGGCGCCCCGGGTCAATGTCTCGGCGCGGACCGGCCGGCACATGGAGAAGCTGGTCCCCGCGATCGAGACGGCCCTCGCCGGCTGGGAGACCCGCGTCCCGACGGGCCGTCTGAACGCCTTCCTCGGTGAGCTGGTCGCCGCCCACCCGCACCCGATCCGGGGCGGCAAGCAGCCCCGGATCCTCTTCGGCACCCAGGCCGGCACCAAGCCGCCGCGCTTCGTCCTCTTCGCCTCCGGCTTCATCGAGGCGGGCTACCGCCGCTTCATCGAACGCCGTCTGCGGGAGGAGTTCGGCTTCGAGGGCACCCCGATCCACATCTCGGTGCGGGTGCGCGAGAAGCGCGGCAAGAAGAAGTAGCCGGACGTAGGCGGAAGCGGCAGGGGCAGGGCAGGGGCAGGGCAGGGGCAGGGCAGTACGACACGAAGAGGCGGCCATCCCGTGTTCGGGTGGCCGCCTCTTCGTGCGCCCGCTTCACAGACCTCGGCGTGGGCCCGGTGGCAGAGGGGAGGGGATGTGGTGCATCCCCGTCTGCCCGGTGGGGATCCGGCCGACCGGCTGCCACACGGCCGTCGTCGTGGTCGTGTGACCGGGCTGGGTCTCGCGCTGGGTGGCGAGATGCCCCGCCGAGTGCCGGGCGCCGAACGAGCCGGAGTGGTACGACCCCGTGCCCCGCTGTCCGCCCGATCCCTGAGTGAGGCTCCCGAAGCCCGTGAACGCCATGTCCTCCTCCCCGTGCCGGTCGCCCGGCAGGGTCCGGTAGGACTTGACCCACTCCGCGTAGAGCGTGTCGTAGATGGGCGTGGCCGAAGGATCCTGGGTCGGCCGCATGGACGGGATCGACTGGTAGGACTGGCGGCGAGGAACGTCGTATGCGTGCACGTCTGTGCCAACGACCCCGCCTCGGAAGGGATGCGGTAGCTCAACCATTCAGCCTCCGGCCCGAAGCACACCCGAGCGGAGCGATCAGGTGCCGGCCAGCGGCAGTGTGGCCGCCACCAACTTTCCGTCGGCCGCCGCCTTGTCGAGTGCGTCGCGCAGCAGGTCCTCCCGGGGCTGGCGGCCGATCGAGCCCACCGGCGCCGCGAACATCAGCACCTGCTGATGCTTGTTCGCGGCGGCCCGCCAGGCGTCGGCCACCTGCAGCGCCTGATGGGCCTGCCACCACGCGACCGGCGAACCGCCGACGACCCCCGGCTGGAGGATCGCGTGCAGCTGCCCCATGGCGAGCAGGACGGACCAGCCGTGCAGCACCGGCGGTACGGAGTCGATCTGGGGGAGCGGCATGAAGCCCTGCTCGATGAGCAGCGGCAGGAAGTCGTCGCCCGCGCCTGTCGTACCCGGGCGCGCGATGGGGGCGGTCGGCTCCACGACCAGCGCCGGGTGCAGCTCTCCGCTGAGCAGGATGAGTCCGCTGGTGACACCGAGCACGGCCTGCTCGGGCGCTGCCTGGGCCGGGCTGTCCCCGGCGATGGAACGGGCGGCGCCCTGCAACTGCTCCTCGGTCACCTGGACGACCTGGGAGGGCAGACAGGTGGCGTGGGCGAAGGCGAGAACGGCGGTCTCGTCGCCGACGAAGAGGACGGTGCTGGTGCGCTCCTGCTCGGAGTCGCCGGGGGTGCGGCACGACGTGCAGTCGTAGCCGCCGGGGGCGTTCTCTCCGGCGAGCAGCCGGTCGGCTTCTTCGTCGCCGATCTCGGCGCGTACCTCGTCGCTGACCTCGAGCATGCGCGGCACGGGTGGCTCCTCGGGATGCGGTGCGTGGCGGAGCCGGGTGGCGCCCGGCCCATGAGCGCGGGGGCTCCGCGCTCATGAAGAAGACAACGGGCGATCCGTGGCCGGGGTCACGCTCCACGGCGAACAGAATCGAACCGTCCAGCGCACAGGTCGAGTTCGGGCACCGAGTCGGTTGCACCGCGCCAACTTGACGGACGGTCGCAGGAGTTGGCTCGGTCATCGCGGGCCGGTACGCGGCCACCCGGCGGTAGGTCCACACCACGGCTCCGGATCAGCCGAGTTCGGCCGGATCGCCGCAGAACGCCAGTTCCCCTCGCCGGAGTTCGTACACAAGGACGGTCGCTGCTTAGCGCGGCCCCGGCGGCAGACGCTGTTCGGCGACGACCACACAGGCGTCCGGGCCGCTCAGCAGGTCGTACGTGCGGGCCGCGACCTCTGGGGCCATGCCCTGGCCCCTGATGCACCGCACGGCGAGCAGGTTCCCTCAACTGGCTATCGATCGCGCAACCGTTCCAGAACAAGTTGATGATGAAGCCCAACCATTCCCCCGTTCGCCGGGTCTAACCCCGTGGTGGTGGACCAGCACCGCAATTGATGGATGACCAGGGAAACAGGGGGTTCGGGGGACGCATGCACATTTCTTTCCTCATACACAACGCGTACGGGATCGGGGGAACGATTCGGACGACGTACAACCTGGCGAACACCCTGGCCGAACAGCACGACGTGGAGATCGTCTCCGTCTTCCGCCACCGCGACGAGCCCGTCTTCGACGTGGACCCCAGGGTCCGGCTGCGTGGCCTCGTCGACATCCGTGAGGGCGGCGCCGACAAGGGCCACGCCGACCTGGACCGTCCCGCCAAGGTCTTCCCGCGCGCCGAGGGCCGCTACCAGCAGTACAGCGTCATGACCGACCGGCGCATCGCCGAGCACCTGGCCTCGGTCGACGCCGACGTCCTGGTCGGCACCCGGCCGGGCCTGAACGTGCACATGGCGCGGCAGACCCGGCGCGGCCCGGTCCGGGTCGGCCAGGAGCACCTCACGCTCGACAGTCACTCCCCGGCCCTGCGCGCCACCCTGCGCGGCGTCTACCCGAGACTCGACGCGCTCACCACCACCACCGAGGCCGACGCGCGCGCGTACGGCTCGAAGATGCGGCTGCCGGGCGTCCGCCTGCAGGCCGTGCCCAACCCGGTGCCCGCGCCCGGCATCGACCCCGCCGACGGCACCGGCAAGTGGGTCGTCGCCGCCGGCCGGCTCGCCCCCGTCAAGCGCTACGACCTGCTGGTCAAGGCCTTCGACAAGGTGCGGGAAGAGCGGCCCGACTGGCGTCTGCGGATCTACGGCGGCGGCAAGCAGAAGGACAAACTCCGCACGCTCATCGACAAGTCGGGCCTCTACAACCACGTCTATCTGATGGGCCCGGCCAACCCGATCGAGCCCGAGTGGGCCAAGGGCTCCATCGCCGCCGTCACCTCCAGCCTGGAGTCCTTCGGCATGACCATCGTCGAGGCCATGCGCTGCGGCCTGCCGGTGGTCTCCACCAACTGCCCGCACGGCCCCGGCGAGATCATCGACGACGGCGTCGACGGCCGCCTGGTCAAGGTCGGCAGCGTCAAGGCCATCGCCGACGGTCTCCTCGAACTCATCAACGACGACGACAAGCGGCAGCGGATGGCCCGGGCCGCGCTCAAGGATTCCGAGCGCTTCGACCCGTCCCGCATCGCCGAACGCTACGAGACGCTCTTCGGTGACCTCATGGCCCGTGGCGGCGCCTCGCCGGTGGGCCGGATGCGCGGCTCCCTGCACCGCACCCGCGGCACTCTGCTCGGCGGCGCGTACGCCGTCCGGGATGCCGGGCGTGCCGTTCTCCAGAAGGGGCGCACCGCGTGATGACGCCGACTCCGCGGCAATCCACCCGTGACGGGCAGGAGGACAGGATCACGCTCCCGCGCACGGACTGCGTCGCCGACTTCGCCGGCGGTCTGACCTTCGAGATCGCCGACCCGGGCGAGTCCGGCCCCGCCCACCTGGTCCTCTTCCTCCGCGACAGCGACCGGACGGTGCGCCTGCCGCTCACCCCGGCCGGTGACGGCCGCCTGCGTGCCGCGCTGCCCAGCAGTGCGGACCTCCCCGAGGGCCGCTGGGACGCCTACCTCCAGGTGGCCGACGGCGAGCCGAGCCGGCTGACACCGGGCGTCAACGACCTGCGCTCCCTCGTTGACCGCGCCCCGAGCGCCACCGCCGACCGGATCTCCGCCCGCATCCCCTACGGCACCAAGCACGGCAACCTCACCGTCCGCAGCTGGGAGCGCTCCCCGCACGCCGAGGCGGGCGAACTCCTTATCGGCGACGGCCGGCTGGAGGCAAGCGTGCGGACGTACGGAGCCGAGCCCACGTCCGACGCGTACGCCGAGTTCACCGACCCGGCGGGCCCGGCGCCCGCCGTACGGGCCGACGTGAGCCCGGACGACCGCGGCGGCCTCCGCCTCACCGTGGCCTACGGCGACCTGCGCCCCGGCGACTGGGAGCTGTGGCTGCGCCCCCGGGGGGAGAGCGGCCCGCGCGTACGGATCGCCCGGCTGCTGGACGACGTCGTCGACAAGCACCCCGTGTTCGTCTATCCCCGGACCCGGGTCGAGACCGAGCGGGGGCCGGCGGAGGCCGAGCCGTACTACACGGGCGACAACGACCTGTCCGTCCGGGTCGTCGCCGTGAGCTGAGCGGAGCCTCGGCGGTCGAGGACGTCCCGTCCTCGACCGCCGGTGTGCGCCCCGGCCGTACCCCGGTTCGTCGAACCGGAGAGCGGCGCGCGGGGCGATCAGGACTCCTCGGGACCACCGGTCGCCCGCTCCTGACCGAAGCGGGGGTGCGGGGTCCTCTCCTGGCCCTTCCGGGTCTGGGGCGGCTGGATCGCCGCGAACCTCGGATGGTGCAGATCGAACGCCGGGGCCTCGGAGCGGACCGGGGGCAGCGTCACGAAGTTGTGGCGCGGCGGCGGACACGAGGTCGCCCACTCCAGCGACCTGCCGTAGCCCCACGGGTCGTCGACATCGACCTCGACGCCGTACCGGGAGGTCCTCCACACGTTGTAGAGGAACGGCAGCGTCGACAGGCCCAGCAGGAACGCGCCGATCGTGGAGAGCGTGTTGAGGGCCGTGAACCCGTCGGCGGCCAGAAAGTCCGCGTACCGCCGTGGCATGCCCTCGGCGCCCAGCCAGTGCTGGACCAGGAACGTGGTGTGGAAGCCGACGAAGAGCGTCCAGAACTGGATCTTGCCGAGCCGTTCGTCGAGCATCTTCCCGGTGAACTTCGGCCACCAGAAGAAGAACCCCGCGAAGGTCGCGAAGACGACCGTGCCGAAGACGACGTAGTGGAAGTGCGCGACCACGAAGTACGTGTCCGTGACATGGAAGTCCATCGGCGGCGAGGCCAGGATGACCCCCGTCAATCCGCCGAACAGGAACGACACCAGGAAGCCGGTCGCCCACAGCATCGGCGTCTCGAACGACAGGGAGCCCTTCAGCATCGTCCCCGTCCAGTTGAAGAACTTCACCCCCGTCGGCACGGCGATCAGGAAGCTCAGCAACGAGAAGAACGGCAGCAGCACCGCGCCCGTGGCGAACATGTGGTGCGCCCACACCACCACCGAGAGACCGGTGATCGCCATCGTCGCCCCGACCAGCGTCAGATAGCCGAAGATCGGCTTGCGGCTGAAGACCGGGATGATCTCCGTGATGATCCCGAAGAAGGGGAGGGCGATGATGTAGACCTCAGGATGCCCGAAGAACCAGAACAGGTGCTGCCACAGCAGCGCGCCGCCGTTGGCCGCGTCGAAGACCTGTGAGCCGAACCGCCGGTCCGCCTCCAGCACCAGGAGCGCCGCTGCGAGCACCGGGAACGCCATGAGGATCAGGATCGACGTGAACAGCGTGTTCCAGGTGAAGATCGGCATCCGGAACATCGTCATACCGGGCCCGCGCATCGCGATGATCGTGGCCAGGAAGTTCACCGCGCCGAGGATCGTCCCGAAGCCGGACAGCGCGAGCCCCATGATCCACATGTCGGCCCCGATGCCCGGCGACCGTTCCAGACTGTTCAGCGGGGCGTAGGCGAACCAGCCGAAGTCGGCGGGGCCCGAGGGCACCAGCAGCGAGCCCAGCACGATCAGCCCGCCGAACAGGAACAGCCAGTACGACAGCATGTTCAGCCGGGGGAAGGCGACATCGGGCGCGCCGATCTGCAACGGCATGATCTCGTTGGCGAACCCGGCGAACGTCGGCGTCGCGAAGAGCAGCAGCATGATCGTGCCGTGCAGGGTGAACAGTTGGTTGAACTGCTCGTTGTCGACGAGCTGGGTGCCCGGCCGGGCCAGTTCGGCGCGCATCACCAGCGCCATCAGACCTGCGACGAGGAAGAACAGGAACGACGTGACCAGGTACAGATGCCCGATCTTCTTGTGGTCCGTCGTGGTCAGCCAGTCGACCACCACTTGACCCGCCGTGTCGGTCCGTACGGGTCGTGCCGGCGCCTGTACGGTCTCGGTCCCCATCGCTCGCCCCTTCGCTGCCGCGTCCTGGGCCCGTGATGTACGCCATGATGCTCGCGCCCCCGCCGCTCCTACAGAGGGCGTACGGGGGAAGTGTGCGGGAGTCGTGTATTTCCCATGAGGTGGCGCTTCCGGGGAGCCGTCCGGGAATCGGTGGGAAAAGGCAGGACACACACCGGACACACGGCCCCGGACATGTTTTCCTACGGGCTGTTCGCGATGGTGCCGAACCGGCGGAGAATTACGTCCGGCAGCGCGCGGAAGGCATACGGAACCGCTCGTACGTGTGACTGAGTTGGGCCGAAGCGCGTGTCGTGGTTCTGTGACAGAAGCGTGACTGCGGCAGGACAGCGGCCCCCGGGCGGCCTAACCTGGCGGTCATGGCACCCATTCCCACCCCCTCCGAAGAGCCCCGGGACGACCCCGACGCCTACGTCGGACTCGACGCGCCGAACGCCGAGCGCCGCGCCGAGGAGCGTGGCTGGTCGACCGTCCGAAAGCTGCCGCCGGGGGCGATCATCACCATGGAGTACCGCTTCGGCCGGCTGAACCTGGAGGTCGAGGACGGCCGGGTGAAGCGCGCCTGGAAGGGCTGAGACGTTCGGGACAGGCGAAGGCCCGGCTCGCGGAGAGCCGGGCCTTCGCCGTGCGGGGCATGGGCTGTGCGTACCGGCCCCGCTGTCTCGTGTCAGCCGCCCGGGACGGGACGGGCCGGGGTCGCCCCTCGCGCCACCCGGTCCGCGTGCGGCGGCCGCCGGGTGCCGCTCGGAGTGACCGCGATCCGCTCCGGCCTGGTCAGGTGCGGTCCGGGCGTCAGGTGCAACGGCACGATCGGCGGGTGCGCGGCACGGGCCGCGATGCCGGTGTCGCGCACGCTCGCCGGCTCCTCTCCCGGCCTGCGCAGCGAGGCCGTGCCCACGGCGGTCGGCGACGGCGCGGGCGTCGGCACGGGTGCCGTACGGCGGTCGCGCCAGGCGTCCCGCTGCGAGAAGAGCCAGGCCTCCGCGCGGGCGATCAGCGGCTCGAACCAGGGCAGCGCCAGCAGGATCAGCAGCCCGGCGGCCCAGCCCAGCAGGACGTCGCTCAACCAGTGCGTACCCAGGTAGACCGTGGTGAGACCGACGCCGAGCGAGGTCACGGCGGACAGGGCGGACAGCCAGCGTCTGGCCCTCGGCGTCGACGCCAGATACGCCAGGATGCCCCAGGTCACCACGGCGTTCGCGGTGTGTCCCGAAGGAAATATGTCGCCGCCCAGCCACATCTCGTTGGAGCCGATATCGGTGGCGTAGTGCGGGCCGAGCCGGCCCATGCCGAGCTTGGCGGCACCGACGGTGATGTTCAGCAGCAGCAGCGAGACACCGAGCGCGAGCATCGGACGCAGGGTGTGCTGCCGCCAGGAGCGCCAGCCCAGCCAGGCGGCGACCATGACGGCGGTGGGGCCGCGCTGGCCCAGGACGACGTAGTAGTCGAGGAACGCGTGGATCTCCGGCCACTGCTGGTACGGCCGGAAGAACATGATCTGCCAGTCGAGCCGCACCAGCCACGACGTGATGACGACGGCCCACACGATGGCGACGTAGAAGGCGAGGGTGGAGGAGAACAGCACCACCCGGTGCCGGGTCATCACCGGTACGTCGATGTGGGTGGGCCGTTCCGGCTCACGGTCCAGTCTGGAGAAGACCCGGTCCAGACGGGTCGGCTTTGGTTCGGTACGCACTCAATCGACGTTACAGCGAGTGAGCTCCGACGCGGCGTGAATCACCGGCTTTGTGATGACGCCGTGATGTGGGATTGCTCTCAGATTGATGTTTATTTCTGCTGAATGGCGAATCGTTGCGGCGGTTCGCCTTCAATTCCACGGATCAATGCGGACCAGCGGTTTTGTGGCCCTTTTGAATTCGTTCACCGAATGCTTGCGTGGAATTATCCGCCCGCTGCCGCCCCTCGCGGGCGGTCACGGGGGGCCGGAGCCGTTCAGCCAGAAGGCCCCGTAGACGGCCGACACCGCTGCGGCGCCGCCGAGGATCATCGCTGACCTGGGCGTACGCGCTCGTGCCAGGGCGCAGGCGAGGGGCAGCAGGAGCGGGAAGGCCGGCATCAGCAGACGGGGCTTCGAGCCGAAGTAGCTCGACGCGCACAACGCCAGCGCGACGACGGCCCCCGAGTAGACCAGCAGAGGGAGCGGCTGCCCCTGCCGTACGCACACCACGTACAGCCAGATGAGGGACGCCACTGCGACGATCAGTCCCACCCCCGCCAGGACCGACGGGAACGACGTGAGCTTCTCGGCGACGAAACGGGCGAAGGCGTAGCCGCCGTCGAAACCGTTGCGCCACCCGGCCTGGACGTCGAGATAGCCGAGCGGTCCCTTGCCCGTGCGATGGCCGACCCACAGGACGTAGCCGACGGCACCCAGGGGCGCCAGAAGCATTCCCAGGGCGCGTGTCCCCAGGCGAGCGCCGTGAGATGCCCCCGCACTCCGGTTCCGTACGAACGAGGGAGCGGGGTCGGCGCCCCCGGCGGCCGGAGAATCGTGCCGCCGGGCCCGGACGTACGACGCGATCGCCGCCGCCCACACCGCCGCCACCAGCGCGAGTCCCACCGGGCGGGTCAGCCCGGCGAGCGCGGCCAGGGCACCCGCGGTCACCCAGCGGCCGGTCAGGACGGCGTACAGCGACCAGGCCGCCAGCGCGGTGAACAGGGCCTCCGTGTACGCCATCGACTGCACGATCCCCACCGGCAGCACCGCCCACAGCAGCACGGCGCACACCCCCGCCCGGCGGCCGTACACCTGGTCGGCGACCGCGAAGATCCCCCAGGCCGCGCCGAGCGAGGCCAGCGTGCCGACGACCAGGCCCGCGTGGGCGTACGACAGCGGCGTCACCGCCGAGACGGCCCGCTCCAGCCACGGCAGCAGCGGGAAGAACGCCAGGTTCGAGTGGACGTCGCCGTTCGGCAGGCGCACCTCGTAGCCGTAGCCGAGTTCGGCGACGCGGGTGTACCAGAGGGAGTCCCAGCGGGCCGACAGCAGCGTCAGGGCGCTCTTGTCACGCGCCGCGCTCCACAGGGCCAGGGCGACGAGGCCCACGGCGCGCACGGCGGCGTACCCGAGAAGCGCGGGGGCGGCCCGCCGTGGAAGGGGCGGCGCCGGGCGCGAGGCAAGATCGGTCACGCGCTCGATTATCGGCGGAGCCCGGAACCGGTCGGCATGCGCTCACGTGATGGACGGTGATGGACCGTGACGGACGGACCACGGACAAGTGATGAAGACGTCATGGAGGAGCGGTGGACGGCCCACGCCGTGGCGTACGCCACACGTCGGATGAGGGCTCCATGAGACACCCGCCACGCTCCACCGGCGGGAACTCGCGTACGCTGACCGCTCACTCGCCTTTCGTAGCGCGGGTCCGGGACGCCGCTCCTCCCGGACCGTAGCCGCCGGGGAGTCCCCGCCCCGTGGTTCCGCCGAACGCGAGAGCATCTGGGAGGTACGTACATGTGCGGGACGCCCACGGCCGCCGCGCGACGCCGTCGGGAGGCCGGGGCCGGTGCTCACCGCTGGGTCGTCCTCGTCGTCCTCTGCGTCAGCCTGCTGCTCGTCGCCGTCGACGCCACCGTGCTGCACGTGGCGGTCCCCGCCGTCACCGAGGACATCAGGCCGAGCGGCATGGAGCTGCTCTGGATCGTCGACGTCTACCCGCTGGTCTGCGCCTCGCTGCTGATTCTCTTCGGCACGCTCGGCGACCGTGTCGGCCGCAGACGGATCCTCCTGCTCGGCTACGCCCTCTTCGGCGTCGCCTCCGCCCTCGCCGCCTGCGCCGACAACCCGCAGGTCCTCATCGCGGCCCGCGCCCTGCTCGGCGTCGGCGGCGCGATGATCATGCCCGCGACGCTGTCGATCCTGCGCCAGGTCTTCCCCGACCGGCGCGAGCGGGCGCTCGCCATCGGCGTCTGGAGCGCGGTCGCCGCCGTGGGCGCGGCCGTCGGACCGCTGCTCGGAGGGTTCCTGCTGGAGCACTTCTGGTGGGGCTCGGTCTTCCTCGTCAACATCCCGCTGATGCTCGTCAGCCTGCCGATCGGACGGCTGCTGCTGCCCGAGTCCACGGGCGACCGCGACGGCCCCTGGGACGTGGTCGGCGCGCTGATGGCCGCCCTCGGCCTCTTCGGCATCGTCTTCGGCGTGAAGCGGCTCGGCGGCGGACATCCCCCGTTCGACCCGGGCACCGCCCTGGCGCTCCTCGGCGGCGGAGTGCTGCTGATCGCCTTCGTGCGACGCCAGCGGCGCCGGACACATCCGCTGGTCGACCTGCGGATGTTCGCGCGGCCCGCGTTCAGCACGTCCGTCGGCTGCATCGTCCTCGCGATGCTCGCGCTGGTGGGGCTGGAGTTGATCGCCGCGCAGTATCTGCAACTGGTCCTCGGACTGTCCCCGCTGGAGACGGGTCTACGGCTGCTGCCGCTGACCATCGCCGCGATGGCCGCCGGACTCGTCGGCTCCCACATGCTGCAGCGCTTCGGGCCGCGCCGCATGGTGTCCCTCGGCTTCTGCCTCACCGCCATCGCGGTCGTCCTGCTGACCGCGATGGGCCGCCACGACAACGCGGGCCTGCTGCTCGCCGGGTTCGTCCTGCTGGGCTTCGGCCTGGAGACCACGCTGTTCGGTGCCTACGAGTCCATGCTGAGCGAAGCGCCCGCGTCCTCGGCGGGTGGGGCGGCCGCGATCGGTGAGACCTCCTACCAGTTGGGCGCCGGCATCGGGATCGCGCTGCTCGGCAGCGTGATGAACGCGGCGTACGCACCCGGACTGTCGTCCGTGCCGGGGGTCCCCGGCTCCGCCTCCGCAGCCGCCGGGCACTCCCTCGGTGAGGCGTACGAGGTCGCCGACCGGCTCGGCGGTCCGACCGGCGAGGCCCTGCGGCACGCCGCCCGCGACTCCTTCGTCCACGGCCTGCATGTGACGCTGCTGGTGAGCGCGGCGCTGCTCGTCCTCGGCGCGGTGATGGCCCTGCGGCTGCCCCGGGCGATGGAATGCGGGGCGTCCGCCGAGGTACCGGGGCAGCGGGAGGCCACGAAGACGACGCCCGTGCGTGCGGAGTCGATGCGCTGAGGAGACGGCCCTCGGGTGGGTACGGTTGCACAGGAGCAGAAGATTAGCGTCGCTAGTTTTATGAGCCGGAGGTTGCCCCATGGCCGCGCCCGTGAAGTCGCCGTCCTTCGACCCCACCGATCCCCTGGGGCTCGACGATCTGCTCGACCCCGAGGACCTCGCCGTCCGGGACACCGTTCGGAGTTGGGCGGCCGACCGTGTGCTGCCGCACGTGGCCGAGTGGTACGAGCAGGGGGAGCTGCCCGGGATCCGGGAGTTGGCCCGCGAGCTGGGGGCGATCGGGGCCCTGGGGATGTCGCTCGACGGGTACGGGTGCGCAGGGGCCACCGCGGTGCAGTACGGGCTGGCCTGTATGGAGCTGGAGGCCGCGGACTCGGGGATCCGGTCGCTGGTGTCCGTGCAGGGGTCGCTCGCGATGTACGCCGTCCACCGCTTCGGCAGCGAGGAGCAGAAGCGGACGTGGCTGCCGCGCATGGCCTCCGGTGAGGTCATCGGATGCTTCGGGCTCACGGAACCCGACCACGGCTCCGACCCGGCCTCGATGCGCACCTACGCCAGGAGGGACGGCGGCGACTGGGTTCTCACCGGCCGCAAGATGTGGATCACCAACGGGTCCGTCGCCGGGGTCGCCGTGGTGTGGGCGCGGACCGAGGAGGGGATCCGGGGCTTCGTCGTGCCTACGGACACCGCCGGGTTCTCCGCGCCGGAGATCAAGCACAAGTGGTCCCTGCGTGCCTCGGTCACCAGTGAACTCGTCCTGGACGACGTGCGGTTGCCCGCTGACGCCGTACTGCCGGAGGTGAAGGGGCTGCAAGGCCCGCTGAGTTGTCTCTCGCACGCCCGCTACGGAATCGTGTGGGGCTCGATGGGGGCCGCACGGGCTTGTTTCGAGGCGGCCGTCGAATACGCGAAGACACGGGAGCAGTTCGGAAAGCCGATCGGGGGTTTCCAGCTCACCCAGGCCAAACTCGCCGACATGGCGGTCGAGTTGCACAAGGGGATTCTGCTCGCGCACCATCTGGGGCGGCGGATGGACGCGGGACGACTCCGTCCCGAGCAGATCAGCTTCGGCAAGCTGAACAACGTACGCGAGGCGATCGAGATCTGCCGTACGGCCCGTACGATCCTCGGCGCCAACGGGATCTCCCTCGAATACCCGGTGATGCGGCACGCGACCAATCTGGAGTCCGTGCTCACCTACGAGGGCACCGTCGAGATGCACCAACTCGTGCTGGGCAAGGCGCTCACCGGTCTCGACGCCTTCCGGTGAGCCGCGTCGCATGACCCGCGCACCGGAGGACGGGGCCGGCGAGCGGCCCTGCCTCAGCTCTGGTTGAAGAAACCGTCGACCGGACGGCTCGCGACCTCGCCGCTGACGATCTCCGTGTCGGCGGGGGTCAGCAGGAACACGCGGTTGGACACGCGCTCGATCGATCCGCGCAGACCGAAGATCAGTCCGGCCGCGAAGTCGACGACACGCTTGGCGTCGGCGGGCTCCATGTTCGTGAGGTTCATGATCACCGGGACGCCGTCCCGGAAGAGCTCGCCGATGTGCCGGGCGTCGCGGAAGCTGTCCGGCGTGACCGTGCCGATCCGGCGGCCCTCCTCCTGCGCGGACTCGGACGCGACCTTGACGCGAGGGTCGGTGACCCAGGCCTCGCCGGAGCCGGACTCCCGCTCATCGGCGTAGTCGTCGTCGTAGTAACGCTCGTCATCGTTGTCGTCGACGAGGCCAAGCCAGGCACTCGCCTTGCGCACCGATCCCATGGACGCCTCCTCTCGCAGCGGTCTTTCGTGCTTTCCGCATCCCTATCGTCGTCCATGATGCGGATGTCTCGCCAAGTGGATAGACGCCGCACGGGGGTTTCGTGACGGTACTGGTGCAGAACGATTTCGTCGAGAGTCCATGTGCCCCAAGGGCTTCCCTGTACACACGTGCTGACGGTGAGTGAAATATTATTGTTCGCGGCGTTTGGGTGAGGGTCGGTGCGTCCGGGTGAACATGGCGATGGCTACGATGCGGCGACGGTGACGAGCGCGGGACGGGCACGTCGGCAGAGACGGGGGAGCGTCGTGTTCGGAATGGTGAGGCCCTGTGCCCATCGCCTCGGCGAGCGGCTGCGGACCCAGTGGATGGCGCATCTGTGCGGGCTCTGTCTCGCGCTGCGCCGGGACCACGGGCAGTTCGCCCGGCTCGTCACCAACTACGACGGCCTCTTGGTCTCGGTGTTGACAGAGGCTCAGGCCGAGCGGAGCCCCGCCTGGCGGCGGACCGCCGGCCCCTGCCCCCTGCGCGGGATGCGCACGGCCTCCGTCGCCCAGGGGGAGGGCGCGCGGCTCGCCGCGGCCGTCTCCCTGGTACTGGCCTCGGCCAAGGTGCGTGACCATGTCGCCGATGGGGATGGAGTGCTCGCGCGCAAGCCGGTGGCGCACGCCGCGCGCCGGATCGCGACGAACTGGGGGCGCGCCGGCGCGCGTACGGGAACGGACATCGGGTTCGACACGGCGGTGCTGGTCGACGCCGTGGACCGGCAGCCCGGCATCGAGGCGCTGGCCGGGCAGGGCACCCCGCTGCTGACGGTCACCGAGCCGACCGAGACGGCGACCGCGGCGGCCTTCGCGCACACCGCGATCCTGGCCGGACGGCCGGGCAACGCCGAACCGCTCGCTGAGGCCGGACGCCTGTTCGGGCGGCTCGCCCATCTGCTGGACGCGGTGGAGGACCGGACCGCCGACGCCGCCTCCGGCGCCTGGAACCCCCTGACCGCCACGGGGACCTCTCCCGCCGAGGCCCGACGGCTCGCCGAGGACGCCCTGCACGGCATTCGGCTCGCCCTGCGCGAGGCGGACTTCGTGGACGGAAAGCTGACCCATCTGCTGCTCGTGCACGAATTGCGCAGGTCGGTGGACCGGGCCTTCGGGACGGTGCCGGTGTGCTCGGCCCATCAGCGGGGCGGGGGTCCCGTGCCGGGTGATCCGTACGCGGGTGGCGGGCACGCCTATGCCGGGGACGGTGGGAATCCGTACGCGGGTGGCGGGCACGCCCATGCCGGGGGCGGTGGGGCTCCGTATGCGGGTGGTGGCGGGAATCCGTTCGGGGGCGGCGGCGGTGGTGAGGGCGGTGGCTTCGGCGGGATGCCGTCTCCGCAGCCGCCGATGCGGCGGGGGTTCTGGGCGGGGTGCGGGATGTTCTGGCTGCTGTGCTGCAGCTGCCAGTTGTGCTGTGCCGAGCAGTACGAAGGTCCCTGGTCCCGGAAGGAGCGGTCGGGCTGCTGCCGGGACTGTGACTGCGACGGCTGTGAATGCTGCGACTGCGATTGCTGCGGTTGCGACTGCGGCTGCAACTGCTGAGGAGGAGGGGCGCGGTCGCTCGCGTCCTGGACGCGCTCCGTGTGAAGGCACCGTGTTCGACTCGGGCATCACGGAGCCTGTCGCATGCCGGCCTCTTCCTCTTCCTCTTCCTGCCCTTCCTTCTCTTCCTCCTTGTCATCCGTGCCTTCGGCACGGCCGTCGCTGGTGATCGTCGGCGCCGAGCGGTTCGGCACTGCCACCGGCTGTGGGCCGTACACGGACAGCCGTACGCCGGGGGCTTTCACCCGGCCGCGCACGGGTGGCCCGGCGTTCCGGCAGAACGACGCCACGGCTCGGGCAGGTGGCCTGGGGTGTCGGGCTGCCTCAAAGGCACTGGAGGGCCCGGGGTTTCAGGGCGCCGGCGGCCCCCGCTCGTCCGCGGGCATGGTGGGGAGAGTGCGGCATATGGGTTCCGGACACCGCCGGGTGGGGGAGTGGGGTACTCCGGGCGGGTCTCCCGGGCGGTGCGTGACGGTGCGGCCGATGATGATGGTGGTCGGTGCTCGCGGGCCTCGCGGTCTGCGCCGACGGCTCGTTCGCCGGTCTCCTTGAGGGGCGCTCAGGATGCACATGGAACCCGCACATATGGCCTGGTGAGATCAACTGTCGTGGAGGGCGCGCCGGTTGGGATCCGAGAGGCTGAAAGGCACTCTTGCGTGGGTCGGCGGTACGGCCGAATACTTCCCCCCAGCGCCTTGTCAGGGGCACGGCGTGTTCGGAATACGGACCGATGCCCTGATCTGCGCCTCACGGGCCCCGACCCCACGCGGGCCCCCGACTTCCCTTTGGAGGGAACGAACAGTGAGGATCAAGCGCACCACCCCCCGCAGCGGCATAACGAGACGGACCCGGCTGACCGCCGTGGCCACCGGACTCATGGCCGCAGCCGCCGTGACAGTCCCCACCGCCAGCGCGGCAGACACCCAGACGTTCAGCGCCGCCGAGCTGAAGAGCGCGAGCTCCTCGGTGCTCAAGGCCGATGTCCCGGGCACCGCCTGGGCGATCGACCCGGCGACCGACCGGGTCGTGGTCACCATCGACAGCACTGTTTCCCAGGCCGAGCTCGCGAAGATCAGGGAAGCGGCGGGCGAGAACGCCGACGCGCTGACGATCAAGCGGACCCCGGGCAAGTTCAACAAGCTCCTCAAGGGCGGCGACGCCATCTATGCCACCAGCTGGCGCTGCTCGCTCGGCTTCAACGTCCGCAGTGGGAACACGTACTACTTCCTGACCGCCGGTCACTGCACCGACGGCGCGGGCACCTGGTACTCCAACTCCGGCCGCACCACGGTCCTCGGTCCGACCACCGGATCGAGCTTCCCGACCAACGACTACGGCATCGTGCGCTACAGCAACACGTCCATCGCCAAGGACGGCACCGCCGGCAGCGTGGACATCACCAGGGCCGCCACACCGAGCGTGGGCACCAATGTCATCCGCAGCGGTTCCACCACCGGTACCCGCACCGGACGTGTGACCGCCCTCAACGCGACCGTCAACTACGGTGGCGGCGATGTCGTCTACGGCATGATCCAGACCACGGTCTGCGCCGAGCCAGGCGACTCCGGCGGCCCGCTCTACGGCAGCAACGGTGTGGCGTACGGTCTCACCTCCGGCGGCAGTGGCAACTGCAGCTCCGGCGGCACGACCTTCTTCCAGCCGGTCACCGAGGCCCTGAGCGCTTACGGCGTCTCGGTCTACTAGAACCGAACAGGCCGAACGGGACCGGCGCACTTCCCCCCGGCGCCGACCCCGCCCGGCAGCCGTCGGCAGCAGGCAACAGCAGTCGGCAGCAGTCAGCAGCAGGCGAGCCCCCGCACACCATGTGCGGGGGCTCGCTCTCGTTCGGGCGGCGTTCGAGGGGGCCGGTGATCCGCGCCCCGGCGACTCCGCTGTCGGCGGTCGGGGTCTTCGGGCGGTCGTCAGGGGCTTCGTAGTCGGTGGTGGGGACCCGCAATCCGATGCAGGAGCAACTCCCGCCCCCTGCGGACCGTCTGGATTCGGGTCCGGGCAGGGCGAGTTTCAGACAGGACTAGACCTCACCCGTTGCGTAGGGGGCTGTTGCTTCCTGTGTTTGCAGTGCGAATACCGGTGGGGCGTTACCGGACGGTAATGACATAGGGGGCGTGCGCCCTGGTTGTGGGCTCGGCCTGAAGTCGACCTTGTGTGCCCCCTGTGCGCCTAGGAATAGTTGGCGCCGCACAGTTGGCATGGACGCGGCGTTTTTTTCGTCCGTCGCCTCCTTGCCCGTACGGCTTCCGGTCGAAGGGGGTCCCCACAACCCTCTTCGCCAACCCCCACAGGAGGACGTAAGTTGAAGCACCGACGTATATCCAGGCGCCGTGTCGTCGTGACGGGTGCGGGCATCGCCGCGCTGGTCGCAGCGGGAGTCACCTTCCAGACTGCGAACGCGAGTGAGACCGTGCCGACCCCCGAGCCGAAGGCGCTCTCCATCGCGGCGGCCGGAAAACTCGCCTCGACGCTCAGCGGTGACCTCGGCACCGACGCGGCGGGAACGTACTACGACGCGAAGAGCAAGCTCCTCGTCGTGAACGTGCTCGACGAGGCCGCCGCCGAGACCGTCGAGGCGGCCGGCGCCGAGGCCCGTATCGTCGAGAACTCCCTCGCCGAGTTGAAGAGCGCCCGGTCGACCCTCAAGGAGGACGCGACCATCCCGGGTACCGCCTGGGCCACCGACCCGACGACCAACAAGGTTGTCGTCACGGCCGACCGCACCGTCTCCAAGGCCGAGCTGGCGAGACTCACGAAGGTCGTGGACGGCCTCGGTGCCAAGGCCGAACTCAAGCGCACCAAGGGTGAGTACAAGCCGTTCGTGGCGGGCGGCGACGCCATCACCGGAGGCAGTGGCCGTTGCTCCCTCGGCTTCAACGTGGTCAAGGGCGGCGAGCCGTTCTTCCTGACGGCCGGTCACTGCACCGAGGGCATCTCCACCTGGTCGGCCGGCGGCCAGGTCATCGGTGAGAACGCGGCCTCCAGCTTCCCGGGTGACGACTACGGCCTGGTCAAGTACACCGCGGAGGTCGACCACCCCAGCGAGGTCAACCTCTACAACGGCTCCACCCAGGCCATCAGCGGGGCCGCGGAGGCGACCGTCGGTATGAAGGTCACCCGCAGCGGCTCGACCACCCAGGTCCACAGCGGCACCGTGACCGGCCTCGACGCCACCGTGAACTACGGCAACGGCGACATCGTCAACGGCCTCGTCCAGACCGACGTCTGCGCCGAACCCGGTGACAGTGGCGGCTCGCTCTTCTCGGGGGACAAGGCCATCGGCCTCACCTCCGGCGGCAGCGGAGACTGCTCCTCGGGCGGCGAGACCTTCTTCCAGCCCGTCGCCGAGGCGCTGTCGGCGACCGGCACGCAGATCGGCTGAGGTCCGCAGAGCCGGAGCCCGGAGCCCGGAGCCGAAGCCGCTGAGGTGCATGTCTCGCGGGGGTGAGGTTCGCGTCTCGCGGGGGCCATGCCCACGTTCGCGAAAGCCGGTGCTCCGGGTTCTTCCTCAGGGCCGCCATCACCACGGTGATGGCGGCCCCTGCCGTTGCCCAGGCCGAGAGCCCCCAGCAGGAGGCCGGTGATGTCGTCGCCCTCGAATTGCGCGATCGAGCGGGCCACCCGGACGCCCGCGCCCACGGTCCGGGGCGGGTGACGTTTGCGCAGGTGGGGCGGGGCCGAATGGTCATCGTACAGAAGTTCGAAAAGTGGTCTATGGTGGAGGCGAGGAGGCTGTGAACTGATGTTCGAGCCGAATGGGTGATCGAGTGCGGGAGGTGCGGGTTGTCGGGATTCGCGCATCTGCACACCGCCTCCGGGTTCTCCCTGCGCTACGGCGCCTCGCACCCGGAGCGGCTGGCCGAGCGTGCCTCCGAACGGGGCATGGACGCCCTCGCGCTCACCGACCGGGACACCCTCGCGGGCTCCGTCCGGTTCGCCAAGGCCTGCGCGAGCGCGGGGATCCGTCCGCTGTTCGGGGTGGAGCTGGCGGTGGAGGCCCCCGCGCCCGCCGTGCGGCGGACGGCGCGGCGGCGCGCTCCGGTGCGCGGTGGCGCCTTCGTCGACGAGTCGACCCCTCGAGTGGCGTTCCTCGCCCGGGAGGGCGCAAAAGGCTGGGCCGAGCTCTGCAGAATCGTTTCGTCGGCGCATACGGCCAGCGAGGGGCCACCTCTGCTGCCCTGGAAGGAGTGTGCCGCCGAGGGCCTGACCGTGCTCCTCGGTCCCACCTCCGACGTGGGGCGCGCGCTGGTCGCCGGGCGCCCCGACCGCGCCGCGAAGCTTCTCGTGCCCTGGCGGGAGACGTACGGTGACGCCCTGCGGCTGGAGGCGGTGTGGCACGGCCGCACGGGCACCGGCCCCGGCTCCCTCCGGCTGGCCGCCCGTACCGTCGGCTTCGCCGCCGAGCAGCGGATACGGCCGGTGCTCAGCAACGCGGTCCGGTACGCCGACCCTGGCATGGGCCCGGTCGCCGACGTCCTGGACGCGGCGCGGCGGCTCGTCCCCGTCGACCCCCGGGGCGAGCTGGACTCCGGCGAGGCCTGGCTCAAGGGTGCGGGCGCCATGCTGGCCGTCGCCGAGCGGGTCGTCGAGGCCGCCGGCTACCGCCGTGACACCGCCTACCGCCTGCTGGAGCAGACCCGGGCCGCAGCCGCCGAGTGCCTGGTGGACCCGGAGGACGACCTCGGGCTCGGCACCGTCCACTTCCCCGAGGCGCATCTCGTCGGCGCGGGCCGTCGTACCGCCCAGCGGGTGCTGGCCTCACGGGCGGCGGCCGGAATGGTGCGGCTCGGCTACGATCCCCGGCGCGCGTACTGGGACCGTATGCACCAGGAGCTGGACGTCATCGCGTACCACGGCTTCGCCTCCTACTTCCTGACGGTCGCCCAGGTCGTCGACGACGTACGGAAGATGGGCATCCGGGTCGCGGCGCGCGGCTCCGGCGCCGGCTCCCTCGTCAATCACCTCCTCGGTATCGCCCACGCCGACCCCGTCGAACACGGCCTGCTGATGGAGCGGTTCCTGTCCAAACGGCGGACCGTGCTGCCCGACATCGACATCGACGTGGAGTCCGCGCGTCGCCTGGAGGTCTACCGCGCGATCATCGACCGGTTCGGCACGGAACGGGTCGCGACCGTCGCCATGCCGGAGACCTACCGCGTCCGCCACGCCGTCCGTGACGTGGGCGCGGCGCTCTCCCTGGACCCCGCCGACATCGACCGGATCGCCAAGTCCTTCCCGCACATCCGGGCCCGTGACGCGCGCGCGGCGCTCGAAGAACTCCCGGAACTGAGGAAGCTGGCGGGGGAGAAGGAGCGGTACGGCCGCCTGTGGGAGCTGGTCGAGGCGCTCGACGCACTCCCTCGCGGAGTCGCCATGCACCCCTGCGGAGTGCTCCTCTCCGACTCCTCCCTCCTCGCCCGTACGCCGGTGATGCCGACCAGCGGCGAGGGGCTGCCCATGTCCCAGTTCGACAAGGACGACGTCGAGGACCTCGGGCTGCTCAAGCTCGATGTGCTGGGCGTGCGGATGCAGTCGGCGATGGCCCACGCGGTGGCGGAGGTGGAACGGGCGACGGGGAAGCGGGTCGACCTGGACGCGCTCGACTTCGAACGCGGCCCCGGCGACCCGGCGACGTATCGGCTCATCCGTTCCACCGAGACCCTGGGCTGCTTCCAGATCGAGTCGCCGGGTCAGCGGGACCTGGTGGGGCGGCTCCAGCCGGCCGCCTTCCACGACCTGGTGGTGGACATCTCCCTGTTCCGGCCCGGTCCGGTCGCCGCCGACATGGTGCGGCCGTTCATCGCGGCCCGGCACGGGCGGGCACCGGTCCGCTACCCGCACCCGGACCTGGAGGCGCCGTTGAACGAGACGTACGGGGTCGTCGTCTTCCATGAGCAGATCATCCACATCGTCGACATCATGACCGGCTGCGGCCGGGACGAGGCGGACCGGGTGCGGCGCGGACTCTCCGACCCCGAGTCGCAGGGGCGGATCCGGGTCTGGTTCGCACAGCACGCGGCCGCCAAGGGGTACGACGCCGAGACGATCGCCCGGACCTGGGAGATCGTCGAGGCCTTCGGGTCGTACGGGTTCTGCAAGGCACACGCGGTCGCCTTCGCGGTGCCGACCTACCAGTCGGCTTGGCTGAAGACGCATCACCCGGCGGCGTTCTATGCGGGATTGCTCACGCACGACCCCGGGATGTACCCGAAGCGGCTGCTGCTGGCGGACGCGCGGCGGCGCGGGGTGCCGGTCCTGCCGGTGGATGTGAACCGGTCGGCGGTCGCCCACCGTATCGAACTGGTGTCTGAATCGGGGGAGTCGGAGAGGCTGGAAGAACCGGGATCGGAGGGGCCGGGACCGGGGCCGGGATCGGAGGTACGGGGATCGGAGGAACGGGGATCGGAGGGGCCGGGGCCGGAAGGGGCGAGGGGAGGCAAGGCCTGGGGGCTGCGGCTGGCCCTCTCCGATGTGCACGGCATCAGCGAGGCCGAGGCGACGCGGATCGCGGACGGGCAGCCGTACGCCTCGCTGCTGGACTTCTGGGAGCGGGCGCGGCCCAGCCGCCCGCTCGCTCAGAGGCTGGCCCAGATCGGCGCGTTGGACGCGTTCGGCGCGAACCGGCGTGATCTGCAACTGCACTTGACCGAGCTGCACCGGGGCGCCCGGGGCGCGGGCGGCGGCCAGTTGCCGCTCGCGGGCGGACGGAGGACCGCGTCGGCCGGGCTGCCCGACCTCTCCTCGGCGGAGCGGCTCAGCGCCGAGCTGGGTGTGCTGTCGATGGACGTCTCACGCAATCTGATGGACGACCACCGGGCGTTCCTCGACGAGCTGGGCGTGGTGCCGGCGCGGCGGCTGCGCACGGCGCGGCACGGAGAGACGGTGCTGGTCGCGGGCGCCAAGGCGGCGACCCAGACCCCGCCGATCCGCTCCGGCAAGCGGGTCGTCTTCACCACCCTCGACGACGGCACCGGCCTGGTCGACCTCGCCTTCTTCGACGACTCCCACGACACCTGCGCCCACACCGTCTTCCACTCCTGGCTGCTGCTGGTGCGCGGAGTGGTGCAGCGGCGCGGCCCGCGCAGCCTCAGCGTGGTGGGCGCGGCCGCCTGGAACCTCGCCGAGCTGGTGGAGCTACGGCGCGAGGGCGGCCTCGACGCGGTGGCGCCCCGGCTGGCGGCGCCCATGGCCCCCGTGGACACCGGGGCCTCGACGGACGGGGCGGCGCCCGCGGACGCCGGTGGCGCCCCTGGACGCGGCGACACCGACCGCCGTATCCGCATGTCCACCGGTTACCGGATGCATCCATGGGCCGATCTGCGGCCCGCGGGCGAAGAGCCCTCACAAGGTCCTTCTCGGATACGGAAGTTGTGGCACCAGAGTCCAGGGAGTGCGGGATGACGATCTTCTGCGTACGTTTCCAGCTGCCGTCGGGGTACGAGGCCGCCCTGCCCGGTCTCCTCGGCCTGGTCGAGGACTTCACCCCGGTCGTGGAGGCGCTGCCACCGGACGGGGCGCTGGCCGATCTCCGGGGCGCCGAACGGTACTTCGGCCGGGACGCCGAGGAACTGGCCCGATTGATCCGGGTCCGTGCCCTCGCGCTGTACGGCGTCGACTGTCTGATCGGCGCCGGTCCCGGACCGCTGACGGCGCGGCTGGCGCTGGGGGCGGCGGCGCCCGGGGCGCCGTGCGCGGTGCCCGAGGACCTCGTCGTGGACTTCCTCGCCGAACTGCCCGTAGCCGCGCTGCCCGGCGTCGGCACCGCGACCGCCCGCACCCTGTGCGAGTACGGCCTCGAAACCCTCGGCGGGGTCGCCTGCGCGCCCCTGTCCACGCTGCAGCGCCTGGTCGGCGCGCGGACCGGCCGCGACCTGCACGAGAAGGCGAACGGCGTCGACCGGGGCCGGGTCGTACCGAACGCCGTCGCCCGCTCGCTGGCCAGCGAACAACCCTTCCCCCAGGACGAGTTGAACCCGGACCGGCACCGCCGCGCCCTGCTCGCCGGCGCCGAGGAGCTGGGCTCACGGCTGCGCGCCCTGGAGAAGGTCTGCCGCACCCTGACCCTCACCGTCCGCTACGCCGACCGGTCCTCGACGACCCGCACCCGCACCCTCAAGGAGCCGACCGCCCACTCCCCGGCGCTGACCTCGGTGGCCTACGCCATGTACGACGCCCTCGGCCTCCAGCGCGCCCGCGTCCGCGCGATCGCCCTGCGCGCCGAAGGCCTGACCCCCGCCGACCAGGCCTCCCACCAGCTCGCCTTCGACCCCGTCGACGAGAAAGTCCGCCGCATCGAGGAGGTCGCCGACCGGGTCCGCGCGAAGTTCGGCCCGCACGCGGTGATACCGGGGACGCTGGCGGCGTGACTCATTCGGGGCATCAGTTCGCCCACGGCGGCACGATCCATGTGCCATCGGCCAGCTCGGCCTCCAGGCCGAGGGAGGTGGTGACCCAGGTGACGGCGGTCTCCGACGTCGGGTTCTCGACGGCGAGGGTCGCGCCGGCGTTGATGATCAGGGTGTCGCCCGCGGTGACGCGGTCGGTGCGGCCGTCGAGGGTGACCAGCAGTTCACCGACGAGCAGATGAAGGATCTCCTCCTTGCTGACCGTGTGCGCGGGCGCCTTGGTCCCCGCGGGGATCTCGCCCCGCCAGGCGGCCAGTTCCGTGCTGCCGGTGAGAGGAGTGGCGTACGAGACGAAACGGGCACCGTGGATCTCGTGTACCACGGCCTCGGACGGACGAACTATGGGCATGTGGGCCTCCGGGAACCTTCTGCGACCTGTCGAAGTCTTCGGGTGCAAGTCGGATGTCTGTCGGTAGATAGTCAAGCTACTTGACCTATATGGTCAAGCTACTTGACTGATCCGTCAAGGTGTTTCAATGCAGGCGTGCAGAACTCCGAAGCCATGGCTCTGACCGCCGCCCTCCTTGCCGCCGCCGGTGATCTGACGCGCCGTATCGACGAAGGGGTCGCCGCCCGCGGCTTCGAGGTGCGGCCCTCGTACGGGTTCGCGTTCACCCGGCTTGCCCCGGACGGTGCGACGGTCACCGATCTTGCCGTCCATCTCGGGGTGACCAAGCAGGCGGCCAGCCAGCTGGTCGACGAGCTTGTGCGCAAGGGGTACGTCGAGCGGCGACCGCATCCCCAGGACGCCCGTGCCCGGCTGATCGTGCTGACCGAACGGGGCTGGGCCTGTGCGCGGGCGGCGGAGGGGGCGGCGGCCGAGGTGGTCGAGGCGTGGGTGGAGGTGCTCGGCGGGGAGGGTGAAGTGCGGGCGTTGCGAGACGGGTTGCTGCGGATCGCGCCCAACGGTCCCGTTCGGCCCACCTGGTGACGGTTCGGCGTCACATGTCAGTGTCGCGACCGTCACTTGAAGTTTTTACTGTCGCGTAACTTCCCACTTTTGCTACTCGCTCGTAACTTGGCGGAGAAGAACAGCATCCTCGTGATCCGGATCACAGGGCGAACGTCGTCGCATGTCCCTTGAGCCGCAAGGAGATCACTCGATGCTGCCCTGGAAGCGCCTGCTCAGACCGTTGGCCGCCCTGTGCCTGGCCGCCGCTGCGACCGTCTTCCCCGTCACCGCCGCCGAAGCCGCCGACACGGCCGCCGCACCCAGCCGTGGCTGGAACGACTACTCCTGCGAACCCTCCAGCGCCCACCCCCGACCCGTCGTCCTCGTCCACGGAACGTTCGCGAACTCCGTCGACAACTGGCTCGGCCTCGCGCCGTATCTCGTTAACCGCGGCTACTGCGTCTACTCCCTCGACTACGGGCAACTCCCCGGCGTCGCGTTCTTCCACGGACTCGGCCCCATCGACAAGTCGGCGGAGCAGCTCGACGCCTTCGTCGACAAGGTGCTCGCCGCGACCGGCGCCGCCGAGGCCGACCTCGTCGGTCACTCGCAGGGCGGCATGATGCCCCGCTACTACCTCAAGTTCCTCGGCGGAGCCGCCGAGGTGAACGCCCTCGTCGGTATCGCGCCCTCCAACCACGGCACCACGCTGAACGGGCTCACCGGGCTCCTGGAGTATTTCCCCGGCGCCGGCGACCTGTTGTCCAGCGCCACCCCCGCCCTCGCCGACCAGGTGGCCGGGTCCGCCTTCATGACCAGGCTCAACGCCGGCGGCGACACCGTGCCCGGTGTCGCCTACACGGTCCTCGCCACCAAGTACGACGAGGTGGTCACGCCGTACCGGACCCAGTTCCTCGACGGGCCGAACGTCCGCAACATCCTCATCCAGGACCTCTGCGCGCTCGACCTCTCCGAGCACGCGGCGATCGGCCTCCTCGACCGCATCGCGTTCCACGAGGTCGCCAACGCCCTCGACCCCGCCCATGCCACACCGACGACCTGTCTCTCGGTCGTCGGCTGACACGTGCGAGTACGGCCGCCGGTCGTCGCACGGCGGCGGGCATGGGGTGCTCTTCGACGCGGTCCTGGACGGCTCCGGGTGGGGCCCGGGCGCCGGAGGGCGATCGGCAAGCCGGCCCCGAGGGAACGCGGAAGCGGGTTCCCGTGCGGGCCGGTGATCCGTTTCTTACCCGGGTGCGGAACAATCCGGTTTCGCGCCAGTTGGAACGTCAGTCGAGGCGAAGAGGAGCGGCCATGACCGCCGTGCGTGGAACATCTGTGGACATCGTCACCGAGGACGGTACGGCCGACGCCTATCTCGTCCATCCCGACGACGACGCCTCACATCCGGCGGTACTGTTCTACATGGACGCGTTCGGACTGCGACCGCATCTGAGGGCCATGGCCGACCGGCTGGCCCGTGCCGGATACACGGTCCTCGTACCCAATCTCTTCCACCGTTCGGGACGGGCCCCGGTGTTCGATCTGCCCGAGTTCATCGACCCGGGAGCACGTCCCGAGCTGTGGGACCGGATCCTGCCGGTCGTGCTGACGCTCACGCCGGAGCTCGCGCTCCGGGACGCGGGGGCGTACCTGAGGTGGCTGGCCGAGAGCCCGCGGGCCGCCGACGGGCCCGTGGGGATCACCGGCTACTGCATGGGCGCCCGGCTGGCGCTGCTCACCGCCGGGGCCTTCCCGGAGCAGGTCGCCGCGGCGGCCGGATTCCACGGCGGCCGTCTGGCGACCGACGACCCCGACAGCGCGCATCTCGCGGCGGCCCGGATCACCGGCGAGGTGTACCTCGGCCACGCGGACCAGGACCCGTCCCTGCCCTCGGAGCAGATCGACCGGCTGGACAAGGCCCTCACCGAGGCGGGCGTCCGCCACCGCACCGAGGTCTACACGGGCGCGGCCCACGGCTACACCCAGGCCGACACCGCCTCCTACGACGCCGAGGCGACGGAACGGCACTGGGTCGCTCTGCTGGACCTGCTGCACCGCACCCTTCCACAGCCCGGGCGGTGACTGAGCCCCCGTGCGCGTCCGCGCGCCGGGGGCGTCGGGCGGCCGGAGCCGCGGGGCGCTCAGCCGTCCGGCCACCAGGTGCGCGCGATGTCCTTCCGCACTTCCCGACGCTCGACGGGGCGTTCCTCGGCCTCGTCCCGCACTCGGCGGGACGGGGACTTCCTCAGGGGCTTCTGCACGGTCGTACGGCGCATGGCTGCCTCCTTGCGTCTACCGTGTTCCGCGATTTCACGGAGATAGACCTGTTCCGGGAGCGTTCCTCATCGTTCGTGCTCTGTCAGTGGCGGCTGTCACCATCAGGACTGTCAGTGGCAGGTGTCACTCTGGCGGCATGACCAACATCGACGACGGTGAAACCTCCCGAGCCCCTCGAACAGCCGGGAACCCGGCGGCGAACGACCCCTCGGCGGCCGTCGACTGGGACGCGGAAGCCGCCACGTTCGACGACGAACCCGATCACGGCCTGCGTGATCCCGTCGTCCGGGAGGCCTGGGCGGCCCGGTTGCGGGACTGGCTGCCACCCCATGCCTCGGATGTACTGGACCTCGGCTGCGGCACGGGCAGCCTGTCACTGCTCGCGGCCGAACAGGGACACCGGGTGACAGGGATCGACGCCTCTCCGGCCATGGTCGCCCTCGCCCGAGGCAAAGCCGCCGGACGCCCCGCGGTGTTCCTGGTCGGGGACGCGTCGGCTCCGCCCGTGGGGGAGGAGCGGTTCGACGTGGTCCTCGTCCGCCATGTCCTGTGGGCCCTGCCCGACCCCGGGCGAGTGCTGCGCCGCTGGTGCGGCCTCCTCCGGCCCGGCGGCCGGCTCGTGCTGGTCGAGGGCGTCTGGGGCACGATCAGCCCGGTCGGCATACCTGCCGACCGGCTGTACGAGCTGGTCGCGCCGCTGGTGTCCGACGCGGTGGTGGAGTGGCTGGGGGACAACTCCCCGCTGTGGGGGAAGGAGGTCGAGGACGAGCGGTACGCGGTACTGGCCCGTCGGTGACCGGCACGCCGGCGGCGACTCCCCGTGCGCGGCGACCGTCTACGCCAGCAGTGTCTCCAGGCCGCCCTCGGAGGTGGCGAACACCTCCAGTTCGTCGAGGGCTGCCACGGCGGCCGCCGCGGCCTCCGGGTCACTCTCCCTGAGGCCGCTCTCCTCGAACTCGTCCTCGTCCAACCGCAGTACGGTCCTGCCGTCGGCGGAGCGCCACAGGTCCAGATCGAGGTCCTCCACGACGAGCTGTCCGTCGGCGAAGGTGGCCGGGCGGGTGACGTCGCAGTACCAGCCCTTCAGCCCGCCCCGCGCGTCACGGACCTCCTTCACGGCGTACCACCGGTCGCGCCAGTAGTACTCGGTGAAGACATCGCCGGGCCCGAATCGCGCGAACCCGAAGTCCCGTACGCCCGGGCTCGCCCAGGAGGCGTGGACGGAGATCCGGGTGCCGTCGTCGCTCAGCAGCCGTGCGGGGTAACGGATCTTCGTACGGCCCGCCTTGAGCAGGACGACGTCCAACTCCTCGTGGGAGTCACCCGAGTTCGCGGACATGACGCACCTCCGTCGCACACACTTCGTACCCGAACCACTTGTTGACCGCGAGCATCGGCCCGTTGTCGCTGTCGTTGCCGGTGAAAGCCTCCCGGTAGCCGGCGGCCCGGGCGCGGTGCAGGGAGTCGTTCTTGGTGAGTTTGGCCAGACCCTGGCCGCGGAAGGCGCGGGCGGTGCCCGTCATACCGGTGAAGTAGCGGTCCCGGCCGTCCGTGCGGGCCGCGGTGAACGCGACGGGTGTGCCGTCCACGACGGCGACCGTGCTCAGTCCGTGGTCCAGCAGCGGGTGGTGGTAGGTCTCCGCGAGCCACAGCTCGTAGTCGTCGAACAACGCGTCGAGGTCGCCGGGTTCGTCCGCCGATGCCTCTGCGTCCAGGGCGAACAGGGGACGCGGGTCGTCGGCGAAGTCGGCGGCGGTGCGCAGCTCGACGCCCTCCGGCGGGGTCCGAGGCGGAGGGAGGGTGCCGTGCGCCAGGTCCAGGCGGAGGAAGTGCGCGGAGCGGCTGGGTGTGTAGCCGCGCCGCTCGGCGAACGCGCGGTTCTCCGGGGTGTCCAGCACCCAGGAGAGCAGCCGCTTCGCCCCCACCGCCGTCAGCCGTTCCTCGGCGGTGCGCACCAGCAGGGTTCCGGCGCCCCGGCCCAGGTGCTCCGGGTGCACGTACACGTTCAGGTAGCCCTGGCCAGGTACGGGGCTGTCGTCGGCGATGCCCATCTGCACAGTGCCGATCACCTCGCCGTCGGCCTCGGCGACGAGCTGCCGGTAGTGGGCATCGGGAGTCGCGTGCGTGGCGTCATGGAGCAGGGACTCGGCGGTGCTGACCATGAAGGGCAGGGCCCGTCGTCTCACCTCGGCGAAGGCCTCGGCGTCCACGGGGTCGGCGGCACGGAGGTCGCGCACGATCGGTGTCATGTGAGCGCACGCTACGCGGGGCGCACGGCCGGCTGCCTCCGAATTTCCCGCGGGTACGGGACAATCGCCGCGTGACCTTGAAGATTCGCATCGAAGAGGGGGCGGCGCCCTACGAGCAGGTGCGCGCCCAGATCTCGGAACAGGCCCGGTCCGGGGCGCTCCCCGTGGGGTACCGGTTGCCCACGGTACGGGGGCTCGCCGAGGAGCTGAGGCTGGCCGCCAACACCGTCGCCAAGGCGTACCGCGCGCTGGAGACCGACGGGGTGATCGAGACGCGGGGGCGCAACGGAACGTTCGTCGCTGCCGCCGGCTCGGCCGCGGAGCGTGAGGCGGCGTCAGCCGCGGGGGCGTACGCGGAGCGGGTACGCCGACTGGGGCTGAGCGAGGCGGATGCCCTGGCCGCGGCCCGGGATGCCCTGCGGGCGGCGTACGCGGAGTAGAGCGTTCCGCCGGGGGTTCGCAGCGGTCCGGCACCGCCCCGGGACGTGCCGCCGTGGCTGAGTGCCGTCACGGCGGAGAAGGGGCGAGCGCCGGGAGCAGCAGCAGCGCGAGCGGGTCGGGCCAGGCCAGGCCCTCCCGGGTGGCCGGCGACCGCGTGCGTGCTGGTTGGAGTGGGCGTCAGGCGACCGATCGTGTGCTGGTTGGAGTGGGCGTCAGGCGACCGAGTGCGTGCTGGTTGGAGTGGGCGTCAGGCGACCGAGTGCGTGCTGGTTGGAGTGGGCGTCAGGCGACCGAGTGCGTGCCGGCTGGAGTCGCGTTCGATGGCTAGGCCCGTGCCAGGTGGTCCGGCGTGCGCGTCGGGCTCAGGCCGGCCTGTCTCGCCGCCCGTGCGAATGCCATCGCGTCCCGCACGGCCGCCGCGTGCGGGTCGTTGTTGAAGTAGACGTAGAGGTCGGCGGTGGTGGGCCAGGTCTCGGCGAGGCGGTGGCTCCAGGTGGTCAGGGCTCGGGCGCCGTAGTGGGGCCAGGGACGGGCTCGCCCCTGGTGGAGGCGGAGGTAGCCCCAGTCGGTGGTGCGCCAGAGCGGGGTCGCCGGGCGGGAGTGGGTGTCGGCCCAGCACAGGGCCGCCTCGTGGGACTCCAGGACCTCACGGATCTCAGCGGTCCACCAGGAGTCGTGGCGGGGCTCGACCGCGACGCGGGTGCGGGAGGGGAAGCAGCCGAGGCAGGTGTCCAACAGCTCCGCGTCGGCCCGGAGCGTCGGCGGGAGCTGCAGCAGGACCGGCCCCAGGCGGTCACCGAGGCCCTCCGCATGGCTCATCAGGCGGCTCACCGGCTCCTCGGGGTCCCGTAGCCGCTTGATGTGGGTCAGGTACCGGCTCGCCTTCACCGCGACCACGAAGTCCTCCGGCACCCGCGCCCGCCACGCCTCGAAGGTCTCCCGCGCGGGCAGCCGGTAGAACGCGTTGTTGATCTCCACCGTGGCGAAGCGCGCCGCGTACTCCTCCAGCCAGAGCCGGGTGGGGCAGCCCTCCGGATAGAGGGCGCCCCGCCAGTCCTTGTACTGCCACCCCGACGTTCCGACGAACAGGGTCATACATCCATCAAAGCACTCCGGGGTGCGCCTTACAGATACAGGCCCGCGTCCGTTCCGCCCCGGGGCTCGGGGAGCGAGGTGGGTGACGTGCCGCGACGCAGGGCGTACAGCTCCGCCAGGGTCGCGCCCTCGCGGCCCACGCCCTCGTCCGTGCCCAGCCAGTTCACCGCCTCCGCGCGGGTCAGGGCGCCCACCTCGATCCGGGCGAGACACCGGCCGGGTCGGACCACGGCCGGGTGGAGGCGCTCCAGGTCCTCGTTGGTGGTGACGCCCACCAGGACGTTGCGGCCCTGGCCGAGAAGGCCGTCCGTCAGGTTCAGCAGCCGGGACAGCGCCTGGCCCGCCGTGTGCTTGGCCTCGCCCCGGATCAGCTCGTCGCAGTCCTCCAGGAGCAGCAGCCGCCAGCGGCCCTTGCCGGAGGAGTCCTCCTCACCGATCGCGATGTCCATCAGATAGCCGACGTCCGAGAAGAGCCGCTCGGGGTCCAGGACGCAGTCCACCTGGCACCAGTCCCGCCAGGAACGGGCCAGCGTGCGCAGCGCGGAGGTCTTGCCCGTGCCGGGCGGACCGTGCAGCAGCAGGAGGCGGCCCGCGATGTCCTCCGGGGTCGTCTTCATCAGGCGGTCCATCGCGTCCGCCACCGGCGCCGTGTAGTTCGGGCGCACCTCTTCCCAGGTGCCCGCCGAGATCTGCCGGGTCGTACGGTGCGGGCCCCGGCGCGGCGAGACGTACCAGAAGCCCATCGTCACGTTCTCCGGCTGCGGCTCGGGCTCGTCGGCCGCGCCGTCGGTCGCCTGGCCGAGCACCTTCTCCGCCAGCTCGGCGGTGGTCGCGGTCACCGTGACGTCCGCGCCCCGGTTCCAGCGGGAGACCAGCACCGTCCAGCCGTCGCCCTCGGCGAGGGTCGCGCTGCGGTCGTCGTCCCGCGCGGCGCGCAGCACCCGGGCGCCCGGTGGCAGCAAGGTGGCCCCGGAGCGCACCCGGTCGATGTTCGCCGCGTGCGCGTACGGCTGCTCGCCCGTCGCGAAACGGCCGAGGAACAGCGCGTCGACGACATCGGACGGGGAGTCGCTGTCGTCGACGTTGAGCCGGATCGGCAGTGCGTCGTGTGGGTTGGCAGACATGCCGCCATGATCCGTCACCGAGGGCTCTCCGTGCACCCGCTTTCCGCAGTGCGCCGGGTGTGTCCGCCCCTGATCCGACCGTGGTGCGCCGGTTGCGCACGCCGGGTTCCGCGCCCCCGTGCACACACCTCGTCCGATCGCGCAGGAGTTCACCGGCGGAAGCTCCCCTACCACCGTCCCGCGCGGTTACTGTTGCCCATGATGGGATGTCATGGGTGGAATTCGGGGGAACAGCGGTGGCGGCTCACCGCCCTTCTCGGGGTGGGGGCGGCCGTGCTCGCCCTGGTCGTGACCCTGCTCACCACGCTTCCCGGGAACGGCGGCAGCACCGCCGGCACCTCGCCCGACGGCGACAAGGTGCACGGCACACCCGCCACCCCGCCCGGGGACATCGGCCCCGACGTGGGCTGGGGCTTCACCCACACCCAGTTCAGCGCCGACGAGGGCAGCGCGTCCGCCGTCGAGCGCGTCCAGAAACGCCTCGGGGAACAGCCCCTGCCGCAGATCCAGCACATCATGGGCTGGGGCGCCTCCAACCCCGAGCCCGTCGAGGGGCGTTACGACTTCGAGGAGATGGACCGGCGCGTCGACTTCGTCCGCGCCACCGGTGGCACGCCCGTCATCACCCTGTGCTGCGCGCCGGACTGGATGAAAGGCGGCGAGGCCGGCGCGGACAACACGAACTGGAGTCAGGCCTCGCTGGAGACCGCGCCCGAGCCGGAGCACTTCGCGGACTACGCCGCGCTCGCCGCGACCGTCGCCAAGCGGTACCCCGACGTACGGCACTTCATCGTCTGGAACGAGTTCAAGGGCTTCTGGAACGACGCGGAGGCCCGCTGGGACTACGAGGGGTACACCGAGCTGTACAACCTCGTCCACGCGGCTCTGAAGAAGGTCGACGAGGACATCATGGTCGGCGGGCCGTACCTGGTCATGGACAGCCTCGATCCACGGCAGAGGCAGGACGCGTCCACGTCGTTGAAGGGGCCGTGGGGCGCCATGGACCAGCGGATCCTCGACGCCTTCGACTACTGGAACGAGAACAAGGCCGGCGCGGATTTCGTGGTGGTGGACGGGTCCAGCTACACCAGGGACGACGAGATGCTGCCCGACGAGTTCGCGGCGACCGACAAGTTCACCGCCGTGAGCGAGTGGGTGCGGGAGCGCTCCGACGGTCTGCCGCTGTGGTGGGCCGAGTACTACGTCGAGCCCGCCGACGGTGACGACAACCGCCACGGCTGGTCCGAGAACCGTCGCGCCGCCGTGCAGGCCTCCGGGCTGATGGCCATGGCCCGGGGTGGGGCGACCTCCGGGTTCTACTGGAACCCGGAGGAGAAGAGCGGGAAGTGCCCCGGGTGCCTGTGGACCCCGACGGACACGCGCGACGGCGGTGAGGCGCTGCCCATGTACGAACTGCTGGCCCGTTTCAACGAGGAGTTCCCGCCGGGGACGAGGTACGAGACGGTGTCCGTGGCGGCCGACGACAAACCCAATGTCCGGGTGCTGGCCGATGACAAGGCCGTGCTGGTGGTCAACACGCTCGACCGCGGGATCAGCGCGGACATCGACGGCGAGAGGTTCGACATGGGCGCGTACGAGGTGAAGTGGCTCAAGAGGTGACCACGGTGCGAGGCACGTGAAGAGGGCCGCGCCACCTCATGACGCGCCCATCGTCAGGAACCTCTGCACCAGTGACGCCAGCAGAAGTGCCAGGAGCGGCAGGCTGAACCAGAAGCTGCTCTGGAGCCACCGCAGTTGACGGATGCTCGGGCGGACGGCCACGCGGACCACCTCGCGGACGCTCAGCAGGAGGACCAGGACGATCGCGGCGAGGCCGCCCACCACCGACCAGGGCGTCCAGGTGACCTGGGGACCGATGGGGCCGGGGTCGGGGGCGGGGGCCTTCCCGGTCTGCTCGCGGAGGGCGAAGACCGTGGCGTCGGCGTTGGCGAAGACCCGCTTCAGTTCCGGGCGCCCGTCGAGGTTCCGGATGAGCCTCGGCTCCCAGTTCCCGGGGTAGCCCGCGTTCATCTGGAGGTTGGTGACCTGGCTGCGGTTGACGATCAGGTAGGAGTTGGCTCCAGCGTCCTTCAGCGCCTTGACCACGCCGGACACCAGGACCGGGTCGCTCGGGGCGAGCGTCGGCACGTACTCGACCTTCTCCATGTCCCGGGCGCCCCACGGCATCGCAGGCGTCACGTTGTTCACCGGGTCGTCGCTGAACCAGAGCAGCCGTACGGTCGGCTCGTCGTGGGCGTAGACGTACTCCATGGCGGCGACCTCGCCCGGACGGACCCGCTCGAAGGGCTCGTTGCCCCAGCGGGCGACCAGGAAGCCGCCGATCAGGACGAGGCCGGCCAACAGGGCGGCCAGCGGGGCGAGGCTCCTGCGGTCCTTGTCGCGTTCCTCGGCGGTGGCGCCGGTGCGCGGGAAGAGGGCGAGGCCGGCCAGCAGCGCGGCGCCTGGCAGGGCGAACATGAAGACCCGCAGGGCCATCTCACCGCCGTACGACTGCATGCCGAAGCCCAGGAACGGCACGAAGGTCAGGACGAGCAGGGAGCGCTCACGGTACTTGTTCCGGCGGCGGCGCCAGAAGCCGTAGCAGGCCAGGAGCATGACCAGGCCGGCGAGGGCCACGCGCGCGTAGAGGACGAGTTTGTGGGTCGAACTGCCTTCGCCGATACGGCCGGAGACGGAGGAGGTGACATTTCCGCCGACGCCGCCGACGCCGCCGAAGAGTTCGTCGAAGTGACCGGACCAGTACGGCTCGGCGAGGAAGCCCACCCAGACGGCGACCATCACGGCGAACAGGATCGGCAGGCCGCGCAGTTCGCAGCGACCGACCACGACGAGGGCCGCGAGGACGCCCAGCATCACGAACGGGGTGAGCTGGTGGGCCGGGACCGTCGCCGCGAACAGCGCGATCAGGACCATGAGCAGAACGGCTCGCTGCCGGCGGTCGGTGGGTTCCACCTCGGCCTCGCCCGGGCGCACCCCGCCCCACAGCATGTGCGGGGCGCGGAACCAGACGAGGAGGATCGCGACGAAGGCCAGATAGAGGAGGTAGGTGAAGCCCTGCGGGGAGAAGTAGTCCTGGCCCACCCAGCCGCCGAGGACGAAGATCCAGATGCCGGTCCACTTGGCGCGCCAGCCCGCCCGCATATGGCGGGTGAGGAGGAACAGCGGGGGCAGATAGAGGAGTTGGACGGCCGTCGGCCACCAGCGGATGATCTCGGTGAAGTCCGTGATCCCACAGGCCCGGGCGACGAACGCGGCCGCCGCGAAGAAGCCCGGCCAGCTCCAGCGGGCGTCCAGGTCGGGTACGGCCGAGCCGGTGCGGTCGATGTAGTCGATGAAGCCCAGGTGCTGCCAGGCCGTCGCGAACCGGGGTTCCGTCTCGATCACGGCGGGCAGCGCGTGCAGGGAGAACACGGTGGCCAGCAGCGTGATCAGCAGCAGGACCCGGTGCTCCCGGGCCGGCCACAGCAGCGAGGCGAACACCGTGGCCAGCAGCGCCGCCCCGACGAGTGTCGGCGTGGGCAGCACGGAGACCAGGCCGAGCCCGCCCATGCGGTCCAGGTCCGAGTCGTCCAGCGCGAGAGCGGGCAGCCAGTAGAGCCCGAGCGCGCAGAGCAGCAGGAAGCCCAGGGCCGCAGCGGTGATCGCGGGGTGCGACAACCGTTGTCGCGGGGGCACGGACGATGCCTCCCGCGCGGGCGGCCTCGGCCGCTCGGGTACGGCAGGGCGCGCGACCTCCGGTTCACGTACGGGGGCGACCTCGCGCAGCGCCTGCTCGGCCTCCTCGAACGGGGCGTCCGCCTCCGGGGCCCCCGCCGGTCCCGGGGAGGACTCCGAGACGGGCCCACGCTCTGTCACGGGCAGCCCGAACGCCGGTGGCATCCCGAGCCGGCGGGTCGGCCGGTCCTGGGCCCAGGCCGGCCGGTGGTCCTCGCGCACGGACGCGGTTCCGGCGGGCGGGGTGCCGGGGCCGGGCCGTACGTCAGGGCGGCGCTCCAGATGGTCCAAGTCGACCTGGACGCCGAGCGCGAGAGTGTCGGAGTCGAGCCGCCGGGACCAGGCGCCGCTCTGCCTCCTGGCGGCGGAGGCCACCCGGCCCAGGTCGGCGAGGTCACCGTCCGGCGCCGCGCCCGGGGGCACCTCGGCGGGCCCGGCGGTACGCAGGATCCGGAACAGCCTGGGCGCGGCGATCAGCACGATCACCGCGAGGCTGGAGATCTCGGCGACGCCCGCGCCGGTCAGGCCCATGCGGGGGAGCAGGAGCAGGGTCAGGCCGAGGACCAGGGCGCACAGCAGGCCCTGCAGCCAGGCCAGTCCGGCCGTACGGCTCTGGGCGCGCAGTACCGCGAAGTACGTCTCCATCACGACCCGCAGCACGGCGCCCACCGCGAACCAGCGCAGCAGCGGCGTCGCCGCGTCCGCGTAGCCCTGCCCGAAGACCGCCAGGATCCACGGCGCCCCGAAGAACAGCACGCCGCACACCGGCAGCATGATCCGGGCCATCCGCTTCAGCGCCGCCCGGGTGTTGGAGGCGAGGCGGGCCGGGTCGTGGGCACCCTCGACGGTCAGCGAGGCGCCCATGTTGATGGCGAGCAGATTGACCGTGCCGCCGATGGTGGTGGTGATGTAGAAGTACGCGTTGTCGGCGGAGCTCACCTGGGCGGCGACGATCACCGGCACCAGGTAGACCACCGCGAGAGAGAACAGCGAGCCGGTGTAGTCGCCCGCGAGGAAGCGGCCGATCTCCCTCCACGACGGCGGACGCGCGTGGTCCTCGGTGGCCTGCACATGCTTCGGGATCAGCCGCCGGAACACCAGCCAGCCCAGCGGCAGCACCGACATCGCGATCGCCGCGACCCAGGACACGAACACACCCATGGTCGGGATCGCGGCGGCGAACCCCACCAGCAGCACCAGCTTCACCGCCGAGAACACGGTGTTGCCCACGGGCACCCACACCGCGCTGCGCAGCCCGGTGAGCACCCCGTCCTGGAGCGTCAGCGTGGACCAGGCGACCACCGCGAGCACGAAGAACACGGCGTTCACCGGGTCGTGCAGGAAGCGGTACGACGACCCCCACAGGCCCAGCGTCAGCAGGAACACGCCCGCCGCGAGCGCCACGACCACCGCACTGCCCGCGTACGTACGGAAGATCAGCCGTCCGGTGCCGCGCCCCGCGACCGGGATGAACCGGGCCAGGGCGCCGGTCAGCGTCAGCGCGGTGAGCCCGGCCAGGAGCTTCATCGCGGCGATCGCGGCGGAGCCCTGACCGACCGAAGCCTCGGTGTAGTAGCGGGCGGCGGCCAGCCAGAAGCCGAGGCCCAGCACGGCCGAGATACCGGTGTTCAGCATCAGGGCATAGGCGTTGCGGAACAGCTGGTCGCCCCCCGCCCCCTTGCCCAGGCCGGGCAACCGCAGCCTGCGGCCGGCACCGGACTTCCGCTCGGTCTCCTCGGTCGTACCGGTCTCGGCCTGCCCGGCCGTGGTGGTCGTCGTGTCAGACACGGGAACGGATGGCCTTCCGGACCTGTCGTGCTCTTCGGACCATGGCGTACCCCTTGGTCAGGGCACGGTCCCGGGCGAAGTCGCGGGCGATCGCACGGCCCTCGACGAGCCGCTCGAACTCCGCGATTCCCGTGGAGCGCCGCACGGTCACCCGTCGCAGCGCGTACGGGCCCTGCGCGCGCCGGGCGAGCGCGTTGCCGACCGCGAGCGCCTGGCCGAACCCCGTCTCCCGCACCGCGACGCGCACCCGGCGGCTGGAGTAGCCGTACGGGTAGGCGAACGAGGCGGGCCGGGTGCCCAGTTCGTCGGCGACGATCTCCCGGCAGCGCCGCAGCTCGAACCGGAGCCGGTCGTCGTCGAGCATGTCGAGCTGCGGGTGGGTGTGGCTGTGGCCGCCGATCTCGACGCCCTGGCCGCCGAGTTCGCGTACCTGGTCCCAGTCGAGCATGGCGTCGAGGGCGCCGCCGTCGTCGTACGGGCCCTTGATCCAGGCCGTGGTGACGAACAGCGAGGCCGGGAAGCCGTGCTTGACGAGGACGGGCAGGGCGTGGCGGTGCACGCCCTCGTAGCCGTCGTCGAAGGTGACCAGGACGGGCCGGGTGGGGAGCGGGCGCCCCAGGCGCCAACCGGCCGCCAGATCCGCCGTGTCGACGGGGGTGAGGCCCAGGTCGTCGATGAGCGCCATCTGTTCCGCGAAGGCCTCCGGGGTCACCGACAGGTCCCTCGTGGCGTCGTTCGGCGCGGTGGACACCGCGTGGTACATCAGGATCGGCACGGCCGCCGCCGCTGTCGCTGATTCCGTCATGACGAGCCCCCCTCGCTCCCCTCGCCGGCCGTGCCGCCCGGGATTCCGCCGACGGAGAACGTGACCTCACCCCTGCGGGCCCGGACGCTCCCGACAACGTACCCCCCGGCCGCCGCCGCCACCCCCGCGACGATCGCGCCCGCGCGTCCCGCGCCCCCCGCACGGCCGAGCAGCGCGTCCCGCAGGCCGCGCGCCACCCCTGCGGGCAGCACCCGTGTGGTGTACCGGCGCTCCGACTCCAGCCCCTTGCCGGCGCCGACGCTCCGCGCCACCAGCGCCTTCGACAGGCCCTCGGCGTAGGTGCGCGTGCGGAAGTACCCGAAGCGCTCCCGCGCGCCGGGCACCCGGTGGTGGATCACGGCACGGTCGTCGAGCAGCAGGACCGCGTCCGGCCGTGCCCGGGAGAGACGGATGCACAGCTCCGTCTCCTCGCAGCCCAGCGGGCGCTTGTCCCCGTCGCGGCCGATGCCCGTGGCGAAGCCCCCGGCCGCGTCGAAGGCGGTGCGGCGGAACGAGGCGTTGCCGCCGAGGACGTTGCGGACCTCGGCGACACCGCCGGGCAGCCCCTTGTAGGCGCAGCCCACCACCCAGTCGAACTCCTGCGGGAACCAGGCCGGACGGCGGCCGGACGCCCAGATGGGCACCGTACGGCCGCCGACGGCCATGACCCGGGGATCGGCGTACCCCTCGACGAAGTAACGCAGCCAGTCGCGCTCGGCGACGGCGTCGTCGTCGAGGAAGGCGATGATCTCCCCGTAGGAGGCGGCGATGCCCGTGTTGCGGCCCGCGGACAGCCCGCGGGGGCCCGCGTTGGCGAGCACCCGGATGTCACCGCTCTCCTGGTGTTCCTTGTACTCCTTGGTCAGACGCTCAAGGAGGACCTGGTTGTGGTCCACCACCAGGAGCGTCTCCAGGGCCGGCCGTGACTGGGCGCGCACCGAGGAGACCGCCGCGAGGATGTCCTCCCAGCGGTCCTCGGTGTACACACAGATCACGACCGAGACGGTCGGCTCGTTCAAGACACCTCTCCCCGACCGGCGGTGAGCATCGTGGCGTGCGAACGGCGGCGCAGGGCGCGCCGGTTGGAGCGCTCCCGCAGGATCACCCTGAGCACGCGCAGCCCGTCGCGCACGGCCCGCAGATTGCTCGCCCCGTGGATGCGCAGATACTCGTGGCTGGGGATCTCCTGCACCTTCAGGCCCGCCTTGACGACCCGTATGTTCATCAGGGTCTCCACCTCGAAGCCGGTGCAGTCGAGGTCGATCTTGTCCAGACAGTGCCGCCAGAACGCGTTGTAGCCGTAGCACAGGTCGGTGTAGCGGGCGCCGAACTTGCGGTTGACGGTGGTGCACAGCGCCCAGTTGCCGAGCTTGCGGATCAGGGTCATGTCGTCGGTGCCGCCGCCGTTGGCGAAGCGGGAGCCCTTGGCGAAGTCCGCGCCCGAGACGAGGGCGGAGACGTACGACACGATCTCGTGGCCGTCGGCCGAGCCGTCCGCGTCGACCATCACGATGATGTCGCCGGTGCACGCCTCGAAGCCGGTGATGAGGGCGTCCCCCTTGCCCTTGCCCTGCTGCGGGACGACCTTGACGTCCGGCCACAGCTCGCGGGCCACCTCGACGGTGTTGTCGGTGGAGTTGCCGTCGACCAGGACCACTTCGTGGATCCAGCCGGGCAGCGTCTTGAAGACGTACGGAAGGTTCTCCGCCTCGTTCATGGCGGGGATCACCACACTCACCGGTGGCGCGATGGCCAGGTGGTTGGAGATCGGCCGGTACTTGGCGAGCGCCGACGTCTCGACGCCCCTGGTATCGGGTTCAGCTTCGGATTCGGATACCGCCGGGCGCAGAACTGAGCTCATGAGTCTGGTCCCTCTCGTCCGGTGAACCACCCGCCCCCGGGTGGTCCGGCCTTGGTCCGGTTCGAAAGGGGGGTTCTCACTCACGGCACGCGAAATCGATCTCCGTGCATGCCGGGTGAGCTGGCAAAAGCCGGCCGACTGTCCGACTCGGCAGTCGGTCGCGCGGCACGACTCGGCGACCAGTGCGGCCACCGAGCACGGCACCCCCCTACCGCGCCCCGCGCCGGACCGTCGCGCTCCTCGAGCCCTCCCCTTGGAGCGTGCGCCGACGGACCGATGCGGGTGGATGTACAACGATGTAAGACGGTATTGATGGTTGAGCCCGTATGGCAAGGCCTAGTACCAGGCCTCACGTTTTCGTTGTTGTGTCCGTTACCTGACCTCCCGACCGGATTCTTCCCATCCGCTTGAGGAGCCTGTCGGCCGGTTCGAACAGTTCCGGCCGCGCCAGAACGGTGTTGCGCAGCGCCCGGACCGGGGCTCGCCGAGCCCGGTGCCCGAGCGCCACCGGATGGCGTCGGGTGACCCACCCCTCCGACACGGAGATCTCCCGTGTCTTCAGGGAGTTCTTGTACTGCTTCTGGCCCCGGCCCAGATCGAGGTAGGCGATACCGTCGGCGGCGCCTTCCTCGGCCATGTGCAGATGCAGGAGCAGCCCCGGCGAGAACCTCGAGAACGCCGGGTCGTACGCCGGGAACCAGCACGTCAGCACCCGCTCGGAACGCAGCCCGAAGTGGGCCGCGATCGGCTTGTCGTCCGCGTAGAGCACCGACAACTGGCCGGCGAAGGAGTCGGAGCGGGTGTGGAAGAGCTGGTGCACCAGCCGGATGATCCACGGGTGGGCGAAGCGGTCGCCGCGACCCGTCCTGCGGTACTGCGCCGACTTCCAGGCCATCAGCGTGCGCAGGACACCGGGGTCGCGCTCGTCGTGCACGTAGCGCACCTCGTTCACCGCGCGGCCGAGCCGGCGTTCCTTGGCGAACGTGGACCGGATGAACTTCCCCGAGCCGGCGGCCCGCAGTTGGCCGAGGTAGGCCTCGTAGCCCTGCTCCAGGTCCATCACCGGGGACGGGAAGGTGCCGGTCACATGCGCCGCGAACGGCGTCTGCCCCTCCGCCAGATGGTCGAACTCCCACACCGCGAGCCCGCAGGCCCGCAGCAGTTCCTGGGCGTCCCAGGTGAAGCCGGGGCGGTGGACCACGCCCTGGCAGTCGGAGAGGCCGAGGCCGACGGCCCTGCCCACCCCGACGGTGGATCTCTGGTACGGGAAGAAGGCCGCCGGTTCACCGTCCTCCCGTACGACCGCGATCCGCACCCCGCGCCGGCAGCGGCCCACCGCGAGGGCGAACTCCGGGGACAGGAACGGGTTCGCCAGCTCGGGCGCGCCGTGCAGATGGGCCTTCGACTGCAGAGCGGTCCAGGCCGCCCGGTCGGCGGCGGTCAGTTCGCCGGGGCGGTACACACTGATGTCCACGTCTCAGGTCCGTCTTCTCTCCGTACGGGCGCCGAGGCGCCGTACCAGACTCGGCAGGATGACGAGCGAGCTGATCACGGTCACGGCCGTGATCCCACCGGTCACCGACCACGAGTGGGTGGCGATCATGCCCTGGGCGACGAGGAGGTTCACCGCGATCGCGCCCGCGACGGACGCCACGACCCGGCCGAACGGCTCCAGTCCGCGCAGTACGGCTCCGATGGCGGCTGCTGGCGCGACAAGGAGGAAGAACAGGGTGAACGGGCCGCGCAGCACCGAATCCGAGTCGGCGAACGCGAGCACCGCGCCGACCCCCGCGACGGCGACGGCCACGCCGGCCAGCAGTGGACCGCCACTGCCGGACAGAGATGGCTTGATACCTATGGTCTGCATTGGCGACTTTGCCCCCTGAAGCGCCGGATGCCGGGCTTCAATGTCGCTCAGCGGGCGCGGAGGAGTCAATACGTCGAGACGTGCCACGAGCGACCGTGAGCCGCTGTGCGTGGCACCGGCGAAGACAGCGGTGCCCGCCCACGAAGAATCCCTGGAGGCATACCGCGCCTCCAGGGAAACTTCCGTTCACAGCGGAGCGGTCGTCCTCGTGGGGTTTACGGGACGATCTGCAGCAGACGGTTCGGGGAACCGGTGCCGGGGCTGGTGACCTTGCCGGTGACGGCGCCGGAGGTCAGGGCCGTGGCGACCTGGGCCGGGGTGGCCGAGGTGTGGCCCGCCAGGTAGACGGCGGCCGCGCCCGCGACGTGCGGGGTGGCCATCGAGGTGCCCGAGATGGTGTTGGTCGCGGTGTCGCTGGTGTGCCAGCCGGCCGTGACCGACGAACCCGGGGCGAAGATGTCCAGAACCGATCCGTAGTTGGAGTAGCTCGCCCTGGCGTCCGTGCTGGTGGTCGCGCCGACCGTGATGGCCTCGGTGACCCGGGCCGGGGAGTACGAGGAGGCGTTGGCGCTGCTGTTGCCGGCCGCGACGGCGTAGGTCACACCGCTGGATATGGAGTTGCGGACGGCCGTGTCGATGGCGGTGGAGGCACCGCCGCCGAGCGACATGTTGGCGACCGACGGGCCGCTGTGGTTGGCGGTCACCCAGTCGATGCCCGCGACGACACCGGCCGTGGTGCCCGAGCCGGCGTTGTTCAGCACGCGGACGGCCACGATCTTCGCCTTCTTGGCGATGCCGTAGGTGGAGCCCGCGATCGTGGAGGCCACGTGCGTACCGTGGCCGTTGCCGTCCTGTGCCACGTTGTCGTTGGAGACGGCGTCGTAGCCGTTGACCGCCCGGCCGCCGAACTGGGAGTGCGAGATGCGCACGCCGGTGTCGATGACGTACGCCGTCACACCGCTGCCCGCGCTGTCCGGGTAGGTGTACGTGCCGGAGAGCGGCAGTGACGCCTGGTCGGAGCGGTCCAGGCCCCAGGGGGCGTTGGGCTGGGTGGCGTCCACGGTGAAGACCTGGTCCTGCTCGACGGAGGCGATCTCGGGGTCGGCGGCGAGTCTCTTCGCCTCCGCCGCCGAGAGCTCGGCCGCGTAGCCGTTGAGCGCGGACTTGAAGGTCCGCTTCACCGTGCCGCCGTACTCCTCGACCAGGTCCTTGCCCGCGCTCGACGCGGTCTTGAGGCCCGCGCCCTTCTTGAGCGTGACGATGTAGCTGTCCTTGATCGCTGTGGGGGAGCCGGCCGCGAGCACCTTGCCCTCGGCCGGGGCGGCCTGGGCGGGCAGGGTGGTGAGGCCGCCGAGCAGGGCGGCGGTCGCCATGGTGGTGACGGCGGCGACTCGCATGTTCTTGATACGCAGTTGTGCCATTACGAGGGAGTCCTCCTCATAGGCGGCGCGTGCCCGGGTGAGGCGCGCGTCTGTGGGGGGTGCGTGCGGGGTCGCACTCACGGCCTGGAGCGTCGCGTTCCGCTCGCGGCTGTAAGCAGAGTGGGTTCTCTACGGGCGTGGCTCAAGGGAGTTGAGTAGTTGTCATGTTTCTGTCACATGGGTGTAATGAAACGAGGGGTGAAGGAGGTGGGTACGTTCTGTTGCGAGCGGGAAAGTATTGACATGAACACTTCCAATCAACACGCGTAGTTGCTACGACGGTTGAGGCAGAGATCCTGCTATAGGGAGGTTCCATGAGACGTTCCCGATTTGCGGCATGCATGTCCTCGCTCCTCCTCGCCGTCGGCGTCGCCCTCACCGGGGCCACGACGGCGCAGGCGTCCCCCCAGGCATCCCCACAGGCCGCCGCCACCGGTTATGTGGCGCTCGGCGACTCCTACTCCTCGGGTGTCGGCGCGGGGAGCTACCTCTCCTCGAGCGGCGACTGCAAGCGCAGCACGAAGGCCTACCCGTACCTCTGGGCGACCGCCAACGCTCCCTCGTCCTTCGACTTCACGGCCTGCTCGGGCGCCCGAACGGGTGATGTTCTGGCGAGTCAACTCGGGCCGCTGGGCCCGAACACCGGACTGGTCTCGATCACGGTCGGAGGCAACGACGCCGGCTTCGCCGACGTGATGTCCACCTGCGTCCTGCAGTCCGACAGTTCCTGCGTCTCACGCATCAACACGGCCAAGGCGTACGTCGACTCGACGCTGCCCGGCCAACTGGACAAGGTCTACTCGGCGATCAGCGCGAAGGCACCGGCCGCCCATGTGGTCGTGCTCGGCTACCCCCGCTTCTACCAGCTGGGCGGCACCTGCGCCGGCCTGTCCCAGACCAAGCGGTCCGCCATCAACAACGCGGCGGACTACCTGAACACCGCCATCGCCAAGCGCGCCGCCGACCACGGCTTCACCTTCGGCGACGTCCGCCCCGCCTTCACCGGGCACGAACTGTGCTCCGGCAGCGCGTGGCTGCACAGCCTCAACCTGCTGAACGTCGGCGAGTCCTACCACCCGAAGGCCGCGGGGCAGTCGGGCGGCTATCTGCCGGTGTTCAGGAACGCGGCCTGACGGCCGCCCGGTCGAGCGCTCCCGCCTCGTCGTCCTGATAGCTCTGTTCCTCGGAGTTCTCCGAGTCGGAGGGGGAGGTCCCGCCCGTGGTCGGGGCCTCCCCCTCGCAGGTCACCGAGAGCGCGACGGTGTTGGACCGGGTGGACACCGGACCCCGCACCTCGACGCTGATCTCGTCCGTGAAGCTCTCGGACGTCGAGACGACGACCTGGTCCTGCCGGGTCTTCTCACCACCGGACTCGAACGACAGCGTCTTCCAGCCGGGGTCCTCGACCTCCCCGCTCTTCGCCACCCAGCGGTAGTCGACCTCCACAGGCAGGCTGCCGACGGTGAACGTCGCCGTGAAGGTGGGCGCCTCGGCGTCCGACGGCGGACAGGCACCGGAGTACTCGGTGTTCGCGCCCTCGACCGTCACCTTCACGGACCGGGCGGGCGGCTCGCTGGTCGTCCCCTCGTCGTCAGGGGTCTTCGAGGGGGTCTCGCCGTCTTCGCTCGTCGTCTCGCCACCGCCGGGCTCCTCGCCCGTACCCCCGTCGCTCGTCTGGTCGTTCGTGCCGCCCACGGTGCCCTCGCCGTTGGTGGGGTTCCCGTCGTTCCCGCCGTCGTCGCTGTTGAGCAGCGTGTAGGTGAGTCCGGCGACGGCGAAGGCGATCGCCGCGATACCGGCGATGAGGAAGACGAGGGCACGACGGTTGCGGTCCGGTTGTCCGGCGGGCACCGCGGACGGGTGGGTCGTGGCGGCCGGGGCCGGTTGCGGGGGCCCGAACCGGTGGGTGCCGGCCCCGGGGGCCGTGCGCGCGCCCGGACTTGGGGAGTCGGCGGCCGTCGGGCGGTAAGGGGCGGACGCGACCGTGTCGGAGCGCGGGGTGCCGCCCCCGGAGGGGGTGCCCCCGGCGGCGATGATCCGCAAATCCTGTTCCGCATGCCCGGCGGAGATCCGCTCGGCCGGATCCTTGCGCAACAACCCCTCGATCACCGCAGCGAGCGGGCCGGCGCGGTGCGGCGGCGGCAGTTCCTCGTCGACCACCGCGCGCAGGGTGCTCAGCGGAGTGTCCTGCCGGAAGGGGGAGTTGCCCTCGACCGCCGCGTACAGCAGCACACCGAGCGACCACAGGTCCGACTCGGGACCCGGCGTACGCCCCAGCGCGCGCTCCGGGGCGAGGAACTCGGGGGAGCCGATGACCTCGCCGGTCATCGTCAGCGCGGAACTGCCCTCGACCATGGCGATACCGAAGTCGGTGAGAACGACCCGGCCGTCGTTGGACATGAGCACGTTGGCCGGTTTCACATCCCGGTGCAGGACCCCCGCCTCGTGCGCGGCGCGCAGCGCGGCCAGGACCTCGGCGCCGATGTGGGCGGCGCGCTGCGGGGGGAGGGGGCCCTCGGCGTCCAGGAGGTCGGCGAGCGAGAGCCCGCGCACCAGCTCCATCACGATCCAGGGGCGGCCGTCCTCCACGGCCACGTCGTACACCGTGACGACGTTGCGGTTGGCGACCCGGGCGGCCGCCCACGCCTCCCGCTCCAGACGGGCGTACATCCGCTCGACGTCGGACACCGGGATACCGCCCGGCGCCCGCACCTCCTTGACCGCGACCTCACGGTGCAGAACCTCGTCGCGGGCCCGCCACACGGTTCCCATGCCGCCCTCGCCCAGCGGGGTCAGCAGCCGGTAGCGGCCCGCGATCACACGTTCACTGCCCGGTTCTTCGGACACGGACCTCCCCCGTCCCTCGCAGCCACGTGCAATCTCCGCTCCGTGCGTTTTCTCCACAAAAGTAGCTCAGAGGAACGCGGATGCCGCCCCCTTGAACACCAAACCAGCCCCGAGGGCGACGACCAGCAACGCCGACGCCAGCGGTACGGTCCTGCGCATCAGCGCTGCCGTCGGCCCGCCGAGCCGGCCCTCGCCCTTGTCCAGCATCCGCGTCACCCAGCCGCCCGCCTTGACCACGGCGTAACCGGCCGCCGTCAGCGTGAGCGCCAGCCCGATGCCGTACGCCAGCACGAGCAGCAGCCCGAACCACGCCTTCCCCAGCGCCGCCGCGCCGACCAGCACGACCACGGCCGAGGGGCTCGGCACCATCCCGCCCGCGAAACCGAGCAGGATCGTGCCTCGCAGGGTGGGCGCGGTGGGGTGCGTGTGGGTGAAGCCGCCGTGGGTGTGGGTGATGCCGCCGCCGAAGAGGGAGCGCTTTTCGGCGGGGGAGTCGTGGTCGTGGTCGTGGCCGTGGCTGTGGCTGTGGCTGTGGCTGTGGCTGTGCTTGTGGTCGCGACCGGGGTCGTGCTGGGGGGCGGGGGTGTGGCTGTGCGGGTGGGCTTCGCCGTGAGGGTCGGCTTCGCCGTGCGCGTGGGTGTGTGTGGGGGCCTGGGCGTGGGCGAGTACGAGCTCCCGGTCGGGCTCGGGTGCGTGGTCGTGCGTGGGGGAGTGGTCGCCCTCATGTCCGTGCCCGTGCCCGTGCCCATGGGCGTGGGAGTGGGAGTGCCCGTGCTCCTGACTGTGGTCGTGGTGATGCCCGTGGTCATGGCCGTGCTCGTGGCCGTGATCGTGCCCGTGCCCGTGCCCGTGCTCGTGGCCGTGTGTGTGGCCCTGCTCGTGCCCATGGCCCAGCGCCAGCTTGCGGTTCAGCCATGCCCGGCGGGCGAGTGTCACGCCCGCCGCCAGGACGAAGAGGCCGCTGGCGATGGAGAGCCAGGTGATCACGGCCGGGGCCGCGGCGGAGCCGGCGAGGACGAGGAGGCCGAGGGCTACCACGCCCAGGGTGTGGGTGACGGTCACGGACGCGGCCATGGGCAGGACGTCACGCATCCGGGCCCGGTCGCGGGCGGCGGCCGTAGCGGCCATCAGGGTCTTGCCGTGGCCGGGGCCCAGCGCGTGCAGGGCGCCCAGGAACATCGCGATCCCGAAGGCCAGGGCGCCGAAGCCGAGGGTGAGGTCCTGGCTGGAGACCAGGTCGTCCAGCGCCCGGGTCCAGCGGTCCGCGCCGCGCGGCAGGATCGAGGCGCCGGGCGCGTCGCTCCGCTGCTCGGACAGCGCCGGGCCGCCGGGCTCCACCTGGAGGGAGGCCGTCGCCGTGTCCTCCGGTGACTGCAGCAACTCCACCGGGTAGTCGGTGAGTCGCTTCGACACCGACTCCTCGGGCACGTCCGACCCGGTCAGTGTCATCCGGTCGCCCTGGGCGGTGACCTCGCGCCAGCCGGGACCGGAGTCCACGGCGGCGTGGAACCGTACGTCGGCTGCCCGGTCCGGCAGCGCGGCCGTCAGCCGGCACTCCACGCGCAGCGTCTTCAGCCCCGCCTGGCCCGGCCGCTCCTCGGCCCCGCTGGACCTGAGCGTCACCTCGACGGCACGTCCGTCGACCGTGACCTCACTGCCCTCGGTGGCCTTCTCACACCGCTCCCGGGCCCAGTTCTCCTTCCCCTGCCGCTCGACGGCGGGCGCGGCCTGGGTCGCCGGGATCTCCGCCAGGTCCTCGACATGGAAGATCCTGAGCTGTCCCGGGGCGGCGACCAGACCGTCGTACCGGTTGACGGTGAAGTTGCCGAGCGGGTGGGCGCTCGCACTCCCGGTGGGGACGAGGACAAGCGCGCAAGCGGCCAGGAAGACCGCCGTGCAGGAGGCGAACATGCGCCGGGGCAGGGTCACTTGACGGCCTCCAGGGCCTTCAGGGTCGTGCGGGCCTCGGCCGCGCCGAGCGGTGAGAAGCCGGCGTTGAGGTCCAGCGCCGCCTTCAGTGAGGTCCGGGCGTCCTGCTTGTCGCCGGCCGCGTACTCGACCATGCCCCGGTGATACAGGAACGTCGCGTCCGCGTATCCGGTGGCGGTGGCCCGGCGGGCGTACGGCAGGGCCTCCTCGTCGCGGCCGTTGACATGCAGCGCCCAGGCGAGGGCGTCCGCCGTGTGGACCGTCTCCCGGCGTTTCCACTCGGCCTCGGCGGCCTTGAGCGCGGCCTTCCTGTCGCCGTGGTCGGCGGCGGCGAGTGCGGTGTCCAGGTCGGCGTTGACGCCGTTGGAGCGGGCGATGGCCGTGTAGGCGTCCACCAGCCTGTACTGGTCGCCCGCCTTGGTCCTGTCGCCCTTCGCCTCGTACAGCTCGCCGAGCACCACGAGCGGTCCCGGCAGCGGGTAGCCGGACACGACCTGCTCAAGGCCGCGGATCGCCTCGGCGGTGTCACCGCTGGCGGCCTGGGCGCGGGCGCGGCCCTCCAACGCCGGAAGGTAGGTGTCGTCGGCGCCGAGGGCGCGGGCGTAAAGGTCGAGCGAGGCCCTGTAGTCGCCCTGCTTCCACGCGAGTTGACCGAGCTGGGTGGCCACGTAGGCGATGTCGCCCCTGGTCACCGCCGAGTCGAGCGCCTTCTCCAGCACCCGTCGTGCGGTCCTCACGTCGCCGCGCAGTTCGTGGACGTAGGCGTAACGGGTGAACACGGGGATGCCGGGGCGGCGGGTGTCGGCGAGTCGTACCGCCGTGAGCGCCTCGTCGTAGCGGCCGAGTTCGACGAGGGCGTCGATCCGGCTGCACAACGCCCGTTCGCTGTACGGGTTCTCCTTCAGCGCCCGGTCGGCGTACCGCAGGGCGTCCTCGAACTCGTGCCGAGCGGCGGCGAGGGCGGCGAGACCCGCGAGCGCCGGGTCGTTGTCGGGTCGCAGCTCCAGCGAACGCCCCAGGGCCTTCTCCGCCTGCGGGTAGCGGGAGGGGTCGCCCTTGACGCGGGCCTGCTCGACATAGGCGAGACCCAGCGTGGACCAGGAGCCGAAGTCCTTGGGCTGTTCCCTGAGATGGGCCTGCAGCGCCTTGACCGACGTGTCGAGGTCACCACCGGCGAGCTGCGCCGCCGGGACACCGGGCGAGGTCGACATGGACACCGTACGGTCGTCGTCCCGGGCACCCAGCGCCACCGCGAACCCGGTGAACGCGACGGCAAGCGCGGCCGCGCACGCGGTCAGCCGCAGCAGCCGCCGCCGGGCCGGCTCGGGTTCGGGCCGGCGATCGGGCTCGGCGGGCCGCCCGGGGAGAGACACGCCGGACTGCGTGCCGGGTTCGGTGATGTCGTCGCGCTCAGGACCGCACCCGGCGTCAGGCGCCGGACCGGTCACGGGGCCGGACTCGCTGGTGCGGCCGTGTTGTGGGCCCGGCTCGGCGTCGGATGCCGGGTCGTCGGTGGAGCCGTACTCGGCGGTGGAGCTGTGCTCGGCGGTGTCGCCATGCTCGGGGCCGGACCCGGCGTCGGACCCGGCGTCGGACGCGGGGCCGGAGCCGGGGCCGGACCCGGCGAGGTCGCGCCGGTCGTCCTCGGGAGCCCCCTCGCCGGGACGCGGACGCCCGTCCTGCGACGCGCTCTCGTTCGTACGCGGGGGCATGCCCTCTCCTCAACATCCTTGCCGAGTGCGGTGATCGTGGTCGTGGGGCGCTGCCCGCACCATGGGGATGGATACGAGCGGGCCGCGCCGGTCACGGTGGACCGGGCCCGATGGGGGAGGGCCCGGTCGGGGCGGACTAGTAGTACGCGCGGTCGTTGCGACGGCGCCACCACAGCAGGCCCGTGCCGATGAGCAGCACACCGGCCGCGCCGGCGCCGGCCGAGGTCGCGATCAGCGTGGTGTCGTCCATGCCGCTCGCCTCGACACCGCCGCCGAGCGCGCTGCGCACGTTGTTCGTCGTGTTGCCCTTGACGGTCTTGCCGCGCGAACCGGCCGTCGGCAGACCGACGTACGGGAAGGACTTGCCGAACTTCTTGTCGTTCTTGTCGACCGCGTCACCCAGGTCGTTGGGGGCGTCGACCAGTTCGCCCTCGACGACCTGCAGCGCGATGTCGATCACGTCGTCGGTGAGCCGGCGTCCGTTCGGGAAGCCCTGGTTGTCGCCGTCCAGCACACCGAGCCGCTTCGGCTTCGCGGTGGGCTCGATGGAGGTGTTGAGGCGCAACTGCTCCGACGGGGTCACGTGCGGCGGCTGGTTGAGGCCCTCGACGCCCTTCAGGAAGACGTCGACGAGGTCGTTGCGCGGCGTCTTCGGCGCCGGGATCTTGTAGATCGCCTCGATGAGCTTCGGCAGCTCGGGCTCGGTGACGTTCTTCAGGAACTGGGCGTCGTCCGCCGGCGAGGACGCGTTGAACTTGTCCTTGTCCGCGATCGGGTTGACGACCTCGTTCACCAGCGGCATGCCCAGGCGCGAGACCTGGTGGTACTGGCCGTCGGCGCCCTGGCGCTGGGTCGTCGACCAGATGCCGACGATCGGCTGGTCCTTGGACTGGACGAGCGCGTCGCTCGGGACCTGAAGGGCGATCGAGTTGACGTTGTAGCCCTTGAGCGTGTCCCGCCCGACTTCGGAGAGGTCACCGCCGTACAGCAGGTCGAAGACCCGAAGGTCCAGGAAGAAGGGGTCGTCGGCCTGGCCGGCGTACGTGGTCACCCCGCTCGCCGTCTTGTACACGGCCTCGTCGCGCAGCTTCCTGAAGTCCGGCATCGACGCCTTGCCGACGTTCGACGGCGCCACCCACACGTCGTCCGCGAGCTTGGTCCTGGAGACCGCCCGGCGGTTCTTCAGCTTGATGAGGTCGATGTCGTACGTCTGCGTGATGTTCAGGTCAGGGTCGTCGAGGCTCTCCACGACGCCCGTGTTGTACAGGAAGGTCTTGTCGTTCTTCGTCTTCGTCCGGAACGTGTACCGGAAGATGAGGTCTTCCTGGGCGTCGCCGTCCTGGTCGACGCGGATGTCGTACTCCGCGTCCTCGGAGAAGGTGAAGAAGTTCGGTCCGCCCGCGGGCTCCTCGAAGGGGATCCAGTTCGCGATGACGGTCGTCGTGTCCGGCTTGTCGGGGCTGACGAACGCGTACACGTCGGTGTTGTCGAACTGGGGCTCCCCGGAGATCAGCGGGGCCTCCCGGTGGCTGGAGGCGGAGGCCGCCCCCGGCTCCAGCACGGTCACGCCGGCGGCCGCGAGTCCTCCGGCGGCCAGCGAAGCACAGATGAGGGACGCGATGCTCCGCCGTCCCGCGCCGCTCCTGGAAGTAGGTGTCGTCATGCCGTCCGTCCTCTGTCCCAACTTGCCTGACGAACGCCATTCGGTGCGGTCGGCAGGGTGGATTGGTCGAATCCCAAACGTTCTTACGGCGCGTTTGAAAGGTTGTTTCAGTGGAGAGCGCGATTCGTTGATCCGATGTTCGGATGGGTCGACCGGCGACCCGCGTTTTGGGCAGGCTGATCCGTAACCCCATCCGGAGGTGGGTCGGTTGCGAATGCCTTACGCGCGGGGATGGCCGCGCTCGGCCGGAGGCGAGGGAGGGCGAGTGGAGGCGGACAAGCTTCTGGTCCGGGTGGCCGGAGGCGACCAACGCGCGTTCGAGGAGCTGTACGCACTGGTGTCCGGCCCGGTCTTCGGGCTGGTCCGCCGGGTCGTGCGGGACCCGGCGCAGTCGGAGGAGGTGGCTCAGGAGGTGCTGCTCGAACTCTGGCGCTCCGCGGGCCGGTTCGACCCCGCTCGCGGCAGCGCCCTGTCCTGGATACTCACCCTCGCGCACCGGCGCGCGGTGGACCGGGTGCGCAGCGCCCGCGCCGCCACCGAGCGCGAGCAGCGCGAGGGACGGCGCAACCACCACCCCGCGTTCGACCAGGTCGCCGAGGAGGTCGAGGCCGGACTCGAACGCCAGTGGGTGCGCCACTGCCTGGAACGGCTCACCACCCTCCAGCGCGAGTCGGTCACCCTCGCCTACTACGACGGCTACACCTACCGTGAAGTGGCCGAGCGGCTCTCCCTGCCGCTCGGCACGGTCAAGACCCGTATGCGCGACGGACTCACACGGCTGCGCGAATGCCTGGGAGGAGTCGCATGAGCGCCCTGATCGGCCGGCCCGGGGGAGGCGCGGCATGAGACTGTTCCGCCGCGAGGACCTCCACTCGCTCGCCGCTCCCTACGCGCTCGACGCCCTGGACCCCGACGAGCGGCGTCGCTTCGAGAGACATCTGGAGCGCTGCGACCGCTGTCCCGCCGAGGTGCGTGCCCTGTCCGAGGACGCGGTCCGGCTCGCCTGGTCGACCGCCGCCCCGGCGCCGGCGGCGATGCGCGACCGGGTCCTCGCCGCCGTACGCAGCACACCGCAGGCCGCTCCGGCCCAGGCACGCCCCCAGCAGCATCTGCCGCCGCATGTGTGGGGCACCGCGCCGCCGCCGAAGTCGCGCGCCCGTGCGCCCCGTATGCGCTCCTTGTTCGTCCCGCTGGCCACCGTCACGGCGGCCGCCGCGCTCGTCGTGGCGTCCCTCTTCGCCGTCCAGGCGAACCGGGCTCAGGACCGACTGGCCGCCGAGCGCGCACAGGCGAGTGAGATCGCCCACGTTCTCGCCGCGCCGGACGCCCGCGCCACCAGCGACCGGGACGCGGAGGGCCATCAAATCGGAGTGATCGCTTCCGCCGAGGAGGGGAGCGCGATCGTGACCCTCAGCGGATTCGAGGACCTCTCGGACGGTCAGGTGCACCAGCTCTGGCTCATGCGCCCTGACGTGCAACCGCGCTCCCTGGGGCTCTTCGACGGCGACACGCCCTTGGTCACGAGCGGAATGAGCACCGACGCGACGTCACTCGCCGTGACCGTCGAACCCGACGGTGGGTCACCACAGCCCACCAGCCAGCCGATTGTCCAACTCGCCCTGGATTCGGTCGGATTCGGAGAGTAATCAACAACGCCCTTACTGGGTAGGTGAATACCAGGACTGTGATTCCCGAGTGCTCCAACGGGGCGATATGGTTACGCTGCCCGGGCCGGGTGGACTCGTACGGGTGGGGAGTGACATGGAACAGATAACAGTGCGCAGGGCGCGAGTCCCTGCGATCACCTGCGGGAGCAGCGCGACCAGTTCGCGCCTCGACCGCCATCTCTCGGTGCTGAGCGGCCCAGCCGTGCCACAGCGTGAGGCGGCCGAGGCGACCTCGCTGATGCGCGAGATAACGTCACGCTCCCCGCAGGAGCGCAGCGGCCGCAAGGACACGCGCCTCGGCAGGGTCTCGCTGTTCGCCCCCCTGAAGAGGCTGCGCCGCTCGCTGTTCGGCAGCCGCTAGCACCACCGCACCAAGGGCTTTCCCCGCGAGGGCCCGCGCTCAGCCAAGCACACCGTCCCGGCGTAGCGCTGCGATCTCGTCGTCCGCCATCCCCACGGCACGCAGCAGCGACTCGGTGTGCTCCCCGAGCGCGGGCACCGCACCCATCCGCGCCTCGTCCCCGCCCGGCAGCGATGCGTTCCCCTGGTTCGAGCGAAGTCGAGAAATGGGGGAGGGAGGCAGTAACGCCCTGAGCGGCCCCACCGGTGCACCCACTTCCCGCCACCGGTCCCGGGCCGCCGACTGCGGATGTCCCGCCACCTCCGTGACGTCCCTGAGCCGCGCACAGGCGATCCCCGCCGCCTCCAGACGCGCCACCGCCTCGTCGGCGTGCAGCACCCCCAGCGCCCGCGCGATCAGTTCGTCCGTACGCCCCCACCGGCGGGCGACCCGCGCAGCGCCGCGTTCGTCGCGAACGCCGGGTCGCCCATCAACTCCGGCCGCCCCAGCACCTGTCGGGCCAGCCGCCGCCACTCCCGGTCGTTCCGCACCGACAGCAGCGCCCGCCCGCCGTCCGCCGTGGGGTACGCGTCGTACGGAGCGGGCGGCAGGCTGGACGCATGCCGTGGATCATGTCCCCGCCGGGGCGCGGTTGTCACCGGGGAGTGCCGCGTGTCACGCGCGCCAGGGTCGGCGGGGTCCGGCCCGTCCCCCGAACGGGCCGGAGGTCACCTGGGTCCCGCCGCGTAGGTGCGGACGGCGAGCGGTACGAACACCGCGAGCAGCACCGCGCACCAGATCAGCGACCCGGCGACCGGGTGCGCCACCGGCCAGGCGGCGCCGTCGGGCACGGGCGCGTTGCCGAAGAGGTCGCGCAAGGCCGTGGTCACCGCGCTGATCGGGTTCCACTCGGCGACCGTGCGCAGCCAGCCCGGCAGACCCTCGGTCGGGATGTACGCGCTGGAGAGCAGCGGCAGCAGGAAGGTCGCGCCGCCCAGCTGGCCGGCCGCCTCCTCGTTGCGGGTCAGCAGGCCCAGGAAGATGCCGATCCACACGGCCGCGAACCGGAACAGCAGCAACAGCGCGAACGCCCCGGCCGCCGCGAGGGCGCTCCCCTCGATCCGCCAGCCCACCGCGAGCCCGACCAGCAGGAATGGCACGGTCCCGGCGGCCGTGACGACCACATCGGCCGCCGCCTGCCCGAGCGGTACGGCGGCCCGGCTCATCGGCAGCGTACGGAAGCGGTCCATGACGCCACGGTGCGTGTCCTGAGCGGCCTGGAACATACCGGTCATGATCCCGCCGGCCGCCGTCGCCACCAGCAGGCCGGGGACCAGGAACCGCCGATACTCCTCACCCGGTACCGCGAGGGCGCTGCCGAAGACGTACCCGAAGAACAGCAGCATCGAGACGGGCATGGTCTGGGTGAGGATCAGCAGCCCCGGGTTGTTGCGGACCCGCCGCAGCTGCCGGCCCAGCATCGCCGTGCCGTCGTACGCCAACGCGCTCATGCCGCACGCTCCTCGAGGTCGCTGAGGTCTGCCGGGGCGCCCTCGGTGAGGCGGAGGAACACATCGTCGAGGGTGGGCGGGCGCAGGCTCGCGTCGAGCAACGGCACGCCCGCCGCGTCGAGTTCCCGCACCAGCCGGGGGAGTGTGAGCGTCGGGTCCAGTGCGATCACGCCGACGGTGTGCCGGTCGTGGTCGAAGGACGGTTCCGTGCCGGTCAGTTGGTCGAGGACACTCGCCGCGGCGGTCATCGCGTCCGGGTGGGCCACGACGACCTCCGCGTACGATCCGATGAGCGCCTTGAGTCGGGGCGGAGAGCCGCTGTGCGCGATCCGGCCCCGGTCCATCAGCACGATCCGGTCGGCGAGTTGGTCGGCCTCCTCCAGGTACTGCGTGGTCAGCAGCACGGTCGTCCCCTCCGCCTTCAGGGCGCGCACGGCGTCCCAGGTCTGGTTGCGGCTGACCGGGTCGAGGCCGGTGGTGGGCTCGTCGAGGAAGAGCACCGCCGGATTCCGGATGAGACTGGCCGCGAGGTCCAGCCGGCGGCGCATGCCGCCCGAGTAGGTGGAGGCCGGCCGGTCGGCGGCCTCGGTCAGGTCGAAGCGGTCGAGGAGTTCGGCCGCGCGGCCCGCCGTGTCACGGACCCGGTGCAGCCGCGCGAACAGCCGAAGGTTCTGCCGTCCGGTGAGGTCTCCGTCCACCGACGCGTACTGCCCGGTCACCCCGATCGCCGCGCGCACCGCCCCCGGCTCCCGCACCAGATCGTGCCCGGCGATCCGCGCCGACCCCGCGTCCGGCCGCAGCAGCGTCGCCAGCAACCGTACGGCCGTCGTCTTGCCCGCCCCGTTCGGGCCCAGCATCCCGACCACCGTGCCCTCCTCCACGGCCAGATCGAGACCGCGCACGGCATGGACGTCCCCGAAACGCTTCTCTAGACCCTCACTAAGTACAGCGTACGTAGTAGTCATGAGGGTGACCATAGCGCATTACGTACGCTGTACGTAACTAGGATGGTGGCCGAGGTGATGATCGATGGCTGGCCGAGCGGCCCGACCCGAAGTGATCTGGGCGCGCCCCGAACGCACCGGCCGAGGCCCGAGGCCCGCGTTCACCCGCGCGGACATCGCGGCGGCGGCCGTGCGCCTCGCCGATGTGGGAGGCCTCGACGCGGTGTCCATGCGGCACGTCGCGGCCGAGCTGGGCTGCGGCACGATGTCGCTGTACAACTACGTGCCGCGCAAGGAGGACCTGCACGAGCTGATGGTCGACGCGGTCGGCGGTGAGCACGAGCTGTGGGAGCCGAGCGGGGACTGGCGGGCCGACCTGCGGCGGGTGGCCCATCAGACGCGGGCCCTGCTGCGCCGGCACCCCTGGATGCCGCGGCTGATGTCACCGGTCTACGGGTTCAGCCCCAACGCGCTGCGGTATCTGGAGCACTGTCTGGCCTGCATGGACCCGCTGGAGGCGCCGTACGGGACCAAGATGCAGCTTCTGGGGATGCTCAACGGGTGTGTGACGACCTATGTCTCGACCGAGCTGGCGGCGGCGGAGCGGGTGCGTTCACTGCCGTGGTCGCAGGAGCGGGAGAACGAGGTGCGGATCGCCTACCTCGGGAGTCAGATCGCTTCCGGGGCGTACCCGCGTATGGCGGCGGCGTTCATGGAGGACTCGGGGCCGATCGACATGGAGGCCGCCTTCGAGTGGATGCTGGGGAGGGTGCTGGATTCGTTCGCGCCGTAGAGGCAAGCAGAAGCCTCGTGCCCGGGCTCCTCAGAGAAGCGTGCCCTGGCCCTCCGGGCCCTCCTCGTGGTGGTCCAGTACGGAGGCGGGTCTGCGGGCGGTTTCCGGGACCGGGAGTACGCCCGCCCGGCGCAGATCAGCCGTCGTGATCGGCTGCTCGACCGTCAACTCGGCCTGGGTCGACTCCAGTTCCGCCAGCAACGTGAGCACGGTGATCAGCTCCAGCAGCTCCGACGTCCAGCTCTGCGGCCAGGTCGGTGGGCGGATCGCCTCCAGCGTGCCCGGCTCCGCCTGCCCCGTTCTGCGGGTGAACCATTCCTCCAGGACGCGCACGCCGCCCACCTGGAAGTCCCAGGCCTCGGCGGGGACGGGGGAGATGCGGCCCTCGTCGATGAGAAGGGCCTCCTCGTCGCGGTCGTGGACCAGCTCCACGGGGCGGGAGGGGAGCGGGGCACGGACGTAGGGGCGGCGGCCACCGGGGAGTTTCGGGCGGTCGCCGTTCCGGCGCATCAGCCAGAGGGCACGGCGGCCCAGTCCGACGCCCCGGGACCAGACCTCCGGGTCCGCGGTGAGGGGGACCTCGACGCGGTTCGGACCGGGGCGTGCGGCCACCAGGGTCCAGGCGAGGATATCGAGCGCCTCGACGGGGGCGCCGCCGAGCCGCTCGCCGACGTACTCCGCGAGCCCCGGGGCCAGGTTCGGCTCCAGGCCGCCGGGTCGGCGGTACAGCGGGCGGACGCGGCCGACGCGTGGGCCGCGGACCGGGGCGAGCGGGAGGAGGGACGACGCGAGGAGCAGGGGGCCGGAGGTACCCGGAGCGACAGTCTGCTCGACCACGAAGACCTGCCGCTCGTCCGCCACCCGCCACAGCTCGGGGCGGGCGGAGTCGATCAGACGGTGGTCGGGGATGAGCCACTGCTCGTCGTACGGGGCGGCCAGGACCCGTACGGGCTCGGGGCAGGGGCCCGACTCGCGGGCCAGCCTGCCGGTGGCGCTGGACTGGCCCGGCAACTGGGTCACCGCCGAGGTGAGAGTACGGGAGCGGGTGGGGAGGAACAGGGCCTCGCGGTCCGGTCCCTCTGCCTTCACCAGGGTGTCCCAGCGGGCCTTCAGGGAGGCCGCGTCGGGGGCCGTCGGCCAGCCCCGGCCCAGCCGTGGCGGTGCGACGGACCACGGCATGAGGTCCGCGAGCGGCGGAGCGTCGTCGTGCGTCACGCTGGGCATCGTACGACCTCGTCAGTGGGCGTCGAGGGTCACGGTGAACGAGAAGCGGTCGCCGCGGTAGTGGATGACCGCCACGTCGAGGACGCTGCCTGACTCGTCGTAGGTGACGCCCGTGTAGTGGAGGATCGGGCTGAGCAGCGGGACCCGCAGGAGCCGGGCCGTCTCCGGGTCTGCGATGCGGGCCTCGACGGTGTCGGTGATCCGGGCGATGTCCACACCCACGACATCGCGCAGGACCTTGGTCATCGGCCAGCGGAGCAGATCGTCGCTGTCGATGCGTTCGGCCAGCTCGGGGCGGACGTAGTTGCGGGCGTGGTTGGTGGGCTCGCCCGTCCTCTCGTCGCCGCGCAGCCGGTGAAAGGTGGCCACCTCGGTCAAGTCCGGGAAGTACTGCGAGAGTTCACCCGGCAGGGGGAGGCTGCCCTGGTCCAGCAGCTCCGTCGTCATGCCCGACTGCTGGGCCACGATCGCGTCCACCGAACCGAGGAGCCGTACGGGCGAGCCCCGCCGCGCGCTCGGCTCGATGAACGTGCCGCGCCGGCGGTGCCGGGTGATCAGCCCCTCGTCCTCCAGCTCCTTCAGCGCCTGCCGCATGGTCAGCACGCTCACCCCGTAGTGCCCGGCCAACTGCTCCTCGGTGGGCAGCCGCAGGGGAGCCTGGGGCGAGCGGCCGAGTATCGAGGCGCGCAGGGACTGCGACACCTGATACCAGAGCGGCAGTTTGCGGTTCAGGACGATCGAGTCCGGAGCGAATGAGGTCACGACGGTATCCGTACCCGGCGGGACAGGTTCAGTGCAACGGGCCGAAGTGGCGCTGGAGTCCGGACCACACCTCGTCGTACCCCTGCTGGAGGTGCTCCGCCCGAGCCGCCTGCGCGGTCGTGAGGATCGGCCAGCGCGTCTCGAACATGAAGGCCAGCCCGTCGTCGACCCGTTGCGGCGCCAGCTCCGCCGCGCTCGCCCTGTCGAAGGTCTCCCGGTCCGGTCCGTGCGCCGACATCATGGTGTGCAGCGAGCCGCCACCGGGCACGAACCCCTCCGCCTTGGCGTCGTACGCGCCCTCGATCAGGCCCATGTACTCGCTCATCACGTTCCGGTGGAAGTACGGCGGCCGGAACGTGTCCTCGCCGACCAGCCAGCGCGGTGCGAAGACCACGAAGTCCACCCCGGCGAGGCCCGGGGTGTCCGACGGCGACGTCAGCACCGTGAAGATCGACGGATCCGGGTGGTCGTACGAGATCGTCCCGATGACGTTGAAACGGCGCAGGTCGTAGACGTACGGCGTGAGGTTCCCGTGCCAGGCGACGACATCGAGGGGCGAGTGGTCGTATGTGGCGCTCCACAGGTTCCCGCAGAACTTGTTGACCACCTGCACCGGGCCCTCGGCCTCCTCGTACGCGGCCACCGGTGCTCGGAAGTCACGCGGGTTCGCCAGGCCGTTGGCGCCGATCGGGCCGAGGTCGGGGAGGCGGAAGGCGGCACCGTAGTTCTCGCAGACATAACCCCGGGCGGAGGCGTCCAGGAGGTCGACGCGGAAACGGACGCCCCGGGGGATCAGGGCGATCTCGCCGGGCTCCGCGTGCAGCAGTCCGAACTCCGTGCGCAGGAGGAGGCCGCCGTCCTCGGGGACGATCAGCAGTTCGCCGTCCGCGTCGCTGAAGACACGCTCCATGGCGGAATTGGCGTGATACAGGTGCACGGCCATGCCCGCGCGCTGCGCCGCGTCGCCGTTGCCGCCGAGCGTCCACAGCCCTCGCAGGAAGTCGGTGCCCGCCGGAGGCTCGGGGAGCGGGCTCCAGCGGAGGCGGTTGGGGTCGGGGACCGTCTCGGTGAAGGGGGCCGAGCGGAGCGTGCCGTTGTCCGTGCGGGTGAACGCGGGATGCGCGGCCGAGGGGCGGATCCGGTAGAGCCAGGAGCGGCGGTTGTGCGCCCTCGGCTCGGTGAACGCGGTGCCGCTGAGCTGCTCCGCGTACAGGCCGAGCGGGGCGCGCTGCGGGGAGTTGCGGCCCTGCGGCAATGCGCCCGGCACGGCCTCCGAGGCGTGTTCGTTCCCGAAACCGGAGAGGTACCGCAGCCCCTCGGCCGTCTTCCTCGCGTCCCCGCTCATGCCCGCTCCCTCGCGCTCCTGATTCCTATGCTTCACCGTAGGATTCGGCCGGTGCGGGCGCAAGGGGACAGGGCGGCACCGGACGTCGGGGGCAGGGCGGCAACCGGAGTCGGGGGCAGGGCGGCAACCGGACATCCACGGGGCGTCGACAGATCGGGTGCATCGGGCGGAGCGGGAGAACCGGACCGGGAGGGGATCCGTCCTGTCAGTGCGGTGCTCTAGTCTCCGGGCAGGCTGTGGGCGTGCGGATGTTCGTCGTCCATGTCGCTCCACTGCTGAGCGGGATCGGCGGTACCGGCCGTACTGATATTCGGACAGCTCATCGGAACAGCTCATCGGACCTAGGCGGAAAGGCATCATGAAGCCCGTGTCCCAGGCGACCTCCCTGCGCCGCGCACCCGTGCAGCGGCGCAGTGCCGAACGACTGACCAGGATCCTCGACGCCTGCGCCGATCTCCTCGACGAGGTGGGCTACGACGCGCTGAGCACGCGCGCGGTGGCGCTGCGCGCGGGTGTGCCCATCGGCTCCGTCTACCGCTTCTTCGGCAACAAGCGCGCGATGGCCGACGCGCTCGCCGAACGCAACCTGGACCGCTTCACCGACGGTGTCACCCGCCGCCTCCAGGCGACGGGCGGGCGGGACTGGCGCACCGCGATGGACGCCGTCCTCGACGAGTACCTCGACATGAAGCGCAACGCCCCAGGCTTCGCCCTCATCGACTTCGGCAACCAGATCCCGGTAGGCGGCGGCCGTCAGGAGCCCAACCACCGGGTCGCCGACCGCCTGTCCGAACTGCTCTCCGCGTTCATCGACCGGGCCCCCGACGAGGATCTCCGCCGTACCTTCCTCATCGCCGTCGAGACCGCCGACACCCTCATCCATCTCGCCTTCCGGGTTTCCCCGGGTGGCGACGAGCGGATCATCCAGGAGATGCGTGAACTGCTGCGGGCGTATCTGGCGCGCGTGCTGGACTGACCCGCTCCTGGACTGACTCGCTCCTGGACCGGCACGCGTCTTGGAGCGGCGTGCGTCTTGGGCCGGTGTGCGTCATGGCCTCGTGCGTTCCTGGGTCGGCACGCGTCCTTGTTCGGCACGCTTCGGGGCCGGCGTGTTCCTGGGCCGGTGTGCTTGCCGGCGGCGCGCGTGCCGGAGGTCCCGCCGTTTCCCGGCCGACTCGCGGTGGGGCCTCCCGGAGTCGCATACCGCTCGGTATGCTCGGCCTCGGCGTCGCGTGCCTTCCTCGCGGCGACCGTCCGAGCGTCACCGCCGCCGCCCCCTCCGGGAGGACCCGTGTCCACCACCACCGACTCCCACACCGCCCTGCGCGTCTGCCCCCTCTGTGAGGCGACCTGCGGGCTGACCCTCACCATCGAGGGCACCCGCGTCACCCATGCCCGCGGGGACCGCGACGACGTGTTCAGCAAGGGGTTCATCTGCCCCAAGGGCGCCTCGTTCGGGGCCGCCGACGCGGACCCCGACCGGCTGCGCACCCCGCTGGTCCGCCAGGACGGGGAACTGCGGGAGGCCACCTGGGAGGAGGCCTTCGACGCCGTCGCCGCCGGCCTCAGGCCCGTCGTCGAGGCGCACGGGCCGCACGCCGTCGGCGTCGTTCTCGGTAACCCGAACGTCCACACCATGGCCGGCGCCCTCTACCCGCCGGTCCTTCTCGCCGGCCTCGGCACCCGCAGCCTGTTCACCGCCTCCACCGTCGACCAGATGCCCAAGCACGTCTCCAGCGGACTGCTCTACGGCGACGCCCACGCCATCCCCGTGCCTGACCTCGACCGCACCGACCATCTGCTGCTCCTCGGCGCCAACCCCCTGGAGTCCAACGGCAGTCTGTGCACCGCCCCCGACTTCCCCGGCAAGCTCAAGGCCCTCAAGGCGCGCGGCGGCACCCTCACCGTCGTCGACCCGCGCCTGACGCGGACGGCCAAGCTCGCCGACCGGCACGTGGCGATCCGCCCCGGCACGGACGCGATGCTGCTCGCGGCGATGACGTACGTCCTCTTCGAGGAGGACCTCGTCGACCTGAAGGGCCTCGCCGCGCATGTGCAGGGGGTCGAGGAACTCTCCGACGCTGTACGGGAGTTCAGCCCCGAGGCCGTCGCCGGAGCCTGTGACGTCGACGCCGGCACCGTCCGCGCGCTCGCCCGGGAACTGGCCGCCGCGCCCACCGCCGCCGTATACGGTCGCATCGGAAGCTGCACCGTCCCGCACGGCACCCTCGCGAGCTGGCTGGTCGACGTGCTCAACATCCTCACCGGCAACCTCGACCGGCCCGGCGGCGCCCTGTTCCCGCACTCCGCGACGGACAGGACCCCCCGGCCCGCCGGACCCGGCCGCGGCTTCGCCCTCGGTCGCTGGCACAGCCGGGTCAGCGGCCACCCCGAGGCCAAGGGCGAACTGCCGCTGTCCGCGCTCGCCGAGGAGATCGACACCGCCACGCCCGAGGGCAGCCCCGTCCGCGCCCTCATCACCGTCGCCGCCAACCCCGTGCTCTCCGCCCCCGACGGCGACCGCCTCGACAAGGCCCTCGGCTCCCTGGACTTCATGGTCAGTGTCGACCCGTACCTCGGCGAGACCGCCCGCCACGCCGATGTCGTACTGCCCCCGCCGCCACCCTCGCAGGCCCCGCACTTCGACTTCGCCTTCAACTCCTTCGCCGTGCACAACCAGGTCCGCTACAACCGGGCGGCCGTTCCTCTGGAAGCCGGCCGCATGGCCGAGACGGAGATCCTCGCCCGGCTGACCCTCGCCGCCACCGGTATGCACGGCGCCGACCCCTCCGCCGTCGACGACCTGGTCATCGGCCAGACCCTGGGCAAGGCCGTCAAGGAGGCCCACTCACCCGTCCACGGCAGGGACCCGCAGGAGCTCGCGGCCCAACTCACGGGCGAGAGCGGCCCCGAGCGCCGGCTCGACATGATGCTGCGCCTCGGCCCGTACGGCGACGGCTTCGGCGCCGACCCGGACGGCCTGACCCTGCACAAGCTCCTCGCCCACCCGCACGGCATCGATCTCGGGCCGCTGAAGCCGCGTCTGCCGCAGCCGCTGAAGACGGTCAGCGGCAGAATCGAACTGCTGCCGCAGCCGATCGTCGACGATCTGCCGAGACTGCGCGCCGCCCTGCGGGAGCGCCCGGACGGTCTGGTCCTCATCGGCCGCCGCCATCTGCGCTCCAACAACAGCTGGTTGCACAACATCCCCGCCCTCACCGGCGGCAGCAACCGCTGCACCCTGCACCTCCACCCCGACGACGCCGAACGCCTAGGAATCGCCGACGGGGACGCCGTACGCATCAAGGGCGCCGGGGGAGAGGTCACCGCTCCCGTCGAGGTCACCGACGCCGTACGACAGGGCGTCGTGAGCCTTCCGCACGGCTGGGGACACGACCGTCCCGGCACCCGGATGAGCCACGCCGCGATCGACCCCGGGGTGAACGTCAACCAGCTCCTCGACGGCTCCCTGCTCGACCCGCTGTCCGGCAACGCGGTCCTCAATGGCATATCCGTGGAGCTGTCCCGAGCAGGCGCAACGCTGTGACCAGGAGTTCTGCGCTTATTGCTCGCATGTCAACGTCTTGTTAACGCTTGTGGAGCCGCCCTAACGTCGTCGCACCGCCGGTGCCCTGGTGGGAGTTCAAGGGCGAACGTTAGGTATCCACATGTTGACCATCCTCGGCTTCACCATGATCGCGACCTTCCTGGTCCTGATCATGATGAAGAAGATGTCGCCGATCGCGGCGCTCGTACTGATCCCGGCACTTTTCTGTGTGTTCGTCGGAAAGGGTGCCCACCTCGGCGACTACGTCATCGAAGGGGTGGGCAACCTCGCGCCCACCGCCGCGATGCTGATGTTCGCCATCGTCTACTTCGGCCTCATGATCGACGTCGGTCTCTTCGACCCGATCGTGCGAGGCATCCTGAAGTTCTGCAAGGCCGACCCGCTGCGCATCGTCGTCGGTACGGCCCTGCTGGCCGCGATCGTCTCGCTGGACGGCGACGGCTCGACCACCTTCATGATCACGGTCTCGGCGATGTACCCGCTGTACAAGCGCCTGAAGATGAGCCTGGTCGTGATGACCGGTGTCGCCGCCACCGCCAACGGCGTGATGAACACCCTGCCTTGGGGCGGCCCGACCGCCCGCGCCGCCACCGCGCTCAAGCTCGACGCCGCCGACATCTTCGTCCCGATGATCCCGGCGCTCCTCGTCGGCCTGCTCTTCGTCTTCATCCTCGCCTACGGCCTCGGCCTGCGGGAGCGCAAGCGCCTCGGGGTGCTCAGCCTCGACGAGGTGCTGGAGCAGGAGAAGATCGTCAAGGACGAGGAGAAGTCCGAGTCGGAGGAGACCGTGCTGGTCGGCGCGGGCGCTTCGTCCGCCGCCGCCGGCTCCGGCGACGACAAGGGCCGTACGACGAAGACCACGGGTGGCGCGGGCTCCGGCACCGACGCCGAGGACGACGACGCGGACGACGTCCGCCTCCAGGGCCTGGACCCCAACCGCCCGACGCTGCGCCCCAAGCTGTACTGGTTCAACGCGCTGCTCACGGTCGCGCTGCTCACCGCCATGATCATGGAGTGGCTGCCGATCCCGGTGCTGTTCATCCTCGGTGCCGCGCTCGCGCTGACCGTCAACTTCCCCCACATCCCCGACCAGAAGGCCCGCCTCGCCGCCCACGCCGACAATGTCCTGAACGTCTCCGGCATGGTCTTCGCCGCCGCCGTCTTCACCGGCGTCCTCCAGGGCACCGGCATGGTCGACTCGATGGCCAAGTGGATCGTCGACGGCATCCCCTCCGGCATGGGCCCGCACATGGCTCTGGTCACCGGTTTCCTGAGCCTGCCGCTCACCTACTTCATGTCCAACGACGGTTTCTACTTCGGCGTCCTGCCGGTCCTCGCCGAGGCCGGCGCCGCCCACGGTGTCTCGCCGCTGGAGATCGCCCGCGCCTCGCTCGTCGGCCAGCCGCTGCACATGTCGAGCCCGCTCGTGCCGGCCGTGTACGTGCTGGTGGGTATGGCCAAGGTCGAGTTCGGCGACCACACCAGGTTCGTGGTGAAGTGGGCGGCCGTGACCTCGCTGATCATCCTCGCCGCGGGCATCCTCTTCGGCATCATCTGACCGTGGAACCCGACCCGTTCGCACCGGAGCGCTCATCCTTGTAGGAGGACCTCATCGTGAGGCCCGGTAGGAACCGCGGCTGGCTGCTCCGCCTCGTCATCGCCTTCAGCTTCGCGCAGGGGGCGGTGTCGATGGCCCGGCCCGCCGTGTCCTACCGGGCCCTCGCGTTGGGCGCCGACGAGCGGGCGGTCGGTGTGATCGCGGGGGTCTACGCCCTGCTCCCGCTGTTCGCCGCCGTCCCGCTCGGCCGCCGTACCGACCAGGGCCGCTGCGCGCCCCTGCTCCCCGTGGGCGTCGTCCTCATAGCCGGCGGCTGCGCGATGAGCGGTCTGGCGAACTCGCTGCCGGCGATGGCGGTATGGAGCGGTGTGATGGGTCTCGGCCACCTCTCCTTCGTGATCGGCGCCCAGTCACTGGTCGCCCGCCAGTCCGCACCGCGCGAACACGACCGCAACTTCGGTCACTTCACCATCGGCGCCTCCCTCGGCCAGCTCATCGGCCCGATCGCCGCCGGTGCCCTGATCGGTGGCACGGACATGGCCCGCACGAGCGCCCTGGCGCTGGTGGTCGCGGGTGCGGGGGCGGCCGTAGCGTTCACGTCGCTGTGGCGGATAGAGCGTCCGGTCGAGCCCAAGTCCCGTACGGCGCGGGGCGAACAGGTCCCCGTGCACCGCATCCTGCGCACCAGGGGAGTACCGGGAGGCATCTTCATCAGCCTCGCCGTGCTGTCGGCGACCGACATCCTCACCGCGTATCTGCCGGTGGTCGGGGAGCACCGGGGCATCGCGCCCTCGGTGATAGGCCTCCTGCTGAGCCTGCGCGCGGCGGCGACCATAGCGTGCCGCCTCGTGATGACGCCCATGCTGCGGCTGCTCGGCCGGACGGCGCTGCTCACCGTCACCTGCGTCCTCGGGGCCGTGCTGTGCGCAGGGATCGCCTTGCCGGTGCCGGTGTGGGCGCTGGCCCTGATCCTCGCCGCCCTCGGCTTCTGCCTCGGGGTCGGGCAGCCGCTGTCGATGACGACGGTGGTGCAGGCCGCGCCGGACGACGCCCGTTCCACCGCCCTCGCGCTGCGGCTGACCGGAAACCGGCTGGGGCAGGCCGGGGCGCCCGCCGCCGCGGGGCTCGTCGCCGGTGTCGCGGGTGTGGCCGCGCCGTTCGTGATGCTCGGCGCGTTGCTGCTGGTGTCGTCGGTCATCGCCCTGCGCTCGCCCGCGCAGCCCGGGCGGGGGCGGCCCGAGCCGGCGAAGCGGGAGGGGAGAGCGAAGGCGAAGGCGAGGGCGAAAGCGAGGGCGAAGGGTGCGCAGCCCGGTGCCCGCCTGGGCCGGAAGGGGGATATCTGACGGTGCGTCGGGCGCGGCTCCCCCCGTGCCCGGTGTGATGTGACAGAGAGTCAGGCGAAAGAGCGATTTGTGTGAAAATCGTCTGACTCGGAGGTTCTGCATGTCCACCTCGTCCCGCCCGCGCCCCGCCGGAGTGCGCGTGAGTGCCGCCGCCGTCCTCGCGGCACTCACCGTCACGGGAGCCAGCCTGATCACGGCACCGGCCGCCGTCGCCGCCCCGGGCGACCCCGACGTCGTGATCCACAAGGTGGGCTTCCCGTTCGACAACCAGCGCAACCAGCCGCTGGTCTGCGACTTCTATCTCGCCGCCTTCAACTTCCCCACGGACGTCACCCCGTCGCAGCGCATCAGCTGGACGATCGACAGACAGCCTCCCAACCAGGCCACCGACCCCATCGCCACGGGTGAGATCACACTCGCGGCCGACGGCGCCGGGCACAGCACTCCCGTGGCGCCCGAGAATGCCGTGCGGCTCCCCGACGGGGAGTACGTGCTGACCTGGAGGACCCTCGTCGCGCCGGTCGAGGAGGGGCGCAAGACCTTCCGGGTCGAATGCCCGCTCGCCGGCCCCGACGGCGCCGTCCCGGCCGGCCCCGACGGCGCGGTCCCGGCCGGAGGAGGGGGCCTCGCCATGACCCAGGACTTCACGCCGGTCGCGGGTGCCGCCGCCGTGGGTCTCGCCGCGGTCGGCGGGGTGGGCTATCTGCGGCTGCGCCGGCGTCGCGCCGATGGCGCGGCGTAGACGCCGACCGAGGCCCTGGTACCGGACGCGCGCCTACCGCCTGACGCGCACGGCCGTGATGGCCGTCGCGCTGGTGGTGGGCGGCATCCACCTGGCGGAAGAGCGGGAGCGGCCCGACCCCGCGGAGGCCGGCACCGCCCGGGCCGACACCGGGTCGCGCGGTGCGGGTGCGCCGCGCGACCGGGCACCCCTGTACCCCTCACCCCCGCCCTCCCGTGCCGGAACCCCGGGGACCACACCCACCGAGCGGACGGGCCGGACCGAGCGGGCGGAGCCGACCGAGCGGACGGAGCCGACCGAGCGGGCGGAGCCGACCGCGCGGCTGAGCCCGTGGCCCGGCGAGCCGACGTGGCCCGCCCGCACCACAGCCATGGTGCCGCCCCCCACCGAGCCCACGGGACCGGCGCCCACCGCCCCCGACGGGCCGACGCCCACCGAACCCGCGCTGCCGGCCCCGGCCCGGCCCGCGCGACCCGACCCCGCCGCACCGGTCGAGCCACCACTGCCGGCCAAGCCCCGCACACTCCCGCCCTCACCGGCGAAAACCGTCTCCATCCCCTATCTGGGCATCAAGGCCCCGGTCACGGAGCTCCACCTCGACGGCCGGCGCCGGCTGCCCGCGCCTCCGCACGACAAGCCCAAGCTGGTCGGCTGGTACGCGGAAGGACCCGCACCCGGCGGTCCGGGCACCGCGGTCGTCGTCGGCCACCGGGACACCCGGAGGGGTCCGGCCGTCTTCGCCGCGCTGGGGATGATCAAACCCGGCCGCATCGTCGAGGTCCTGCGAGCCGACGGCCGCACCGCCGTCTACACGGTGGACGCCGTGCAGACGTACGAGAAGGACCGCTTCCCCAGCCAGGTGGTGTACGGCCCCCGTGACCGTCCCGAGCTGCGCCTGATCACCTGCGGCGGGGTGTACGACCGGCGGAAGGGCTACGCGAGCAACGTCGTCGTCTTCGCCCACCTCACCACCACCCGGGAGCCCGCGCGCAAGCCGTGAACAGGCGTCAGGGGCGCGTGACCCGCGTCCCGGCGGGCCCCGGGGGCGTACGGACGCACGCGCCGCCCGTCCCCGGCGAGGCCCACGGATCGGGAGCCGGTGATCCCGTTAGGGATGGAGGCATGACCTCGCACTCCACCCGCCCGCACCGTCCCACCCACCCCAGCAGCCGCAATCGCACCCGCACCCGCCCACGCCCGGAGCCCCGCGGTCACACGCTCCCCGGCCCCCGCCCCCGCACCGGCTTCGGCACCCGCGTCCGCACCGGCTTCGGCACCCGCCTCCGCACCCGCGTCCGCACCGGCTTCGGCCCCCGAGTCGCCGTCGCGGTGGCCGCCTGTCTGCTGGCGGTCGGTGTCGCCCCCACCGCGTACGCCACCTTCACCGGGGACGCCGTCACCGGGAGGACCGGTGCCGCCCACCCCGCCTCTTCCATGGCCGCCCCGGCGCGCGGCACGCCGTACACCGAGACCCGGCTCTTCTTCGGCACCGAGCGGCCCGACGGCGGTCCGGACGTCACCGACGAGCAGTTCACGGACTTCGTCGACCGGGAGGTCACGCCCGGGTTCCCCGACGGGCTGACCGTGCAGGAGGGGCGCGGACAGTGGCGGGACGCGAGCGGGACCATCCAGAAGGAGCGGTCGTACGAACTGATCTTGCTGTATCCGGTGTCGGCGGCCGTCGCGAGCGACCGGAAGATCGAGGAGATTCGCGGCGACTATCGCAAGGAGTTCGCGCAGGAGGCCGTGGCGCGGGTCGACGACAGGAAGCGGGTCGACTTCTGAGGCGAGGCGGCTCCCGACCCCCGGCGCCGCCGACGAGTCCTGCCTCACTCCCCGGAGGCCTGGTGCCGGAAAACTATCAGGGCTAGTTTTTGGGGCGGACGAAACGGCTCCGCCCGGGAGGCAGCGCGATGAAGGCACACGACGGCATGTACATCGGTGGTACCTGGCGACCCTCAGCGGGTACCGACACGATCGAGGTCGTGAACCCGGCCGACGAGCAGGTGATCGACCGGGTGCCTGCGGGCACCGCCGAGGATGTCGACGCCGCCGTGCGCGCCGCCCGTGCGGCCCTCCCGGGCTGGGCCGCCACCCCGCCCGCCGAGCGGGGCGCGCTCATCGGGGCGCTGCGCGACGTGCTCGCCGCGCGCCGTGAGGAGATCGCCGAGACGGTGACGGCGGAGCTCGGCTCACCGTTGCCGTTCTCCCAGAAGGTGCACGCGGACCTGCCGATCGCGGTCGCCGGCTCCTATGCCGAACTGGCCGCGAAGCACGCGTTCGAGGAGCGGGTGGGCAACTCCACCGTCCATCACGAGCCCATCGGTGTCGTCGGCGCGATCACCCCCTGGAACTACCCGCTCCACCAGATCGTCGCCAAGGTCGCCCCCGCCCTCGCCGCGGGCTGCACGGTCGTCCTGAAGCCGGCCGAGGACACCCCGCTGACCGCCCAGCTCTTCGCGGAGGCCGTGCACGAGGCGGGCGTGCCCGCCGGAGTGTTCAACCTGGTCACCGGCCTGGGCCCGGTCGCCGGGCAGGCGCTCGCCGAGCACGACGGCGTCGACCTGGTGTCCTTCACCGGTTCCACGGCGGTGGGCCGGCGCATCGCCGCGACCGCCGGCGCCGCCATCAAGAAGGTGGCCCTGGAACTCGGCGGCAAGTCCGCCAACGTGATCCTCCCGAGCGCCGACCTGACCAAGGCGGTGGGCGTCGGCGTCGCCAACGTCATGTCCAACTCCGGCCAGACGTGCAGCGCCTGGACCCGCATGCTCGTCCACACCTCCCAGTACGACGAGGCCGTCGCCCTGGCCGAGGCCGCCGCAGCGAAGTACGGCGACCGCATCGGCCCGCTGGTCAACGCCAAGCAGCGGGAACGGGTGCGGGGGTACATCGACAAGGGCGTGGCCGAGGGAGCCCGCCTGGTCGCCGGCGGCCCCGAGTCCCCCCGCGAGCGGGGCTACTACGTCAGCCCCACCGTGTTCGCCGACGTGACCTGGGACATGACCATCGCCCAGGAGGAGATCTTCGGCCCGGTCCTGTCGATCCTCCGCTACGAGGACGAGGCCGACGCCCTGCGGATCGCCAACGGCACGGTCTACGGACTGGCCGGGGCGGTCTGGGCCGGCGACGAGAGCGAGGCCGTGGCCTTCGCCCGCCGCATGGACACCGGTCAGGTCGACATCAACGGCGGCCGCTTCAACCCGCTGGCCCCGTTCGGGGGTTACAAGCAGTCGGGAGTGGGGCGCGAGCTGGGCACGCACGGCCTGGCCGAGTACCTGCAGACCAAGTCCCTTCAGTTCTGACCGGGTTCCAGGCGAACCAGTAGGAGAGTCGTCCCCATGGCCGTTCGAGCCGCCGTACTGCCCGCCGTCGGTGCCCCGTTGGAGATCACCGAGATCGAGCTGCCGGACCCCGGGCCCGGCCAGGTCCGAGTGCGGCTCGCCGCCGCCGGGGTCTGCCACTCCGACCTGTCGCTGTCCGACGGCACCATGCGGGTGCCGGTGCCCGCCGTACTCGGCCACGAGGGCGCGGGCACCGTCGTGGCGGTCGGCGACGGGGTCACCCATGTCTCGCCCGGCGACGGCGTCGTCCTCAACTGGGCGCCCTCCTGCGGGAGTTGCCATGCCTGTTCGCTCGGCGAGGTCTGGCTGTGCGCGAACGCGCTGCTCGGCTCCGGGAACGTCTACGCCCGGCGCGCCTCCGACGGCGCCGACCTCCACCCCGGTCTGAACGTGGCCGCGTTCGCGGAGGAGACGGTCGTTTCCGCCGGGTGTGTGCTCCCCGCGCCGGACGGGGTTCCGCTCACCGACGCGGCACTGCTCGGCTGCGCCGTCCTCACCGGCTACGGCGCGGTCCACCACTCGGCGCGGGTCCGGGAGGGCGAGACCGTCGCCGTGTTCGGGGCGGGCGGCGTCGGACTGGCCGCGCTCCAGGCCGCGCGGATCGCCGGCGCGTCCCGGATCGTGGCCGTGGACGTCTCCCCGGCGAAGGAGGAACTGGCCCGCGCGGCGGGGGCCACGGAGTACGTGGTCGCCTCCGAGAACACCGCCCGGGAGATCCGCGCGCTCACCGGCAAACAGGGCGTGGACGTCGCCGTGGAGTGCGTCGGACGGGCGGTCACCATCCGCACGGCCTGGGAGTCGACCCGCCGCGGCGGCCGGACGACCGTCGTCGGCATCGGCGGCAAGGACCAGCAGGTCACCTTCAACGCGCTGGAGATCTTCCACTGGGGCCGCACCCTCGCAGGCTGCGTCTACGGCAACTCCGACCCGGCGCGCGACGTGCCCGTCCTCGCGGACCACGTCAACGCCGGCCGCCTGGACCTCCCCGCCCTGGTCACCGACCGTATCTCCCTCTCTGACATCCCGGCGGCCTTCGACAACATGCGGGCGGGCAAGGGCGGCAGGGCTTTGGTGACGTTCTGATTCGGCTGCGGGTGGGCGGGGGTCGGTCCCGTAGCCCCCACCCACCCGCGGATGAAGAACCCCCCGAACTGAACCACGCACGACCGTTGACCGGCATACCGTCCGGTCAGTATGTTCCCGGGAACGTCCCCGCACCCACCGGAGTGTGCTCGCATGGACACAGCTCCCGTTTCCGCTCCCGCCACCACCTCCCGCCCTCAGAGCCACCGCAAGGTGGCCACCGCCGCGGCGCTCGCCTCGGCGGTGGAGTGGTACGACTACTTCGTCTTCGGCATAGCCGCGGCCCTGGTCCTGGGCGATCTCTACTTCCCGGCGGGCAGCTCCTCCGCAGGGGTCCTCGCCGCGTTCGCCGCGTTCGCCGTCGGCTTCCTCGCCCGCCCCCTGGGGGGAGTCGTCGCCGGTCACCTCGGTGACAAACGGGGCCGCAAGCCCATGCTGGTCCTCGCCCTCACCCTGATGGGCCTGGCCACCACCGGCATAGGCCTCCTCCCCACGTACGAGACGATCGGGATCGCCGCTCCGGTCCTGCTCGTCCTCCTCCGGGTCGCCCAGGGGGTCGCCGTCGGAGCCCAGTGGGGCGGCGCGATGCTGCTGGCCACCGAGTACGCCCCCGAGGGAAAGCGCGGGGTGTACGGCAGCTTCGTCCAACTCGGCGTCCCCATCGGCGTGGTGAGCGCCAACACGATGTTCCTCGTCGTGGGCGCGGCCACCAGCGACTCGGCCTTCTCCGCCTGGGGCTGGCGCGTGCCCTTCCTGGTCGGCCTGTTCGTCCTCGGCCTCGCCTGGTACATCCACCGTCACGTCGAGGAGACCCCCGAGTTCCGGGCGGCGGAACGGGAGTTGGCGCAGAAGGCGAAGGGAGAGAAGAGTTCCCCGCTCAAGACGATCCTGCGCGGACATCTCGGCACGGTCTTCCTGGCCGGCGGCTCCTTCGCCGTGAACACCGCGACCTTCTACATCCTCATCACCGGCGTCCTCGACTACACCACCCGCGAACTCGACATGAAGCGCAGCGCGGTCCTCGCGGTCTCCCTCTGCGTCAGCCTCACCCAGCTGGTGCTGATCCCCGCCGCGGCGGCCCTCTCCGACCGTGTCGGCAGGATCCGGATCTACGCGATCGGCGCGGCCGGCATCGCCCTGTGGGCGGTCCCGCTCTTCCTGCTGATCGACACCCGCTCCCTGCTGTGGCTCGCCGTCGGCACCTTCGTCGCCAGTTGCTTCCTCAGCATCATGTACGGACCCCAAGCCGCCCTGTTCGCCGAGCTGTTCACCCCCGAGATGCGCTACACGGGCGCCTCCCTCGGCTACCAGATCGCGGCCGTGTTCGGCGGCGGCCTCGCCCCGTTCCTGATGGTCCTCCTGCTGGAGGCCACCGGCACGTCCATGGCGGTGTCGGCCTACATCATCGGACTCTCGCTGATCGCCCTGGTGTCGATCAGGATCCTCGCGAGGAGGGCGGATTCGCGAACCGAGGAACAGCCTCTGGAACCGAGGGCAGGCTAGCCCCCTCAGTCCTCAGTCGTCGGTCGCCCGGTCCGCGCCCCCTGGACCGCACCCCTGGGCCCGGCCCCGGCCTCCGTCCCGGCCTCCGCCCCGGTCGCCGTCGCGTCGGCCGTTCCCTTCCCACGTGCCCGGGACCGGGACACCGCCACACCCGCCAGGCACAGCGCGCCCCCGGCCAGCGTGAGCAGGCCCGGGACCTCGTCCAGAGCCAGCCAGGACATCAGGACGACCAGCGCGGGCACGGCGTACGTGGTCGCGCCCATCCGGCTCGCGGTCGTACGGGCCAGAGCGTAGGCCCAGGTGGTGAAGGCCAGCGCGGTCGGGAACACGCCCAGATACACCATGTTGAGGGTCGCGGAGACCGGTGCGTCGGCCGCCTCCCGCACCAGTTGCCCGGCGAACGGCAGACACACCACCGCCCCGACGAGACAGCCGAAGGTGGTCACCTGGAGCGGGCTCGCCGATCCGAGTGCGGGCTTCTGGGCGACCACCCCGGCCGCGTAGGCGACGGCGGCGAGCACACACAGGGCGACGCCCAGCACCGAGGCCCCGCCCTCGCCGGACATCGACAGGCCCACGGCGACCGCGCCCGCGAACGACACCGCCATGCCGACGAGCAGCCTGGGCGGCATGGCGTCGCCCAGCAGCCGGGCGCCGAGCAGGGCGATGAGGATCGGCCCGATGTTGACCACGAGCGCCGCCGTGCCCGCGTCGACCTGCTGCTCGCCCCAGTTCAGCGCGACCATGTAGAACCCGAACCACAGGACCCCGGACACGGCGATCCCCCGCCACGCGGCACGCGGTGGCATTCCCTCCCGGCGCACCATCCAGATCGCCCCCAGCGCCAGGGCCCCGGCCAGCAACCGCCCCAGCGCCAACGCCCCCGGCGAGTACGCCTCCCCGGCACTCCGGATCGACACGAACGCCGACGCCCACAGGACGACCGTGACGACGGCCGCCCCCGCCGCGAGCAGTTCGACCTTGCGGGTGGACGACACCGGTGAGCTGGACGAAGTGTTCGACATGACATCGAGGCTAGGTGGGGGAGGGCGACGAACGCTCGCGGTTTTCGGACCCGCACCCACCCCCGCATCGCGCGGCAGGCGTACTCGGCCTCACCCGGCAGCGGCGCAGCCACCCCCTAGGACCCCCGCCGCACCGCCGCCTCGTACTGCACCGTCAGCCCGTCCAGCAGCGCGAGCAACCCCACCTCGAAGGCCCGCTCGTCCACCTTCTCCTGGTGCTCCGCCAGCAGATGCGCCTGCCCGAGGTGTGGATAGTCGGCCGGGTCGTACGCGCTCTCGTCGCCCACGAACCCCCCGGCGAACGACCCGATGGCCGACCCCATGATGAAGTACCGCATCAACGCCCCGATGGACGTGGCCTGCGCCGCAGGCCACCCCGCCTCCACCATGGCCCCGAACACGACGTCGGCGACCCGCAGGCCCGCCGGCCGTCGCCCGGGTCCGCGCGCGAGGACGGGCACGATGTTCGGATGGTCCCGCAGGGCGGCCCGGTAGGAGACGGCCCAGTCGTGCAGCGCGGTGCGCCAGTCCCGTCCGTCCTCGAACATCGACAGGTCCACCTGGGCGCTCACCGAGTCGGCCACGGCCTCGAGGATCTGGTCCATGGTGCGGAAGTGGTTGTAGAGGGAGGGCCCGCTCACACCCAGCTCGGCGGCGAGCCGTCGCGTGGAGACCGCCGCCAGCCCTTCCGCGTCGATCAGTTCCCGCGCCGTCTCCACGATGCGGTCGGTGCTCAACAAAGGCTTGCGCGGTCGGGCCATGGCGCACATAGTAGGGCTGTGACATAAAACTAGCAGTGCTAATTCAAACGTTAACGGATATGCCCGTGCATGATCTCGTAGGGGGTGGGCCGACGTGAATCTGGAGCTCAGCGAGGAGCAGACCGCAGTGCGCCGACTCGCGCGGGACTTCGTGGAGCGCGAGATCGCCCCGCACGTCATCGCCTGGGACCGCGCCGAGAACGTCGACCGGTCCCTCGTGAGGAAGCTGGGCGAGGTCGGCTTCCTGGGCCTGACCGTCGACGAGGAGTACGGCGGCTGTGGCGGTGACCATCTCGCGTACTGCCTGGTCACCGAGGAGCTCGGCCGGGGCGACTCCTCCGTGCGCGGCATCGTCTCCGTCTCCCTCGGTCTCGTCGCCAAGACCATCGCCGCCTGGGGCGACGAGGAGCAGAAGCGCCGCTGGCTGCCGGGGCTCACGGCCGGGGAGTACGTCGGCTGCTTCGGCCTCACCGAACCCGGTACCGGTTCCGACGCGGGCAACCTGACCACCCGCGCCGTCCGCGAGGGCGACGACTACGTCATCAGCGGCACCAAGATGTTCATCACCAACGGCACCTGGGCCGATGTCGTCCTCCTCTTCGCCCGCTCCACCGACGCCCCCGGCCACCGGGGTGTCTCCGCCTTCCTCGTCCCCACCGACACCCCCGGCCTGACCCGTCGCCCCATCCACGGCAAGCTCGGGCTGCGCGGCCAGGCCACCGCCGAACTGGTCCTGGACGAGGTCCGCGTCCCTGCCTCCGCTCTGCTCGGCCCGGAGGGCAAGGGCTTCACCGTCGCCATGTCCGCGCTCGCCAAGGGCCGGATGTCGGTGGCCGCCGGCTGTGTCGGCATCGCCCAGGCCGCGCTCGACGCGGCGGTCCGGCACGCCGGGGAACGCGAGCAGTTCGGCAAGACCATCGCCCATCACCAGCTCGTCCAGGAGCTCCTCAGCGACATCGCGGTCGACGTCGACGCCGCCCGGCTGCTCACCTGGCGGGTGGCCGACCTCGTCGACCGGGGCCGGCCCTTCGCCACCGAGGCGAGCAAGGCCAAGCTCTTCGCCTCCGAGGCCGCCGTACGCGCCGCGAACAACGCCCTCCAGGTCTTCGGCGGCTACGGCTATATCGACGAGTACCCGGTCGGAAAACTGCTGCGCGACGCCCGCGTGATGACCCTCTACGAGGGCACCAGCCAGATACAGAAACTGCTCATCGGGCGCGCGCTGACCGGCGTGTCGGCCTTCTGAGTACGCGGGCGCACCCCGGGCGCGGATCTGAGTATCCGAACGGATGTGGCCCGAACCACATCCGCCCGACCATGTCCCCATGAGTGAGACACCGGTCAAGCAGCAGAGCACGGCGGCCTTCTACGGCCAGGCCGTCGCGTCCTTCGCCGTCGCCATGGCGGCCACCACCGTCGGCATCTACAACCTCGACGCCGACACCTGGGTCCGTGCGTTCCTGGCCATCGCGGTCCTCTACCTGGTGACCTCGTCCTTCACCCTGGCCAAGGTGATCCGCGACCGGCAGGAGGCCGGGCAGATCGTCAGCCGGGTGGACCAGGCCAGGCTGGAGAAGCTCCTCGCGGACCACGACCCCTTCGAGAAGCTCTGACAGGCCTCGAGCCCCCTGTGCGGGCAGCATCCTGGCCCTCCATGGCTCTGAGCGGGGCAGCACCCCGGCCCTCCATGGCTCTGAGCGGGCCTTCTAAGCGCTCGCTCACCTATCGGCGGTATGGTGGAGTCCAGCCATCGGAAGGGACGGGCGAGCGATGAGTACGGCGGAGGAGACGGCCGGCGGCGAACCGCAGCCGTGGGGCGAGGTCAATCCGGACGCGGCCCGGCGGCTGTTGGTGGCCGCCGTGGAGGCCTTCGCCGAGCGTGGCTACCACGCCACCACGACCCGTGACATCGCGGGCCGCGCGGGCATGAGCCCCGCCGCGCTGTACATCCACTACAAGACCAAGGAAGAGCTGCTCCACCGGATCAGCCGCATCGGCCACGAGAAGGCCCTCGACGTGCTGCGCACGGCGGCCGAGTCCGAGGGCACTCCGGCCGACCGCCTCGCCGAGGCCGTCCGCTCCTTCGTCCGCTGGCACGCCGGGCAGCACACGGTCGCCCGCGTGGTCCAGTACGAACTCGACGCGCTCGGCCCCGACGCCCGCGCCGAGATCGTCACCCTCCGCCGAGAGAACGACGCGGCCGTACGCGGCATCATCGAGGACGGCGTCGCCACCGGCGACTTCGACGTCCCCGATGTCCGTGGTACCACGGTCGCCATCCTCTCCCTCTGCATCGACGTGGCCCGCTGGTTCAACGTCAACGGTCCGCGCACCCCCGACGAGGTCGGCGCGCTGTACGCGGATCTCGTCCTGCGGATGGTGGGCGCGAGCAAGTGATTCCGGCGATCGGCTCGCACTTCGAAACATTCGGAGATGGAGGCCGTGCGTCGGATCCTCTTCCCGGGGGTCTTGGCGGGTTGTCGCTGGTGTAGTCGGCGAATGTTTCGGATGTGATGCCGAATGCATTGACAGTTGACAGGGGCAGGCCAACACTCCGGGATGACAGGGCGAACCCCCGCGAGCCCCGAGGAGGACGCGCGCGATGAACGACACACCCGCACCCGCTCCCACTCCCACTCCGCCCCCGAGCCGCAGGCTCTTCCTGGGCGGTCTGTGTACGACCGCGCTGGCCGCCGCGACCACGGTGGCCCTGCCCGGCACCGCCCACGCGGACACGGTCGTCACCAGCAACCGGACCGGCATCGACAACGGCTTCTACTTCTCGTTCTGGACCGACGCCCCCGGCACCGTCTCCATGACCCTGGCCTCCGGCGGCAGTTACCGGACCTCCTGGCGCAACACCGGGAACTTCGTCGCCGGCAAGGGATGGAGCAACGGCTCCCGCAGGACCGTGAGGTACTCCGGCACGTTCAACCCGTCCGGCAACGCCTACCTGACCCTCTACGGCTGGACGGCCAGTCCGCTCGTCGAGTACTACATCGTCGACAACTGGGGCACCTACCGGCCCACGGGAGCGTACAAGGGCACGGTCACCAGCGACGGCGGCACGTACGACATCTACCGGACGACGCGGTACAACGCCCCGTCCGTCGAGGGCGTTCGCACCTTCGACCAGTACTGGAGCGTCCGTCAGTCGAAGCGGACCGGCGGGAGCATCACCACCGGCAATCACTTCGACGCCTGGGCCCGTGCCGGGATGCCCCTCGGCAGCTTCAGGTACTACATGATCATGGCCACCGAGGGGTACCGGAGCAGCGGCAACTCCAGCATCACGGTGGCCCCGTGAGCACGGTGCCGCGCCGCTCGTTCCCTCACCGGGGGAAACGGTGGGCCGTCGTCACGACGGCCTTGGCCTGCACCGTCCCCCTCACGCTCACGGCCGCCGCGGCGGCACCGGAGCAGGCCGCCGCCTGTAACGGATACGTCGGCCTGACCTTCGACGACGGCCCCTCCGGGAGCACCTCGGCCCTGCTCTCCACGCTGAGGCAGAACGGGCTGCGGGCGACGATGTTCAACCAGGGCCAGTACGCCGCCGCCAATCCGTCCCTGGTCAGGGCCCAGGTCGCCGCCGGCATGTGGGTGGCCAACCACAGCTACACCCACCCGCACATGACCCGGCTGACCCAGGCGCAGATCGACTCGGAGATCTCCCGCACCCAGCAGGCCGTCGCGGGATCGGGCGGCGGTACCCCGAAGCTGTTCCGGCCGCCGTACGGCGAGACCAACGCGACGGTGAGGTCGGTCGCGACCAGGTACGGCCTGACCGAGATCCTCTGGAACGTCGACTCCCAGGACTGGAACGGCGCCGGCGCGGACGCGATCGTGCAGGCCGCCGCCCGGCTCACCAACGGTCAGATCATCCTCATGCACGACTGGTCCGCGAACGCGCGCGCGGCGATCCCGCGTATCGCACAGGGCCTGACGGCCCGTGGCCTGTGCGCGGGAATGATCTCGCCGCAGACCGGCCGCGCCGTGGCACCCGGGTAAGGGCGCAGCCGACGTCGGAGGGGGAGGTCCGAGCACCGGGGAAGGGCGCGCACCCGTGGCGCGGCGGTCGCGAACGCCGCGCCACAGCTCCGAGCGCCATCGGCTCAGAAGTAGTACCGGGACACCGACTCCGCCACACACACCGGCTTGTCCCCGCCCTCGCGCTCCACCACGACCGCGGCCGTGACCTGGACGCCCCCGCCGGCCTCCGTGACCTCCTGGAGGGTCGCCGTGGCGCGCAGTCGCGAGCCGACCGGTACCGGCGCCGGGAAACGGACCTTGTTGGTGCCGTAGTTGACGCCCATCTTCACGTTGTCGACCTTGAGCACCTGCGGAACGAACAACGGCAGCAGCGACAGGGTCAGATAACCGTGGGCGATGGTCGTGCCGAAGGGGCCCGCGGCGGCCTTCTCCGGGTCCACGTGGATCCACTGGTGGTCACCGGTCGCCTCGGCGAAGAGGTCGATCCGCTTCTGGTCGACCTCCAGCCAGTCGCTGTGGCCCAGCTGCTCACCCACCGCCGCCTTCAGCTCCTCGGCGGACGTGAAGATCCTCGGCTCTGCCATGTCTAAGGCCTCCCTGGTCCCAAGTGTCTAAGCGACTGCTTAGCATGGTCGGCCGTGCGGTCCCTGTCAACGGACCACGACCCTTCCGGGTGTGGGTAGGGTCGGAGGGGTGCCCCAGATCCCTGAGAAGATCCACGAGTTGACCGTAGGTCAGCTGTCGGCCCGTAGTGGCGCCGCCGTCTCCGCCCTGCACTTCTACGAGTCCAAGGGGCTGATCAGCAGCCGCCGCACCACGGGCAACCAGCGCCGCTACAGTCGTGACACCCTGCGCCGCGTCGCCTTCGTACGGGCCGCGCAGCGTGTCGGCATCCCGCTCGCCACGATCCGCGACGCGCTCGCCGAGCTGCCCGAGGAGCGTACGCCCACCCATGAGGACTGGGCCCATCTCTCCGAGGTCTGGCGGTCCGAGCTGGACGAGCGGATCAAGCAGCTCAACCGGTTGCGCGACCACCTCACCGACTGCATCGGCTGCGGCTGTCTGTCCCTGGACACCTGTGTGCTCTCCAACCCCGACGACGTCTTCGGCGAACGGCAGAGCGGCTCGCGCCTCATGGTCGAGCGCAGGGCCCCCGGCGCACGGCAGAGGACCCGCGAGCCGTCGCGGCGGGAGGAGGAACGGGAGGAGCCCGGGAACCGCCGTTGAGCAGCTCCCGGGCTCCCGGGCCCCACGGGTCCCCCGACGTTCCCGTGGGGGTCTTCGGCCTGTCCGTCCCGTCTCCTACTCGTACTCGGTGCCGCCCTTACGCGTCAGGTACGCCGGGCTGACCGCCTTGGCGATGGCCCGTCCGCCGGTCACCGGGCTGTACCGCTCGGCGGCCGGGCGGATCACGACACCCTCGCGCAGATGCAGGTCACGGCCGGAGACCGTCTCCCGGCCGGTGGCCACCTCCAGGACCCGGTCGACGGTGTACGGCCCCTCGTGGAGCACGGGCACCAGCGGCAGTTCGCCGTCGAGCAGTTCGGACAGCTCCGTGGCGTCCAGCCAGCGGACCCGGCCGTCGATCTCCGCCGAGACGTCGAACACGGCGTATCCGAGCGTGTCGCGACGCCCGTCGGCGCCGTACGTCAGGTCCTGCACCCCCGCTCCGTACACCTCGCCGAAGATCCCGACCCGGCGTGCCCCGAGCCGCTCGGCGAGCCGGGAGGCGGCCTCGGCCACCTGGTGTCCGCGCACGGCACGCCAGTACAGGTTCCGAGGATCCTCCCGCAGTGCCAGGTGCTTGGCGCCGAAGCCCTTGGAGGAGACCTGGACGCGACCGGCCTCGGCGAAGTACGTCACCAGGCACGCCGTCCCGTGCAGCTTCTCGGTCAGGACGACCGGCTCGCCGGGCGTGAAGATGTCGGGATAGCGCTGGATGTTCTCGATGTCGACCCAGGGCAGCAGATCCGGCGCCGACTCCACGTCACCGTTCATCGTCGGCGGGATCGGCGGCACCCATTTCACGATGCCGAGGCGCTCCGCGAAGTCCGTGCCGGCCGTGACGGCGGCCGGCAGATCCACGTCCGCCAGCGCCCGGGGGCGGCAGACGATGCCCTGCGACAGCTCGCCCCGCAGCCGCACCGCCTTCACCCGGTCGGACTTGCCGCCCGCCAGTCGTCCGGTCAGCCCCAGTTCCTCGATCAGCGCGGGCGGGAGCACGGACTGCTCGGGGATGTAGACGGCGGTGTCACCGGTGCGGAAGGCGCCCTTCGCCACGACGGCTCGGTACAGACCCACCTGGGCCAGCTCGAGCGCGTCGGCGTTCGGGTGGTCGTGGATCGTCAGCACTTCGGCGGTGACGCGCAGCGTCGACATCGGGTTCTCTCCTCGGTCCTGGGTGCTCTCAGAGCTGTTTCATCGCCCCCAACTGTCCGTACGGGAAAGGGGTGGAGCGAGCGGTTTTGCGCCTGGTATGGACGCCGGCCTTTTGCCGGGGCCGCCCGAGCGGTATGCCCTCCACCGAGGGAAGGAGCATGGATGAGCGTCGTCATCTGTTCGCTGAAGTGGGAGAAGGCGCACTCGGGGGTGCAGCGGATCACCTATGACCCGGACGGCTACCACCTGGTGCGCTTCCCGTACGACAGGACCGAGGAGTCGTACGACCCCTGGAAGATGCACGACCCGGCGCACGGCGGCGCCACCGCGTCGAAGTTCCCCGATCCGCGCTCCGGACTGATCTGGCCCAGCCACGACGGCTGGGGCCTGCTGTCCGCGATGGTGTTCTGGGAAGCGGACGCGCGGACACTGGAGTACCGGGCCCGCTTCGTGCGTGATCCGCTGAGCATGACGCCGAGCAAGTACAACTCCACGGGCACCACGGACACCGCGCCCACCCGGGGCGGCCAGTACCGCACCTACATGTGGCAGATGTTCGTGCACAAGGGCATGCCGCTCGGCCTGAAGACATCGGCGCGGGGCCGAGGGGACACCAAGCGGGCCACACCGCTCATCCTCGCCGAGTTCAAGCTGGCCATCCACACGGACGTCAAGCGGCCCTGAGCCCTGCGTACACACATGCACGGGGGTGCGGCATCCCCGGCGCACCCCCGCCGCGCTACGCCGAGACCAGCAGCCGTCCGCGCCTGGACTCCGCCAGGGCCTCGGGCGTGAGCACCGGTCGTGGCACCACGATTCCGCACTCCGTGCAGACCGGGCCCGAGGACGGTTCGTGGGCCAGGTCGTACATCCATACGAGGCGCTCGCCCTCGCACACCGGGCAGGTCGAACCCGGTTCGCGCTCCAGCGCGGCGATGAGCCGGCGCAGCACCTCCGCCATCGGTTCCCGGGGATGGACCTTGGGATCGTCGCACCACGCGACGCCGAACCCGCCCCAGGTCAGCCGGTGCCAGTCGTCGACACTGCCCGGCCTGCGCAGCCCGTCGTGCTTCTCCTTCTTGCGGCGCTGCGCGAACTCCACCTCGTAGTCGAGCCAGACGGAGCGGGCCTCCTCCAACTCCTCCAGTGCGGCCACGAGCCGCGCCGGGTCGGGGTTGCGGTCCTCGGGGCCGAACCCGGCCCGCGAGCACAAGTGGTCCCAGGTCGCCCGATGCCCGTAGGGGGCGAACCGCTCGAGGCACTTGCGCAGCGAATAACGCCGCAGTGCCAGGTCACACCTGGGATCTCGCACCTGTCTTGCCAGACTCCGGAAACCGGCCATCGCCCTGCACCTCCGTCACACCTGCACCTGTACTTCGGTCACTTCGGCGTCGTCGTCGGGACGTCGCCGAATAGACGTATCGACATGCGATTCGGCTCCATCCGATTTCCGATGACCTCCATAAGTCGTCTGCTGAGCCGTTCACGAACCGTTCCTGCCTACGTCTGCCTCTTCTTGCCTTCTTCTTGTGTGCTTACGACTGCTTCTGAGTACCTGTTCACGCTGTCCGTCATCTGTGCGACGGCTGTGCGGCGGTGATCCCGGAAACGTGACGCATGTTCATCTTCAAACTCGGGGATACCGGCGGTAACATCCCGCCCACCCCCCGTTCAGGAGGAGCTGCCATGCCCTGGCGCACCCCACGCACCTCACGCACCGCACGTACCGCACTCGACAGACTGAGAACTCCCCACAGATTCCCGGAGTTCCTCAAGGCCGCCTCCATATGCGCACTCGTTGCCGGTCTTTTGTCGCCTCTTTCCCCGGCTTCCCCGGCGGCGGCCGCCGACACCGACGCCGTCACGGCGGCAGCGGTGACCGACCACTGCGGCGGACAGTGCTCCGACATCCTGCCGCCCGGCCAGAACGGCAACGCCACCCTCGCCCAGATCCTGCTCAACCAGGCCTTCGGCTCCATGCCGGAGAACGCGAGCAACCAACTCGGGCCCTACAACAACCTGGCCACCGGCTATTCGGGCCTCACCAACTCCACCATCAGCACCTTCTTCAACGACGCCTCCTTCGGCGTCGCCTCCGACCAGGTCGCCTCCACCCTGAAGCCGGCCGGCCGTACCGACGTCACGATCGTCCGCGACAAGAAGACCGGTGTGCCGCACATCACGGGCACCACCCGCTACGGCACCGAGTTCGGCGCGGGCTACGCCGCCGCCCAGGACCGGCTGTGGCTGATGGACGTCTTCCGGCACGTCGGCCGCGGCAAGCTGACCCCGTTCGCGGGCGGCGCCCCGTCCAACCAGGGCCTGGAGCAGGAGTTCTGGCGTCACGCCCCCTACACCGAGGCCGACCTGCAGGCCCAGATCGACAAGGCGGTGGCCGCCAACGGTGAGCGCGGGCAACTGGCCCTCGCCGACGTCAACGCCTACGTCGCCGGCATCAACGCCTACATCGACGCCTCCGACAGCGGCCGTTACTTCCCCGGCGAGTACGTCCTGACCGGCCACAAGGACTCCGTCACCAACGCCGGCACCATCGAGAAGTTCAAGCCCACCGACCTGGTCGCCCTGGCCTCCGTCATCGGCGCTCTCTTCGGCTCCGGAGGCGGCGGCGAGGTCAACAACGCGCTGTCCCTGCTGGCCGCCCAGGAGAAGTACGGCGTCACCGAGGGCACCAAGGTCTGGGAGTCCTTCCGTGAGCGCAACGACCCCGAGGCGGCCCTGACCGTCCATGAGGGCAGCTTCCCGTACGCCGCCAAGCCGGCCGATCCGCAGGGCATGGCCCTGCCCGACAGCGGCGCCGTCACCGAGGAACCCCTGGTGTACGACCGCACCGGCAGCGCGGCCACGAAGGCCTCCACCGGCCTCTCCTCCGTCGCCACCGACCGCGCCCTCAGCTCCGCCCGGCGCGGGATGTCCAACGCCCTCGTCGTCGGCGGCGAGCACACCGCGAGCGGCCACCCCATCGCCGTCTTCGGCCCCCAGACCGGCTACTTCGCACCCCAGCTCCTGATGCTCCAGGAGATCCAGGGGCCGGGCATCAGCGCCCGCGGCGCCTCCTTCGCGGGCCTGAGCATGTACGTCGAACTCGGCCGGGGCCAGGACTACGCCTGGAGCGCCACCACCTCCGGCCAGGACATCATCGACGCCTACGCCGTCGAGCTGTGCCAGGACGACGTCCACTACCTGTACCACGGCACCTGCACGCCGATGGAGAAGGTCGAGCAGACCAACGCCTGGAAGCCCACCACGGCCGATTCCACCCCGGCCGGCTCCTACCGCATGCAGGTCTGGCGCACCAAGTACGGCCCCGTCACCCACCGCGCCACGGTCGGCGGCAAGAAGGTCGCCTACACCACCCTGCGCTCCTCGTACATGAACGAGGCCGAGTCGATCATCGGCTTCCAGATGCTGAACGACCCTGACTACGTCACGGGCCCGGAGACCTTCCAGAAGGCCGTCCAGAACATCAACTACACCTTCAACTGGTTCTACGCCGACTCCGCTCACACCGCGTACTACAACAGCGGCGACAACCCGGTCCGCGCCGCGAACGTCGACCCCGAGTTCCCGGCGTGGGCGCGGTCGGCGTACGAGTGGCGCAACTGGAATCCGACGACCAATGTCGCCGACTACACCCCGCCCTCCCAGCATCCCAACTCCATCGACCAGGACTACTACGTCTCCTGGAACAACAAGCAGGCCAAGGACTACCCCTCCGCCCCCTGGGGCAACGGCTCCGTCCACCGGGGCAACCTCCTCGACGACCGGGTCAAGCGGCTGGTCGCGGCCGGTGGGGTCACCAGGGCCTCGCTGACCAAGGCCATGGCTGAGGCGGGCCTGGCCGACCTGCGGGCCGAGGACGTCGTCCCCGACCTGCTGAAGGTGATCAACAGCAGCACGGTCACCGACTCCACGGCGGCGGCAGCCGTCAACAAGCTCCAGACCTGGGTCACCTCCGGATCGAAGCGCACGGAGACGTCCGCCGGTTCCAAGACCTATGCCAACGCCGAGGCGATCCGCATCCTCGACGCCTGGTGGCCGCTGCTGGTGAAGGCCCAGTTCGAACCCGGCCTCGGCACCGACCTGTACACCGCCATGACCGCCAACCTGCCCATCGACGAGTCCCCGTCGGCAGCGCACGGCCCGACCGGCTCGCACGCCGGCAGCTCCTTCCAGTACGGCTGGTGGAGCTACGTCGACAAGGACCTCCGCTCGGTGCTGGGCGAGACGGTGCGGGGCCCGCTGGCGAACGAGTACTGCGGCGGCGGCAGCCTCAGCGCCTGCCGCAGCCTCCTGATCGACACCCTCAAGGAGGCGGCCGGCAAGACCGCCGCACAGGTCTATCCCGGCGATGCCTCCTGCTCGGCCGGCGACCAGTGGTGCGCCGACTCGATCATTCACCAGTCCCTGGGAGGCATCAAGCACAACAAGATCAGCTGGCAGAACAGGCCGACGTACCAGCAGGTCGTGGAGTTCACCTCGCACCGGTGAGCGACGCCCCGCACCGGTGATCACCGGTGCGGGGCGGTGTGAACGCCGGTGAGAGCCGGTGAAGGCGTGACGGCGGCGGGCCGGGATCAGGCGATACGGCCCGCCGCCAGCACCACCCGGGCCAGCTCGCGGTGGCAGATGTCGCTGTGGGCGCCGGAGGGTGCGCCGCCCCGCCTGACCACGGCCGAGGCGTCGATGTTCACGCACCCCGCCGTCGGCAGCTGGGCCTTGAGCGCGTCGGCCAGCTTGAACGACCGGGTGCCCTTGACCGCCTGCACCCCGCTGTAGCCGAGGGCGCCCCATCTCCTGCCCAGCAGGCTGTTCACGCTCAGGCCCAGCACCGTGCGCGCGTCGCCCGCCATCCGGGAGGCCAACGGGTAGATCGTGCCGAGCGCCGAGTCGTGTTTCGAGTGGCAGCACACCAACGGGCCGTCGATCCGCCTCTGTTGACCGTTCAGCACTCCGCTCGCCCGGTCGTCGTGCGGCAGCCGGGCCGCGAACGCGTAGTGCGAGAACGCTGCCTGAAGAAGCGTCACCGACTTCACACAGCGCACGCCTTCCGGCAGCCCGCGCAGTGCGAACGACACCAGACGGGCGCCGAAGCTGTGCCCGACGAGGTGCACCCGCACGTCCGGCGAGGTCCGCGCGAGCTGTCCCAGCAGCCGCCCGAGCCCTCGCTCACCGACCGCCCCCGCCCGGCGCTTCATCGCGAAGTAGGTGGCCTGGCGCAGGAGTTCGTGGGCGCCGTCCCATGCCTGGGGCGGGGTGACGGCGGCCCCGGTCGGCACCCCCGGGGTCTCGACCTCCGCCAGCGCCACCGCGAAGTCCGCGCACACCGTCACCGCGTTCTGGCACAGCATCCCGGGCGCGCCCTCCGGCACCCCCTCTGCGATCGTGTCCGAGGTGAACGCGCCCTGCGGTCCCTGCGGTTCCATCTCCACCAGCAACCGCACGAGCCGCCCGAACATCTCCAGCGAGGCGCCGTCGTCCGGTCGTTGCTCCAGCAGCCGGGCGAGCTGTTCGACGACGGTGGTCCGACCGGGGAAGACCTCCGACAGCGCGTGCCGGGTGTTCTTGTCGAGCGCCGGACGGCTGGGCGCGAGGGCGGGCACCGGCTTGAAGTCCGGGATCGGCTCGTCCGAGAACCGCATCGAGGGCCACATCACCCCGACGTACCCGAGCCTCGCGTCCGGGGCGAGCGCCGGGAACGGTTCGAGGAAGCGGCCGTAGAGCCGGGTCGCGCCGGACCGGTCGTTGTTCCAGCCGTGCGCGAAGACGACCAGATCCACGACCCCGCGCCCGGCGACACCGTCCAGCAGCCGGTCCCGCTGACCGGTGTCCACGTCGCCGTCCGCGTCGAAGGTCAGTTCCCAGTAGGGAGTCACGCTCATTTCCGGATCCGCCATGACGAGCCCCCTTCGGCCCCGTTGGTGGTGCGCTCAGGCGCATGGTCCTGCCAACGGCGAATGATGGCCATACGCCACGTACGTATGCCTTGCTCCGGCTACCGGCACAACAGGTACGCCGTGCGTGCCCCTCGGGTGGGTGGCACCCTTCCTCAGTGACATACCGACTGGTTAGTCTGGCTGTCTTGATGGGCTGTTCTTGGTGCGTCGCGTCGAAGGAGACCGATCGTGGGAGCCGTGCAGGGTGCTGGCGTGGTCGTCACGGGGGCCGGTGGCGGGATCGGGGCCGCGCTGGCGCGGCGGTTCGCGGCGGAGGGGGCCCGTGTCGTCGTGAACGACCTGGACGGGGACCGGGCGAAGGCCGTGGCCGACGAGATCGGCGGGATCGCGGTGCCCGGGGACGCCTCGGCGATCGTTCCGGCGGCGCGGGACGCGCTCGGCGGGACCGTGGACGTGTACTGCGCGAACGCCGGACTCGCCTCCGGCGGCACGGAAGCGGCCGACGAGAAGGTCTGGGCGCTCGCCTGGGACGTCAACGTGATGGCACACGTCCGGGCGGCCCACGCGTTGCTGCCGGCGTGGCTGGAACGGGGCAGCGGGCGTTTCGTGTCCACGGTGTCGGCGGCGGGGCTGCTCACGATGATCGGGGCTGCGCCGTACAGCGTCACCAAGCACGGGGCGTACGCCTTCGCCGAATGGTTGTCCCTCACCTACCGGCACCGGGGGATCAAGGTCCACGCGATCTGCCCCCAGGGAGTGCGCACCGACATGCTGACCGCCTCTGGCAGCGCGGGCGACCTGGTGCTCGCGCCGACCGCGATCGAGCCGGAGGATGTGGCCGACGCGCTCTTCGAGGGCATCGAACAGGACCGCTTCCTGATCCTGCCGCACCCCGAGGTGGCCGGTTTCTACCAGGCGCGGGCCGCCGACCCCGACCGCTGGCTGACGAACATGAACCACATCCAGCAGAAGTGGGAGACGACCGGCTGAGCGCCCTGCCCGGCGGGCGGGGGCGGGAGAGTGGGATGATCCTTCGATGGGAGCCCCCGATCCCGGCCGGTCGGGAAACGACCGGCGGCCGGCGGACGACCACCAGGCCACAACAGAAACCCGGAAGCAGGTGGCGGCAGTGCCCAGGACGACGGACGCGGACGGTACTCCCGTCCCACAGCGGCTGCTGGCCGCCGCCACCCGGCTCTTCGCCGAGCAGGGCTACGACCGCACCTCCGTGCAGGAGATCGTCGAGGCGGCCGGTGTCACCAAGGGCGCGCTCTACCACTACTTCGGTTCCAAGGACGACCTGCTGCACGAGGTGTACGCGCGTGTGCTCCGCATCCAGCAGGAGCGGCTCGACGCGTTCGCGGGGGCCGACGCGCCGGTGGAGGAACGGCTGCGGGGCGCGGCCGCCGATGTCGTCGTCACCACCATCGACAACCTCGACGACGCGATGATCTTCTTCCGCTCCATGCACCATCTGAGCCCGGAGAAGAACAAGCAGGTCCGAGCGGAGCGCCGCCGCTACCACGAACGCTTCCGAGCGCTCGTGGAAGAGGGCCAGGAGACCGGGGTCTTCTCCGAGGCGACCCCGGCGGACCTGGTCGTCGACTACCACTTCGGCTCGGTCCACCACCTGTCGACGTGGTACCGCCCCGGCGGGCCGATGACCCCCCAGGAGGTCGCGGACCATTTGGCCGACCTCCTGCTGCGCGCGCTGCGGCCGTAGGGCGCGTTCAGGCCCCGGGCGCCCAATAGCTCGGGGTGCGGGTGTATGGGCGACTGCGGGTGAGTGGGGCTTCTCGCGCAGTTCCCCGCGCCCCTGAAAGCCAGGCCCCGGCGGGCCTGAAAGCCACGGCCGCCGCAGGCCGAAAAGCATGGGGCGGCAGCCCCTGCTTTTCAGGGGCGCGGGGAACTGCGCGACCAGCCCCACGCACCAGCACCCGCCAGCCCACAGGCACCCCCGAGCTCTCAGGCGCCCCCGGCCTCACACGTACCGCTTCAACTCCCGCCGAGCCAACGACCGCTGATGCACCTCGTCCGGCCCGTCCGCGATCATCAACGTCCGCGCCCCCGCGTACAACTCGGCCAACGGGAAGTCCTGGCTCACACCCCCCGCACCGTGCAGCTGGATCGCCCGGTCGATGATGTCCACCACTGTCCTAGGTGTCGCGATCTTGATCGCCTGGATCTCGGTGTGCGCCCCCTTGTTGCCCACCGTGTCCATCATCCACGCCGTCTTCAGCACCAGCAGCCGCAACTGCTCGACAGCCACCCGCGCGTCCGCGATCCAGTTGTGCACCACACCCTGCTGGGCCAGCGACTTGCCGAACGCCTCCCGCGCCACGGCCCGCCGGCACATCAGCTCGATGGCCCGCTCCGCCATCCCGATCAGCCGCATGCAGTGGTGGATCCGCCCGGGCCCGAGCCGCGCCTGCGCGATGGCGAAACCGCCGCCCTCCTCGCCGATCAGGTTCGACGCCGGCACCCGCGCACCCTCGAAGATCACCTCGGCATGTCCGCCGTGGTAGTGGTCCTCGTACCCGAACACCCGCATAGCCCGCCTCACGGTGACACCCGGAGTGTCACGCGGAACCAGGACCATCGACTGCTGACGACGGACATCGGCCCCACCGGGATCCGTCTTGCCCATCACGATGAAGATCTGGCAGTCGGGGTTCATCGCCCCGGAGATGTACCACTTGCGCCCGGTGATGACGTACTCGTCACCGTCCCGCTCGATCAACGTGGTGATGTTGGTGGCGTCCGACGAGGCCACCTCCGGCTCGGTCATCGCGAAGGCCGACCGGATCTCACCGGCGAGCAGCGGCTGAAGCCACTGCTTCTTCTGCGCCTCGTCGCCGAACTGGGTCAGCACCTCCATGTTGCCCGTGTCGGGCGCCGCGCAGTTCAGCGCGGTCGGCGCGAGCTGCGGGGAACGCCCGGTGATCTCGGCGAGCGGCGCGTACTGCAGGTTGGTGAGCCCGGCCCCGTACTCGGAGTCGGGCAGGAACAGGTTCCACAGGCCCTGCCTGCGGGCCTCGGCCTTCAGCTCCTCCACCACGGCCGGCGCGTCCCACGGCGAGGGCAGCTCCGCCCGCTGCTCCTCGGCCACGGTTTCCGCCGGGTAGACGTACTCGTCCATGAAGGCGAGGAGCTTGGCGCGCAGCTCCTCCGTACGGGCGTCGAATGCGAAGTCCATGCTGGGTCAGCCTTCCTGGGAGCCGGCGCGGAGAGTCGTCAGGCCGTGTTCGATGAAGACGGGGACCAGGTCGCCGATGCGGTCGAAGCCGTCGCCGACCGTCTGGCCGAGTGTGTAGCGGTAGTGGATGCCCTCCAGGATCACGGCGAGCTTGAACCACGCGAACGCCGTGTACCAGGACACCGAGGAGACGTTCCGGCCCGAGCGCGCCGCGTACCGCTCGACGATCTCGGCCGGATCCGGGTGCCCGGCGGCCGCCGCGGTCGTGGAGACGGGCGAGTCGGGCATGGCGAGCGGCACGCTGTACATCACCAGCAGGCCCAGGTCGGTGAGCGGATCACCGAGCGTGGACATCTCCCAGTCGAGGATGGCCTTGATCCGGTCGTCGTCGCCCAGGAGCACGTTGTCGAGCCGGTAGTCGCCGTGCACGACGGCCGGGGCGGGGGAGTGCGGCAGATGACGTCCCAGGGCAGCGTGCAGCTCGTCGATGCCGGCCAGCTCGCGGTTGCGAGACGCGTCCAACTGCTTGCCCCAGCGCCGCAGTTGCCGGTCCAGAAAGCCCTCCGGGCGCCCGAAGTCGGCCAGGCCCACCTCGGCGGGGTCCACCGCGTGCAGTTCGACGAGGGTGTCGACCAGCCCCAGTACGGCGGCCCGGGTGCGTTCCGCGCCGAGCGGGGCCAACTGCTCGGCGGTGCGGTACGGGGTGCCCTCGACGAAGTCCATGACGTAGAAGGGGGCGCCGAGCACCTCCTCGTCCTCGCACAGCAGCAAGGGGCGCGGCACCGGCACGTTCGTCGGGTGCAGTGCGCTGATCACCCGGTGCTCGCGCTTCATGTCGTGCGCGGTCGCCAGCACATGGCCCAGCGGCGGCCGACGTACGACCCACTTGGCCGTGCCGTCGGTGACCTGGTACGTCAGGTTCGACCGTCCGCCCTCGATCAGCCGGCCGGTGAGCGGACCGCCCACGAGTCCGGGCCGCTCGGCGTCGAGCAGGGCGCGGAGCCGGTCGGGATCGAGACCTGGCGGGTGGTCTGGGTGCATCATCGCTCCTACGCGCGCGGTTTACCGGGACCCGACTCATGATGCCGACCGGTCGGTATGCCGTCCAGTGGGCAACACCGAAATGATCGAGTCCCGACAGGATCCGGCCGCACCGCGGTGCGTGCCGAGGCCGGATCCCGCGACGGGCGGCCGAACCACCGCACCCGCCCGCCGATCGCTCCGGGGTCACGCGTGGGCACGCTCGGACGTCCGATCATGGTCCGGACGTGTGGTCCTGCTCGGGACGTCCGATCAGGCTCCGGACGTGTGGTCATGCTCGCGGCATGCGGGCGGTCAGGCGTGACAGGTCATCATCTCGCCCCCGTTGATGGTCGCCATGTCCATGAACCCGGCGAACGGGTCCACGCCCTCGCCCTCGGGGTGCCCGTCCAGCTCGGCGTAGGCCCGGCGCAGGTTCGCCACCAGCCGCTCGCTCTCGCGCAGCTCGCCGAACTCCCCGAGGTCGGTCCTGCGCGCCGCCTCCAGCGGGGTGAGGCCGGCCGCGTGGGACGTCTCGGCGACATCGGCCACGAACCGGATGTACCGCTCGGCCCGGTCGAACGCCGCGGGGTCGGTGACCGGCCCGTGCCCCGGTACGACGGTCTCGGCGCCCAGCGCCCGCAGCATCTCCAGCGCCCGCAGTGAACCGCTGAGCGAACCCATCAGGAAGAACGGGGTCCCGCCCTCGAAGACCAGGTCCCCCGTGAACACGATCCGGCGGTGCGGCAGCCAGACGAACGAGTCGCCCACGGTGTGCGAAATGCCCGGGTGGATCACCTCGGCCTCGATGTCTCCCACGTGCAGGGTTGTACGGTCCGTGAACGTGATGTCCGCGGCCAGGACGGGGACGTCCCCGAAGTCGGTCTGCGGCCACAGCAGATGCAGATGCTGTCCGCTGGCGATGGCCTCACGGCGGCAGGCGGTGTGCGAGACGATCGTGGCCGGCATGAACTGCTTGTTGCCGTACGTGTGGTCACCGTGGTGGTGGGTGTTGACCACGAGCATCGGCGCCGGAACCGTCGTCTCCTCGAGGGCCCGGTGCAGCGCACGGGCGCGCCGTTCGGTCGCCGCCGTGTCCACGAGCAGTGTGCCGGTGCCGTCGCTCACCCATCCGGCGTTGTTCAGGCACCATCCGCCGTCCGGCTGCACATAGGCGTACACGTCGCTCGCGAGCTCGACGGTGTACGGCTCTCCTGCGGTCATCGTGATCCCTTCATCCCCCGCCTCGTCCCCGACTGGTGGTCAGAGACTGCCAGTCGGCGATGAGCCGGGGGAATCCGGGGTGTGGGGAATCGGCGCAGGTGGGGCGCCGGAGCCGGTGGTCGGCCGTCAGCGGTCGATGCCGGAGGCCCGCGTCAGTGGTCGTCCCAGTGCCCGTCGTGGGCGGCGTGCCGATGACCGTCGTGCACATAGTCCACGTGGTCCCCGTGGGTGACCGCCTGGTGTCCGCAGTCCTCGCCGTGCTCGTGGGCGTGCTCGTCGTGCGCCGTGTGCCCGCTGGGCTCGCACTCGTCCCAGTGTCCGGAGTGCTCACGGTGCAGATGCCCGTCGTGCGCGTAGTCGGTGTGGTCGCCGTGCCGCACGGCGGTGTGTCCGCAGGACGGGCCATGGGCGTGGTCGTGGACGGGGTGTTCCTGGTGCAGGGTGGTCATGGTGCTCACCTTCGGTGGTGCGGGGGTGACTTATCCAGGCTAGTCACAGAAACCCCACTCGTACCTATTCGAAGCCTCATGCGCGCACCAAGCCTTGCCCTCGGTTCGGTATCCCGGAACCCCCTTGCTCCGCTGCCCAGGAACCGCGGAACCCGGACCCCCGGAACCCGGACCCCCGGAACCAGTGCCTGGGTCTCAGAGCACCAGCGCCGCGCCGCACACCGCGAGCGCGACCGCGCACAGAACGGCCGCGCCCGCCATACGGGGGGTGAGCGCGGCGGGTCGGGGCCCCGCCAGGGCGCCGATCCGCCGATGGGCGAGCCCCAACAAGCCCAGCCACAGCACCGCGCACAGGGCGCCGGCCATCACGCCGGGCGCCGACGGCCCTGCGTGCAGCGCGGACTTCGCGGCGAGCACGGCGACCGCGGCGCCCGTGAGGGTCGTACGGCGCCACGCGAGGCGCGTGCGCTCGGGCTGCAGCCCCGGGTCCCGCTCGACGGTCCGGGTGCCCGGGGTCACCCCACCCACCCGAGCAGGACGACCACGACCATTGCGAGGGCGACGACGGCGACGACCAGGCCGAGCACCGCCGGGAAGCGTGACGTCGGCAGATCCTCCCCGCGCCGCATCGCCCGCTCGCACCGCACCCAGTGATTGACCGCCCGGAACGCGCACAGCACTCCGGCCGCCAACAGGGCGAGAGCGAGCCCGACGCGCCAGCCCCAGCGCAGGTCCGGCAGAAACTGATCCACCGCGAACCCGCCGCCGATCAGGGCGAGGGAGGTCCGCAGCCAGGCCAGAAAGGTCCGCTCGTTCGCCAGTGAGAACCGGTAGTCGGGTGTACGGCCTTCCTCCCGGATCTCCGCCGGGGCGAACCACAACCGGACGTTCCGCATGAATTCGCTCACGTGTCGGACACTACCGGTCGGCTTCAGTCGCCCATGCGGGCGGGGGCAGGCCGTAGGGCGGGTGCGGAGGGGCGGGCCCTGCTCGCGCGGTTCCCCGCGCCCCTCCCGGTCACGGCCCTGCGGCCCTCACAGACACGGCCCCGCGGCCCGAAATGCGCGGGCGCAGCCCAGCTTTCCAGGGGCGCGGGGAACCGCGCGAGAACCCCCACTCACCCGCACCCGCACCCGCACCCGCCGAACAGCCTCCCCCTGGAGGTTCTAGGCGTCACCAGGCCTCCGCCCCCGCACCCGCTCCCACGCCGCCCTCCCGTCCGGCACCCACTCCCACTCACGCAACCGCCGCTCCATCTCGTCCTCCCCCAGAAACCCATACCAGGCGACCTCCTCCAGCTGAGGATCCACCGCCCCCGCCCAGCGCACCTCGTACACGGCCGACCACCATGTCCGCCCGCCCCCGTCGTCGTACAGGAACTTGAACAGCGGAACGGGCCGCGGCAACCCGACGACCCCCAACTCCTCCTCGGCCTCACGCGACGCCGCGTCGTCGTAGGACTCGCCCGCCCCGACGACCCCACCCACGAACATGTCGTACAGCGACGGAAAGACCAGCTTGGTCTCCGTCCGGCGGTGGACGAAGATCCGCCCCTCGCCGTCCCGGACCAGTACGAACACGGCCCGGTGCCGCATCCCGCGCGCATACACCTCCCCACGCGGGGCCTGCCCGATGACCTGGTCGTTCTCATCCACGATGTCGAGGATCTCGTCGGCAGCACTCATGTCCCCATCCAAGCAAAAGTGCGCGCGGCCCCGACGCTCAGGGGCGCGGGGAAGTGCGCGACCAGCCCCCACTCACCCGCACCTGCTGGGCGGCCCCTACCCCCGAGTTCTCCCGCGTCCCCCCGGCGGAGCCGCACGGCATCGCCGGATGCATCCCGAGCAGCACCACCCCCACGACGATGCCCGCGAGCCCCGCCGTCTCCCAGGCGAGCGCCCCGGCGTCCATGCGCAACCGGTCCCCGAGGAATCCCACCCCGCACACGATTCCGGCCAGCGGCTGCGCGGCGGTCAGCGCCGGCAGCGACATCCGCAGCGGCGCCGCCTCGAACGCGCTCTGCACCAGCAGCAGCCCGCTCACACCGAGGAGCACGATCCCGTACGGCTGCCACGCCGTGAACAGCCCGCCCCACCCGGCCTCGGTGAACCGCTGCCCACTGACCCGGGTGAGCGCGTCCTGGACGCCGTACAGCAGCCCGGCCGCGACCGCCAGGAGCGCCGGCGCGGCACTGCGCCGGGACCGCTTGGCACAGCCCGCGAACAGCAGCGCCAGACCCAGCATGACGCCGATGATCAGCCACTGCCGGAAGGAGCCGCCGACCGCGGCACCACCCTCCGGCCGCCCGGCGACGATGAAGGCGGCGACCCCGCCGGCGAGCAGCAGCAGCCCGGCCCAGCCCTGGCGTCCCAACGGCTGCCGGGTCCGCCGGCGCGAGAGGGCGAGCGCGAAGACGAGGTGGGTGGCGAGAAGTGGTTCCACGAGGCTGATCTCGCCCTCGCCGAGCGCGACCGCGCCCAGCGCCATGCCGCACACCATCAGGCCGATCCCGCCGAGCCAGCCCGGCACCCGGATCAGGTCGAGGAGCAGCCGGGGCGAGAGGAAGTCGCCCAGCGGGGCGTGCGCGGCGGCCTGTTGCTGAAGGACGAAGCCGAAGCCCAGACAGCACGCGGCGCTCATGGCCAGGATCAGGACGAGAACCGACACGCTGGGGTACCTCAGGGGATCAACAGGGGGCATAACGGACAAGGTGTTCGTTCGCGGGACTCTAATGACCCGGCCGGAGGCTGTCCGTAAGAGGAGACACATCCGGGCAGTTGACTAGGTCACTCCCGTGCCGAAGGATCAGATGCCCAAGCTGCTGACCGGCCAGTAACAAAGCGCTGGGCGGTGCCCGGCCTGCCCTGGCCGCGGCCCGACCCCCCGCTTGCCTGACCCGTTCCGAGAGGACGTCCTCCATGTCGTACGACGCAGATGTGATCGTGATCGGGGCGGGCCTCGCCGGGCTCGCGGCGACCGCGGAGCTCGTCGACAGGGGGCGCAAGGTGATCCTCCTCGACCAGGAACCGGAGCAGTCGATCGGCGGCCAGGCGCACTGGTCCTTCGGCGGCCTCTTCTTCGTCGACTCCCCCGAGCAGCGCCGTCTGCGGATCAAGGACAGCCACGCCCTCGCCCTCCAGGACTGGATGGGCACGGCAGCCTTCGACCGTGAGGAGGACCACTGGCCGCGCAAGTGGGCCGAGGCCTACGTCGACTTCGCGGCCGGTGAGAAGCGGTCCTGGCTGTACCGGCAGGGCGTCCGCTTCTTCCCGGTGGTCGGCTGGGCCGAGCGTGGCGGCTACGACGCCAACGGCCACGGCAACTCCGTGCCCCGCTTCCACATCACCTGGGGCACCGGACCCGGCCTCGTCGCACCCTTCGAGCGGCGCGTGCGGGAGGGCGTGGCGCGGGGGCTGGTCCAGCTCAGGTTCCGGCACCGCGTGACGGGTCTGTCGCGCAGCGCCGGGGCCGTGGACACTGTCACCGGCGAGATCCTCGAGCCCTCGAAGATCGAACGCGGCCAGGCCAGCAGCCGCAACGTCACCGGCGCCTTCGAACTCAAGGCCCAAGCCGTGATCGTCACCTCCGGCGGCATCGGCGGCAACCACGACCTCGTCCGCGCCAACTGGCCGCAGCGGCTCGGCAACCCCCCGGAGAAGATGATCTCCGGCGTGCCCGCGCACGTCGACGGCAGGATGCTCGCCATCGCCGAGGAGACGGGCGCGCACCTCATCAACCGCGACCGCATGTGGCACTACACCGAGGGCATCCAGAACTGGAACCCCATCTGGGAGAACCACGGCATCCGCGTCCTCCCCGGCCCGTCCTCGCTCTGGCTGGACGCACGCGGCAAGCGGCTCCCGGTCCCGCTCTTCCCCGGCTTCGACACACTCGGAACCCTTGAGCACATCATGAAGACCGGCTACGACTACACGTGGTTCGTGCTCGACCAGAAGATCATCGGCAAGGAGTTCGCCCTCTCCGGCTCCGAGCAGAACCCCGACCTGACCGGCAAGTCCATCAAGGACGTCTTCATCCGGGCCCGCGCGGACGTCCCCGGCCCGGTGAAGGCATTCATGGACCACGGGGTCGACTTCGTCGTCGAGAAGGACCTCGGCTCCCTGGTACGCGGCATGAACGCGCTCACCGAGGAACCGCTGATCGACGAGACGGAGCTGCGCCGCGAGATCGTCTCCCGGGACCGTGAGGTCGCCAACCCCTTCACCAAGGACCTGCAGGTCATGGCGATCCGGGGCGCCCGCAACTACCTCGGCGACAAGCTCATCCGCACCGCCACCCCGCACCGCATCCTCGACCCCAAGGCGGGCCCGCTGATCGCCGTCCGTCTCAACATCCTCACCCGCAAGACCCTTGGAGGCCTGGAGACCGACCTCTCCTCCCGCGTCCTGACCGAGGGCGGTGACCCGCTGGAGGGCGTGTACGCGGCGGGCGAGGCCGCCGGCTTCGGCGGTGGCGGCGTCCACGGCTACCGCTCCCTGGAGGGCACGTTCCTCGGCGGGTGTCTCTTCTCCGGCCGTACGGCGGGCCGGGCGGCGGCGAAGGCGGTCAGCTGACCCGAGGGGTGGGGCCGCCCCGAGGGGCCGACGATTACCGATTTCTGACGGACGTCCGCGAACCCTGGCCCGACGGGGCTCGCGGATGTTCGAATCGATGAGTGAACCCTGAACATCCCGAAGCGAGGGAAGCGCCGCCGGAGACCCCCGACGGCACGGAAACGGGGCACGGTGCGCCCATCGGCCGCCGGATCCTCCTCGGCACCCTCGGACTCGGCGCCCTCGGTGTGGTCTCCGCTCCCGTCCTCCAACGCGGCATGGAGTCGTTCCTCGGCGAGGCGGCCCAGAAGGACCCCACCGGCCTGACCGGGCTGCTCCCCAACGGTGGAGGCTTCCGCTACTACTCGGTGACGTCGTCCGTCCCCCGCAGGACCGCGAAGAACTACCGGCTCACTGTGGACGGCCTGGTCGACAGGCCCAGGTCGTACACCCTCGCCGACCTGCGAGCCCTGCCCCAGACCCGGATGGTGCGCGACGTCCAGTGCGTGACCGGCTGGCGGGTGCCGGACACCCCGTTCGAGGGCGTACGCCTGGCCGCGCTGCTGGACGCGGCCGGGGTGCGCTCCTCGGCGGGCGCGGTCCGCTTCACCTGCTTCGACGGGGCCTACAGCGAGAGCCTCACCCTGGAGCAGGCCCGCCGAGCCGACGTCCTGGTGGCCCTGCGCATGCAGGACAAGGACCTCGGCCACAACCACGGCGGCCCGGTACGCCTTTACGTCGCCCCCATGTACTTCTACAAGTCCGCCAAGTGGCTCTCCGGCATCGAACTCACGGAGAAGGTCGAGCCCGGCTACTGGGAGGAACGCGGCTACGACATCGACGCATGGGTCGGCCGATCGAACGGACGCGACGATGAACCGACGACGTGAAGCGCAGCCGGTGGAGGTGTTGGGACGGCGGGCCGGGGTCGTGGGGCGCCGCCGGTCGGGGGATTGGACGGTGGACCGGCGATGTGGGGCGCCACCGGCCAAGAGGGCCGGCGTGGTGAGTCGATGCCGTGCTGTTCTGGCGGTCGAGAGGGCCGGCGTGGTGAGTCGATGCCGTGCTGTTCTGCCAAAGGAGACGGCCGGCGTGCTGAGTCGATGCCCTGAAGGGCCGCCGGTCGAGAGGGCCCGGACGATGAACCGGCGACGTGAGACGCTGCCCGTCAAAGGGACGGCGAGGAACCGGCGACGCGCGGCGCGGCCGATCGGAGACGATGGGGCGATGAATCCGCGAGCTGAAGCGCGGCCGGTCCGACGGGGACGGGCGGGGCGATGAACTCACGACTCGAAGCGCAGCCGGTCGACGCCGTCGACGGCACTCGCGTCCGCCGCTTCACCCCCGCCGAACGCTGGATCCACCGCACCACGGCCGCCCTGATGGGCGTCTGCGTGGCGACGGCGGCCTGCCTCTACGTCCCCGCCCTCGCCGAACTGGTCGGCCGCCGGGCCCTGGTGGTGGCGGTCCACCAGTGGACCGGCCTGCTCCTGCCCCTCCCGGTCCTCGCGGGCCTCCTCTCCCGCGCGTTCCGCGCCGACCTGGGTCACCTGAACCGCTGGGGCCCCCACGACCGCCTCTGGCTGCGCGCCGCCCGCCGCCGCGCCTCCGGCCCGCGCCCCGCCGCCAAGTTCAACGCCGGCCAGAAGTTCTACGCCGCCTGGATCGCCGGGGCCACCCTCGTCATGCTCGCCACGGGCCTGATGATGTGGTTCACCCACCTCACCCCCCTGGTCTGGCGCACCAGCGCCACCTTTGTCCACGACTGGCTGGCCCTGACCATCGGCATCGTCCTGGCAGGCCACATCGGAATGGCGCTGGGCGACCCGGAGGCCCGCCGAGGTCTCCGTACGGGCCTGGTGAGCCGGAGGTGGGCGGACCGCGAACACCCGCTGTGGCGGCCGTAGCGCGGACGAGGCGACGAGCCGTCGTACGACGGGCAGGGGGCGGGCCCCGGCCCCGCCGTCAGCCCCGCGCCCCGGCGCTCAGCCACGACGACGGATCCGTTCCGTGCCGGACTCCCGCCACCACCGGATCCGCCGTCGTACCGAGCTCGTCTCCAGTGCTGCGACCGCACAGGTTCGCCGGGCTGGAGGTTGGGGCGGTTGTACGGGCGGTGACGTCCGTTCCGACCGCTGGGAGGTGGGGTGGCCGAGCCTGTGCGGGTACGCAGACTGACTGACCAGGAGGTGCAAGGGCGGCAGCAGATCGTGCGCCACGGCAGCACGAGGTCGGTGCGCTACCTACGCGTGATGATGCTGCTGGCCTCGGCCGGCGGGAACCGCGTGCCGGTGATCGCCCAGCTGGTGCAGGCCGACAAAGACACCGTCCGGGATGTGATCCACCGGTGCAACGGGATCGGCCTGTCCTACTTGGACCCTCAGTGGGCGGGAGGCCGTCCCCGCCTGCTCAGCCCTGACGGCGGCACTGAGGTCGATCCGCGCCGCCCGGCCCGACGGCGCACCCATCTACGTGATCCTGGACAACCTGCATGCCTACTGCGCTGGCGCCACGCCAACGCCCGCCACCGAGATGTCTTGGCCGCCGAACGCCGCGAACGCGCCCGGATCCGCAGTGAGAAGGGCATCCGCTGCGGCCGACGCCCCCTCAAGGCCGCAGCCTGACACCACGCGCCCTGCATGTCAGCTGAGGGTCTCGGCCGCCTTGGTCATCGGCCCTCCTGCGTCACCGGTGTTGAGCGTTCCCGTCGGTTCGAACAACAGGAGTCCGTGAACGGCTCCACTTCCACCTCGACGCGTTCCAGCCCCGCGCACCTGGGCGTGAGGCAAGCCGAATCGCCACCGAGCTGCGGGAGCTACTGGACTCACGGATCCACGTCGGTATATCCCTGCGCGAGGCCGCCTCCATACTGCACGCCCACCCCACCCACCTGATCCGCTGCTTCAAACAGGCATACGGCCTGCCGCCACACACCTACCTCACCGGCAAGCGCATCGACCTGGCACGTCGACTTCTCCTTGACGGCCACCGGCCCGCCGAGGTCGCCACAACCGTGGGATTCCACGACCAAGCCCACCTGAACCGACACTTCACACGCCACGTGGGCACCACACCCGCGCGCTACAAGCGCACTCGCACCGGCTCTGCTCCGATCTCTTCCTGACCCTGCGTGGGATGCTCAGACCCATCGCCTCTGATGTAGCCCCGCTTCCACCGCCAACCCGGCGAACCCATGCGGCAGGGCACTAGATGACCAGTGACAGCAGCAACACGATCGCCCCTGCCACCACCGAGATGATCGTCTCCATCACGGACCAGGTCTTGATGGTCTGCCCGACGCTCATGCCGAAGTACTCCTTCACCATCCAGAACCCGGCGTCGTTGACATGGCTGAAGAAGAGGGAGCCGGCACCGATGGCGAGGACCAGCAGGGCCGTGTGGGTGGTGGACATGTCCGCCGCGAGGGGGGCCACCAGTCCCGCCGCCGAGATCGTGGCGACCGTGGCCGATCCCGTCGCCAGGCGTATCGCCACCGCGATCAGCCAGGCCAGGACGAGCGCGGGGATCGACCAGTCCTCGGAGATGTCCAGGATCATCTGACCGACCCCGGAGTCGATGAGCGTCTGCTTGAAGCCGCCGCCCGCACCGACGATCAGCAGGATCCCGGCGATCGGCGCCAGAGACGTCTCCACGGTCGAGGACAGCCGCCCCTTGGCGAACCCGGCCGCCCGCCCCAGCGTGAACATGCCCACGATCACGGCCGCGAGCAGGGCGATCAGCGGCGAGCCGACGACGTCGAAGACCCGCTGGACCAAGTTCTCCGGGTCGTCCACGATGATGTCCACCAGCGCCTTGGCCAGCATCAGCACCACCGGCAGCAGCACGGTCGCGATGGTCGCGCCGAACCCGGGCCGCTTCTCGAGTTCCTCCGAGGCCCGCACGGGGATCATGCGCTCGGGCACCGGAACGTCCACCCAGCGCGCCGCGTACTTCGAGAACAGCGGCCCGGCGATGATCACGGTCGGTATCGCGACCACCAGCCCCAGCGCCAGCGTGACCCCCAGGTTGGCCTTCACCGCGTCGATCGCGACCAGCGGCCCGGGATGCGGCGGGATCAGCCCGTGCATGACGGACAGACCGGCGAGGGCGGGGACACCGATACGCATCAGCGAGTAGCCCCCGCGCTTGGCGACCATCAGCACCACCGGGATCAGCAGCACGATCCCGACCTCGAAGAACAGCGGCAATCCGATCACGGAGGCGATCAGCACCATCGCCCACGGCATCGCCCGCCCGCCGGCCCTGGCGAGGATGGTGTCGACGACCTGGTCGGCGCCCCCGGAGTCGGCCAGCAGCTTGCCCAGGATCGCACCCAGCGCGATGAGTACGCCCACCCCGGCCACGGTCGACCCGAGCCCGGTGGTGAAGCTCGCGATCGCCTTGTCCAGCGGCGCCCCGGCGAACGCGCCGAGCGCGAGCGAGCCGATGGTCAGCGCCAGGAAAGCGTGCACCTTGAACTTGGTGATGAGCACGACGATGACGGCGATGCCCGCCAGTACGGCGATGCCCAGTTGAGCGTGTCCCGCCGAGGTGATCGGCTCGACGGGGTCCGCTGCCAGCAGCTCGACATTGAGTCTGGTCACGGTGAAGGAATCCTTGTGTGGAGGGGAGGGGAAGGGAGGGACGAGGGCAGCAGGCCTACGGCAAGGCCCGCCGTCCTACGGCGAGACCGCAGTTGTACGGCGAGACACCCGCAGGCGTACGGCGAGGGACCCGCAGTCGTACGGCGACGCGCGGTCCTACGTCGACGCCGGATCGCAGTCCCGCAGCGCCGCGACCGCCCGCTCGGCGATCTCCTCGGGCTCGCCCGAGACGTCGACCGGGACGCCCGCCTCGTCCGCCTCCAGCGGCTGCAACGTGGCGAACTGCGAGTCGAGCAGCGCCGTCGGCATGAAGTGCCCCTGCCGATGGGACATCCGGTCCTCGATGAGCGCCCGGTCACCGACGAGGTGGACGAAGACGAGTCCGGGCGCGGCCGTCCGCAGCCGGTCCCGGTAGGTGCGCTTGAGTGCCGAGCAGCTGACCACCCCGCCGAGCCCGGCCCGGTCGTGGGCCCAGGCGCCGATGGCGTCCAGCCACGGCCACCGGTCCGCGTCGTCCAGCGGAGTCCCGGCCGACATCTTGTCGATGTTGGCCGGGGGGTGGAAGTCGTCGCCCTCGGCGTACGGAACGCCGAGCCGGGCCGCGAGCAGAGGGCCGATCGTGGTCTTCCCGGTGCCCGCCACGCCCATCACCACGACGACATGAGGGGTACGCATCGCTACCTCACCGTCTACGTCGACATTGAGACGTCACCCGACGCCGACGACACTGAAACCCATTAGATACGATGAATTCAAGCCCCTGACCCAAATAAGTCTGACTTTTTCCCCGCTCCGTTCTCCTCGTACCCTGATCCCCATGACCACACCGGGCCGAGGGCTGCACGGCCGAGTACTGGACACCCTCGGACCGGCGATCACGGCGGGCGAGTATCCGCCGGGAAGCGTGCTGCGCACGGACGAACTCGCCCAGAGCTTCGAGGTGTCCCGTTCGGTGATGCGCGAGGCCGTCCGTGTCCTGGAGTCCATGCACCTGGTCGAGTCCCGCCGCCGGGTCGGTGTGATCGTCCGGCCGTCCGCCGCGTGGAACGTCTACGACCCCCAGGTCATCCGCTGGCGGCTGGCCGGCGCCGACCGCCCGCGTCAGCTCCGCTCGCTCACGGTCCTGCGCTCGGCCGTCGAACCGGTCGCGGCGGGCCTCGCCGCCCACAACGCCACCGCCGAGCAGTGCGCCGCACTCACCGAGTGTGCGATCGGCATGGTCGCCCACTCACGCGGACACAAACTGGAGGGGTACCTCCACCACGACGTCGCCTTCCACCGCCTGATCCTCGACGCCTCCGGCAACGAGATGTTCGCCCGCCTCGGCGACGTCGTCGAGGAAGTCCTCGCCGGCCGCACCCACCACGACGTGATGTTCGACGACCCCGACCCAGCCGCCGTCACCCTCCACGTCCAGGTCGCCGAGGCCATCCGCGAACACGACGCCCCCCGCGCCGAACGACTCACCCGGGAGATCACCGTCGGCGCCCTCCAGGAACTCGACATCCTGGCGCCCAACAGCCCCTCACCAGCCCCCAGTTCTCCCTAGGCCAGGAACTCCCCGTCCACGTACACCCAGGCCCCGTCCACCCGCTCGAACCGGCTGCGCTCATGCATCGCGCCGCCCCGGAACGAGGCCCGGAAGGTGACCGTGCCGGTGGTGTGGAAGGGGGAGCCGTCGTGGGTGTCCAGCACCTGGAGGCCGGTCCAGCGCATGGTCGTGTCGAAGGAGACCTCGGCCGGCCGCGTGCGGGGATGCCAGGTGCGCAGGAGGTAACCCTCGTCGCGTACGACGAAGGCGCTGTAGCGGGACCGCATCAGGGCCTCGGCGGTCGGAGCGGCCGCGCTCCCGGAGTGATAGCGCCCGCAGCAGGACTCGTACACCTCGGGGAGCCCGCAGGGACAGGTGCGAGCGACCGACGAGGAGACCTGGGAGGAAGCCGTCGAAGAACCCTTGGACGAGCTCTTCGACCTGGCCCTGGAGCTGCTGCGGCGCGATGACATGCAGTCATTCTGCCCGCCGCCCGTCATGGTCCTACGCAAAACCCGCGTTGGTGGGCGGATACGGAGGGCGCGCCGGCACCCCGGGGTCCCTCGGTGACGGCAACGGCGGCAGCGCGGCCTCGTGCAGCCACGCCGTGAACAGCGCGTCCAGCGGCCCGTCCGCGTACCGCGCGGCGTGTGCGGTGAAGGCCGCCGTCGTCGCGGCGCCACCGCGGTGGACTGTCGCCCAGCCGCGCAGCATTCGGAAGAACGCGTCGTCGCCCAGGGCACAGCGCACGGCGTGGACCGTGAGGCCGCCGCGCTCGTAGAGCCGGTCGTCGAACATCAGCTTGCGGCCCGGGTCGGCCAGCCGCAGGTCCTGAGGCAGCGCCGAGAGCTTCTGGTGGGCGGCGGCGGCCAGTTGGTGCGCCGTACGTCCACCGGAACGCTCCGACCACAACCACTCGGCGTACTTGGCGAACCCCTCGTTCAGCCAGATGTGCCGCCAGTCCGCGATGGACACACTGTTGCCGAACCACTGGTGGGCCAGCTCGTGCGCGACCAGCCGCTCCCAACCCCGCGCCCCGTCCACGTGGTTGGCCCCGAACAGCGACAACCCCTGTGCCTCGACCGGGACATCGAGCTCCTCCTCGGTCACCACCACCGCGTACTCCCCGAACGGGTACGGCCCGAAGAGCCCCTCGAACAGCTCCATCATGGCCGGCTGACGCGCGAAGTCCCGCGCGAACTCGGTGAGCAGGTGCGCGGGGATGTGCCCGTGCTGCGGCACACCACCGGGCCCCGGATCACCCAGCAGCACCGTCTGGTACTTGCCGATCGACAGTCCGACCAGATAGCTGGACGTCGGCGCCGACTGCTCGTAAACCCAGGTCGTCGTGGACGCCTTCGCCGTACGGGTGAGCAGCCGCCCGCCCGCCACCACCTGGTACGCGGACGGCGCCGTGACCGAGATCTGGTACGAGGCCTTGTCGGCGGGCCGGTCGTTGCACGGATACCAGGACGGCGCCCCGACCGGCTGGCTCGCCACCAGCGCCCCGTCGGTCAGCTCCTCCCAACCGAGCCCGCCCCACGGGCTGTTCACCGGTTTGGGATTGCCCGCCCAGTGGACCTCGACGGTGAACGCGGCCCCCGCCCGGACCGGCTTCGCCGGCCGGACACGCAGCCGGCCACCCCGGTGCGTGTAGTGCGGCGCCCGACCGTCGACCCGTACCCGGCCGATCTTGAAGTCGGCGAGATTCAACTGGAACTCGGTGAGCGGGGCACGGCCCGCTATGGCGTTGAGCCGCGCGGTGCCCGACAGCCGGTTCGGCCCCGGCCGGTAGTCCACGGCCAGCTCGTACCGATGCACCCGGTAACGGGAATCACCGTTCGCCGGGAAGTACGGGTCCGGACCACCTGACTGCTGCACCGCCACCGCCGCTTCTGCTCCCCGCTGCGCGCTCGTACGATCTCCCTCGCCCCCCGACGTCGCACGAGCCGCCCTCAACGGCGCCATGCCTCGATCGGGTTGCCCAGCCACCGGGTGTCGTCCGGGACGGACTCCGCGGCCATGACCAGCGACGCCGGCCCCAACGTGGTGCGGGCCCCGACCACACTGCCGGGCAGGACGATTCCGCCGGGGCCCAAGGTGGCACCCTCACGGAGCTCCACAGTATCCGTCCGCAAGATCCGGTCGTGGAAGAGGTGGGTCTGCAGGACGCACCCCCGGTTCACCGTGGCCCCGTCACCGAGGGTGACCAGATCGGTCTCGGGCAGCCAGTAGCTCTCCATCCACACGCCCCTGCCGATCCGCGCCCCCAGGCCGCGCAGCCACAGGTTTAGCACCGGCGTCCCCGGCACCGCTCCGGCCAGCCACGGCACGGCCAGCACCTCCACGAAGGTGTCCGCCAGCTCGTTGCGCCACACGAAACCGCTCCACAGCGGATGCTCACCCCCGCGGTGCCGCCCCACGAGCAGCCACTTCGCGACGATCGAGAGCACACACCCCATGGCCCCGGCACCCAGCAGCACCACCCCGCCCAGCAACCACGCCCAGCCGCCCAGCAGGCTCAGCGCCGCGACCGTCGACAGCGCGAGCCCCGCCGAGCAGAACACCGGCACGATCCGGCACAGCTCCACCAACGCCCGCGCCCACAGCAGCCGCGCGGGCGGCTCGTACGTCCGGCTCCGGTCACCGCCGGACGCCGACCGGGGCAGCCTCACCGGCGGCAGCCCCAGGTACGAGCTGCCCTTCTTCGCCTTCTTGGGCGTCGCCGACAGCACACCCACGAGGCCGCCGTCCGGCACGGAACGCCCCGGCGCGGTCATCCCGGAGTTCCCCAGGAACGCCCGCCGCCCGATCTCCGCCCGCCCGATCCGCATCCAGCCGCCGCCCAGCTCGTACGGTGCGGTCAGCGTGTCGTCCGCGAGGAACGCCCCGTCCCCGACCGTCGTCAGACTCGGCAGCGCGAGGACGGTCGACACCTCGGCACCCTTGCCGATCCGCATCCCGAGCAACCGCAGCCACACCGGCGTCACCAGCCCGGCGTACAGCGGGAACAGCGTCTCCCGGGACCGGTCCATCAACTGCGTCACCGTCCACGCCTGCCACCCGACCCGGCTGTGCGTCGGATGCGTGCCCTCCCACAGCCCGAGGCTCAGCAGCCGTACGGCGACGAGCAGCAGCAGCGCGTACGCCGCCCCGAACGCGAGCGTGGCCGGCACCAGCCCGACCACCGCGCCCCCGAGCGCCCCGCCGAGCCCGGCGTCCGGATCCACGAACAGACTCAGCACGGCCAGCGCGGCGACCCCGGCGAGCACCGGCAGCGCCGTCAGCCCGACCCCGGTGACGCCGTACGACGCCCGCCAGAACAGGCTCCGCCGCGGCCGCTCCTTGGGCCAGTTCCGCTTGGCCTTGCCCAGCTTGACCGCCGGCGCCCCCGCCCAGCGCTGGCCGGTCGGGATCTGCCCGGCGACCGCCGACCCCGGCGCCACCTCGGCCCGCTTGCCGACCCTGGCCCCCGGCAGCAGCATGCTCCGCGTCCCGACGACCGCACCGGCGCCCACCTTCACGGGCGCGATCTCCAGCCGGTCCCCGTCCAGCCAGTACCCGGACAGATCCACCTCCGACTCGACGGCCGCACCCCGCCCGAGCTTCAGCATCCCGGTCACCGGCGGCAGCGTGTGCAGATCCACGTCGGCGCCCACCTTGGCGCCCAGGGCGCGGGCGTACCGCTCCAGCCACACGCCGGTCAGCGAGGTCGCCCCGCTGAACTGGGCCAGCCGCTCGGCCGCCCACAGCCGCAGATGCACGCTTCCACCCCGCGCGTACCGGCCCGGCTCGACACCGCGCAACAGCAGCCGCGCACCGCCGGCCGCGACCGCGAGCCGCCCCGGTGGGGTGAAGAACAGCACCGCCCCGGCCGCCACGGCCCACCAGGGCGCGGTCGGCAGCCAGGCGTACGGCCCGAGCAGATTCCCGAGCGCGGCCAGCGGAACGACCCACCGCAGCCCGAGCAGCGTGAACAGCGGGACGAGCAGCACCAGCTGAACCAGCCGCGCCCGCACCGGCACCGGTGCCACGGCCCGCCGTGGGCCGTCCTCCCCGCCCGACTCCTCCAGATACCGCGCCAGCGACCGCAAGGTCGGCCGCTGGTAGATGTCCAGCACGGCGACGCTCGGGTACCGGCTCCGCAACCGGGTCGTCAGCCTGGCGGCGGCGAGGCTGCCGCCGCCGATCGCGAAGAAGTCGTCGTCCGCGCCGCCGACCGGGACGCCCAGCACCTCCGCCCACTGCTCGGCCAGCCACGCCTCGGTCCCGTACAGCTCCTCGGCCGGCCCGGCGGTGTCCAGATCCGCGAGCGGCCACGGCAGGGCGTTCCGGTCGACCTTCCCGGACGTCCGGGTCGGCAGCTGCGCCACCGGCGCCAGCAGCGGAACCAGCGCGGCCGGCAGTTCCGCCCGCAGCCTCTCGACGGCCGCCGCCCGGTCCCACCCGTCCTGGGTGACCACATACCCGACGAGCAGTTGGTTCCCGCTCCGCGCGGTCCGTACGGCCGCCGCGGCCCCCGCGACGCCGGGCAGGGCCTGCAACGCGGCGTCGACCTCGCCCAGCTCGATCCGCCGGCCCCCGAGCTTGATCTGCTCATCGGCCCGCCCGAGGAAGACCAGCCCCTCCGGCTCGGCCTTCACCAGGTCACCACTGCGATAGGCGCGCTCCCAGCCCAGCGACTCCAGCGGCGCGTACTTCTCCGCGTCCTTCTCGGCGTCGAGATACCGCGCGAGCCCGACCCCACCGATCACCAACTGCCCACTGCCACCCATCGGCACGGGCACTCCGGCCTCGTCGACCACCGCCAGCTCCCACCCGTTGAGCGGCAGCCCGATCCGGACGGGCTCCTCACCCGACATGAGCGAGGCACAGGCGACGACGGTCGCCTCGGTCGGCCCGTACGTGTTCCAGACCTCCCGCCCCTCCGTCACCAGCCGCTGCGCCAGCTCAGGCGGGCAAGCCTCACCGCCGAAGATCAGCAGCCGTACGTCGTTGAGGGTCTCGGGCTCCCACAGCGCGGCCAGCGTCGGCACGGTCGACACGACCGTGATCTCCTGCTCGACCAGCCAGGGCCCCAGATCCGCGCCGCTCCTGACCTGCGAGCGCGGCACCGGCACCAGACAGGCCCCGTACCGCCAGGCCAGCCACATCTCCTCGCAGGACGCGTCGAAGGCCACGGAAAGACCGGCCATCACCCGGTCGCCGGGTCCGATGGGTTCCTCGGCGAGGAACAGCTCGGCCTCGGCGTCCACGAACGCGGCGGCGCTGCGGTGGCTCACGGCCACGCCCTTGGGTTTCCCGGTCGACCCGGAGGTGAAGATGATCCACGCGTCGTGTTCGAGCCCGGGGCGCGCGGCGGGCCGGTCGGACGCGCCCTCGACGGTCAGCCGGTGCCCGGCTCCGATGACCGCCCGCACCTCCGCCTCCCCGAACACCAGCTCGGCCCGCTCGTCGGGGTCCTCGGCGTCGACGGGCACGTAGGCGGCGCCGGCCGCCAGGACGGCCAGGATGGCCACATACAACTCATTGGTCCCGGACGGCACGCGCACGCCGACCCGGTCGCCGCGGCCGACCCCGGCGGTCCCGAGCCTCCGCCTCAGGTTCTCCACCTCGGCGGCCAGGGCACGGTAGGTGAGACGCCGCTTTCCGTCGTCCAGCGCGGGCTCGTCCGGATACGACCGCACGGACGCCTCGAAGACGTCCACGAGCGTGCGCGGCGAGGCGGCCGGACCGGCGGTGAAGCGCGCCGACCCGTCGAATCCCTCGGTCAGCTCTCCGTCGAGCAGCGCCAGGTCGGGACTCTCGTACACGGCGGCCATCGGATCCTCGCCTCTCGAACCCGGACCAGCCGGGGGCACCGACGGGCCGCCAGGTCTGCCTGGGGATGTTCCGTCATGGCGCCGAACAAGCCCAATACTGTAGTGCTCGGGTGGCTACGGCCTGTCGTGTCGGCCAAGCGGAGGCATCCACCGGGCGACGCGGGGGCGTGAACCTGAACCCTGTGACCTGGTCTTTTGCCGAACGGGAGAGATGTCGCCCACGTTTTGTCGCCCGAAACGCCGGAAGGCCGCGACCAGTTGGTCGCGGCCTTCGCCGATGTGTCCGAGGGGGGACTTGAACCCCCACGCCCGATAAAGGGCACTAGCACCTCAAGCTAGCGCGTCTGCCATTCCGCCACCCGGACAAGGTGTCTGTCGTGCGGGGTTTCCCTCGCGGCGACGAAGGAAACATTACCAGGCTTTCCGAGGCCCCCGATCACCCCCGTCCCCGGGGCGGCCGGGCGTGAACGGCTTGTGAGCAGTGGGTCCCGGTCTTGGGACGAGCGGTGGGGCAGGAGGAGGATGAGGGGGGAACCACCAGCAGCGACAGCGGGAGGAAGCAGCGTGAGCGAGACGGACACGGGCAGGCGCGTGACCGGCGAGGACGAGGTCGTCGACCTCTGCCGAGAGCTGATCCAGATCGACACCAGCAACTTCGGCGACCACTCGGGGCCGGGGGAGCGCAAGGCCGCGGAATATGTCGCCGAGAAGCTCGCCGAGGTGGGGCTGGAGCCGAGAATCTTCGAGTCGCACCCGGGCCGCGCCTCCACGGTGGCCCGCATCGAGGGCGAGGACCCGTCCCGGCCGGCGCTGCTCATCCACGGCCACACCGACGTCGTACCGGCCAACGCCGCGGACTGGACCCACCACCCGTTCTCCGGCGAGGTCGCGGACGGCTGTGTGTGGGGCCGGGGCGCGGTCGACATGAAGGACATGGACGCGATGACGCTGGCGGTCGTCCGCGACCGGCTGCGCAGCGGCCGCAAGCCCCCGCGCGACATCGTGCTCGCCTTCCTCGCCGACGAGGAGGCCGGCGGCACGTACGGGGCCAAGCACCTCGTCAAGAACCACGCCGATCTCTTCGAGGGCGTCACCGAGGCGATCAGCGAGGTCGGCGGGTTCTCGTTCACCGTGAGCGAGCAGCGGCGGCTGTATCTGATCCAGACGGCCGAGAAGGGCATGCACTGGATGAAGCTCACCGTGGCCGGCACGGCGGGCCACGGGTCGATGATCCACCGGGACAATGCCATCACGGAGCTGTCGGAGGCCGTCGCACGCCTCGGCCGCCACACCTTCCCGGTGCGGGTCACCAAGACCACCCGGGCCTTCCTCGACGAGCTCGGCGACGCGCTCGGCATCGAGCTGGACCCGGAGAACATGGAGGGCACCCTCGCCAGGCTCGGCGGCATCGCCAAGCTCATCGGCGCGACCCTCAGCAACACCGCCAACCCCACCCAGCTCGGTGCCGGCTACAAGGTCAACGTCATCCCGGGCGAGGCCACCGCGCACGTCGACGGGCGGTTCCTGCCCGGCTTCGAGGAGGAGTTCCTCGCCGACCTCGACAAGATCCTCGGCCCCAAGGTGCGGCGCGAGGACGTGCACTCCGACAAGGCGCTGGAGACCTCCTTCGACGGAGCGATCGTGGACGCCATGCAGTCCGCGCTGCTCGCCGAGGACCCGGCCGCGAAGGCGGTCCCGTACATGCTCTCCGGTGGTACGGACGCCAAGTCCTTCGACGACCTCGGCATCCGCGGCTTCGGCTTCGCGCCGCTCAAGCTGCCGCCGGAGCTGGACTTCGCGGGCATGTTCCACGGCGTCGACGAGAGGGTGCCGGTGGAGGGTCTGAAGTTCGGCGTGCGCGTCCTCGACCGTTTCATCGACGCGTCCTGACGTATCGGGGCTCTGACGTATTCACGTCCTCCGTATCGCGTTCCGACTTATTCGGCCACGCGTACGAAGGTCGACCGTGTCGAGTGAATCGGACCATAAGCTCGTAGCTCCATTACTCCCTCCTCGTTACAGGTGATGCGACTCGCTACTTGGGGTCGCTTTGCCAACAAGGAGGAACAATGCTCAAGAAGGTCGTCGCCACTGCGGCTGCCACCGGTGGTCTGGTTCTCGCGGGTGCGGGTCTGGCCGTCGCCGACGCCGGCGCCCAGGGTGCCGCCGTCCACTCCCCGGGTGTCGCGTCCGGCAACGTCGTCCAGGTGCCGGTTCACGTCCCCGTGAACGTGTGCGGCAACACGATCTCGGTGATCGGGCTGCTGAACCCCGCCTTCGGCAACACCTGCATCAACAAGTGACGTTGTGCCTCACCCGGTGAGGGTCTGAAAAACCGTCGGCCCCGGAGTGCGCGCCATGCACTCCGGGGCCGATCGGTCTCCCGACAAGGTGCAGAAGATCAGAACATAGGGCTAAGGCAGGTAATTCAGTAATGCGACAGGTCACCCGCAAAGGCCTCATGACGGTGGCGGCCGCGTCCGGCGTGTTCGCCGCGGCGGGCGGTTACGCGCACGCCGACTCCGGCGCGCAGGGCTCCGCCACCAACTCGCCCGGCGTGCTGTCCGGCAACACCGTGCAGGCGCCGGTGGAGGCCGAGGTCAACGTCTGCGGCAACACCGTCAACGTGGTCGGACTGCTCAACCCGGCCGCCGGCAACAAGTGTTCCAACGGCGGTGGGGGCGGCAAGCACGCCGGCCACGGCCACGGCTCGTCCCACGACGGTTCCCAGGCCCGTGGACACGCCGGTGACTCCCCGGGTGTGGCTTCCGGCAACGTCGTCCAGGCTCCGGTGAACGTGCCGGTCAACGCCTGCGGCAACAGCGTCAACGTGGTCGGCGTCGGCAACACGGCCGTCGGCAACGAATGCTCCAACGGCGGAGGCGGCTACCACCACGGCGGCGGCTCCGGTGCGTCGCACGGCGGCGGCTCCCAGGCCGACGGCCACACCGGCGACTCCCCGGGTGTGGCCTCCGGCAACGTCGTCCAGGCTCCGGTGAACGTGCCGGTCAACGCCTGCGGCAACAGCGTCAACGTGGTCGGCGTCGGCAACACGGCCGTCGGCAAC
>NZ_JBIBEN010000007.1:151393-283472 GCF_042955065.1 Streptomyces sp. NPDC012510
GGCTACCACCACGGCGGCGGCTCCGGTGCGTCGCACGGCGGCGGCTCCCAGGCCGACGGCCACACCGGCGACTCCCCGGGTGTGGCCTCCGGCAACCACATCCAGGTTCCGGTCCATGTGCCGGTCAACGCCTGCGGCAACACCGTCGACGTCATCGGTGTCGGCAACGGGACCACGGGCGACGACTGCGGGAACTCGGGCGACGGAGGGGCGCACGAGCACCCGGGCGGTGGCCACCAGAAGCCGCCGGCCGACAGCGAGGGAGTGTCGCCGCAGCAGCCCGGGAAGCCGGGCGACCCGGGTGGCGAAACCCCCGGCGGTGACACCAACACCCCGGGTACGCAGACCGTCACCCGGTCCGGCGCCGCCGCACAGCTCGCCCAGACCGGTGCCGAGGTGCCCCTCGGCCTGGCACTGTCGGTCGGCGCGGGGACGCTGCTCGGGGGCGCCCTGATCTACCGCAAGGCACGGGCCGCCGCTCTGTAACCGGGTCCCGCGGACACCAACGGAGCGGGCCCAGCACCAGCGGGGCCCGCTCCGTTGCGATCCGCCCACTCACCACGTGGCGCGCACCTGGCGGATGATCCGTCGGCGCAACCGCACCCTGCGGCTGCCATCACGCATCAGGCTCAGTCGGTCCAACTCCCAGTGTCCGTACTCGGCATGGTCCGTCAGCAGGCGTGTGGCGTCCTTGCGGGATACCCCGCGCGGTACGTACACGTCGACAAATTCGTATTCCGGCATCGGTATCTATTGTGCGGGCTGGGGCCCGGTACGGATAGCGTCTGCACTATGTCTGATGCTGCGCAGCCCACCGCTGCCGAGGTACGCGCCGCCGCCGAGGCGGTCAAGACCGCGCTCGACCGCCACCTGGCCGCGGTCGAACGCCGGTCGGGGGAGGACGACCCGGCCGTCTACGAGGCGTTCAACGAGCTGGCCGCGGCCGCCGAGGAGTACGACGAACTGCTCTACGACCGCTACGACGAGGTCACGCCCTTCGAGATCCCCGGCACCGAGGACATGCCGCCCTACACCGGCCCCGAGGAACCCAGCGCGCTCAGTGTGCTGATCCGCCGGGACTACACGGTGGCCGAGCCGCAGCGGCTGCTCGCGCAGGCGCAGCGGGTGGAGGCGGCCGAGGAGCCGGCTGTGTCCGACGGTCCGGCCGGTACGGTGCACGGGGCGCTGGGGCTGCTGTTCGGGGAGTTCGAACCGGACGAGATCGCCTCCCGGCACAAGGAGTTCGGCCTCGAGGAGGGCGACTCCACGCTGTGGGTGACGGCGGCGGACGACAGCGCCGAGCCCGGTGAGTGGCTGGAGGCACCCTTCGAGCAGGTCGATCCGCAGCGGGTCGTCTGCCGCTTCGACGTCAGCGCGGTCTTCGACGACGACGCGGACGACGACGACCTCAGGGACGACCGCCTCGACCTCGAAGCCCTCGATGAGGAGGACGAGGACGAGGACGAGGACGGGGACGTGGACGAGGACGACTTGGAACCCCTGGACGGGGATCGCTGACAGGCCCGGTGCCTCATGGCTCGGGACTGTCCGTCGTCGGGCGGCCGCGGGCGGCGCCCGGGCAGCGCCGGTGAGCGAAACCGAGCCCTGCCCGGCTCCTGCCCCGCCGCACTGTCAATCGGCGGACGGCACCAGCGCCTTCAACAGGGCCGGCAGACGCGTCGTGCGTGCCTTCGCCGGTACTTCGGTCACCGCCCGCGCCAGGGCCTGCTCCACCCCGTGGACGACGGACAGGTGCCGCTCGGCCCGCCCGAAGGCCGTGTAGACCCAGGGACGGGACAACGCCTGGGCGGCGTCACCCGGCAGCACCACGACCGCCGCCGGCCACCGGTGCCCCACGGCCTGGTGCGCGGTCAGTGCCCAGCCGTGCCGCACGGTCTGCTCGACCCGCTCCCTCGGCACGACGACGGCCGCGCCCGCGCACTCCAGGTGCAGCCCCTCCGCGTCGGCCCCCACCACGAGCCCGGGGCTCGTACGCCCCGGCGCGGGGGAGTAGGCCACGCGGTCGCCCGGATCGAATCCGCCGAAGCGGCCCGGGCCGGGATTCAGCCGTTCTTTCAGCGCGGCGTTGAGCGCACGCGTCCCGGCCGCGCCACCGTGGCCGGGGGTGATCACCTGCACCTGTTCGGCGGGAATGCCGAACGCCCTGGGCACGGAGTCCACGACGAGCTGTGCGGTCCGGTGCACCGCCTCACCGGCGTCCCGCACCGGCACGATCACGACCTCCTTGCCCGGCGCGTCGACCTGGTTCAGCTCGCCGATCCCGATGCCGGAGACCAGTTCGCCGATGGGGCCGGGGTCGGGGGTCCGGGAGGCGACCTGGGGGCAGACGCGGGCGGCGAGGAGATCGGCGAAGACCCGCCCCGGCCCCGCGGACCACAGCACTCCCGGGTCGCCGCTGAGGACCAGTCGGGCCCCGTCGGGCAGCGACTCGGCGAGCAGTGCGGCGGTCTCGACGTCCAACTGAGGGGCGTCCAGGACCACGAGGAGGTCGAGGTCGAGCGCCCCGTCCACGTCCCGGCCGGGCCCCTCGGCGCCGGACAGCAGCCCGGCGAGGGTCGTCACCGCGGTGCCCCCGCCCTCGGCGCCGCCCAGACGGGACGCGAACCGACGTCTGCCGTCCGCGCCGAGCGCCGCCGCGTACGCCCGCAGCCCGAGCGTCCGCGCGGAGGCGACCAGCGTCGCCGGCTCCGCGCCGGCCGCCTCGCCGCCGGTGTGCAGCACGAGCCCGTGCCCGGCGACGGCACGGATCAGTTCGGCGGCGGCACGAGGCGCCGACGCGGCCGCCGAGGCCCAGTCCGTCGCATCCTCCTTGGGCACCGAGTTCATGACGCGGGCGAGCCCGTCGGCGAGGCTCTCCTCGGCCAGTGCGTAACGCTCCAGGCCGATGAGGACCCGGACCGGGCGCTCCTCCTCGTCCGCTTCCTCCTCGTCCGTCTCCTCGTCATCCGCGTCGGAGTCGGCGGCCCCCGCGACGGAAGGGGGCGTGGACCGTGTCGCGGCTGGGACGTCGTCGAGCGCGTCCTGGAAGACCAGGGCCTCGCCCTCGGCGACCGCGCTCTGCACGGCCTCGTCGGGGTCGGGCACCGACCGCTGGGCGAGCGCGGCGGCGAGCGTGGGGGCCTCCAGCGCCGTGTGCCCGGCGACGGCCGCCTGCTCCAGGAGCCACACCGTGACCGCCCGGCCCCGCCGCTCGTCGTCCGGGCCGCACTCCGCGCCGAGCAGCGCCCGCGCGAACCCGTCGGCCTGCTCCGGCCGCACCCCGGGAACCCGCAGCAGCTGCCAGGGATCCTCGCGCAGTCGAGCGCCCGCGCCCTCACCGAGCACTTCGGCGACCTGCGGCACCAGCGCCTCGGGGGCGCCGCCCTCGGTCAGTACCGCGCGCACGCCCTCGACCGTCTCGCCCGAGGGAGCTGACGCGCCGGCCGCGGGAGCCACCGGCTGCGGCCGGCGCACCGGCTCCGGCGCGGGCCGACGCGGAGCGGGCTCCGCCTCGCCGAACACGGTCGCCGGGGGCTTCTGCCCGCCCTCCACGGCCCGTACGGCGGCCAGCAGATCGGCGGCCGAACCGCTGAGTTTGGTCCCGCTCGCGATCGGCGCCTTCTTCTCCGCCTTCCGCCGCTCGATCCGCTCCCGCTCCAGCCGCTGCGCCGCCAACTCGGCCTGTGCCTCAGAGGCTTCGGGCGTCGCTTCGGTGGCCTCCGTCTCGGTGGCCCCCTTCGGCTCAGCGTCCGCCGCCGACGAGGAGTCGTCGCCCGCGGCGACGGCACCGGTGTCGCCGACGCCGGCGTCGGTCCCACCCTCGGCCGCGGGCACGCCCTCCGGTGTCCCGTCGCCCCGTCCCTCCGGCTCGTCCTTCCCCGTGGTCGCGGGCTCCGTGCTCACAGCGTGCTCCAGTCGTGATCGGGATAGCGGTGCACGGGCGCCGACACATCGTCGAGAGCCCGGCAGATCTCCTCAGGCAGACTAAGCGTCTCCACTGACAGTGCCCCCGTGAGCTGCAGCGCGTTGCGCGCGCCCACGATGGGCGCGGCCACGCCGGGCCGGTCGCGCACCCAGGCGAGGGCCACCTGGAGCGGGGTCACGGCGAGGCCGTCCGCCGCGGTCTGCACCGCGTCCACGATGCTGGTCGCCGTCTCGTCGAGGTAGGGCGCGACGAACGGTGCCATGTGCTCCGAGCCGCCCCGCGAGTCCGGGGGCGTGATGTGGCGGTACTTGGCGGTCAGCACCCCCCGGCCCAGCGGCGAGGACGGCAGCAGCCCGATGCCGAGGTCCAGCGCGGCGGGCAGTACCTCGCGCTCGACGCCGCGTTGCAGCAGGGAGTACTCCAACTGCGTACCGGCCAGGCGGGTGCGTATGCCCGGGGCCGCGAGCTGCCAGGTGGCCGCTTTCGCGAGCTGCCAGCCGCAGAAGTTGGAGACCCCGACGTAACGGGCCCGGCCACTGCTGACGGCCAGATCGAGGGCCTGGAGTGTTTCGTCCAACGGGGTTTCGGGGTCGTGGGCGTGGATGTGCCAGAGGTCGACGTAGTCCGTGCCGAGGCGGGCGAGGGAGGCGTCCAGGGCGGCGAGCAGATGGCCCCGGGAGCCGTCGAAACGGCGCTCGGGGTCCGGGACGCTGCCGGCCTTGGTGGAGATGACCAGGTCACGCCGGGGCACGAGCCCGTCCATCAGCTGGCCCAGCAGATACTCGGCTTCCCCGTCCCCGTACACGTCCGCCGTGTCGACGAGGGTGCCACCCGCCTCCCAGAACACCTTCAACATGTCCGCGGCGTCATGCTCGTCCGTGTCGCGGCCCCACGTCAGGGTGCCGAGCCCGATCCGGGACACTCGCAGGCCGGTACGGCCGAGATGCCTCTGCTCCATGAACGCCGACATTACTGGCCAGGGTTCGTGGCGTGGGCACCCTGTGGATGACCGATTTCCACAGGGTGAGTTCGTCGTCTGCGTCCGGCCCCCACCCACCCGCACCCGCCGTACGACTCCCGCCTCCCGAGCCCTGACGCGCCACCGCCCGGTATGGTCGGCGCACAAGGGACGTTACTGATCGGTAAGGGGAAGGCTGGTCTATATGAAGCTCGGGATCAACCTCGGCTACTGGGGCGCCGGAATGGACGCGGACAACCTGGCCGTGGCCCAGGAAGCCGACCGGCTCGGGTACGCGGTCTGCTGGGCGGCGGAGGCGTACGGCTCGGACGCCGCCACCGTGCTGAGCTGGGTCGCCGCCAAGACCGACCGCATCGACGTGGGGTCGGCCATCTTCCAGATCCCGGCCCGGCAGCCGGCGATGACCGCGATGACCGCCGCGACACTGGACTCGCTCTCCGGCGGGCGCTTCCGGCTCGGCCTCGGTGTCTCCGGCCCGCAGGTCTCCGAGGGCTGGTACGGGGTCAAGTTCGACAAGCCGCTGGCCCGCACCCGCGAGTACGTGGAGATCGTCCGCAAGGCGATGACCCGCGAGCGCCTGTCGCACGAGGGCGAGCACTGGACGCTGCCGCTGCCCGGCGGCCCCGGCAAGCCCCTGAAGCTGACCGTGCACCCCACGCGTGAGCACATCCCGCTGTACATCGCCGCGATCGGCCCCAAGAACCTGGAGCAGACCGGAGAGATCGCCGACGGCGCCCTGCTGATCTTCCCCTCGGCCGCGCACCTGGAGGACACCGCCGTCAAGTACCTGCGCGCCGGGCGCGAGAAGGCGGGCAAGACCCTCGACGGGTTCGACATCTGCCCCACGTTGCCCCTGGCCGTAGGTGACGACAAGGACGTCACGACGCTCGCCGACACCTTCCGTCCGTACACCGCGCTGTACGTCGGCGGCATGGGCAGCCGCAAGCAGAACTTCTACAACCAGCTCGCCCGGCGCATGGGTTACGAGAAGGAGGCCGCCGAGATCCAGGACAAGTACCTGGCCGGTGACAAGGCCGGTGCCGCCGCCGCCATCCCGCACGAGCTGATCGACCGGACGACGCTGCTCGGATCCGTGGAGCGCATCGCCGACCGGATGCAGGCCTATGCCGCGGCCGGGGTCACCACCCTCACCCTGGCCCCGGCCGGCTTCACTCTGGACGAGCGGATCGCCTCGCTCCGGGCCGGTTCCAAGGCCATGGAGCTGGCCGGGCTCGCGTAACCCGGACGGCGGAACCGTCCCAGAGAGCGCGAAACAGCCGAACGGCGGAACCGGAAAGCGCCACGGCCGTGGTGGGGGCTCGGGGGTCTTCCCCGCCACGGCCGTCACGGAGACAACGCGGGACCGCCCACTCGGTTACGCGCCCGCGCCGCCCCGCTGTCCTTCGTTCGGCGGATTTGTCCGACACAGGTGTTGCCCGGTTGCTGGTACCCCATTTGACTCGTTTTCTGCAGGACCCGTGCCAGGACCCCTGCGGAGAGGTGCCTCAGATGCTTTCGGCCAAGAGTCTGTTCCAGGAGATCGTCGACAACGACGAGTCGTTCCGACTGTTCTGCTCCATCGCCGCCAGTGGCGAGAGCCAGGGCGGCTGGGAGAACGCGCGCATCGCCGCGCTCGTCCCACCGAGCGAGCGCGCACTCGCACCCAAGATCACCCGCCACGGCGCCGACGAGGACAAGCACGGGCGGATCTTCAACGCCCTCATGAAGAAGCGTGGCCTCCAACCCGTGGAGGTTCCGCCCGAGACCGACTACACCATGCTCCTGGAACGCGGCGGCATCGGCCTCGCCCACGAGAAACTCAAGGCCGACCAGCCCCTTACGGTGCGGGACATCATCGTCTACCTGTCCCACAGCCGGGTCACCGAACAGCGCGCCGCCGACCAGATGGTGATGCTCCGCAAGCACTTCGCGCACCACCCCGAGATCGGCAAGGCCGTCCGGATGATCTCCGACGACGAGGACAACCACCTGGCCTACACCCACGAGGAACTGCTGCGCTACGCGGCCGCCGGACACGGACGGCTCATCCAGCGAACGCTCCGCGAATGTGCCCTCGCCGAGATCGCCGTCCACCGGGACGTCAGCCTCGCCGTGATGGACCGCATGGGGCGCATCCTGGGCTGGCCGAAGGCCAAGGCGGCCGTCCTCGCCGCCGGCATCCGCGCCGTGTACGCCTACGAGCGGGCCCTCGGCTGGCGCCGCATGGTCACGCTGGAGATGCCCGAACGCCGCGACGCACTGGGTGGACCGGCCACGGCGGCACCCGAGTTCACCTGAGACACCGGTGGCACCTGCACCTGCACCTGCACCTGCACCCGAAACCCGCACGCGCGCGTGGGCGTGGACGCTCCCCATGTGCGCGTGCGGTAGACGCTACAGCCAGCCCCGGCGCTTGAAGAGCCGGTACACCAGGATCTCCGTCACGGCCATCAGCGCCATGAGCACCGGGTACGACCACCCCCAGCGCAGTTCGGGCATGTGCTCGAAGTTCATGCCGTAGACGCCGGCCGCCATGGTGGGGATCGCGGCCATCGCGGCCCAGGCGGAGATCTTCCGCATGTCGTCGTTCTGGCGGACGCTCATCTGCGCCAGATGCGCGTTGAGGATGTCGGAGACCAGCCGGTCCAGACCCTCGACGGACTCGTTGACCCGCGTGAGGTGGTCGCTGACGTCACGGAAGAAGGGCTGGGCCGTCTCGTCGACGAAGGGCACCGCGGTGCCGGGGTTGCCCGTGCCCGAGAGCCGGACGAGCGGCGCGGCGAGCGGGCCGGTGGCCCGGCGGAACTCCAGGACCTGGCGTTTGAAGGTGTAGATCCGGGAGGCCGTGTTGCGGGAGCCGCCGGCGTCGGGGGAGAAGACCTCCGCCTCCAGTTCCTCCAGGTCGGTCTGGAGTTCCGTCGCCACGTCCAGGTAGTGGTCCACGGTCGCGTCGGTGATCGCGTACAGCACCGACGTGGGCCCCTTGCCGAGCAGTTCGGGCTCCCGCTCCAGACGGCGGCGTACGACGCCCAGGGGGGAGCCCTCGCCGTGGCGGACGGTCACGACGAAGGCGTGTCCGAGGAAGACCATGACCTCGCCGCTGCTCACCGTGTCACTGTCCGGCTCGTACACGACCGGCTTGAGGACCATGAACAGCGAGTCGTCGTACACCTCCAGCTTGGGCCGCTGGTGCGCCTTCAGCGCGTCCTCGACGGCCAGCGGGTGCAGCGCGAACTCCTCGGTGACCAGAGCGAACTCCTTCTCCGTCGGCTCGTGCAGACCGATCCACACGAAGCCGCCCGAGGCACGGGCGGCGGCCAGTGCGTCGGAGAGGTCGTCGGGCCCCTCGGCGCGGTGCCCGTCGCGGTAGACGGCGCAGTCGACGATCACGGGGAGTTCCTTTCACGGCCGGGCGATGTCTCGCGGCGGGTGTTCAGCAGGGTCGGGCGAAGCCGGTCGCGTGCGCAACGCCCCGAAAGGGGCGCGGGGAACTGCGCGACCAGCCACGACGGACTCACAGGCGACCTGCAACGCGGTCCCGCGCACCCGCCGGAGCGCCTACGCTGGGCCGCATGCCCACGTTGATCCTCGTCCGGCACGGACGTTCCACCGCCAACACCGAGGGAGTGCTCGCCGGGTGGACGCCCGGGGTCGCGCTCGACGAGCGAGGCGCCGCGCAGGCCGCGGCCCTCCCCGGCCGCCTCGCCGGGCTGCCGATCGCCGAGGTCGTCACCAGCCCGCTCCAGCGCTGCCAGGAGACGATCCGGCCACTCCTCGAAGCCCGACCCGAACTCGGCCCGCACACCGACGACCGCATCGGCGAGTGCCACTACGGCGACTGGTCCGGCCGCAAGCTCGCCGAACTGGCCGACGAGCCGCTGATGGAGGTCGTGCAGACCCATCCGACGGCGGCGGCGTTCCCCGGCGGGGAGTCGATGCGGGCCATGCAGCACCGGGCCGCGGAGGCGGTCCGGGAGTGGAACGCACGCGTGGAGCGGGAGCACGGGGCCGACGCCGTGTATCTGATGTGCTCGCACGGCGACATCATCAAGTCGCTCGTCGCGGACGCACTCGGACTTCATCTGGACCTCTTCCAGCGGATCTCTGTCGAACCGTGTTCCATCACCGCGATCCGTTACACCCGACTCAGGCCCTTTCTCGTCCGCCTCGGCGACACCGGGGACTTGTCGTCCCTGGCGCCGCGCGAGGAACCCCCGAGCGGTGACGCGACCGTCGGGGGCGGTGCGGGAGCACCGTGATCGTCAACCGCAGTAGGGTGAAGCGGTCACGGCGGCGCTGAGGAAGTCAGCAGCCGACGCGGCCGGTCCCGACGTCGATTCCAATGGAGACAGGACGTGTCCCGTCAGGTGTTCCTCTACGACCCCCCGGACCGCTTCGTGGCCGGTACGGTCGGGCTGCCCGGGCGCCGGACCTTCTTCCTGCAGGCCTCCTCCGGGCCTCGTGTCACCAGCGTGGCCCTGGAGAAGACCCAGGTCGCCGCACTGGCCGAGCGTATGGACGAACTGCTCGACGAGGTCGTACGGCGCAGCGGCGGCAGCGCCGCGGTGCCGGCCGTCACGCCTACCGAGGTGTCGGACACGGCACCGCTGGAGACGCCCATCGAGGAGGAGTTCCGGGTCGGCACCATGGCGCTGGCCTGGGACGGCGACGAAGAGCGCATGATCGTCGAGGCCCAGGCCCTGGTGGAGCTGGACGCCGACTCCGAGGAGGACCTGGCCGAGGCGGAGGAGCGGATGCTCCAGGACGAGGAGAACGGCCCGCCGATGCTCCGCGTCCGCCTCACCGGCGCCCAGGCCCGTGCCTTCGCCAAGCGCGCCCTGGACGTCGTCAACGCGGGGCGCCCGCCGTGCCCGCTGTGCAGCCTGCCGCTCGATCCGGAGGGACACGTATGTCCGCGCCAGAACGGATACCGGCGCGGGGCGTGACCTCCTCCGCCGAGTCGTCGCCCGCCCCGCCGGCCGAGCCGTCGGTCAGGCTGCTGGCCGAGGGCGAGCTGACCGTGCGCGGACAGGTGCGCGAGGCGTCCAACGCGGTGCTGTACTGCACGGTCTCGCACGAGGGCCGGGAGGCCGCCTGCGTCTACAAGCCCGTCGCCGGGGAGCGGCCCCTGTGGGACTTCCCCGACGGGACGCTCGCGCAGCGGGAGGTCGCCGCGTACGAGGTGTCCGAGGCGACGGGGTGGGGGCTCGTACCGCCCACCGTGCTACGGGACGGGCCGTACGGCGAGGGCATGTGCCAGCTGTGGATCGAGGGCGTGGCCGGGGCCGAGCTGCTCGCCCTCGTGGACGAGGAGGAGGCCGGGGAGGGCTGGAAGGCCGTCGGTTTCGCGGAGGTGGGGGAGGGCAGGACGGCGCTGCTCGTACACGCCGACGACGCGCGGCTGCGACGGCTCGCCGTGCTCGACGCGGTCGTCAACAACGCCGACCGCAAGGGCGGGCACCTCCTGCCCGCCGCCGAGGGGCGGCTCTACGGCATCGACCACGGCGTGACCTTCAACGTCGAGAACAAGCTGCGCACGCTGCTGTGGGGCTGGGCGGGGGAGCCGCTCACGGAGGAGGCCGTGGGCGTCCTGGAGCGGCTGCGGGACGCGCTCGGTGAGGGCGGGGCGCTGGCGGTGAAGCTGTCGCGGTTGATCACGGTGGCGGAGCTGGACGCCACGAGGGAGCGGGTTGTCGCGCTGCTGAAGAGCGGACGGCACCCCGAGCCGAGCGGGGAGTGGCCGGCCATCCCTTGGCCGCCGGTCTGACGGCTCCGCTCCGCCCCGGCGGCACGGCTGCCCGCGGCCGGACAGCACAAGCCGCGCCCCGTCAGGGCGCGGGGAACCGCGCGATCAGCCACGTACCAGCCGCAGTCGCACAACGAGGCGTACCCCCGAGTCACCAGGCACCCGGATTGGCCGCGCGGCGATCGGGTTAGGCTCGTGGCATGCATGCCTGGCCCGCTTCTGAGGTCCCCGCCCTGCCCGGCAAGGGCCGCGACCTTCGGATCCACGACACCGCGACCGATGGGCTCATCACCCTCGACCCCGGTCCCGTCGCCCGTATCTACGTCTGCGGCATCACCCCGTACGACGCGACCCACATGGGTCACGCGGCGACCTACAACGCGTTCGACCTCGTACAGCGCGTGTGGCTCGACACCAAGCGGCAGGTTCACTACGTCCAGAACGTGACGGACGTCGACGACCCCCTGCTGGAGCGGGCCGCCCGCGACGACATCGACTGGGTGGCCCTCGCCGAGAAGGAGACCGCCCTCTTCCGTGAGGACATGACCGCCCTGCGGATGCTCCCACCGCGGCACTACGTCGGCGCGGTCGAGGCCATCCCCGGAATCGTTCCGCTCGTCGAGCGGCTCCGGGACTCCGGTGCCGCGTACGAACTCGAAGGCGACATCTACTTCTCCGTCGAGTCCGACCCCGACTTCGGCAAGGTATCGGGCCTCGACGCCACCGCGATGCGGCTGCTCTCCGCCGAGCGCGGCGGCGACCCGGACCGCCCCGGCAAGAAGAACCCCCTCGACCCGATGCTCTGGATGGCGGCGCGGGAGGGCGAGCCCAGTTGGGACGGCGGCTCCCTCGGACGCGGCCGGCCCGGATGGCACATCGAGTGCGTCGCCATCGCCCTCGACCACCTGGGCATGGGCTTCGACGTGCAGGGCGGCGGCTCCGACCTCGCCTTCCCGCACCACGAGATGGGCGCCTCCCACGCGCAGGCGCTGACCGGCGAGTTCCCCATGGCCAAGGCGTACGTCCACGCCGGCATGGTCGCGTTGGACGGCGAGAAGATGTCGAAGTCCAAGGGCAACCTGGTCTTCGTCTCCAAGCTGCGCCGCGACGGCGTCGACCCGGCCGCCATACGACTCGCGCTCCTCGCACACCACTACCGGGCCGACTGGGAGTGGACGGACCAGGTGCTCCAGGACGCCGTCGCCCGCCTCGGCCGGTGGCGTGCCGCCGTCTCCCGGCCCGACGGACCGCCCGCCGAGGCCCTGATCGAGGAGATCCGGGAAGCTCTCGCGAACGACCTGGACGCGCCCACCGCCCTCGCCGCGGTCGACCGTTGGGCCGCGCTCCAGCAGGAGCGGGGCGGCACGGACGAGGCCGCGCCGGGTGTCGTGTCGCGTGCAGTGGACGCGCTCCTGGGCGTGGCTCTGTGAAGTAACGACTCTGCAGAGGCGACACATGAGTAGTGGGGCGCCCCCTCCAGCGCGGAGGGGGCGCCCCCTGGCTTCGGCGTGAAGCACGCCATCCCTTCGGAAACGGAAGGCCCACCGCAATCCGCGGGAGCTGTCCGGGGGCTGTCGAGGCCCTGTCGTTCCCGTGTTGATCGCTCGTCGACAGGCTGCAAGGCGGGTCCGCATGTGATGGGGTGACAGACGTCAGTGCAGCCGGACCGGCCAGCCGCCGGTTCCTTCGTGGAAGGGACGAACCGTGGCACCCCCGCAACCCTCGTCCGCACGTCACCTCAGTCGGCGAAGACTGCTCACGACCACGGCCGCCACCGCGGGCGCGCTGGTCGTCGGCTCCTCGGCCGCGACCGCCTCGGCGACCGGGGACACCTGGCCCGACGTCATCCCGCTGCCGGACGGCTTCCGCCCCGAGGGCATCACCATCGGCGACGGCCCGTACGCCTACCTGGGCTCCCTCGGCGACGGCTCGATCTACCGCGCCGATCTGCGCACCGGCAAGGGCGGCATCATCTCGGCGGGCCCCGGCACGCCCTCCGTCGGGCTCAAACTCGACGACCGTGGGCGGCTGTTCATCGCCGGGCGCGGTCAGGGCGCCCGCGTGGTGGACACGCGCACCGGCGGGATCATCGCCTCGTACACGCTCACCACGAAGACGCCCACCTTCGTCAACGACGTCTTCCTCACCCCGCGCGCCGCCTGGTTCACCGACTCGTTCCAGCCGGCCCTGTACGCCTTGCCACTGGGCCGCCAGGGCTCGCTGCCGGCCCAGGACGAGATCGTCACGGTCACGCTGAGCGGCGACTGGACCCAGGCCCCCGGCGAGGTCGTCAACGCCAACGGCATCACTCGCACCCCGGACGGCAAGGCACTGCTGGTCGTCCAGTCCGGCGCCGGAGGCCTCCACCGGGTCGACCCGAGGACCGGGATCACCAAGCTGGTCGATCTCGGTGACGCGGCCCCCCTCACCAACGGCGACGGGCTGCTCCTGCTCGGACAGCGCCTGTACGTGGTCCAGAACCGCCAGAACGCGATCGACGTGTTCAAGCTGGCCGAGGACGGCCGCAGCGGGATCTTCGAGGACCGCCTCACGGACTTCGCGTTCGACGTCCCGACGACGGTGGCGGCCTACAACAACCGCCTCTACCTGCCCAACGCCCGCTTCACGACGACCCCGACACCGGACACGGCGTACACGGTGGTGGCAGTGAAGAGGAGCGTCATGTAACCGCCGGCGCACGCCCCGCGCCCAGAAGGGGCGCGGGGAACCGCGCGACAGCCACCACGGACCCGCAACCGCTCTCCGAGACGCCGGAACTCAGTCCTCCGACGAATCCTCACCCTCGGTCTCGGGCCGCTGCGGCTTCGGCGGTCGAGTCCGCCCACCGGGGTTGTCCTTGGGATTCCACGTACCCGACCCCAGGTCACCCCCGTCGGCCGTGGCATGCCCTCCGGCCGGACCGGTGGGGCCGCCGGCGGGGCCACCCCCGTCGCGCCGCCGCAGATAGCGCTCGAACTCGCGCGCGATCGCCTCGCCCGACGCCTCCGGCAGCTCCGCCGTGTCCCGTGCCTCCTCCAGCGTCTGCACGTACTCAGCGACCTCGCTGTCCTCGGCGGCCAACTGGTCGACGCCGACCTGCCAGGCACGCGCGTCCTCGGGCAGCTCGCCCAGCGGGATACGCACGTCGATCAGGTCCTCCAGGCGGTTCAGGAGGGCCAGCGTCGCCTTCGGGTTCGGCGGCTGGGACACGTAGTGCGGTACCGCGGCCCAGAGCGAGACCGCCGGGACGCCCGCGTGCGTGCAGGCCTCCTGGAGGATGCCGACGATGCCCGTGGGCCCCTCGTACTTGGTCTCCTCCAGATCCATCCGCTGGGCCAGGTCCGGGTCGGACGTGACCCCGCTGACCGGGACCGGACGCGTGTGCGGGGTGTCACCGAGCAGCGCGCCCAGGACGACCACCAGCTCCACACCCAGCTCATGGGCGAAGCCCAACAGCTCGTTGCAGAACGAGCGCCAGCGCATCGACGGCTCGATACCCCGGACGAGCACGAGATCACGGGGCTTGTCGCCACCGACCCTGACCACCGACAACCTCGTCGTCGGCCAGGTGATCTTCCGTACCCCGCCGTCCAGCCACACCGTGGGGCGGTTCACCTGGAAGTCGTAGTAGTCCTCGGCGTCCAGCGCCGCGAACACCTCGCCCTTCCATTCCCTGTCCAGGTGCGCGACCGCGGTGGAGGCGGCGTCGCCGGCGTCGTTCCAGCCTTCGAACGCGGCCACCATCACTGGGTCGATCAGCTCGGGAACCCCCTCCAGCTCGATCACCCAGCGCCTCCTTCCGACGTGCCCTCTCGTACGCCCCAACCTTACGGCGTGCCGAGGGGGCCTCCGCAGCCCCCTTGCACGGGGGAGTGAACGGATCACTGCCCCGATCGCACGGCTCGAACACGCGTCGGCCCGTCGAGACCGGAAATGATCAACTTCTCACAGCGATGAGCGCAGCCACTGCTCCACGCTCGCGATGTGCACCGTGGCCCAGGAGCGCGCGGCGTCCGCGTCGCGGTCGCGGAGGGCGGCCAGGATGGCGCGGTGTTCGTGCAGCGTCCGGCTGACGGCGTCCTCCTGGGTCAGCCCCCGCCAGACACGGGCCCGGGTCGTCGGCCCCGACAGGCCGTCGAGAAGCGAACACAGCACGGAGTTCCCGGAGGTCTGCACGATGCCCCGGTGGAACTCAAGATCGCAGGCGACCAGCTCCTCCACCGAAGGACTGGTGCCGAGCCTGTCCAACTGGGCACTCAGCGCGTCCAGTTGCTGCTCGCTGATCCGCAGGGCCGCCATCGCGGTCGCCGCCGGTTCCAGGATGCGGCGTACGGCGAAGAACTCCAGGACCGTGTCGTCGCGATGGAAGTCGACGACGAAACTCAGCGCCTCCAGCAGGACTTGGGGATCGAGGCTGGTGACATAGGTACCGTCGCCCTGCCGTACGTCCAGGATCCGGATCAGTGACAGGGCGCGTACCGCCTCGCGCAGGGAGTTGCGGGACAGCCCCAGATCGGCGGCCAGCTCGCTCTCCTTGGGGAGCCGGTCGCCGGGGCGCAGCGCGCCCGAGACGATCATGCTCTTGATCTTCTCGATCGCCTCGTCGGTGACCGCCATGAGCGAACCCTCCCTGTCCCTCAGACATCCGATGTATCAAGCCATTATGGCGGCTCTATCAGGCCAGAGCGCCGGCGCGGTCGAGGTCGCCTTTCTCGCCGTCACACCGCGTCGAACCAGTCCTTCCCGGCCGCCCAGTGCGCCACCCAGCCGGCGAAGCCGGACGCGGACGTCGTATGGCCGAACTCGGCGCCGAAGGGCATGGCGCCCACATCCGTGACATGCCAGATGTGCCCGCGGTGGGGGCCGGTGACCACGAGGTGCCAGTTCATCGCGCACCCGTCCGTGCCCAGCACGATCGACCCGTGGTCGAAGACCTGCTCGACGGTGGCGTCGCGGTCCTCGTGCGGACCGTCGTCCTCCTCCCACGCCCACTCCTCGGTGAGGGGGAACGGCCGACCGAGATCCCGCGTCTCCCCGTCGTCGCCCCAGTCGCAGGGCAGCTCGGCCAGCCCCACGAGGCCGTACTCCGGCGGGCCCTGGAACGAGCCGTCCGATATCTCCGCCACGAACGACCGGTAGGGCTCGGGCAGTTCCACCCCGTGCTCCGCCTCGAAGGCGCGTACGGCGTCCCAGCCGAGCGCCGACTCACCTCCGTCGTCCACGGTGAACGCCGCGCGCAGCGCCGCGAGGACCTCGGGGGCGGCTTGATCGTTGTTCATGCGCCCATGAAAACACCGGGCGCCGACACCCGGACGCGCGGGCGGGGCGGAGCCGTCGGACGGCGCCGCCCCGCCGGGCCGGTCACTTCTTGTCGAGCAGGTCCTGGACCTTCGCACGGACCTCGTCCGTCGCGAGCCCCCGTATCGTCAGGGTGGTCCGGCGGCGCAGCACGTCGTCGGCGGTCTCGGCCCACTCGGTGTCACGGGCGTAGACGACCTGGGCCCAGATCTCGGGGGCGTCGGGGTGGACGCGCTCACCCAACTCGGGGTTCTCGTTGGCGAGGCGGGCGATGTCGAAGGCCAGCGAGCCGTAGTGCGTGGCCAGGTGCCGCGCGGTGTCGGCGCCCATGCGGGGACCGGGCGCCGGACGGTCGACGAGGAGCCGGTGGGCGACCGCGCGCGGGTTGGCGACACCCGGCAGCGGCAGCTTCTTGGGCAGCGAGGCGACCGGCTCGAAGTCCTCGCCCAGCGGGTGGCCGGGCAGCGCCTGAAGCTTCTTCATGATCGTGCGGCCGATGTGCCGGAAGGTCGTCCACTTGCCGCCGGCCACCGACAGCATGCCGCCCCGGCCCTCGGTCACGACAGTCTCGCGCTTGGCCTTGGCCGTGTCGCCGGGCCCGCCCGGCAGCACCCGCAGACCCGCGAAGGCATAGGTGATCAGATCACGGTCGAGCTGCTGGTCCCGGATCGAGTACGCGGCCTCGTCCAGGATCTGGGAGATGTCCCTGTCGTTGACCGCGACGTCCGCCGGGTCGCCCTCGTACGCCTCGTCGGTCGTGCCGAGCAGCAGCATGTCCTCCCAGGGGAGGGCGAAGGTGATGCGGTACTTGTCGATGGGGGTGGCGAGCGCGGCCTTCCACGGAGCCGTCCGCTTCAGCACCAGGTGCGCGCCCTTGGACAGACGGATGGACGGCGCCGCGTTCGGGTCCTCCATCCTGCGCAGGTGGTCGACCCAGGGCCCGGTCGCGTTGAGCACCAGCCGCGCGCCGACCCCGAACTCGTCACCGGAGAGCCGGTCACGCAGCTCGGCACCGGTCACCCGGCCCTTGGTGAAACGCAGCCCGGTGACCTCGGCGTGGTTGAGGACGACGGCGCCGGAGTCGACGGCCGCGCGGACCGTCATCAGCGCCATCCGGGAGTCGTTCATCTGGTCGTCGCCGTACACGGCCACGGCCTTGAGGTTGTCGGTGCGCAGCTCTGGCACGTCCTGCGCCGCCTTGGCGGGGGACAGGAGGTGCCCCACGCCGTCGCCGAACGCCGACAGCGCGGAGTAGGCGAAGACGCCCGCCCCGAGCTTCGCCGCGCCGTGCGGCCCGCCCTTGTACACGGGGAGGTAGAACGTGAGCGGGTTCGCCAGGTGGGGGGCCACCTGGCGGGAGACCGCACGGCGCTCGAAGTGGTTCTCCGCCACCAGCTTCACCGCGCCGGTCTGCAGATAGCGCAAACCCCCGTGGAGCAGCTTGGAGGAGGCGGAGGAGGTGGCACCGGCGAAGTCGCCGGAGTCGACCAGCGCCACCCTGAGCCCGGACTGCGCGGCGTGCCAGGCGGTGGAGATGCCCAGGATGCCGCCGCCGATCACGAGAAGGTCGTACGACGCCTTGGAGAGCTGTTCCCGGGTCTCGGCTCGGCTCGGGTTCGAGCCGGACGCCGGGCGCGTCCCCAGGGCAGGCAGGGTCTGCAGGGTGGACTGAGTGGTCATGTCGGGTTCTTACTCCTCATCAGAGCCGGCGTGCGGAGCCTTGGCGGGCCCTCGGCTCAGCTCTCGTCCTCGAGCCAGCCCATGGTCCGCTCGACGGCCTTGAGCCAGCTCTTGTACTCACGGTCGCGGGTGTCCGCGTCCATGCGGGGGGTCCACTCGGCGGCCCGACGCCAGTTGGCGCGCAGGTCGTCGGTGTTGGTCCAGAAGCCGACGGCGAGACCGGCGGCGTAGGCGGCGCCGAGGCAGGTGGTCTCGGCGACCATCGGGCGCACCACGGGGGCGTCCAGGAAGTCCGAGAGCGTCTGCATCAGCAGGTTGTTGGAGGTCATGCCGCCGTCGACCTTGAGGGCCGCGAGCTCGACGCCCGAGTCCTTGGTCATGGCGTCCGTGATCTCACGGGTCTGCCAGGCGGTGGCCTCCAGGACGGCGCGCGCGAGGTGCGCCTTGGTGACGTACCGGGTGAGACCGGCGATCACACCGCGGGCGTCGGAGCGCCAGTACGGGGCGAACAGACCGGAGAAGGCCGGTACGAAGTACGCGCCGCCGTTGTCCTCGACCGAGAGCGCCAGCGTCTCGATCTCGGCGGCCGTGGAGATGAGACCCATCTGGTCGCGCATCCACTGCACCAGCGAACCGGTGACGGCGATCGAGCCCTCCAGCGCGTACACCGGGGCCTGGTCGCCGATGCGGTAGCCGACGGTGGTCAGCAGGCCCGAGTACGAGTTGATGATCTTCTCGCCGGTGTTCATCAGCATGAAGGTGCCGGTGCCGTACGTGGACTTGGCCTCACCCTCGGCGAAACAGGTCTGGCCGAACAGGGCCGCCTGCTGGTCCCCGAGCGCGGACGCGACCGGGATGCCACCGAGCAGGTCACCGAGCTTGCCGCCGGTGATCTCGCCGTAGACCTCGGCGGAGGAACGGATCTCCGGGAGCATCGACAGCGGGACGCCGATGGACTCGGCGATCTTCTCGTCCCACTGCAGGGTGTGCAGGTTCATCAGGAGGGTGCGGGACGCGTTCGTCACGTCGGTGACGTGGTGGCCGCCGTTGACGCCGCCCGTCAGGTTCCAGATGACCCAGCTGTCCATGGTGCCGAAGAGGATGTCGCCGGCCTCGGCGCGCTCCCGCAGACCCTCGACGTTGTCCAGCAGCCAGCGGGCCTTGGGCCCCGCGAAGTAGGAGGCCAGCGGCAGACCGGTCTCGCGGCGGAAGCGGTCCTGGCCGACGTTGCGGCCGAGTTCCTTGCACAGGGCGTCGGTGCGGGTGTCCTGCCAGACGATGGCGTTGTGGACGGGCTCACCGGTGTTCTTGTCCCAGAGCAGCGTGGTCTCGCGCTGGTTGGTGATGCCGATGGCCTTGATGTCGTCACGGGTGATGCCGGCCTTCTCGATGGCCCCGGCGACGACTTCCTGGACGTTGGTCCAGATCTCGTTGGCGTTGTGCTCGACCCAGCCCGGCTTGGGGAAGATCTGCTCGTGCTCCTTCTGGTCGACGGAGACGATGCGCCCGTCGCGGTCGAAGACGATGCAGCGGCTGGAGGTGGTGCCCTGGTCGATGGCGGCGATGAAGGGGCCGGCGGTGTGGGCGTCGCTCACGGTGTGCTCCTGAAGGTTCACTGGTCAAAGGGCTGTACGTACGGCGCGTGCTGAGCGTTTCGCGAAATCACATGGCTTCGGCATCACATGGCTTCGGCATCACATGGCTTCCACTTCACGTGGCTTCCACTTCACGTGGCTTCCACATCACGCGGCTTTCGGAGTCGGCGGCGCGCTGCTCCTAGGCGAACGCGACGTTGTAGATGCCTGCGGCGACAGCGGCGCCGAGCAGGGGACCGACCACCGGGACCCAGGCGTAGCCCCAGTCGGAGCCCCCCTTGTTGGGCAGGGGCAGAAGGGCGTGGACGATACGCGGGCCGAGGTCACGGGCCGGGTTGATCGCATAGCCGGTCGGGCCGCCGAGGGACAGACCGATCGAGACCACGACGAGCGCGGTGACCAGGGCGCCGAGCGTGCCGAGACCCTTGCCCTCGCCGTTCAGGCCCTGGGTGAGGACCGCCAGGACCAGGATGATGGTGCCGAGGACCTCGGTGGCGATGTTCTGCCACGCGACGCGGACCTCGGGGCCGGTGGAGAAGACGCCGAGCACGGGGCCGGCGGCGGCCTCCCGGGCCTCGACGGACTTGGTCTTGGCGGCCTTCGCCGGCTGGCCCACGATCTCCCGGTCGGTGAGGTGGGCGTGGAACTGGCCGTAATAGGCGACCCAGACCAGAGCGGCACCGATCATGGCGCCGAGCAACTGCCCGCCCCAGTACACGGGGACGTCACTCCACTCGATGCCGTCCTTCTTCAGCGCGAGCGCGAGGGTCACGGCCGGGTTCAGGTGGGCGCCGGAGAGCGGCGCGGAGGTGTAGACGGCCGTCAGAACGGCAAAACCCCACCCGAAGGTGATGGCGAGCCAACCGGCGTTACGGGCCTTGGAGGCCTTCAGCGTGACGGCCGCGCAGACGCCACCGCCGAGCAGGATGAGTATGGCGGTACCGATGGTCTCGCCGATGAAGATGTCGGAGCTGGACACCCGCGACTCCTTTGTCCTTCGTCCAGGGGAAAGAGAGTTCGGCCCGTGGCGCTGTCACACCCTAGCGCGTGTTGCCGGTAGGTGTTCGACAATGTCGACCGATGGACGGGAGTCTCGCTCCGGCGTCACAGGTGAGTCAAGAGCTGTGTGATGGGAAGCGCGATCGTTACTGTTCGAACGGCCTGCCAGTCCGGGGAGGCTGCCGCGGTATCCCGTCCGGACGCCTGACGTGCGTCGGCACGGCGAAGGCCGGGACACCTCCGGTGTCCCGGCCTTCGCCGTGCCGACGGGCAGAGCCGTCAGAACCGTGCCGCGCCCAGGTCCCGCGACACCGCGCGGGCGCAGTCCCGTACGGCCGCGATCAGTTCGGGGCGCAGCTCGCCGCCCTCGCGGCACAGCCGCTCCACGGCGCCGGTGATGCCGACCGCCCCGACGGGCATGCGTCGCCGGTCGTGGATGGGGGCGGCGATGGAGGCGACGCCCTCCCAGGTCTCCTCGACATCGGCCGCGTACCCGCGGGCCCGAGTGAGGTCCAGGACGCCCTCGAAGTCGTCCAGCGCGAAGACGGTCCGCTCGGTGAACGCCTTGCGCTCGGCCTCCAGGGCCTCGCTGTGCGCCACGGGGTCGTAGGCGGCCAGGACCTTGCCGAGGGCGGTGGAGTGCAGGGGCTGCATGGCCCCGATCTCCAGGACCTGCCGGCTGTCGTCGGGCCGGAAGACGTGGTGCACGATCAGCACTCCCCGCTGGTGCAGCACCCCCAGATGGACGCTCTCCCCGCTGGAGCGGGCCAGGTCGTCCGTCCAGACCAGGGCGCGGGCACGCAACTCGTGCACGTCAAGATAGGTGGTCCCGAGCCGCAGTAGCTCGGCCCCCAGCTGGTACCGCCCGGAGGCGTCGTCCTGCTCGACGAATCCCTCCTGCTGGAGGGTGCGCAGTATGCCGTGGGCTGTGCCCTTGGCGAGGCCCAGCGACGAGGCGATGTCCGACAGGCCGAGCCGCCGCTCGCCGCCCGCGAGCAACCGCAGCATCGCGGCCGCCCGTTCGAGCGACTGGATGTTCCGTGCCATCGCCGTCCTGCCTCCGTCCCCTTCGACTGCCGTACGCGATTGAACACCTGCGTTCGGCAATGTCGAACACTACCGGTCGATGTCGACCTCTCGCCAATGGCAGTCAACAGCTTTTCGGCCACGCTCGCCGCATGGTGCTCTTCCCGTGCCCGTCCGGTGTCCGTCGCGCGATCGTGTGATCGTGGGATGGCCGTACGGTGTCGGAGCGGTGTCCGTCGTTCTTCGTCGTGGGAGTAAACCGCACCCGGCTCCGCACGCCACGCCCGTCCGTCCCGTGGACGCCCTGACCATTCGCGCCGCTCCGGGCTACCCTTGCGGCGTGCGCCTTCCGCGGGAAGCCGCAAAGCCGACAGCCGTCGCACTCCAGGGAGCAGCTCCATGGCCTCGTTGCCGAACCCGTCCCCTACGTCCGCCGCCGCAGGCCGGGCCCGATCCGACACACTGCGCGAGGCCCTCGCCACCCGGGTGGTGGTCGCCGACGGCGCCATGGGCACCATGCTCCAGGCCCAGGACCCCACGCTGAAGGACTTCGAGAACCTCGAAGGCTGCAACGAAATCCTGAACATCACCCGCCCCGACATCGTCCGCTCCGTCCACGAGGAGTACTTCTCGGTGGGCGTCGACTGCGTCGAGACGAACACCTTCGGTGCCAACCACACCGCGATGGCCGAATACGACATCGCCGAGCGCGTGTACGAGCTGTCCGAGGCCGGCGCCCGGATCGCCCGCGAGACCGCCGACGAGTTCGGCGCCCGCGACGGCCGCCAGCGCTGGGTCCTCGGCTCCATCGGCCCGGGTACGAAGCTGCCGACCCTCGGCCACATCGGCTACACCACGCTCCGCGACGGCTTCCAGGCGAACGCCGAGGGCCTGCTCGCCGGCGGCGCGGACGCCCTCATCGTGGAGACCACACAGGACCTCCTCCAGACGAAGTCCTCGATCCTGGGCGCCCGCCGCGCCATGGAGGCCACCGGCACCGACGTGCCCCTGCTGGTCTCGATGGCGTTCGAGACGACCGGCACGATGCTGCTGGGCTCGGAGATCGGCGCCGCGCTGACCGCGCTGGAGCCGCTCGGCATCGACATGATCGGCCTGAACTGCTCCACCGGCCCCGCCGAGATGAGCGAGCACCTGCGCTATCTGGCCCGCCACTCGCGCACCCCGCTGCTGTGCATGCCCAACGCGGGCCTGCCGATCCTCACCAAGGACGGCGCCCACTTCCCGCTAGGCCCCGAGGGCCTTGCCGACGCCCAGGACACCTTCGTACGCGACTACGGACTGAACCTGGTCGGCGGCTGTTGCGGCACCACCCCCGAACACCTGCGCCAACTCGTGGAGCGCGTGCGGGGCACCACGCCCGCCGAACGCCACCCGCAGCCCGAACCCGGCGCCGCCTCCCTCTACCAGACGGTCCCCTTCCGCCAGGACACCTCCTACATGGCGATCGGGGAGCGGACGAACGCCAACGGCTCCAAGAAGTTCCGCGAGGCCATGCTGGAAGCCCGCTGGGACGACTGTGTGGAGATGGCCCGCGACCAGATCCGCGAAGGCGCCCACATGCTCGACCTCTGCGTCGACTACGTGGGCCGCGACGGCGTCGCCGACATGGCCGAACTCGCCGGCCGTTTCGCCACGGCCTCCACCCTCCCCATCGTCCTCGACTCCACCGAGGTGGACGTCATCGAGGCCGGGCTGGAGAAGCTGGGCGGCCGGGCCGTCATCAACTCCGTCAACTACGAGGACGGTGACGGCCCCGAGTCCCGCTTCGCCAAGGTCACCCGGCTCGCGCAGGAGCACGGTGCCGCGCTGATCGCGCTGACCATCGACGAGGAGGGCCAGGCCCGGACCCCCGAGAAGAAGGTCGAGATCGCCGAACGGCTCATCGACGACCTCACCGGGAACTGGGGCATCCACGAGTCGGACATCCTCATCGACACCCTGACCTTCACCATCTGCACCGGTCAGGAGGAGTCCCGGGGGGACGGCATCGCCACCATCGAGGCGATCCGCGAACTCAAGCGCCGCCACCCGGACGTCCAGACCACCCTCGGTCTGTCGAACATCTCCTTCGGCCTCAACCCGGCCGCCCGGATCCTGCTCAACTCCGTCTTCCTGGACGAGTGTGTGAAGGCGGGCCTTGACTCGGCGATCGTGCACGCCAGCAAGATCCTGCCGATCGCCCGCTTCGACGACGAGCAGGTCACCACCGCCCTCGACCTCATCTACGACCGCCGCGCTGAGGGCTACGACCCCCTCCAGAAGCTCATGCAGCTCTTCGAGGGTGCCACCGCCAAGTCGTTGAAGGCGGGCAAGGCCGAAGAACTGGCCGCCCTCCCGCTGGAGGAGCGCCTCAAGCGCCGCATCATCGACGGCGAGAAGAACGGCCTCGAGGCCGACCTGGACGCCGCCCTCCAGGACCGCCCCGCTCTCGACATCGTCAACGACACCCTGCTGGACGGGATGAAGGTCGTCGGTGAACTGTTCGGCTCGGGGCAGATGCAGCTGCCGTTCGTGCTGCAGTCCGCCGAGGTGATGAAGTCCGCGGTCGCCTATCTGGAGCCGCACATGGAGAAGTCGGACGCGGAGGGCAAGGGCACCATCGTGCTCGCGACCGTGCGCGGCGACGTGCATGACATCGGCAAGAACCTCGTCGACATCATCCTGTCCAACAACGGCTACAACGTCGTCAACCTCGGCATCAAGCAGCCGGTCTCCGCGATCCTGGACGCCGCCGCCGAGCACCGCGCCGACGTCATCGGCATGTCCGGGCTCCTGGTCAAGTCCACGGTGATCATGAAGGAGAACCTGGAGGAGCTCAACCAGCGCGGTCTGGCCGCCGACTACCCGGTCATCCTGGGCGGCGCCGCCCTGACCCGGGCCTATGTCGAGCAGGACCTGCACGAGATCTACCAGGGCGAGGTCCGCTACGCCCGCGACGCCTTCGAGGGCCTGCGCCTGATGGACGCGCTCATCGGCGTCAAGCGGGGCGTCCCCGGCGCGAAGCTGCCCGAGCTGAAGCAGCGCAGGGTCCGTGCCACGACCGCCACCGTGGTCGAGGAGCGCCCCGAGGAGGGGCACGTCCGTTCCGACGTCGCCGTCGACAACCCGGTCCCCACCCCGCCGTTCCGGGGCACCCGCGTCGTCAAGGGCATCCAGCTCAAGGAGTACGCGACCTGGCTGGACGAGGGAGCCCTCTTCAAGGGCCAGTGGGGCCTGAAGCAGGCCCGCACGGGCGACGGGCCGACGTACGAGGAGCTTGTCGAGACCGAGGGCCGGCCCCGGCTGCGCGGTCTGCTGGACAAGCTGCAGACGGAGAACCTCCTCGAAGCGGCCGTCGTCTACGGCTACTTCCCGTGTGTCTCCAAGGACGACGACCTGATCATCCTCGACGACGACGGCAACGAGCGCACTCGCTTCTCCTTCCCCCGCCAGCGCCGCGGCCGCCGCCTGTGCCTGGCCGACTTCTTCCGCCCGGAGGAGTCCGGCGAGACCGACGTGGTCGGCCTCCAGGTCGTCACCGTCGGCTCCCGCATCGGCGAGGAGACCGCCAAGCTCTTCGAGTCCAACGCCTACCGTGACTACCTCGAACTCCACGGCCTGTCCGTGCAGCTCGCCGAGGCCCTCGCCGAGTACTGGCACGCGCGCGTCCGCTCCGAGCTGGGCTTCGCCGGTGAGGACCCGGCGGCGATCGAAGACATGTTCGACCTCAAGTACCGGGGTGCCCGCTTCTCCCTCGGCTACGGCGCCTGTCCCGACCTGGAGGACCGGGCCAAGATCGCGGAGCTGCTGGAGCCCGAGCGGATCGGCGTACGGCTCTCGGAGGAGTTCCAGCTCCACCCCGAGCAGTCCACGGACGCGATCGTGATCCATCACCCGGAGGCGAAGTACTTCAACGCGAGGTAGCTCCGCCGCGGCGCTCCGCTGGGCGGGCGGTGTTCGTCCGCGGCGCCGTCGTGGCTGGCCGCGCAGCTCCCCGCGCCCCCGGCGAGGCGCGGTGCGGTCCCCAACCTCGGCTGAAGGGCGCTTCCTCTCGCGACGTCGTACACTGGTCGGTCCACCGCAGGCCGGTTCCCCACCCGGGAACCGGCCTGCTCGTCCCACAAGGAGGTGCGCCGGATGACCACGACGATCCCCGCGCTAGGAACCCGTACGGCCGAAGGCTCCGCCCTGCAGGCCGTGCTCCTCGACATGGACGGCACCCTGGTGGACACCGAGGGCTTCTGGTGGGACGTGGAGGTGGAGGTCTTCGCCGCCCTCGGCCACACCCTCGACGACTCCTGGCGCCATGTCGTGGTCGGCGGCCCGATGAGCCGCAGCGCGGGTTTCCTGATCGAGGCCACCGGCGCGGACATCACCCTCGCCGAGCTGTCCGTGCTGCTCAACGACGGATTCGAGGCACGCATCGGGCGCGCGCTGCCGCTGATGCCCGGCGCCTCCAGACTCCTCGCCGAGCTCGCCGCGCACAGCGTGCCCACCGCCCTGGTCTCCGCCTCGCACCGACGCATCATCGACCGCGTCCTGACCTCCCTAGGCCCCCAGTACTTCGCGCTGACCGTGGCCGGTGACGAGGTCGAGCGGACCAAGCCGTTCCCCGATCCCTACCTCCTCGCGGCCTCCGGGCTGGGCGCGGATCCCGCCAGGTGCGCGGTCGTCGAGGACACCGCGACCGGTGTCGCCGCCGCCGAGGCCGCCGGGTGCCATGTCGTCGCCGTCCCCTCCGTGGCCCCCATCGCCCCCGCCGCGCGGCGCACCGTGGTGACGTCACTGGAAGAGGTCGATCTGCCATTTCTGCGCGGCCTGATTGCGACGACGGTCAATTGAAAGCGCAAGAAATTCCAAGATCACCCACAGGGTTCGGTCCGGGGAATTCAATCGGCCGGGACTGACTGCTTTCCCGGCCTTGGGAAGCCCTTTCCGGCTGTGACGTTGCCCACTCGAACGGGGCCCTCGGGGCCCCGTTCGGCGCGCCCAACCCCCGCCATCAGGGGCGTTCGGCGCGCCCTTGTGTCCCGATTGGTGCACGGTGCACCCAAACATTCCGTGCGTGCTACACCATCTGCGTCCGCAGCCGGTTCCGCAGCGTGATGGGAACTCAACTCCGGTGCGTAAGAGCCTCTCTGGCGGTGCGGGCTAATCTCGAGGAGAGAACATCGCCGTACTTCCCGTGACGCGCTCGCACCACCCCGCCGGCACCCGTCCCGGACCACAGCTCTGGAGAAACACGAGCATGAACCGCAAGACCCTGGTGCTGCCGGCCGTGATCGGTCTGCTTGCCCCGGTACTCGCCGCCTGCGGAGCGACCGACAGCGCGGGCGGCAGCGGTGACACGATCGTCGTCGGCACCACCGACCGGTTCACCGCCTCGAACGACGCCCCGGCCCCCCTCGACCCGGCCTACGCCTACGACGTCGGCACGTGGAACATCCTCCGCCAGACCGTCCAGACCCTCCTGGTCCAGCCACGGGGCGACGGCGAACCGGAACCCGAGGCCGCCTCCAGTTGCTCCTTCACCGACACCGGCAACGAGCGCTACGTCTGCACCCTCCGCGACGGCCTGCGATTCGCCGACGGCAGCCCGGTCACCGCCCAGGACGTGAAGTTCTCCATCGACCGCGCCCGCTCCCTCAAGGCCGACAGCGGTGTCTTCGCCCTGCTGTCCACCATCGACCTCGTCGAGACCAAGGGCGACAACGAGGTGATCTTCCACCTCAACAGCCCCGACGCCACCCTCCCGTACAAGCTGTCCACCCCCGTCGCCGGCATCGTCAACCCGGCCGACTACGACAAGGACAGACTGCGCGACGGCTTCCAGGTCGACGGCTCCGGCCCCTACACCCTGGACGCCCAGGTCAAGGGCGGTGAGCTGGTCAAGGCCGTCTTCACCAAGAACCCCCGCTACCGGGGGCAGTTGGACCCGAAGAACGACGAGGTCGAGCTGCGCTCCTTCGAGAGCGCCGACGCCATGGGCGCCGCCCTGAAGGACGGCGACATCGACCTGATGACCCGCACCATGACGCCCGAACAGATCACCGCGCTCTCCGGCTCCGAGAACAAGGACATCGACGTCATCGAGTCCGCCGGCCTGGAGATCCGCTACCTCGCCTTCAACACCAAGGCCTCGCCGGTCAGGAGCACCGCCGTCCGCCGTGCCATGGCCGAGATCATCGACCGCGGCGAACTCGTCTCCAAGGTGTACGGCTCCCAGGCCGAACCCCTCTTCTCCCTGGTCCCCGCAGGCATCACCGGCCACTCCAACTCGTTCTTCAACAAGTACGGCGACCCGAACCCCGCCCACGCCAGGTCCACCCTGCAAGCGGCCGGTGTCGCCACCCCGGTGAAGCTGACCCTCCACTACACGACCGACCACTACGGCGCGGCCACCAAGAAGGAGTTCGAGCTGCTGAAGAAGCAGCTCGACGACAGCGGACTGTTCGACGTCACCATCAAGGGCGCCCCCTGGTCCACGTTCCGCCCCGCCGAACAGGAGGGCGAGTACGCCGCCTACGGCATGGGCTGGTTCCCGGACTTCCCCGACGCCGACAACTACCTCGCGCCCTTCCTCGACAAGGACAACTTCCTCGGCTCGCCGTACGCCAACAGCGAGATCCGGGGCAGGCTGATCCCGGAGTCCCGCCGCGCGGCCGACCGCCTCAGCGCCTCGGGGACCCTCACCGGCATCCAGGACATCGTCGCCGACGACGTGCCGGTCCTGCCGCTGTGGCAGGGCAACCAGTACGTCGCCGCCCGCGACGACATCACCGGCGCCGAATACGCCCTCAACGCCGCCTCGACGCTCCAGCTCTGGGAGCTCAGCCGCGGCAGGGACGACTGACGCACCCTCACCTCACCACACGCCCCGGGCGAGGCCGAACGGCCTCGGGGGAGCCCGGAGCGCGCCCGCAATGCACCGACGACACAAGGCATCCATACGTGAACATACGCACCCAGTGGCCCGTCCTGACCATCGCGACAGGGCTTGCCGCCGGCCTGCTGACCGGTTGCGGCTCCGAATCGGGGGGATCCGGGGGCTCCGGCTCCAACGTGGTGATGGGGATGTCCGACGACGTCCTGGCCACCGACCCCGCCTCCGGCTACGACCCAGGATCCTGGCTCCTCTTCAACAACGTCTTCCAGTCGCTGCTGAGCTTCCCCAACGGCGCCACCGAACCCGAACCCGACCTCGCCGAGGAGTGCTCCTTCGCGGACAGCGGCACCAAGGTCTACGAGTGCACCCTCAAGGACGGCCTGAAGTTCAGCAACGGTGAGGCGCTCACCGCCAAGGACGTCAAGTTCTCCTTCGACCGCATGCTGAAGATCAACGACGCCGCCGGCCCCGCGATCATGTTCCCCATGCTCGACAAGGTCGAGACACCGGACGACAAGACCGTCCGCTTCCAGCTCAAGTACGCCGACGCCACCTTCCCCAGCAAGATCGCCTCCGGCGCCGGCTCGATCGTCGACGAGAGCTCCTACGACGCCGACGGCCTCCGCAAGGACGGCGAGGCGGTCGGCTCCGGGCCCTACAAGCTGGAGTCCTTCGGTGAGGACGAGGCCGTCTTCTCCGTCAACGAGAACTACAGCGGCAACGCCGACGTGGAGAACAGCGGCGTCACCCTCAAGTTCTTCCACGGCGACCAGGATGCCCTGAAGAAGGCCCTGCTGGAGGGCGACCTCGACGTCACCTACCGCGGCCTCAGCGCCTCCGACATCTCCGACATCGAGACCGAGACCTCCACCGCCAACGGCGTCGACATCGTCGACGGCACCGGCGCAGAGGTCCAGCACCTCGTCTTCAACATGGACGATCCCGTGGCCGGAAAGCTCGGCGTCCGCAAGGCCATCGCCCACCTCCTCGACCGCGAAGCCCTCGTGGACGAGGTCTACCAGGGCACCGCCACCCCGCTGTACTCGATCATCCCGGCCGGCATCACCGGCCACAACACGGCCTTCTTCGACACCTACGGCGCCCGCCCCTCCAAGACCAAGGCCCAGGCCGCCCTGCGCGCCGACGGCATCACCGACAAGGTCGAACTGACCCTGTGGTCCACGCCCACGCGCTACGGCCCCTCCACCGACCAGGAGTTGGAGGCCATCGCCGAACAGCTCAACGACAGCGGGCTGTTCGACGCCAAGGTCAAGTCCGTGGCCTTCGCCCAGTACGAGAAGGACATCGCCGCCGGCAAGTACGGCGTGTACGTGAAGGGTTGGGTCCCCGACTACCCGGACCCCGACAACTTCACCAGCCCGTTCTTCGGCAAGGGCAACGTGCTGGGCAACAACTACACCAACGACACCATCACCGGTGAACTCCTCACCAGGACCGCCGCCGAGAGCGAGCGCTCCTCCACGGAGAAGGAGTACGCCGAACTGCAGAACATCGTCGCCGCCGAGGTCCCCCTCATCCCCGTCTGGCAGGCCAAGCAGTACGCCGTCGTCCGCGACGACGTCTACGGCCTGGAGTACTGCCTCGACGCGTCGACCGTCTTCCGCTTCTGGGAACTCAGCAAGGGCTGACACTCCACCGCCCCACACGACCGAAGGCGCCCTCCTCCCAGGAAGAGGGCGCCCTCAGCGCTTCTGCACGAGGCCGGCCGGCTACTGCGCGCCGGGACGCACCAGCCCGCTCTCGTACGCGTACACCGCCGCCTGCACCCGGTCACGCAGCCCCAGCTTGGTCAGCACATGCCCCACATGCGTCTTGACGGTCGTCTCGCTGACGAACAGATCGGCGGCGATCTCCGCGTTCGACAGACCACGCGCCACCAGCTTCAGCACCTCGACCTCACGGTCGGTCAACGTGTGCAGCGTGTCCGGCACCGGCTCGTCCCCCGACGGCAGATGCCCCGCGTACTTGTCGAGCAGCCGACGCGTGATGCTCGGCGCGAGCATCGCCTCACCCGCCGCGACCACCCGGATCGCCTGCACCAACTCGTTCGCCGGCGCGTCCTTGAGCAGGAACCCGCTGGCACCCGCCCGCAACGCCTCCACCACGTACTCGTCCAGATCGAACGTGGTCAGCACCAGCACCTTCGCCGGACCGTCCCGCCCAGGCCCGGTGATCTGCCGAGTCGCCTCCACCCCGTCCATCCGGGGCATACGGATGTCCATCAGAACCACATCGGGCTGCAACGCCCGCACCTGGTCGAGCGCCTGAAGACCGTCCCCGGCCTCCCCGACGACCGCGAGATCCTGCTCCGCCTCCAGAATCATCCGGAACCCGGTACGCAGCAGCGGCTGGTCGTCGACCAGTAGGACGCGGATGGCCACGAAAATCTCCTTCGGCTAGTCCGGGCCCATTCTGCCCTGCCCCTCACCCACCGACTCGGGCGACCTCACCGGCAAGGGATACGGCGGGGGAGTACCCCCGAACTCCGGACACACCGGTCGGTGGTCGCACCAACCGCACAGCTTCGTCGGCCTCGGCCGCCAGTCACCGCTCTCCGTGGCCAGCCGGATCGCCTCCCACAGCGCCAGCAGCTTCCGCTCCACCCGCTCCAGATCGGCGATCACGGGGTCGTACGTCAGCACGTCACCACTGCCGAGATAGACCAGTTGCAGCCGCCGCGGTACCACCTGCTTCAGCCGCCACACCACCAGCGCGTAGAACTTCATCTGGAACAGCGCGCCCTCGGCGTACTCCGGCCTCGGCGCCTTGCCCGTCTTGTAGTCGACGATCCGCACCTCGCCCGTGGGCGCCACGTCCACCCGGTCGATGATCCCGCGCAGCCTGAGCCCCGAGTCCAGCTCCGCCTCCACGAACAACTCCCGCTCGGCGGGCTCCAGCCGTGTCGGGTCCTCCAGCGTGAACCAGCGCTCCACCAGCCGCTCGGCCTCGGCCAGCCAACCGGCCAGCCGCTCGCCCTCCGGGTCGTCCGCGAACAACTCCGCGACCTCCGGCCTGCTCTCCCTCAACCGGTCCCACTGGCCGGGCACCAACGACTTCGCCCGAGGCGCCGTCCGCTCGGCCGCGGGCGCGTCGAAGAGTCTCTCCAGCACCGCGTGCACCAGCGTGCCCCGCGTCGCCGCCTCGCTCGGCTTCTCCGGCAGCCGGTCGATCACCCGGAACCGGTACAGCAACGGGCACTGCATGAAGTCACTGGCACGCGAGGGCGACAGCGAGGCGGGCGGCGCGGCGGCCCGCACGGCGGGACGAGCGTCCTCGCCGCCCGGGAGGACGGTGCCGGTGCTCTCGGCACCTGTGCCGTCGGTGCTGGTTTCCATGACCACAGACCATACGACCCACCACTGACAGTGACAGCCACGGGCCCGCACGACCGCAGCCGTGTGCCTCGTGCGACGCGGGGGAAACAGAGGGGTGCCGGGGCGGAACGCACCCCGGCGACCGCATAGCATCGACGCAGACCCTTCCCCCCGGCCACCGGGCGTGGAAGACGCTGAGAACGAGGGGACATCGTGGAGACGAGCGGCGGGAGCGGGCAGCCGCGGTCCGACAGCGACGAGGCGCCCGAGCGCGCACACCGCGACGCGACCGGGACACCGGCGGAACATGCCACCGCCACCCCGGCCACACCCCGCCACGACCACGACGAGGCCACCCCCGAGCCGCCCGACGCCCCGGAAGCCTCCGCTCTCGCCCAGACTCCCGGCGACCCCGACCCCGACCCCGACCCCGACCCAGACCCCGACCCCGACCCCACCCCCATGGAACAGGCCGACGAACCGTCGACGAACACGGCGGACCAACCCTCGACGGACCCGCTGAGCAAGCCCCCGACGAGCCCGACGAGCCCGACGAGCCCGACGAGCCAGCCCCCGACGGACCCGGCTCTCCCGGCGACCGGCCACGACCCGGACAACGCGCCGACCGACGAGCCGGAGCGCTCGGCCACCTCCGCGCACCCCGCCCCACCCTTGGGCGCCACCCCCAACGCTCCCAAGCCCCCCGAGCGCCCCAAGGAGCCCGGCGGCGGCATCCTCATGGGCCGCCCCTTCGGCGTACCCGTGTACGTCGCCCCCAGCTGGTTCCTGGTCGCCGCCCTGATCACCTGGGTCTTCGGCGGCCAGCTCGACCGCGTCCTGCCCGAACTCGGCGGCGCCCGCTACCTGGTCTCCCTCTTCTTCGCGGTCGCCTTCTACGCCTCCGTACTCGTCCACGAACTCGCCCACACCATCGCTGCCCTGCGCTTCAAACTGCCGGTGCGCCGCATCCAACTCCAGTTCTTCGGCGGCGTCTCCGAGATCGAGAAGGAGACCGAGACCCCCGGCCGCGAGTTCGTCCTCGCCTTCGTGGGCCCCCTCCTCTCACTGATCCTCGCCGGCGTCTTCTACGCCGCCCTGCTGGCCGTCGAGCCCGGCACCGTCCCCGGCGTCCTGCTGGCCGGCCTGATGATCTCCAACCTGATCGTGGCCGCGTTCAACCTGCTGCCCGGCCTCCCCCTCGACGGCGGCCGCATGCTCCGCGCCGTCGTCTGGAAGATCACCGGCAAACCGATGACCGGCACCATCGCCGCAGCCTGGGTCGGCCGCGCCCTCGCCCTCTCCGTCCTCATCGGACTTCCGATGCTCACCCAGTCCGGCCTGCTCGGCTCCGCCGCCGAAGACAGCGTCGGCATGGACACCGTCCTGGACGCCCTGCTGGCCGCGATCCTCGCCGCCATCATCTGGACCGGCGCCGGCAACAGCCTCCGCATGGCCCGCCTGCGCGAACACCTGCCCGAACTCCAGGCCCGCGCCCTCACCCGCCGCGCCGTCCCCGTCGAGACCGACACCCCTCTCTCCGAGGCGCTGCGCCGCGCCAACGAAGCAGGCGCCCGCGCCCTCGTCGTCGTAGACCCCGACGGCGAACCCGTCTCCCTCGTCCGTGAGACCGCCATCGTCGGCGTCCCCGAACACCGCCGCCCCTGGGTGGCCGTCAGCGGCCTCGCCCAGGACCTCACCGACGGCATGCGCGTCTCCGCCGAACTCGCCGGAGAAGCCCTCCTCGACGCCCTCCGCGCGGCCCCGGCCACCGAATACCTGGTGGTGGAGGAGTCGGGAGAGATCTACGGAGTCCTCTCTGCGGCCGACGTCGAGCGAGCCTTCGTGAAAGCCATGGCAAGGCCCAGCTGAGCGCCCCGAAAGGGCGCGGGGAACGGCGCGACCAGCCGCAACGGACGCGGCTGCCCCCATGGACGCGAGCCCACCCCCACCGTGGTCGGCGCGCCCTCCGAGGACCGGTAGGCTTGGTCACATGTCCGAACCGACCGGTGCCGCCCGCCGTCGCGGGCCCTTCAAGGTCGGGGACCAGGTCCAGCTCACCGACCCCAAGGGACGCCACTACACGTTCACGCTCGAAGAGGGAAAGAACTTCCACACCCACAAGGGTTCCTTCCCCCACGACGAGCTGATCGGCGCTCCCGAGGGCAGTGTTGTCCGCACCACAGGGAACGTCGCCTACCTGGCACTGCGCCCCCTGCTCCCCGACTACGTCCTGTCCATGCCCCGCGGTGCCGCCGTGGTCTACCCCAAGGACGCGGGGCAGATCCTCGCCTTCGCTGACATCTTCCCCGGCGCCCGCGTCGTCGAGGCCGGCGTCGGCTCCGGCTCGCTCAGCAGCTTCCTGCTGCGCGCCATCGGCGACCAGGGCATGCTGCACAGCTACGAGCGCCGCGCGGACTTCGCCGAGATCGCCCAGGCCAACGTGGAACGCTACTTCGGCGGCCCCCACCCCGCCTGGCAGCTCACCGTCGGCGACCTCCAGGACAACCTGTCGGACACCGACGTCGACCGCGTCATCCTCGACATGCTCGCCCCCTGGGAGTGCCTGGAGGCCGTCTCCAAGGCCCTCGTCCCCGGCGGCATCGTCTGCTGCTATGTGGCCACCACCACCCAGCTCGCCCGGACCGTCGAGTCCATCCGCGAGATCGGCTGCTTCAACGAGCCGAGCGCCTGGGAGTCGATGATCCGCAACTGGCACATCGAGGGCCTCGCCGTCCGCCCCGACCACCGCATGATCGGCCACACCGGCTTCCTGCTCACCGCCCGCCGCCTCGCCGACGGCGTCGAGCCCCCCATGCGCCGCCGCCGCCCCGCCAAGGGCGCCTACGGCGAGGACTACGCCGGCCCCAACGCCGACGGTGGCTCCGGCCGCTGACCGGCCGTACGACGAACGCGCCATCGGCGTGGCCGAGTTCCCGGCAGCGCCCGGGAACTCGGCCACGGTGCTTCCCCGTTGACGCGCCACCAGAAAAGCTGCGGGAACCACGTACCCCGCCGTTCCACCCCCACTGTGACGTGTGGCACCATGCGGGTCACCCCAACCGGCACAGCACCCTCAGGAGACGCTCCTAGTGCAGCAATCCGCCGTCCCGGAACTGGCACACGCGCACACCCGCCCCATCCACTGGCTCGCCACCGCCACCGCCCTCGCCGGAGTCGTGGCCCTGTCGTCCGCCCTCCAGCCCGACGCGGCGAGAGCGGCCCAGCCCGGCCCCGGGGCCCAGCGGGTCCCCGCCACCGTGGCGGCCCCCGACCCCACCGAAGTGGACCTCCCGCTCGACTGCGGACCCGTCGGGATCATCGTGAAACAGAAGCGCTCCGGGGACCTCGACGGAGACGGCCGCCCGGAGACCGTGACCGTCGTGCACTGCGACGCCAGCATGGGCACCCCACCCGACGGCGTGTACGTCCTCACCCGCTCCACCGACGCCGCGCGCCCCAGAGTCGTCGCCACACTCGTGAACCCCAGGGACCGCAAGACCGTCACCGACTTCGCCGTCCGTGACGCCGTCGTCACCGCGACCCTGCACGGCTACTCGTCGGCCGACGTGCCCAACTGCTGCCCGGACGTCACCGACCCCGTCAAGTGGCAGTGGAAGAACGGGGCGTTCACACGCTCCACGCCCGCCGGAACCCAGAGCGTCTGACACCGGGCGACGCCAGACGAACGCGGAGTGATCACCCGGCAAACCCGGTGTGAGAAAGCAGACACGAGACGACGCGGAGTACCCGAAGGGTCACTCCGCGTCAGGCCCGAAGACTTCGACCCTGTCCGAAACGCGACGTACATGGATGCACTCGCCCGGACACTCCTTCGCCGAGTCCACCACATCCGTGAGAAGCGGCAGCGGAACGGGCGTTGTGGCCCCCGGAGCCTGCAACAGCTCGTCCTCGGGGCCCTTCACATAGGCCAGCCCGTCGATGTCCAGCTCGAACACCTCGGGCGCATACTGGGCGCAGATGCCGTCACCGGTGCAGAGATCCTGGTCGATCCAGACCTCGAGTGCCTCGCCCACGGCTCCGGCCTCCTGCTGCACGGTCATCTCTCCTGCCGTCTCATTCGTCGAGCCGGTCGGGAACGATGCAGGCTCTGACGGGTGTTGAACACTTCGACCCTACCTGGGGCCGCTTCCCAATCATGTTCGGTGGGTATTCCCCTGGCGTGAGGGAGAGCGCAAGGGTGAAGATCGGACACACCCCGACCGTCTTTGTGATCTAGGGGTTTCAATCGACACCCACCCAGGTAGGGTCTGGAAGCGTCCAGCTCCCCTTGGAGGAGGTGAGGACCGTGGCAGCCCACGACGACGACATGAACCGCGGCATCCGCCCGGGACGAGGGTCCGACGACCCGGCCGGGCAGATTGCCTACCTTGAGCAGGAGATCGCCGTCCTGCGACGCAAGCTCGCCGACTCTCCGCGACACACGAGGATTCTCGAAGAGCGGATCGTCGAGCTGCAGACCAATCTGGCCGGCGTGTCCGCACAGAACGAGCGGCTCGCCAACACGCTCCGTGAGGCCCGCGACCAGATCGTGGCCCTCAAGGAAGAAGTCGACCGGCTCGCACAGCCACCGGCCGGCTTCGGTGTCTTCCTCACGGCGAACGAGGACGGCACGGCCGACATCTTCACCGGAGGCCGAAAGCTCCGGGTGAACGTCAGCCCCAGCGTCGACCTGGAAGAGCTCCGGCGAGGCCAGGAAGTGATGCTCAACGAAGCTCTCAACGTGGTCGAGGCCATGGAGTTCGAGAGCGTCGGCGACATCGTCACCCTCAAGGAGATCCTCGAGGACGGCGAGCGCGCCCTCGTGCAGGGGCACACCGACGAGGAACGGGTGGTACGGCTCGCCGAGCCACTGCTGGACATCACCATCCGCCCCGGCGACGCCCTCCTGCTCGAACCCCGATCCGGCTACGTCTACGAGGTCGTGCCCAAGAGCGAGGTCGAGGAACTCGTCCTCGAAGAGGTCCCCGACATCGGGTACGAGCAGATCGGTGGCCTCGGCAACCAGATCGAGATGATCCGCGACGCGGTCGAGCTCCCCTATCTCTACCCGGACCTGTTCAAGGAGCACGAACTGCGGCCGCCCAAGGGCGTCCTCCTCTACGGACCCCCCGGCTGCGGCAAGACGCTCATCGCCAAGGCCGTGGCCAACTCACTGGCCAAGAAGGTCGCCGAAGTGACCGGCCAGGCCCAGGGCAAGAGCTTCTTCCTCAACATCAAGGGCCCCGAGCTCCTCAACAAGTACGTCGGCGAGACCGAGCGACAGATCCGCCTCGTCTTCCAGCGTGCGAGGGAGAAGGCCAGCGAGGGCACCCCCGTCATCGTCTTCTTCGACGAGATGGAATCCCTCTTCCGCACCCGTGGCTCCGGTGTCAGCTCGGACGTGGAGAACACCATCGTCCCCCAGCTGCTCGCCGAGATCGACGGCGTGGAAGGCCTGCAGAACGTCGTGGTCATCGGCGCCTCCAACCGCGAGGACATGATCGACCCCGCCATCCTGCGCCCCGGCCGGCTCGACGTGAAGATCAAGATCGAGCGCCCGGACGCCGAAGCGGCCAAGGACATCTTCCAGAAGTACCTCACCGAGCGCCTCCCGCTCCACGCGGACGACCTCGGCGAACACGGCGGCTCCAAGACCACCACCGTCCAGAGCATGATCCAGACGGCAGTGGAACACATGTACGCCGAATCCGAGGAGAACCGCTTCCTGGAAGTCACCTACGCCAACGGCGACAAGGAAGTCCTCTACTTCAAGGACTTCAACTCCGGCGCCATGATCGAGAACATCGTCGGCCGCGCCAAGAAAATGGCGATCAAGGACTTCCTCGACAAGAACCAGAAGGGCCTCCGCGTCTCCCACCTCCTCCAGGCATGCGTGGACGAGTTCAAGGAGAACGAGGACCTGCCCAACACCACCAACCCGGACGACTGGGCCCGAATCTCCGGAAAGAAGGGCGAACGGATCGTCTACATCCGTACCCTGATCACCGGAAAGCAGGGCGCCGACACCGGACGCTCCATCGACACGGTGGCGAACACCGGACAGTACCTGTAAAACACAGGGCGGCTGCGGGTGCCCTCAGTGGGTACCCGCAGCCGACTGTTTTTCGGGTCACGGCTGGAGCAGGCAATTGACGCAAATGATCTCCCCACCAGCGCAGAGCCGTTCTAGGCTCTTTCGTACCGCCGGGTCGCGCAGTGCGGGGACGGGCACCGCACGAGCACGAAAGCGCCAGCGGTACTTGAGCGGCGTCCCCGACCGAGGACACCGCCGGGCAAGGAGGGCCGCATGACCGTACGGCGAGTAATGGGCATCGAGACGGAGTACGGGATCTCCGTCCCCGGCCACCCCAATGCCAATGCCATGCTCACCTCGTCCCAGATCGTCAACGCCTACGCCGCGGCGATGCACCGGGCCCGCCGGGCCCGCTGGGACTTCGAGGAGGAGAACCCGCTGCGCGACGCGCGAGGCTTCGACCTCGCCCGCGAGGCCGCCGACTCCAGCCAGCTCACCGACGAGGACATCGGCCTCGCCAACGTGATCCTCACCAATGGAGCACGCCTCTACGTCGACCACGCACACCCCGAATACAGCGCCCCCGAGGTCACCAACCCCCTCGACGCCGTCCTGTGGGACAAGGCGGGCGAACGCATCATGGCCGAGGCGGCCGAACGCGCCGCCCAGCTGCCCGGCGCCCAACCGATCCACCTCTACAAGAACAACACCGACAACAAGGGCGCCTCCTACGGCACGCACGAGAACTACCTGATGAAACGGGAAACCGCTTTCTCGGACATCGTGCGCCACCTCACGCCGTTCTTCGTCTCCCGCCAGGTCTTCGCCGGCGCCGGCCGCGTCGGCATCGGCCAGGACGGCCACGAGCACGGCTTCCAGCTCAGCCAGCGCGCCGACTACTTCGAAGTCGAGGTCGGCCTCGAGACGACACTCAAGCGCCCCATCATCAACACGCGCGACGAACCCCACGCGGACGCGGAGAAATACCGCCGCCTCCACGTGATCATCGGCGACGCGAACCTGTCGGAGATCTCCACCTACCTGAAACTGGGCACGACCGCCCTGGTCCTGTCGATGATCGAGGACGGCTTCATCGCCGTGGACCTCGCGGTCGACCAGCCGGTACGGACACTGCACCAGGTTTCGCACGACCCGTCCCTGCAGCGCCTCATCACCCTCCGCAGCGGGCGCACCCTGACCGCCGTACAACTCCAGATGGAGTACTACGAGCTGTCGCGCAAATACGTCGAGGAGCGGTTCGGGGCGGACGCCGACGAACAGACCAAGGACGTGCTCAGCCGCTGGGAGGACACCCTCAACCGCCTGGAGAACGACCCGATGAGCCTCTCCGGAGAACTCGACTGGGTCGCCAAGCGGGAGCTGATGGAGGGCTACCGGCGCCGTGACAGCCTCGACTGGGACGCCGCCCGGCTCCACCTCGTCGACCTCCAGTACGCGGATGTACGCCCCGAGAAGGGCCTCTACAACCGTCTCGCGGCCCGCGGCAAGATGAAGCGGCTCCTGGACGAGACGGACGTCGACAGGGCACGTACGAAGCCCCCGGAGGACACCCGCGCCTACTTCCGCGGCCGCTGCCTGGAGCAGTACGCCGACGACGTCGCGGCCGCCTCCTGGGACTCCGTGATCTTCGACCTCCCGGGCCGGGACTCGCTCCAGCGCGTCCCAACCCTCGAACCGCTTCGCGGAACGCGAAATCACGTCAAGGAGCTCCTGGACCGCTGCCGCACGGCGGAAGACCTGGTCAGGGTGTTGTCCGGCCACTGAACCGGGCCTCAATCGTGATCAGCCGGGCAGGGTGGAAACACCGGCGTCCGGGAATCATCGAGATGGCCCCCGGACGTTGTGGAAACAACGGGGCCAATGTCAGACCCGGCTTGTAGGGTCTGATCATCACCGATCGGCAGGAATGCCGACCTGCCGACCATGTCGGGCAACAGAGCGGGGTGAGGGTTATGGCGACCAAGGACACCGGCGGCGGCCAGCAGAAGGCCACCCGTTCCACCGAGGAGACCGAGGCGGCGCCGGAGGCACAGGCGAGCGAGGACCTCAAGGAACGCCAGGAGAAGCTGAGCGACGACGTGGACTCTGTGCTCGACGAGATCGATGATGTACTCGAGGAGAACGCAGAGGATTTCGTTCGAAGCTTCGTTCAAAAAGGCGGCGAGTAGCCTTCGGATCGAAGGGGTAAGGCTGCCGGGGGCTTCGATTACTGGAAGGTCAAGATGTGAAGCGCTGTTCGCGGTGCAGGGAGAACAAACCGCGGACAGCCTTCGCGAGTAACAAGGCGATGCGTGATGGCTTGCAGGCCTACTGCCGGGAGTGCGCGTCCGTGTACCACCAAGAGCGGCAGCTGGCCAAGGGGCGCAACGTCAGGCCGCGAGTGGACGTGACTGAGGGGCACAAGTACTGCCGCACATGCGGTGAGATCAAGCCGTACAGCGAGTGGACGAAGAATCGCAGTGCCTCGGATGGTCTGGCCACGCTCGGTAAGACGTGCAAGGCATCCAAGGGGCGAGCGCACCACCTGAAGCGCGAGTACGGCATCACCGAAGCCGAACGCGACGAGCTGATCGCCTCTCAAGGAGGCGTCTGCTGTATCTGTTTGGCGGCTTTGCCAGCGCATGTGGATCACTGCCACGAGACGGGTAGGGTCCGGGGCGTACTGTGCTTCAGCTGCAATGCGGCGCTGGGGCAGTTCAAGGATCGGCCCGACGTCATAAGGCGGGCTGCGACATACGTGGAAGGAAACGCGTGGAAGCCAACACTCGTAGCACCGGGCGTCTACCAGCTCCCTTCCTGACGCCTGGGTCGTCGTCCTTCATGGACTTCCTGTCGGAGCACCAGCCGGAGCTGCTCCCCGGCAAGCGGCAGTTGCCGCCGACCCAGGGCGTGTTCGAGGCCCCGCACGGCACGACGATCGTGGCCGTGACGTTCCCCGGCGGTGTGGTGCTCGCCGGTGACCGCCGGGCCACGATGGGGAACATGATCGCGCAGCGGGACATGGAGAAGGTGTTCCCGGCCGATGAGTACTCGGCCGTCGGGATCGCCGGCACGGCAGGTCTGGCCGTGGAGATGGTGAAGCTGTTCCAGCTCGAGCTGGAACACTTCGAGAAGGTGGAGGGCGCCCAGCTCTCCCTGGAGGGCAAGGCGAACCGGCTCTCGACGATGATCCGTTCCAACCTCGCCATGGCCATGCAAGGCCTGGCCGTCGTCCCGCTCTTCGCCGGTTACGACGTGGACCGCGGCAAGGGACGCATCTTCTCCTACGACGTGACGGGCGGCCGTTCCGAGGAGACCGGCTACGCGGCCACCGGCTCCGGCTCGGTCTTCGCGCGCGGTGCCATGAAGAAGCTCTTCCATGAGGACCTGACCGAGGACCAGGCCACGACGCTCGTGGTGCAGGCCCTGTACGACGCGGCAGACGACGACTCGGCGACCGGTGGTCCCGATGTCGCCCGCCGGATCTACCCCATCGTCACCGTGATCACCGAGGACGGCTTCCGTCGGCTCGACGAGCAGGAGTCCTCCGGGATCGCCCGCTCGATCGTGGAGCGGCGTCTGGAGCAGCCCAACGGCCCGCGCGCCGCTCTGCTCTAGCCGATCCAGCCGACGGCCCTCTTATCAAGGTGATCGAGTGACTTCCACAGAAAGGGACGGATAACCGGTGTCGACGCCGTTCTATGTCTCACCCCAGCAGGCGATGGCCGACCGTGCGGAGTACGCCCGCAAGGGCATCGCGCGTGGCCGCAGCCTGGTCGTGCTGCAGTATGCCGATGGCATCGTGTTCGTCGGCGAGAACCCGTCCCGTGCGCTGCACAAGTTCAGCGAGATCTACGACCGGATCGGCTTCGCGGCCGCCGGTAAGTACAACGAGTACGAGAACCTGCGGATCGGCGGTGTGCGCTACGCCGACCTCCGTGGGTACACCTACGACCGTGACGACGTGACCGCCCGGGGTCTCGCCAACGTCTACGCCCAGACGCTGGGCACGATCTTCTCCTCGGCGGCCGAGAAGCCGTACGAGGTGGAGCTGGTCGTGGCGGAGGTGGGGGAGACCCCCGAGGGTGACCAGATCTACCGTCTGCCGCACGACGGCTCGATCGTCGACGAGCACGGCTCGGTCGCGGTGGGCGGTAACGCCGAGCAGATCAGTGGTTACCTGGATCAGCGGCACGAGGACGGCATGTCGCTGGCCGAGGCCCTCAAGCTCGCCGTCCAGGCTCTGTCCCGCGACACCAACGGCACGCAGCGGGAGATCCCCGCGGAGCGCCTGGAGGTCGCCGTCCTCGACCGCACCCGCCCGCAGCAGCGCAAGTTCAAGCGCATCGTCGGCCGTCAGCTCGCCCGTCTGCTGGAGGCGGACGGCGCCAGCACGGAAGCCGAGAGCGCGGAGGAAGCCGAGGGCGGCGAGGAGGAGTAGCCCCCTGGCAGCGCTCCTCGCGCCCCGCCCGTAGTGCGCCCCGGCCGCCAAGGCCGGGGCGCACGGCTTGGAGCCGCTGTCCGGGGAGCCGCTGTCCGGGGAGCGGCTGTCAGGATGGGGGGTCAGCGGTGTGTCGGCGGAGCCCCTGGTGGGGCCGTGGAGCCCCGAACCACCAGCTGGACGGGAATGTCCCCCTGTGCCGGTGTGCGTCCCTCCAGGACCGCCAGCAGGGCTGCCATGCCCCGCTCCCCGAAGAGTTCCGCGTCCAGTCGAACGGTGGTCAGCTCGGGGTCGAGTGCCGTGGCGAGGGCGAGGTCGTCGAGCCCGGTGATGGAGACGTCCTCCGGTACGCGCAGTCCGAGGCGGCGTGCGGCCTTGTAGGCCCCGGCCGCGAGCTTGTCGTCGTCGCAGACCAGTGCGGTCGGCGGGACGCCCGGTTCGGTCAGGGCGGCCTCCGCCGCGGTCAGTGCCCCGTCGATGGAGATGGGCGCGGCGGCCGTGCGGAGTGAGGTGCCGGGGACGGCGCCGACGCGTGCGCTCAGTTCTCGTGCGCGTATGGCGAAGGTCCAGGAGGGGATGTCGGCGGCGAGGTGCAGGAAGCGGCGGTGCCCTAGCTCGAGCAGGTGCTCGGCGACTTGTCGTACGCCGTCGCGGATGTCGAGGTTGACGGTGGCGGCGCCGAGGCTGCCTTCCGGGTCGCTGTCCAGCATGACGAGGGGGAGCTGGTCGCCGCGGATGGCGGTGAGCGCGTCCGCGGCCATGGAGGAGGCGATGACGCCGTCCAGGGCGGCCTGCGCGGAGGCGAAGGGGTCGCGGGCGGGACCGACGCCTTCGGGGGAGGGGTAGAGGACGACGCCGAATCCGTGTTCGGCGGCTACGCGGGCGGCGCCGGTGTACACGCCGGCGAAGAACTCGGTGGTCAGGGCGGGTACGACGAGGAGGACGGTCCGGGTGTGGCCGAGGCGGAGGTTGCGGGCGGCGAGGTTGGGCCGGTAGCCGAGGTCGCGTGCGGCTTCGCGTACGCGTTCGACGGTGGCCTGGGAGACGCGGCCGCGCCATTTGTCACCGAGGACGAGGGAGACGGCGGCCTGTGAGACCCCGGCGGCCTGGGCGACGTCACGGCTCGTGGGTCGCGTACTGCCTCGTGCCACCGTCGGCCTGCTCCTTCGTGGGGGTGTGTCTCGACGCGGGGTGCGCGTCTGGACTCGTGGACAGCGCTCATGGTACGTATGGACCACGACGTTATACGTAACACTTCACTGGTCGAGCTTCGTCGGAAGGGCAGCGGATGGCCGCCGGATACCTGGAGATCCTCAGGGCGCGGCATGCCGCGCGCCTGCTCGCGGGCACCTTGGTGGGGCGGTTGCCGAACGCCACCGCCGCGATCGCGATCGTGCTGTTCGTGCGCGCGGAGGGCGGTACGTACAGCCTCGCGGGGGCGCTGGCGGCCGTGTACGGCGTGGCGAACGCCGTGGGGCAGCCGCTGCTGGGGCGGCTGGTGGACCTGTACGGGCAGCCCCGGGTGCAGTTGCCCGCCGCGCTGGTCTCCGCCTGCGGGATGGCCGCCTTCGCGTTCGCGGGCCTGGATCCGCTGGTGCCGGCGTATGCCTCGATGGTGGTCGCCGGGCTGTTCACGCCGCCGCTGGAGGGCGGGCTGCGGGCGCTGTGGCCGAACGTGCTCCGGAAGGAGGAGCACGTGCACACCGCGTACGCGATGGACGCGGTGGCGCAGGAGGTCATGTTCACGGTCGGGCCGCTGCTGGTGACGCTGTGCGTGTCCTTGTGGTCGGCGCAGGCGGCGCTGGTGGTGCTGAACGTCATCGGGGTGCTGGGAGCCCTCTGGGTGGTCGTCTCGCCGCCCTCGCGGGCCTGGCGCTCGGCGCCGCGGGAGGCCCACTGGCTGGGGGCGCTGCGCTCTCCCGGGCTGCTGGCGCTGCTGGGGTCCTTCCTGTTCGTGGGGATCGCTCTGGGGTCCATCACGGTCGCCGCGGTGTCGTACGCGGACGGGCACGGCGGGGACGCGGTGTACGGGTGGTTGATGGCGGGTGTCGGGTTCGGTGCCCTGGTCGGCGGTACGGCGTACGGGGCGCGTCGGTGGGGTGGGGCGCCGGAGCGGCGGCTGAGGGTGCTGGTGGCGCTGCTGGCGGTGTGTTACGTCCCGTTGACGCTGACGCCGGGTCCGGTGGCGATGACGGCGCTGGCGGCGCTGGCGGGTGTGTTCCTGGCGCCGGCGCTCGCGTGTGCGTTCGTGCTGGTGGACCGGCACGCGCCGCGGGGGACGGTGACGGAGGCGTTCTCGTGGATCGTGACGACGTTCACGGTGGGCGCGTCGGTCGGTACGGGGGTGGCGGGGCCGGTGGTGGAGTGGGGCGGCACGCTCTGGGGCTTCGTCGTGCCGGGTGCCGCGGGGGCCGTGTCGTTGCTGGTTCTGCTGGCGACCGGGCGGGTTCTCGCTGTTCCTTCCGAGGGTGCGGTGGTTGCGGTCTCATCGGAAAATGATCCAAACCGTGCTGTCGAACCCCGTTTCAGCTCGGTGGATCGGGCGTAATGTTCAGTCATGGACCGCCGCATTTTCGGGCTGGAGAACGAGTACGGCGTCACGTGCACGTTCAGGGGACAGCGCCGTCTGTCTCCTGACGAGGTGGCGCGGTACCTCTTCCGCCGTGTCGTGTCATGGGGCCGCAGCAGCAATGTGTTTCTGCGGAACGGGGCCCGCCTCTATCTCGACGTGGGCTCACATCCGGAATACGCGACACCCGAATGTGACAACGTGACCGAGCTGGTCACTCACGACAAGGCCGGCGAGCGCATTCTCGAAGGACTGCTGGTCGACGCCGAACGCCGCCTGCACGAGGAGGGAATCGCGGGCGACGTCTATCTCTTCAAGAACAACACGGACTCGGCGGGCAACTCATACGGTTGTCATGAGAACTATCTGGTGGCGCGGCACGGGGAGTTCTCCCGGCTCGCGGACATCCTGATTCCGTTCCTCGTCACCCGGCAGCTGCTGTGCGGCGCGGGCAAGGTGCTGCAGACGCCGCGTGGTGCGGTGTACTGCGTGAGCCAGCGCGCGGAGCACATCTGGGAGGGGGTCAGCTCGGCGACCACCCGTTCCCGGCCGATCATCAACACGCGTGACGAGCCGCACGCGGACGCCGAGCGGTACCGCCGTCTCCACGTCATCGTGGGTGACTCGAACATGTCCGAGACGACCATGCTGCTGAAGGTCGGTGCCACCGACCTGGTGCTGCGCATGATCGAGGCGGGCACGGTCATGCGTGACCTCACCCTGGAGAACCCGATCCGGGCGATCCGCGAGGTCAGTCATGACATCACCGGCCGTCGCAAGGTGCGGCTGGCCAGTGGCCGGGAGGCGTCCGCGCTGGAGGTGCAGCGCGAGTACTACGAGAAGGCCGTGGACTTCGTCGAGCGCCGCGGTATCCGTACGGGCACCGTGGAGCAGGTCCTGGAGCTGTGGGGCCGCACGCTGGACGCGATCGAGGCCGAGGATCTCGACCGGATCGGCACCGAGATCGACTGGGTCATGAAGTACAAGCTCATCGAGCGGTACCGCGCCAAGCACAACATGACCATGTCGCATCCGCGGGTCGCGCAGATAGACCTCGCGTATCACGACATCCACCGTCGTCGTGGCCTCTACTACCTGTTGGAGAGGAAAGGTCAGGCCGCCCGTATCTGCAACGATTTGAAGATCTTCGAGGGCAAGTCGGTTCCGCCGCAGACGACTCGGGCGCGGCTGCGCGGTGACTTCATCCGGCGCGCTCAGGAACAGCGCCGGGATTTCACGGTCGACTGGGTGCATCTCAAGCTCAACGACCAGGCGCAACGCACGGTGTTGTGCAAGGACCCGTTCCGTTCGGTGGACGACCGGGTGGAGAAGCTGATCGCCGGAATGTGAGCGGAAATGTTCCGGATGCCGATCCGGAACGCAACGCGGGGCGCCGTACGTTTGCCGTACGGCGCCCTTCTCACGCCGTAGAGTTGCGCGCACGCCATCCGACAAGATCGACCGATACGAGGCCTTCACCGTGCGCCGACGCTCACTTCTCATCGCTGTCCCCGCTGGACTGGTCACGCTCGCCGCCTGCGGTGACGACAAGTCCGACTCGGCCAAGGCGAGCAGCAGCCCGTCCGCGTCGGAGAGCGGGGCCGCGAAGCCGCCGAAGATCGTGGACGGTCCGCTGCCGGCCATCACGGGTGGGGTGAAGTTCGACGAGAAGCCGACGGTCGCCAAGGGCAGCGGTGATCCGTCGAAGGACCTGGCGGTGAAGACGGTCATCGCCGGGACCGGTCGGACGGTCGCCGAGGGTGACTACATCCAGGCGAACTACCTGGGCCAGATCTGGGCCACGGCGAAGGTCTTCGACAACTCCTACGACCGTAAGACGCCGCTGGTGATCCAGCTCTCCCCGCAGGGCATCATCGACGGCTGGCGCTATGCGCTGACGGGCAAGAAGGCCGGCAGCCGAGTCCAGATGGCCGTGCCCCCGACCTGGGGGTATGGCACCGAGGGCAACGCGCAGGCGGGTATCAAGGGTACTGACACGCTCGTCTTCGTCGTCGACATCCAGAAGACGTTCAACGCCAAGAGCTCCGCCGAGGGCGCGAAGGTCGCGCAGGACGACGTGGACCTGCCGAAGGTGGGCACCAACACCGACGGCAAGGCGCCCTCCATCGAGGTGCCGAAGGTCGACCCGCCGACCGGCCTGGTGGCCAACTACATCCTTGAGGGCGACGGCCCGGAGGTGGGGGCGGAGGACAGCCTGCTGGTGCAGTACAAGGGCGTCATCTGGGACACCGGCAAGGAGTTCGACTCCTCCTACAGCCGTGAGGCGCTGAGCTCGTTCGGGATGCAGCAGGTCGTCAAGGGCTGGTCCCAGGGCATGACCGGCAAGAAGGTGGGCAGTCGCCTCCTCATCGTCATCCCGCCGAAGCTGGGTTACGGGGACACGCCGCCGAGTGGCAGCGACATCAAGAAGGACTCCGTGATGGTGTTCACCGTGGACATCCTCGCAAAGATGTGAACCCCGGAAGGGATGCGAGACTGTCCCGCGTTGTCTCGTTCGTACACAAGCAAAGGCCTGAAGACGTGAGCATTGACAAGCCCGAGATCGACTTTCCCGAGGGCGAGCCGCCGGCGGACCTGGAGATCAAGGACATCTGGGAGGGCGACGGCGAGGTGGCCCGTGCGGGTCAGACCGTGACCGTCCACTACGTGGGTGTCTCCTTCTCCACCGGTGAGGAGTTCGACGCCAGCTGGAACCGCGGTGCGCCGTTCCGGTTCCCGCTCGGTGGCGGTCGTGTCATCAAGGGCTGGGACCAGGGTGTGCAGGGCATGAAGGTCGGCGGCCGTCGCCAGTTGACCATCCCGGCCCACCTCGCGTACGGCAACCAGAGCCCGAGCCCGGCGATCAAGCCCGGCGAGACGCTGATCTTCGTGGTCGACCTCCTCGGGGTCTGATCCGTCGGAGGCCGTGTCGGGGCCGATCGTGCCGCGACCGGTCACGACCGTCCGGGGTCCATGCCTGTTCGGGCATGGACCCTCGGCTTTTGCCGCGACGCTTCGTAGCGGTACGGTCGTGCCGCGGGAACACCCCTGAGGGAAGGTCGTCGATGGCCATTGCCAAGGCCGAGCGGTTGATGAACCTGGCGCTGTGTCTGCTGGGGACGCGCCGGCCGCTGAGCAAGCGCGAGCTGCGGGATTCCATCGAGGCGTATGTCGAGGCCGCCAGGCCGGGTATGGACACGGCCGGTTCCGACGACTCCTTCAACCGTATGTTCGAGCGCGACAAGGATGATCTGCGCGAACTCGGCCTGGTCATCGAGACGGTGGAGAACCTCGACGGCGAAGTGGGCTATCTGGCCCGCCGCGACAGCAACAGCCTCCCGCCCATCACCCTGGACGCCGAGGAGGCCGCCGCCCTCGGGCTCGCCGCGAAGGTCTGGCAGCAGGCCCGTCTCGCCGGGGCCGCCAGCGGCGCCCTGCAGAAGTTGCGCGCGGCCGGGCTGCCCGAGGACGTCGACCCGTACGAGGCCCATGGCGCCCTGGAGCCGCGGATCCCGGTGCACGAGGCCGCCTTCGAGCCGCTGATGCTGGCCTGCCGCGACCGCCGCCCGGTGGTGTTCGAGTACCGCAAGGCCACAGCCGCCCGCCCAGAGCCCCGCCATGTCGAGCCGTGGGCGCTGGAGTGCTGGCGCGGTCACTGGTACCTCGCCGGCTTCGACCGCGACCGTGGCGCCGAACGCGTCTTCCGGCTCTCCCGGATCACCGGCAAGGTGCGCAGCCGGGGCAGTGCCTTCACCGCCTCCGTCCCGGACGTCGTCACCGTGCGGGAGACGGTCGCGAGCTGGGCGGGGGAGACCGCCGACCGGTCCGCGCTGATCAGGCTGCGCGCCGGCGCCGGCTACCCGCTTCGCGCGAGGGCCACCGCCGTACGGGAACTCGGGGGCGGCTGGGACGAGTTGGAGATTCCGTACGGGCACGGCCTGGACGCCTGGCTGGTGGAGTTCGGGCCCGACGTGGTGGTCGTGGAGCCCGCCGAGTTGCGGGCCGACGTGGTGGACCGGCTCCGTGCCGTGGCCAAGGGTTGAGGGGACGTAAGAACGTGGTGGGAAAACCGGCCCGGCCGGCGAACGCCATCGACCAGACCCGGCGGATGCTCTCCCTGGTGACCTATCTGCGAGAGCGGCCCGGCGCGCGGATCGAGGACGTGGCCCGCGCCTTCGGGATCACCGAGGACGAGCTGGTCTCGGACCTCGATGTGCTGCCCATGTGCGGGACCAGCTTCCGCGGCGGTGATCTGCTCGACATCGACACCGACGGTGAGCGCATCTGGTGGCACAACCCGGCGGCCCTCGGTGCGGAGGCCGCCGAGCCGCTCCGGCTTGCCGCCGACGAGGCCACCGCCCTGCTGGTGGCCGCCCGCGCGGTGGCCACCCTGCCGGGGCTGCGCGAGAGCGACCGGCAGGCCCTTCTGCGGGCCACCGCCAAGGTCGAGGGCGCGGCCGGGGAGGCGGCGGGCGCCAGCTCGCGCCTGTCGGTCACCTTCGAGTCCGAGGGCGGTGTCTTCGCCGACGTCGACCGGGCCATATCGGAGCGCCGACGGCTGTGGATCCGCTACTACTCGCCCGCCCGTGACGAGGTCACCGAACGCGAGATCGACCCGATTCGCCTGGTCAGCGTCGGCCACACCTATGTCGAGGCCTGGTGTCGGCGCTCCGAGGCGAGACGTACGTTCCGGCTGGACCGGGTCGCCGAGATCAAGATCCTCGACGAGCCGTCCGCGCCGCCCGAGATCGAGCTGCGGGACCTGTCGGAGGCGCTGGTGCAGCCCGCTGCCGAGGACCCGGAGGTCGTCGTCGAGGTCGGCCCCGGCGGACGCTGGGTCGCCGAGTACTACCCGCACGACAGCGCCGAGGAACTGCCGGACGGCGGGTTGCGCATCAGTCTGCGCACCCCGGACCCCACCTCGCTGCGGCGGCTCGCGCTGCGGCTCGGGCGCGACGGACGGATCGTCTCCCCGCAGGACCTCGCCGACAGCGCACGCCGGGCGGCCCGCGAGGCACTGGCGGCCTACGACGAGGCCGCACCGGCGCACGAGGGGCCGGGTGGCGTGCTCGACGCGCCCCTCGACGTCCAGGAGCGGCGGTACGACAGGCAGGAGCGAGGGCTGTGAACGGCGGGTCGGTTGTGTCCGATGTGACGTGTGGTGTGAAGTCCGGTGCGCAGGAGATTCAGGAGATGACCGTGGCGGTCGCCTTCGCGGGCATGAAGAGGGTGGTCGACGTGGTCTTCCGGGCCGGCTGCCCCGACTGCCGGGCCAACGTCGAGCTGGGCGCGAACGCGCTGCGGCTGGCCATCGGCGCCACCAGCAAGACGACCTTCTACTCCTTCACCTGCCCCGAGTGCGGCATTCCCGTCCGCAAGCCGGCCGGGGAGCGGATCGTCGAGCTGCTCACCGGGGGCGGGGTGCGGACCTTGCGGCTGCATTCGGCGGGCTAGGGTCGTCGCCATGTTCTGGCCGATGTTCGCGGTAGCCATGGGTTTCGTGGGGCTCGTCGTGCTCGGGGTGCTCGCCGTGCGGGTCTTCGTGGCGGCTCAGCGGCTGGGTGCGCAGGTCACGGAGTCGGCACGGCGGATCAACCGGGCGGCGGAGGACCTGGAGCGGGCGACGGTGAGCGCCGCCCGCTCGGCGGACACCCTGTGAGTGGCGCTGGAAACTCCTGTGAGCTGATGGCCCGGTGCGTTTTGCGCCACTTCGCCCTGTCACCTTCACGCCGTCGGCAGGTACGCTGCCTGTCGCGGCACGGAGAACGAGGCCCGGGTCGCGAAGCGGGAGTAGTACGCAGAGGGATTGCCTCGCGTTTACCCCTGAGCGTTACGATCGCTGCCAGTACGATTGTTCGGACGCTTGTCCGACCGGTCGGACAGCCCCCACCCGCCGCCTCGGTGAAGAAGGTAGACAGCTATGGGTAGGCTCGGCCCCACCGAGATCATTCTGATCCTCGTCGTCATCATCCTGCTCTTCGGTGCGAAGAAGCTCCCGGACATGGCGCGCTCGCTCGGCAAGTCCGCCCGCATCCTCAAGAGCGAGGCCAAGGCCATGAAGTCCGACGGCCAGGACAACACCACGGCCGCGTCCGCCCCGCCGCACGACGAGGCCCCGGCACAGCGCACCATCCAGGCCGCCCCCGGCGATGTGACCAGCTCCCGCCCGGTGAGCGAGCCGACGGACACGACCAAGCGCTGACGCAAGGCCGGACAAGACTCCGGCCTGCCGCACGAGATGGGAACGTGGGTTGCTCAAGTCTGCCCGCAAGACAGCGAAGGAAAAGGATCCGGAGGGGCGAATGCCCCTCGCGGAGCACCTGCGAGAACTGCGGAACCGCCTTGTCAAGAGCCTGTTGGCCATCGTCATCACGACGGTTGTCGCGGCGATGTTCTACAAGGACATCATCCAGTTCTTCACGGATCCCATTCTGCAAGCGGTGGGATGTGAATACTCCTTCGCCGAACTGGCCAAGGACAGCAGTCAGACCAGTTGCGCCCGCATTGTGCAGAACGGTCTTCTGAGCCCGTTCACGCTTGCTCTCACGGTGGCCCTGTCGTCGGGTGTGGTACTCGCCGCCCCGATCTGGCTCTATCAGCTCTGGGCGTTCATGGCGCCGGGCTTGCACCGGAACGAGAAGAAGTACGGTCTCAGTTTCGTGGCGGCGGGTTTCCCGCTGTTCCTGGCGGGCTCGTACTTCGCCTACTGGTCACTGCCCAAGATGGCGTCGGTCATGCTGGAGTTCTCGATCATCGGGAGCGACAACCAGCTTCCCCTGGATGATCTGCTGAACCTGATCATGCGGATGATCGTCGTGTTCGGCCTCTCCTTCGAGCTGCCCCTGCTCCTGGTGATGCTGAACTTCGGAGGGGTCCTCTCCGGCAAGAAGATGGCCGGCTGGTGGCGGGGCATGATCTTGGGCATCACGCTCTTCGCAGCGATCGCCACCCCCAGTACCGACCCCATCTCCATGCTGGCGCTGGCGGGTCCCATCTGGGTCCTGTACTTCATCGCCACCGGAATCGCGCTCACCAATGACAAGCGCCGCGCCCGCGTCGAGGCCCTGAAGCCGGGCGACGACGAGGCCTCCGAGCTGGACCTCTCGTCGGACGACATCGGCGAGGTCGAGGCCGTCTCGGCGAGCCGGGCACTTCCGTCGCCGTCGCCGTCACCGGAGACCGAGCGTGACCGGATCAACGGCTACGACGACGTGACCTGAGGGGCGTTTCGAAAGTCCTGTGCTGTGCCCGCGGTGCCCGCGGTGTCCGGTGCGTGCTCTTGGCGTGCCGGACGAAAGCTTTCGTACTGGACGTACTTGGGCTTTCGGCCGGTGCGGCGAGAGTGCGTGCCGGGCGCCGTGGGTGCTGTGCGGGACCTTCGAAACACCCTTCAGACGGAGCCGGTTATGGTGGCGGACGGTTGCTCTGCGTGCAGGGGAGTGACATTCAGGTTTCGCCCGCCTGGCACGCGGACGGGGGCCTACCGGAATACCGGTAGGCCCCCGTCCGCGTTCTGCTGAAAAGCGAAGTTGGCTGCTTCGGCGTAGTCGGCGCTGGCGGTCCGGTAGTCGGCGTCGTTCCGCTCGAGGCACAGATAGACCTTGAGCTTGGCCATGCCGGTGCCGAGGCCTCCACCGCCGTCCGACCAGCGGAACCTCATGGTGGCCCGGTAGTAGTCGGTCGACGTTCGCGACACGCACAGGTCGACGTACACATCGAGGTCGGCGCCGTGTCGTAAGTCGTGTGCTGCTCGCCCGTGCGCTTGCTGGCTGCGGCGGCAGAGGCCGAGGACGCCACGGCAATGACGCCGACCATGGCAAGTCCCATAGTGGCGTCAGTTGTGCTGCGCGCGTGGTCCACCGCTACAAGTGAACTCCCCCGAAGAAGTGCCAACGGTCAGGGCGGCACGGGCCCGAACGGAGGGGCGTGAGCTGTGCTTATCCCGTGTTCAACAGGATCTGATCCGGATAATGATCGTCCTGTTGTCAGTGGGGCCCGGTACGCTCGAAAGCACGATGACAGAGGACCTCTCCCCGGCCGAGCGGTACGCGGCAGCACGTAGGCGCGCTGTCGAGCAGGCCACCGCGCTCGCCTCCTTCCGCGAGATGTACGACTTCGGTCTCGACCCCTTCCAGATCGAGGCATGCCAGGCACTTGAAGCCGGCAAGGGCGTCCTGGTCGCAGCCCCCACCGGCTCGGGCAAGACGATCGTCGGCGAGTTCGCCGTCCACCTCGCCCTCCAGCAGGGCAAGAAGTGCTTCTACACGACGCCGATCAAGGCCCTGTCGAACCAGAAGTACGCCGACCTGTGCCGCCGCTACGGCGCCGACAAGGTCGGCCTGCTCACCGGTGACAACAGCGTCAACTCCGACGCCCCCGTGGTCGTGATGACCACCGAGGTGCTGCGGAACATGCTGTACGCGGGCTCCCAGACCCTCCTCGGCCTCGGGTACGTCGTCATGGACGAGGTGCACTACCTCTCCGACCGTTTCCGCGGTGCCGTCTGGGAAGAGGTGATCATCCATCTTCCCGAGTCGGTCACCCTGGTCTCACTGTCCGCCACCGTGTCGAACGCCGAGGAGTTCGGCGACTGGCTCGACACCGTGCGCGGCGACACCGATGTGATCGTCTCCGAACACCGGCCCGTGCCGCTGTTCCAGCACGTGCTCGCCGGACGGCGGATGTACGACCTGTTCGAGGAGGGCGAGGGCAGCAAGAAGGCCGTCAACCCGGACCTGACCAGGATGGCGAGGATGGAGGCCAGCCGGCCCTCCTTCCAGGACCGCAGGCGCGGCCGTGCCATGCGCGAGGCCGACCGTGAGCGCGAGCGCAGACAGCGGTCGAGGATCTGGATCCCCAGCCGCCCCGAGGTCATCGAACGGCTCGATTCCGAAGGCCTGTTGCCCGCCATCACCTTCATCTTCAGCCGCGCCGCCTGCGAGGCCGCCGTCCAGCAGTGCCTGTACGCGGGACTCCGGCTGAACGACGACGAGTCCCGGCTCAGAGTGCGCGCCCTCGTCGAGGAGCGCACCGCGTCGATCCCGCACGAGGATCTCCATGTCCTGGGCTACTACGAGTGGTTGGAGGGCCTGGAGCGGGGCATCGCGGCCCACCACGCGGGCATGCTGCCGACGTTCAAGGAAGTCGTCGAGGAACTCTTCGTACGCGGCCTGGTCAAGGCCGTGTTCGCCACCGAGACCCTCGCCCTGGGCATCAACATGCCCGCCCGCTCGGTGGTGTTGGAGAAGCTCGTCAAGTGGAACGGCGAGCAGCACGCGGACATCACACCGGGTGAGTACACGCAGTTGACGGGGCGGGCCGGCCGGCGTGGCATCGATGTGGAGGGGCACGCCGTCGTGCTGTGGCAGCGCGGCATGAACCCCGATCATCTGGCCGGGCTCGCGGGCACCCGTACGTATCCGCTGCGGTCCAGCTTCAAGCCGTCGTACAACATGGCGGTCAATCTGGTCGAGCAGTTCGGGCGGCACCGCTCGCGCGAGCTTCTGGAGACGTCCTTCGCACAGTTCCAGGCCGACAAGTCGGTCGTCGGCATCTCCCGGCAGGTGCAGCGCAACGAGGAGGGTCTTGACGGCTACAAGGAGTCCATGACCTGCCACCTCGGGGACTTCGAGGAGTACGCGCGCCTGCGGCGGGAGCTGAAGGACCGCGAGACCGAGCTGGCCAAGCAGGGCGCGGCCCAGCGGCGTGCCGAGGCGGCCGTCGCGCTGGAGAAGCTGAAGCCCGGCGATGTCATCCATGTACCGACGGGCAAGTACGCCGGCCTGGCGCTGGTGCTGGATCCCGGGCTGCCCGCCGGGCGGTCCAACGGCCACCGGGGGTTCGAGCACCACGACGGGCCGCGTCCGCTGGTGCTCACCGCCGAGCGGCAGGTCAAGCGGCTGGCGTCCATGGACTTCCCGGTGCCGGTCGAGGCGCTGGAGCGGATGCGAATCCCGAAGTCCTTCAACCCGCGTTCGCCGCAGTCGAGGCGGGACCTGGCGTCGGCGTTGCGTACCAAGGCCGGGCATCTCGTGCCCGACCGGCACCGCAAGCGGAGGGCCGCGGCCGCCGACGACCGTGAGATCGCCCGACTGCGCGCCGAGTTGCGGGCGCATCCGTGCCATGGCTGCAACGACCGTGAGGACCACGCGCGGTGGGCCGAGCGGTACTACCGGCTCAAGCGGGACACCGCGCAGCTGGAGCGGCGCATCGAGGGGCGGACGAACACGATCGCGCGGACCTTCGACCGGATCGTGGCGCTGCTGACCGAGCTGGACTATCTGCGGGGTGACGAGGTCACCGAGCACGGGAAGCGGCTGGCGCGGCTCTACGGCGAGCTGGATCTGCTGGCGAGCGAGTGTCTGCGGGCGGGTGTGTGGGAGGGGCTGGGGCCCGCGGAGCTCGCCGCGTGTGTGTCGGCCCTGGTCTACGAGGCCCGCGCCGCGGACGACGCGATGGCGCCGAAGCTGCCGTCCGGGAACGCCAAGGCCGCGCTGGGGGAGATGGTGCGGATCTGGGGTCGGCTGGACGCGCTGGAGGAGGAGTTCCGGATCACCCAGAGCGAAGGGGTCGGGCAGCGTGAGCCCGACCTCGGGTTCGCCTGGGCCGCGTACATGTGGGCCTCGGGAACGGGGCTCGACGAGGTGCTGCGGGAGGCGGAGATGCCGGCCGGCGATTTCGTGCGGTGGTGCAAGCAGGTCATCGATGTGCTCGGGCAGATTTCGGCGGCGGCACCCGCTGGGTCGAGCGTGGGGAAGAGTGCGCGTAAGGCTGTTGACGGGCTGTTGAGGGGGGTTGTGGCTTACTCCTCGGTGGGGTGAGGCCGCCTGCGGTGGGGGAGCGGCGGTTCTGGCGGGTGCGGGTGCGGGTGCGGGTGCGCATGCGGGTGCGGTGATTCGTGTGCGTGTGCGGTGCCGGTTCGTGCGCAGGACGGGTGTCGCCTTGTCGCCGCTCAGGTGCGGCGCTTGGGCGGCACCAGGCCCCGGCCGGCTGCGTCTTCGAGGCAGGGCCAGGCCCCCGGGCCCGCGTCTCAGGCTCCCGCCCCGTCGTTCGACGTCGGCGGCGCCTCCCCGCTCGAAGGCACGGCGTCCGGCTCCGCGAAGAACTGCCAGATGGTGATCGGCTCTCGGTAGCGGCGCAGACCCCGGGTTTCAGCCGTGGGGACAGCCGCCCCACGACGATGCTCGCACCAGCCCACCGTTGGGTAGCTCCGCGCGTCCTCGGCCATCGCCCCGACCTGGGCCGCCCTGTCGCCGTCTTCGCCTCCGCCTCCGCCTCCGCCTTCGCCGAGGCCACTACGGACGCCGCGCCTGTGCGTCGCCGGCGCCTTACCGCGGCGCCCCCTTACTCCGCCGCCGGTGCCGGTGCCGGTTCACCCTGCCAAGAGGCTCTTCTCGCACGTGTCAAGAGGCTCTTCTCGCACGCCCGCACGCCGTCACTCACTGTGTTCGAATGGAGGCCCAGCGTGTAAATCACCAGAGCGTACTCCTGTCGCGAGGGTGATTTCAGTCGGTTGCTGAATATGACACAGCGATGATCCGGTCGGACTAAGCTCGCCCGCAGCGCACCGAGTTGAGGTGTATTCGTGCGCTTGTTCCAAAAGATACCGAAGATCTAGTTTGAGTCCCCCCGACCGTCAGCCGAACTGTCTTAGAGGGCATACATGGTGAGTGTTCAAAAGCCTCCCGGTGGCCGTGAACTTCCCTACGCGCGCGTGCTGCCGCTCCCGGCGATACTGATGGCCGCGGCGACCGGGACCACCGTCTCCCTGGTGACGGGACCGGTCCGGCTCGCCGTCGGCTTGTGCGGAGCCGTCGCCACGCTCCTGCTCATCGCGGTCGCCGTCGTCGCGGTTCGCGGCGGCCGTCGTACGGTCCGCGATCTGCGTGCCGAACACACGCGGCAGACCGCCTTCCTCGAACAGCGGATCGCCGCCCACGACCAGGAATTCACGCGGCTGGGCAAGGAGATCCTGCCCGCCACGCTGTACCGGCTGCGCACCGGAGAATCCCCCTCAGAGGTGATTCGTCATGTCATCGACGGTGACGCGGAGTGGCGCGGACTTCCCGAGTCGCAGCGCGAACTGCTCCGCACGGTGCTCGGCATCGTCGACCGCGAGGAAGCACTGCGCGACTCCTCGCAGAGGTCCTTCGTCAACATCGCCCGCCGTGTCCAGGCGATCGTCCACCAGCAGAACAAGGAACTGCGGGAGATGGAGGAGGACCACGGGCGCAACCCCGAGGTCTTCGACGACCTGCTGCGCATCGACCACGGCACCGCGCTGATCGGCCGTCTCGCCGACTCCATCGCGGTCCTCGGCGGCAGCCGCCCCGGCCGCGTGTGGCCCCGCCCCGTCCCGCTGTACAGCTGCCTGCGCGGCGCCATGTCCCGCATCCTGGAGTACCGCCGCATCGAGCTCGACTCGATCGCCAAGGTCAATGTCAACGGCGTGTCCGTCGAACCGGTCATCCACGCCTGCGCCGAACTCCTGGACAACGCCACCCGCTACTCGCCGCCCCACACCAAGGTGCACGTCACCGCCGTGGAGGTGCAGACGGGCATCGCCATCGAGATCGAGGACGGTGGCATCAGCCTCAGCGAGGAGACCCGCGCCAAGGTCGAGGACATGCTCGTCAAGGCGCAACAGGGCATGGACATGCAGGACATGGGCGACAGTCCGCGTCTCGGTCTCGCCGTCGTGGGCCGGCTGTCGACCATGTACAAGATGCAGATCTCGCTGCGGCCCTCCGCCTACGGCGGCGTCCGCGCCGTCGTCGTCGTACCCCGCGACATGCTCACCGAGGAGCCCGCGCCCGGCCTCGCCCACGGCATCGGCGCCGCAGCCGTACCGACCATGGACACCGGCGGCGTGGAAGGACCCAACCGCAAGCCCAAGCGTCGCCGCCCGACCACCGGACCGCGGATCCCGAGCTCCGCGGAGGAGATGAGCCGAGGCCTGGACGACGACGTCCCCGTCGTCACCGAGTGGACGGCCAACGGCCTGCCCCAGCGCCGCAGCCGCTCGAAGATCCCGCTCAGCCAGCGCTACGCGGAGGCCGCCGCGGCGGAGGCCGCAGCCGAGGCCGCGATCGCGGCCGCACCCGTGTGGCAGCCCGAGCCCGAGCCGGAGAAGGAACTGCCGCCTCCCGGGATGTGGGTCGAGGCGTTCATGGCCGGTCTGAAGGGCGACCCGGACCCGGCCGCCCGCACCCGGATCCCGGATTCCCCGGGCGACCTGGACGGTCCGACCGGCTCGACCGGCCCGGACGGGGTCACCGGGTTCACCGCCACCACTGCGAACAACGAGTCGGCCCGCACGGAGACCGACGACGAGGGGGACCTCAAGTGATCCAGCAACGAGCCAACTTCGACTGGATGCTGAAGGATCTGGCCGACGGTGTACCCGGCATCCAGCAGATCGTCGTGCTCTCCGCCGACGGCCTGCGGATCGCCCGCTACGGCGGCGATCCCGACGCCGCCGACCGTGTCGCCGCGGCCTGCGCGGGCCTGCAGAGCCTGGCAGGCGCCGTGGCCGGAGAGATCCCGCAGAGCGACGGCCACATGCGGATGGTCATCATCGAGATCAACGGCGGCTACTTCTACCTGATGGCCGCCGGAGCCAACGCCTATCTCGCGGTCCTCGCCAACGAGATCGCCGAACCCGGGCTGATGAGCAACCGCATGCGCGACCTCGTCGACCGGATCGGCTCCCACCTCACCAGTCCGCCGCGGCGGAACGGGCAGACCGTATGACGCCTCCGCGTCGCCAGCGGCGCCAGCCCAAGCACGAGCCGCCTCCACCGCCGCCCCCGATCGACCTCCCGAGCGCAACGGGGGAGCGGCCCCCCGAGCGGCTCTACATCCTCACCGGCGAGGACGGCGAGCGAGCCCCGATCGACCTCGTCACCTTGATCGTGGCGTGTGCCGACGCGCCGCCGTCCGCCGCACCGGAGCAGTCGGCGCTGCTCCGGATCTGCCAGGCACCCCTGTCCGTGGCCGAGATCTCGGCCTATCTCAACCTGCCGATCAGCGTGGTGACCGTCCTGCTCACCGAGCTGCTGACGGCCGAACTGGTACAGGCACGCGCACCGGTCGTCCGGCAGGCGCGGGCAGACCGTTCCCTCCTCGAAGCGGTGATGCATGGACTTCAAAAGCTCTGACACCATCACGGGTCCACGGACCGAGGACCACCTGCCGCACACCGCGCAGGCCGCGGCGAAGATCGTGATCGTGGGTGGTTTCGGCGTCGGCAAGACGACCATGGTGGGGTCCGTCAGCGAGATCAGGCCGCTGACGACCGAGGAGACCATGACGCAGGCCGGCGTCGGAGTCGACGACAACTTCGGCTCCAAGTCCAAGACGGCCACCACCGTGGCCATGGACTTCGGCCGTATCAGCATCACGGACGAGCTGGTGCTCTATCTGTTCGGCACCCCCGGACAGGAGCGCTTCTGGTTCCTGTGGAACGGCCTGTTCGAGGGCGCCCTCGGCGCGGTCGTCCTCGTCGACACCCGCAGGCTGGAGGTCAGCTTCGACGTCATGGGCCGCCTGGAGGAACGCCAGGTCCCCTTCGTCGTCGCGGTCAACGACTTCCCCGACGCGCCCCGCTACGCCATCGAGGAACTGCGCCAGGCGCTCGACCTGGCCGAGGAGATCCCGATCATCCGCTGTGACGCACGACGCCGGGCGTCGAGCCGGGATGTCCTGATGACTCTCATGCGGTTCCTGCACTCGCTGACCGTCTCGGGTGCGGCGTCGGCGTGACCCGTGTGAGCCCAGTACGGCCGTGTGAGTCCTGTACGGCCGTCTGAGCCCAGTACGACCCGTGTGAGCCCAACCCAGTACGAGTTCCGTAAGCGCCCCTGGGCCGGGAGGCGTGCCGTCCCGCACGCCCGTCCCCTCCCGGCCCCCGCCCCCCAGACACCGGATCACCTCAGCTCGGAGCGATCAACGTGACGCCTGAATCCCCTTCCTCGACCGGCACGGACGACCCCACGCTCGGGCCGCCCCCCGGTTGCCCCGCCCACGGCATGGACCCCGGCGGGCTGCGCCGGCTGTACGGACCCGAGGCGGACGACCTGGGAACCGTGTACGAGAAACTGCGCGCGGAGCACGGACCGGTGGCCCCCGCCCTGCTTCACGACGACGTGCCGATCTGGGTCGTGCTCGGCCACAGCGAGAACATGCACATGGTGAGCACCCCGTCGCAGTACTCCCGGGACACCCGGCTCTGGAACAAGCTCCAGGACGGCACGTTCAAGCCCGACAACCCGCTGATGCCCCACATCGCGTGGCAGCCCATCTGCTGCCACGCCGAGGGCGACGAGCATCTGCGGCTGCGGGGCGCGGTCACCGGCGCCATGTCGACCATCAACTTCCGGGGCATCCGCCGCAGCATCAACCGCTACACCCAGCAACTCGTCAACGAGTTCTGCGAGGAGGGCGAGGCAGACCTCGTCAGCCAGTTCGCCGAGCATCTGCCGATGGCGGTCATGTGCGAGATCCTCGGCATGCCGGAGGAGTACAACGACCGGATCGTGCACGCCGCCCGCGACATGCTCAAGGGCACCGAGACCGCGATCGCCAGCAACGCCTACATCACGGAAGCCCTCATGCGGCTCACCACCCGCCGCAGGGCCCAGCCCCAGGAGGACTTCACCAGCCATCTGATCAACCACCCGGCGCGGCTCACCGACGAGGAGGTGGGCCAACACCTGCGCGTCGTACTCATCGCCGCGTACGAGGCCACCACCAACCTCCTCGCCAACGTGCTGCGCGTCGTCCTCACCGACCCCGGATTCCGCGCCCAGCTCAAGGGCGGTCAGATGACCGTGCCCGAGGCGGTCGAACAGTCCCTGTGGGACGAGCCACCGTTCAGCACCCAACTCGCCTACTTCGCCAAGCAGGACACGGAGCTGGGGGGGCAGCGCATCCGCAAGGGCGACGGGCTGCTCTTCGGGATCGCGCCGGGCAACGTCGACCCGCGGGTACGGCCCGACGTCACCGCCAACATGCAGGGCAACCGCTCCCACCTCGCTTTCGGCGGCGGCCCGCACGAGTGCCCGGGCCAGGACACAGGCCGCGCCATCGCCGACGTCGGCGTGGACGCGCTGCTGACGCGTCTTCCGGACATCCGGCTCGACTGTGAGGAAGACGAGCTGCGCTGGCGCGCGTCGATCTCGACCCGGCATCTGGTGAGCCTCCCGGTGCGCTTCGAGCCGAAGCGCAAGGAGGACATCGAGCCGAAACCCCTCGGCCGCCCGATGCCGACGCAGGGCGAGGACCGGCGCATCCCGATGCCGAGCCCGGCACCCGAGGCCGCTCCCGCCTCGTCCCGGTCCACGCACTCGGACCCGGCCGCAGCAGCGGAACCGGCCGCAGCAGCGGAACCGGCCGCAGCAGCGGAACCGGTCGCAGCAGCGGAACCGGTCGCAGCAGCGGAACCGGTCGGCCGACCAGGTGTCCTGCGCCGCCTGCTGAGGTGGTTCAGCGGCGACTGAGCGATTCCCTCAGGCCTGGTCGCCGTACGCCTGCCCCGCCCACTCCTCGTACGACGACCAGGCCTGCAGCACACGTCCGCTCCTGAACCGGTGCGCGAGCCCCGTGACCGGATCGGTGAACTCCAGAGCCCGCGCCAGCAGTTGGAGCGGACGCCGGAAGTCGTCGGTCGGCACGGGGCCCTTCACCTCCGGGTACAGGGGGTCACCGAGGATCGGCACGTCCAGCGCGCTCATGTGCACCCGCAGTTGGTGTGTCTGCCCGGTGCGGGGCCTCAGCCGGTAGCGTGCCAGCCCGTCGTCCCGCTGTTCCAGCAGCTCCACATCGCTCACGGCGTTGGGCTCGCCCTCGATCTGTCGGGCCGCCAGGACGCCGCGCTCCTTCACGATGCGGCTGCGTACCGTGCGCGGAAGGGCGAGAGCCGGATCGTAGCGGGCGACCGCCTCGTACTCCTTGGCGACGAGCCGGTCGCGGAAGAGCGACTGGTACGCGCCACGCTCCTCGGTCCGCACGGTGAACAGCAGCAGCCCGGCGGTGAGCCGGTCGAGGCGGTGCGCGGCGCTCAGCGTGGGCAGGCCCAGTTCCCGGCGCAGCCGCGCGAGTGCCGTCTCGGCCACATGGCTGCCGCGCGGTGTCGTGGCGAGGAAATGCGGCTTGTCCGCGACGACGACATGCTCGTCGCGGTACACGACGTCCAGGGCGAACGGCACCGGCACCTCGCAGGGCAGCTCGCGGTGGAACCACACGAACATGCCCGCCGCGTACGCCATGTCGTGCGGTACCGCACGCCCCTCGGCATCCACGATCAGCCCCGCGTCCAGCATCTCGTCGATCACTCCCGGCCCGGCCGCGAGCCGCTCGACCAGATGATCCCGCACGGTCGCCCACGCCGCCTCCCGCGGCAGCTTCACCCGCACCGGATCGACCCCGTCGCGCTGCGGCAGGGGCGAGGGCGGGATCGGGCTTCTGCGTCTCATCAGAACCAAGCGTACGAGGAGACACCGGCCGCGAGGTGCGAGTCGTCCGCCCTCACGGTCGGTCGGGGGAGGACCGGTTCCACGAGCCCGGACCGTTGGAAAAGCGGTGTGCCCGTCCGCGCCCCGAGGGCAGGATACGGACCATGCCTTACCTCACCGGTCCGGTCCTGCCCGCCGGAACCCTCGCCCAGCGCCCACAGCCCATCCTTCGCACCGGAGACGGCCTGGTCCTGCGACCCTGGCGGACCGAGGACGCGCCGGCGCTCCACGAGGCGTTCCAGGACCCGCTGCTGCACCAGTGGCACGTACGACGGTCCGGGGCGGAGAGTGAGGCACGCGAATGGATCGACGGCTGGCTCACGGCCTGGTCGGGTGAGGACAACGCGCAGTGGGCCGTCGCCGAGGCGAACACCGACCGGCTGCTGGGGCGCGTGGCGCTGCGGAGCATGGTGCTCGCCGACGGCTGCGCGGAACTCGCCTACTGGACCGCGCCATGGGGCCGTGGTCGGGGCGTGGCCCCGCGCGCGACGACGCTCCTGACCCGGTGGGCCCTCGACGAGATCGGCTTCCACCGTCTCGAACTGCTTCACGCCGTCCGCAACGAGGCGTCCTGCCGGGTGGCGGAGAAGACCGGCTTCGCCCTGGAGGGCATCAAGCGCCGGGCCCTCCTTCACCCGGACGGCTGGCACGACATGCATCTGCACGCGCGCGTGCGGGGGGACTGAACGGCGAGCGTTCGCCCCGGTCAGGCGGCGGACCGGTAACGGTCGGTGCCCTCGTGCCAGAGGTAGGAGCCTGCCGCCCAGCCCTGGATGGCCCGGGCGTGCCGGAGCACGGCCCGTTGGGTGTACTGATTCGTCCGCAGATCGTGCAGGGCCTGCGGGAGGTCGGTGCTGACGGTTTCGTCCAGCGTCCTGACGCGGCCGGTCAGGAGGCGGTTGACGAAGGAGACCGCTTCGTGGAGAGGGAGACCGTGGAGTTCCTGCGCCACTCGCACGATGTTGTTCCTGGAGACGCCCTCGCGCACTTCCTTGGGGTAGGACACGATGTCGTTGTGCAGGTCGACGGTGTCCCGGAACGAGTTGATCAGTACGGTGAACGGGCGGCTTTCGCGGATCTCCTCGGTTATCTCCCAGCCGAGCGAGTGCTCCATCAGCAGTGCGCTGCACCCGGCCGCCCCGTAGTCACGGCGCATCTCCGTCTGCTCTATCAGGTCGGGGAAGCGGTGCCGCGTGAGGTTGTCCGTCTCCCACAGTGACGCTTCCAGGAAGTGCCGTAGCGACCTGGTGTACAGGAGCTGCCACGTGAGTGATGCCGAAGGTGTTGTGCGGTTCCAGAGGTCTGCCAGGGCACGTTCCAGCGGGTGCTCGGGCGTCCGGTCCAGGGCGTATGCCTTCACCGGCAGGAACGACATCAGCCGCTCGATCCGGTCCAGGATCTTCTCCCGGTCGCCGAGCGTTTCGCACCAGGGCAGGAAGATGTCGTCGAGGCACCAGATGACGCTGTGCCAGGCGGACAGCAACTCCAGTTCCTGGGCGCAGGCGTGGGGGTAGGTCAGGGCGGTGAAGCGAGTGAAGTCCGCCCGGTCGAAGATCTCGGCGCTCCATCCGCCGTGGTGCGAGTCGGTGTGCTGCGGCTCGAGCAGGCCCACTGAGTGCGCCCAAGCGCGCACGCGGGGACGGACGTCCGCCAGGTGAGGGTTCACCCTGGCCTGGAACGGCATGTAGAACGAGGGTATCTGGAACGTGTCCGCCACGGCTGCCTCCTGTCTGGCGACGACTTTTTCTGCACCACCTTCTGTCCTGGATCGACGGCGCAGGCCACGACCAGGTCCTTGCATTCGCGCTGTGCTCCATACGCTGCGACTGCGGCCCGACGACTCGCGCCCCACCTGCTCCTGCTGACGCTACCGCCGATCCGAGCTCCGTCGCCCGCGTGCCGGGCGGTGCCGTCGACCGCGGCTGCCGCGGCGACCACCGGAGGGCGTGTTCCGCCCGGGGTCACCACCGCCGCGGTCGAGCCGTCGACGGTCGGCCGTGAATAGCCTCCACCATCTCCTGGACGTTCTCCTGGGATTTGACCTTCCAAACCACCATCCGCTGTGAGCCGTCGTGCGTCAACCTCGTTGTCTGTCCGCCGGGTTGAACGGAACGGTACGACGGCACTCGCTTCGCACCATGCGACGGTTTCCGTACCGCCGGAAAGGGCGTGCGGCCCCGGCGCGTGGAGCGGCCCGGTCTCCTGCTCTGCTCAGTGCGCCGTCCGAGCCAGGTTTGCGCGTGGCTGCCGAGTGTCGCTGCCCGGTGCGCGATGATCGTACAAGCCTTCCGCTCGGATAAGAGGCCGGAGCAACGGTCAGTCGACTTCGCCCGCACGAGACCCGCAGGGGTGGGCAGTTGAGGGCGAGGCGTGGGAGCGAGGCAAGAGGGGGAGGGGCCGTGTGGGGTCCGGCGCACGGGGCCGTCGACCTATGCTGAGCGGCCTTCGACAAGCCCACAGTGAGGACCCCGGATGAACGACGCTCCGCCCTCCTTCCGTCTTCTGCCGGGTGCCCCGGATTCCCCCGTGCTCCTCCACGTACCGCACGGTTCACGGGTGATCCCGGCGGCCGTGCGGGACGGCATCGTCCTGGACGACGCCGCGCTGGAAAGGGAGTTGGACCACATCACCGACGCGCACACGGACCGGATCGCCGAGATGGCCGCAGGCCGGGCGGCCACGCGACCCTGGAGGTTCGTCAACCTGCTGTCGCGTCTCGTGATCGACCCCGAGCGGTTCCCGGACGAGCGGGAGGAGATGCTGGCCGTGGGGATGGGCGCCGTCTACACGAGGACCACGCACGGCGAGACGCTCCGCCCGGCCGACCGCGGCGGGCTGCCGCTCGGCGGGCAGCCCGCCGAGGGCGAGCCCCTTGACGGACAGTCGCTTGTCGACCGTTACTTCCACCCGTACGCCGCCGCCATGACCGACGCCGTGACCGATCGGCTCCTGAGGACGGGCCGGGCTGTCGTCCTCGATGTCCATTCCTATCCGACCGAGTCCCTGCCCTACGAACTCCACGGTGACGGCCCCCGGCCGCCCGTCTGCCTGGGCAGTGACCCCTTCCACACCCCGGCCGACCTGCTGGCGGCGGCGGAGGAAGAGTTCGCCGGTTTCGGCGGTACCGAGGTCAACAGCCCGTTCGGGGGCGCCTACGTCCCGCTGCAGTACTACGGAAGCGATCCCCGGGTGACGGTCCTGATGATCGAGATCCGCCGGGACGTCTACATGCGGGAGCCGGGAGGTCCGGCCGGGCCGGGGCTGAAGCGGCCGGCCGATGCGCTGGCGCGGCTCGTGGACGCCGTCACTGACGGCTGAACGTCCCCAGCCCGTTCGCGTCGAAGGCCTCGATCGTCACCGATGTCGCCCTGCCGTTCTCGTCGCCCTTGAAGGTCACGCCGGACAGGCCGGTGGCGTTCTCGCCGACGGTCTCGAAGGAGAACGTGTCGCCGGCGTAATGGGTGAGGCGGAAGGTCATCGGTCGGGGGCCGAGGCGCATGGTCAGTTCGCCGTTCGTCTCGGTGACGGTGAGGGGGCCGTAGTACGAGTTGGCGTAGGTGCCCGTGTAGGTGGCGTCGGCGCGGGCGTCGGAGGCGTCGTCCGGGGGCTTGGTGTAGTCCGTGGGGGAGCGGAGCCTCTGCTCCTCCTGCTCGTAGACCTGACCGGCCAGGTCCAGCCAGTTTTCGGTGGGCTTGCCGTGCTGGGCCGTGTCGAAGAAGTCGAACGACACGGCGTCGGCGAGACCGACGGGCTCGCCGTTGGTGAGGACGGCGATGCCGAGCTGTTCGCCGGGCAGCATCATGACGTTGGTGTTGGCGCCGAGGGCGAAGGCGCCGGAGTGGCTCAGGCGGAGGCGGCCGAGGTCGTCGTAGGCGACGTTCCAGCCCAGTCCGTAGAAGCCGGCCCGGCCCGCCGGTGCGGGCGGCGGACTGGAGACGATCTCGGGGACGTGGGTGCGTTCGAGGGGATCGGCGGCGATGATCCGCTCGCCGTCCAGTTCGCCGTCGGCGAGCTGGAGCCGTAGCCACACGGAGAGGTCGCGGACCGTGGAGCTGACACCGCCGGCCGGGGACTGCGCGTCGGCGTCCCGGACGTGCCGCGCCTCCCAGGAGCCGGTGCCCGTGCCGCCGCCGTCGTCGCGGACGTGGGCGAAGGCCTTGTTCGTCGCGGCTTCGTAGTCGCTGAAGCGGGAACTGGTGGCGTCCATGCCGGCCGGTTCGTAGAGCGTGTCCTCGGAGAGCTTCTCCCAGCTCGTCCCGGAGGCGTCGGCGACGGCCTCGCCCGCTGCCGTGAGGCCGAAGTTGGTGTACGCGTAGCTCGAGCGGAACGGTGACAGGGGCTCCAGGCGGAGGTGGTCGAGGATGTACTTCCGGTCGTAGCCGAGGTCCTCCAGCAAGTCCCCGGCGTGGTCGGGCAGGCCGCTGCGGTGGGAGAAGAGATCGGCCACGGTGACGTGGTCGGTCACCCAGGGGTCCTTCAGGGCGAAGCCCGGCAGGTGCTCGGCGACCGGGTCGTCCCAGTCGACGGTCTTCTCGCCGACCGCCCCGGCGATCACGGTCGAGGCCATCGGCTTCGACAGGGACGCGAGCTGGAACACGGTGTCCGGTCCGACCTCGGCGTCCTGGCCGACGTGTCGCTTGCCGTAGCCGTCCAGGTGGACGACCTGGTCCTTGTACACGACGGCCACCGCGACGCCCGGCACCCCGGTCCGGTCCATACCGCGCTCGACGATGCCGTCCAGGGCGTTGACGGCCCGGTCGACGTCCTCCTGAGTGAGCTGGGGCGGCGGCTGCGGCGGGGGAGCCGCCGACGCGGTGACGGCGCCGTACGGGGCACCGCCGAGGACGAGGACGAGGAGCGAGGCCAGGGCCGTAGCGCCCGGGATCCTGCTCCTACGGCGTGTCCTCGTATGCCGCACAACCATGTGTTCATTCAAACGGGTGAGGCGGGCTTTGTCCTGTGGAGGACCGTTCAAGACCCGTTCGAGCACTGTTGAGGACTGCTCGAGCACTGTTCGGGACAGCCCGGGGACCGGGCGAGGGCGTGTCACGGCTCATGAGGACCGGGCGCGGGCTGGGACGGAGGACGGGGAGGCGAGGGCCGGGCACGCGGGGGAGGGGAAGGCTCGGTGGGGCCGGGCGATTGGCCGGTGCGGTGTGGTGCGGGCCGGAGATCCGGTCGGCCCGGAGATCCGGTCGGCCCGGAGATCCGGTCGGGCCGACGGGCCGTCGTACCGGGGGCGGAGGGCACCCCGGCCGCTGGCCGGCGGTCATGTCGTCGCGGACGCGCTCTCCTGCTCCGCCTCGACACGCGCGTTCCACTCCTTCTTCGACGCCTGCCAGCCGTCCTCGTCGTGCCCGAGACGCCAGTAGCCGGAGATCGACAAGTCCTCGCGGGGGATGGCGAGTTCGACGCGGAGCAGTCGACGCAGTTCCTTCACGAAGCCCGCCTCACCGTGGACGAAGGCATGCAGCCGGCCCTCGGGGAACGGCAGCGCGCGTACGGCCTCGACCAGGGCGGCGCCGACGGGGCGGTCCCCGCGGTGCAGCCAGACCACGTCCACATCGGAGTTGATCTTCTGCTCCTCCTCGGGGCCGGCCACCTCGACGATCGCGTGGACGCGGGAGCCGTCGGGGAGGGCCTCGAGCGAGGCACCGATCGCGGGCAGGGCGCTCTCGTCGCCGACGAGGAGATGCCAGTCCGCCTCAGGGTTGGGTGCGTAGGCGCCGCCGGGGCCGAGGAAACGGACGAGCTCGCCCGGCTGGACGCGGGTGGCCCAGGGGCCCGCGATGCCCTCGTCACCATGGAGGACGAAGTCGACGGTCAGCTCGCGCAGTTCGGGGTCCCAGGCGCGCACGGTGTACGTCCGGGTCACCGGCCACTGGTCGCGGGGGAACTCCGCGCGGATCCGCTCCAGGTCGAAGGGCTCCGGGTAGGCCACGCCCTCGGGACCGAACAGCAGCTTCACGTAGTGGTCGGTGCTGCCGCGCGGGGAGAACTCGGCGAGACCGTCACCGCCGAGCACGATCCGCTGCATGTGCGGGGTGAGCCGCTCCGTGCGCACGACTCGCGCGGAGTGGGGCTTCGGGGTCCTGCGTACCGGACGCTCTGCCATGATGGCCTCCCAAATGGCTAGCTAAGGCTTGCCTAAGTTAGCATCCCCCCCAGATGAACCCCCCATGCTCGAGGCGTGTGCGAGGACTTCACGATGTGACTCGCGCCTCAGACCCCTCACCACCGAAGTGTCTCCCCAGCACTCCGGCGTACGCCCCGTCGCGGGGCGTCCCTCTCACACCCGCAGCGTGGTGAGGAGCCGCTGCAGCGATCCGCCGAGCCCCCAGCGCGCCCCGAGCGCGTCCAGCGCCGCCGGATCCCGCGGTTCGCGCGGAAGAGCCGTGTCGACCTCCGGCAAGGGTACGTCGGCCGCCACCCGGACGACCTTGGGTGCGACCGCCACATAAGGTCGTGCCTCGTCGAGCCTTCTGCGCTGCGACGGGGTCAGCCTGGCCTTCGGGTCGTCGACCGCGGCCATGATCCCGGCCAGGTCACCGAACTCGTCGAGCAGTTTCGCGGCCGTCTTCTCACCGATGCCGGGCACGCCCGGCAGCCCGTCGCTCGGGTCGCCGCGCAGCAGGGCCAGATCCGCGTACCCGCGCCCGTCCACCCCGTACTTCCCGCGCAGCCACGCCTCGTCCGTGACCTGCAGCGTGCCCACGCCCTTCAGCGGGTACAGCACGCGGACCCCCCGCCCGTCGTCGACCAACTGGTACAGGTCGCGGTCGCCGGTGACGATGTCGACCGGGTCCTTCGCGTGGGCCGTGAAGGTGCCGATCACATCGTCCGCCTCGTACCCGGCGACGCCCACCCGCGCGATGCCGAGCGCGTCCAGCACCTCCTCGATGACCGGGACCTGGGGCGCCAGGGTGTCCGGCACCTCCTCCTCGTCCGGTCCGACCGGGTGCTCCTCGGCGACGCGGTGCGCCTTGTAGGAGGGGATCAGCTCGACCCGCCACTGCGGCCGCCAGTCCGCGTCCATGCACGCCACCAGGTCGGTCGGACGGTGGTCCCGGACCAGGCGGTCGATGAATTCGAGGAGCCCGCGCACGGCGTTCACGGGGGTGCCGTCCGGGGCCTTCACGGATTCCGGCACCCCGAAATAGGCGCGGAAGTACAGCGAGGCGGTGTCGAGAAGCATCAGGCGTCGGGTCACGCCCCGCATCATGCCGCACGCCACGGCGAAGGGGCTCATGCCGTACGCCACGGAGAAGGGGCTCATGCCGTGCGCCACGGCGAAGGGGCTCATGCCGTGCGCCACGGACACGCGTCGATGCGGCTCGGCGGCCGTGTCGCCGTCCTGCGCGACGGCCGGATCGTCCGGACCGGCACCGCCGAGGACACCCTGATCGTGTGACGGAGGTGTGACGGATCGTGTGGCTGCCCGGTGGCCCCCAGCCAACTCCGCGCTCCCCACGGGAACTTCCCGGTGCGGCGGAACGACCCTCCCATCGGCGAGAAGTGTGAGCATGGACCCCCACTTCGTGCACCGGGATGTGACGGGCGCATGAAACGGTTTGGCGAACATGCGTAGGGTGCAGAGAACTCATCAGGAGAAGTGCGCCCGATGAGTGCCGGACGGGTGGGCATCCGTATCCGGGCCAGTGAGGCGTTCGCGACCGACCCCGTGGGCGTCCGTGATCCGACCGACGAGCGAGGAGGGAGCCGGAGCTATGGGCGACCACAAAGAGCAGCCCCTTCGGGTGGGCGCGGCCGTCCGGCGGCGGCGCCGGGCACAGGAGCTCACCCTCGCCGCCGTGGCCGCGCGCAGTGGCCTGTCGGTCCCCTTCCTCAGCCAGGTGGAGAACGAACGGGCCCGCCCCAGCCGGCCCTCCCTGGAACGCATCGCCGACGCCCTCGGCACCACCGCCGTGGAACTCCTCGCCGCCGCCGACCCGGCGTGCAGCGTCGATGTCGTGCGCGCCGCCGCCGACGAGGGGTTCACGCCCCCCGAGTCCTGCTCGCGCTCCCTCGTGCGTGGGCACCACCAGTTGCACGCCATGGAGTTCAGCGGCGACCACGACGAGGGCCGCGAGGTCCAGCACCGCAACGACGAGCTGATGTACGTGGTCGACGGTGCCGTCGAGGTCGAGGCCGAGGGTCGCGCGCACCGCCTCGGCCGCGGCGACACGCTGTACATGTCCGGTGGCGTACGGCACCGGTGGCGGGCCACCGAGCCCGACACCCGGGTGATCGTGGTGGCTGTCGCGGACCACATCGAGGCCCTGGAGGACCGCCACCGCAAGGGCGCGTGAGGGCACCGTGCCTTCCGTGTCCCGCGTCGTCTCCCTGGTCCCGTCCCTGACGGAGGCCGTCGCCGTCACGCTGCCCGGAGCGCTGGTCGGCGCCACCGACTGGTGCGCCCACCCAGGTGATCTCGAGGTCGTACGGGTCGGCGGCACCAAGAATCCCAGGACCGACGTCATCGCGCGCCTCACCCCCGACCTCGTGATCGCCAACGAGGAGGAGAACCGCGAGCCCGACCTGGCCGCCCTGCGCGAGGCCGGCGTCGCAGTTCTCGTCACCGAGGTACGGGACGTGCCGGGCGCCTTCACCGAACTCGACCGTGTGCTGCGGGCCTGCGGAGCCCGTTCCCGGCCGCGCTGGCTCGACGAGGCGCAGTCGGCATGGTCCGCGCTCGTGGGGACTCCCGTCGCGCCGACACCCGAACGCCGTACGACGGCCGTGGTGCCCGTCTGGCGCAGGCCCTGGATGGTCCTCGGCCGGGACACCTTCGCCGGTGACGTGCTCGCCCGGCTCGGCGTGGACAACCTCTACGCCGGACACGCGGAGCGCTATCCCCGCGTCCCCGTCGAGGAGCTGCGAGCCACCGCCCCCGATCTCGTCGTCCTGCCCGACGAGCCGTACCGCTTCACCGCCGACGACGGCCCCGAGGCGTTTCCCGGACTGCCGTGCGCCTTGCTGAGCGGACGTCATCTCACCTGGTACGGGCCGTCGTTGGCTGAGGCTCCGCAGGTGCTCGGCGCGGCGCTGCGAGCAGCTCGCCGCTGACCAGCCCGCGCGCGGTGTGCACGGCGGCCGTAACCCAGGCCGCCACCAGCAGTGCGTACAGCGCGACGGCGAGGACGTCGAAGGCGCCGAGCCCCGTGTGCCGGGCCAGCCCTTCCGCGCCGGTCACACAGGTGCCCACCGGGAAGGTGAACGCCCACCACGCCATCGAGAACCCCATGCCCCGTCGCCGCGCCCGCACCACCATCGCCCCGGAGAGCGCGAGCCAGAACAGCGCGAACCCCGTCACCGGGACGCCGTAGAGGACGGCGACCTCGACGAGGCCGTGCGTGTACGGGGCCGGCACCGCTCCGGGGGCCGCGTCGGCGAGGTTGCCGACAGCGGTGGTCGACTGCCCGAGAGGGCCCAGCACCAGGAACATGCTCGGCGTGAGCGCGAGCGGCAAAGGTCCCGCCGTCAGCAGCCGCCCGAACACCAGCGGCAGCACGAGCAGCGTGGCGAGCAGGCTAAGCCCGAACAACGCCAGACAGCCCAGCAGCAGGGTCAGCCGGGCCTGCCCGGGTGGCAGATACGGGACGAGCAGGGGGCCGAGCGCGGCGGAGACCATCGGTGCGACGAGGGGGAGGAGCAGGACGGGGGAGATCCGGACCGGTTCGATCCGGTGCCGTACGACCGTCAGGTACGGCACGACGACGGCTCCGACGAGGCCCACGGCCGTCCCGGCGCCGAACAGCAGCACGTCCAGCCCGACGGCCGCGCCGACCCCGATCCAGTCCCGGCCGACGACCAGGGCACCGCCGCCCACGGCCGACAAAGCCATGGAGAGACAGCCGTGGAAGGGGGCCACGGCGGGGTCGAGGAGGTGGTCGCGGGCCTGGTCGGGGTGATGGATCCAGTGCAGGGTGCGGGCGCCGAGGACCGTGACCAGGGCGAGGAGCGCGAGCGCCCACACCGCCGCGCAGGCCGTCCGCAGACCCGGCACGTCCAGGGGGAGCCCGGCGCCCGCGGTGGCCACGGCGGCGGTGCCCATGACCGGGGCGTACCAGTGGGGGCCGAGGTGGCGGAGGCCGGGCAGGCGGTGGCGGGGGTCAGGAGGAGCCGCGGATGAACCGAGCGGACGGGCAGGGGTCCCCGGTCGGCCCGGCCGCTCGTGGTCGTCCGGGTTCTTCGGTCGGCCCGGCCGCTCGGGGCGGTCCGAGTGCTCGGGGCAGTCCGGGTACTGCGGGTGGTCCACGTACTGCGGGTGGTCCGGGCGGTGAGGGTGGTCCGGGTTCTCCTGCTGGTCCGGATGCTGAGGATGGAACGGCTGCTCTGGGCGGACTGCGGTGGCCATGTGCCCGAGCGTCATGCCGCTGGACGGGCCCCACCAGGGAGTTCGGTTGTATGGGGGCATAAGCTTGGGTTATGGCTGAGAGCGAGGAGCGGGGCGGTGGGCTGGCCCATCGCGTGCCGGATCTGGGGGCCCTCGAACTGCTGCTGGCCGTGGCGCGACTGGGCTCGCTCGGGCGGGCGGCGCGGGAGCTGGGGGTCACCCAGCCGGCCGCGAGCAGCCGGATCCGCTCCATGGAACGGCAGCTCGGCGTCGCCCTGGTCGACCGCTCGCCGCGCGGTTCCCGGCTCACGGACGCGGGGGCGCTGGTCACGGACTGGGCCCGACGGATCGTGGAGGCGGCCGAGGCGTTCGATGTGGGCGCACAGGCACTGCGGGACCGGAGGGACTCCCGGCTCCGGGTCGTCGCGAGCATGACCATCGCCGAGTATCTGCTGCCCGGCTGGCTCATCGCGCTGCGGGCAGAGCGCCCGGACACGGCGGTGTCGCTCCTCGCGGGCAACTCCACGGTCGTCGCGGAACGGCTGCTCGCCGACGAGGCCGACCTGGGCTTCGTCGAGGGGCCGACCGTTCCCGCCGGGCTGGACGCGGCCGTGATAGCCCACGACCACCTGATCGTCGTGACCGCGCCCAGCCACCCGTGGGCCCGCCGCCGCAAGCCCCTGGAGGCGGCGGAACTGGCCTCCACACCGCTGATCCTCCGCGAGAAGGGCTCCGGTACCCGTCAGGTCCTGGAAACGGCGCTCGGCAGCCTGGCCCGGCCCCTCATCGAGCTCTCCTCCACCACGGCGGTCAAGTCCTCCGCGTTGAGCGGCGCGGGCCCGGCCGTCCTGAGCGAGCTGGCCCTCGGCGAGGAGCTGTCCGCCCGCAGACTGGTTCGCATCCCCGTGGACGGCGTGCGCCTACGCCGTGCCCTGCGTGCGGTCTGGCCGACGGGACACCGGCCCGCCGGCCCCGCACGGGACCTGCTGGGTCTCACCAGGGGGCCGGCGGCCGGCGGCTGAGAGGGGCACACGGTACCGGCCCGGCCCTTGCTCGCCGCGAAGCGCGGGTAACCGTACGAGCACCACCCATCACCCGCCCTCGGCACCCATCACCCGCGCTCGCCACCGATCACCCGCTCGCCACCGATCACCCGCGCTCGTCGACCCATCACCCGCCCGTAAGGGAAAAGGACTGGCGCGGGTGAGCGCGGTGCCCTCACGATGGCGGGCATGACCCCCACCGCCCCGCCCGCCACCGGCGTCCGTGCGCACTGGGAGGCGCTGCCCGCCCACGTCCGTGACGCTGTCGCTGAATTGCTCGGTGATCCGGTGGTCGCGGCGGCCACCCAGTCGGGCGGCTTCTCGCCCGGTGTCGCCGCCCGCGTCATCACCGCCGGGGGCCGTCGCGCCTTCGTGAAGGCGGTGAGCGCGTGGGCCAACCCCGACAGCCCGGGGATCCACCGCGCCGAGGCGCGCCATGCCGCCGCGCTGCCGGTGGAGGTGCCCGCGCCCCGGCTGCTCGGTACGTACGACGACGGTACGTGGGTCGTGCTGGTCTTCGAGGACGTGGTGGGTCGGCAACCCCATGTGCCCTGGAGGAAGGCGGAGTTGGGGATCGTACTGGACGCGGTGGGGGAGTTGAGCCGTACGCTCACGCCCGCGCCCATCGACGCGCAGCCCCTCGTCGAGGGCCTGGAGGACGCGTTCCGGGGATGGCAGCGGATGATCGACGAGGGCGACACGGGGGAGGGGCTCGACCCGTGGACCGTACGGCAACTGCCCCGGCTCGCCGAACTGGCCGCCCGCTGGTCCGACGACGCCGTCGGGGACACCCTCGCCCACTGCGATCTGCGCGCCGACAACATGTTGCTCACGCCGGACGGCCGGGTCGTCTTCGTCGACTGGCCGCACGCCCGCGCCGGGGCCGCGCCCTGGTTCGACCTGCTCCTGCTGCTGCCGTGTGTCAGGGCACAGGGAGGGCCCGATCCCGAGGAGGTGTTCATGGCCCATCCGCTGGGACGGGAAGCCGACCCGGACGGTGTCACCGCCACCCTGGCGGCCTTCGCGGGCTTCCTGATCAGCAGCTCCCGCCGACCACCGGTACCCGGCATCCCGACCCTGCGCGCCTTCCAACGCGCCCAGGGCGAGGCGGCGTCGGAGTGGCTGAGAGCGCGGCTGGGGTGACTCGGACAGGAGGACGGCCCCTTCTCGGGCAGGGGAGGCCCCCGCTCGGCTGGGAGCCCCGTGAAGCGCCCGCTCGGCCTCACCTGAGCGACTCCGCCCGGCTCTCGGCCGCAGCGACGTCCCCCTCAGGTCGCCGCCTCCGTGAGGGCCCGCATCACCCGTACGTCCTCGCCCATCTCGGGATGCCACTGAACGCCCAACACCCAGGCAGGGTCGGGTAGTTCGACGGCCTCCACCGTGCCGTCCGCCGCGTAGGCGGAGGCCAGCAGGCCTGTGCCGAGCCGGTCGACCGCCTGGTGGTGGTAGGTCGGTACGTCGGCCTCCTCGGGGGTGATCTCCGCGTAACGGGTGCCCGGTACGGGCTTCACCGGGTGGCGGCCGAAGACGCCCACCTCGACGACGTGGTCGTCGAGGTGCTGCACGAGCGTGCCGCCGAGGGCGACGTTCAGCAACTGCATGCCCCGGCAGATGCCGAGCAGCGGCGTTCCGGAGTCCAGGGCCGCCCGGATCAGGGCCAGCTCCCAGGCGTCGCGGGCCGGCGCGGGCGGGCCCGTGCGAGGTGAGCGCTCGGCGCCGTACCGGGACGGGTCGACATCGGGCCCGCCCGCGATCACCAGTGCGTCGAGCCGGGCGACGGTCTCCGTCGCGTGGGACGGGTCGTCCGGCGGGAGCATCGCGGCGAGGCCCCCCGCCGCCTGGACGAGGCGCGGATAGCCGACCGGCAGCAGCGCGGCCTCCAGCTCCCAGACGCCCCAGCGGGCGCCGGACTCCAGATAGGTACTCACACCGATCAGCGGCCTGGCCACACACATGCTCCTTCCAGCGGCGGGACGGCGTCCCGGAGGTTTCAGTCCCTACGCAACTCTGCCTCGGCGGCGGCCAGCGCGGCGAATTCCTCCTCCGGCGCCTTGGCCACCAGGTGCTTGCGGCTGTAGAAACCGAAGTAGGCCACCGCGACCGCGTACACGGCGAGCGCGATGACGGCGGCCGTCACATCCACCAGGAAGGTCGCCACCAGCGCCGAGCACGCCAGGACCAGCGCGACCGAGGAGGTCAGCACGCCGCCAGGGGTCCGGTACGGCCGCTCCAGATGCGGTTCGCGGCGGCGCAGCACGATGTGCGACAGGGACATCAGCGCATAGCTGATCGTGGCACCGAAGACGGCGATGTTGAGCAGGCGGGCGCCGTCCCCCATCGCCGCCGCCAGGACGAAGCCGATGGTGCCCGGGACCAGCAGGCCCAGGTAGGGGGCCTTGCGGCCGCTGGTGAGCGACAGGACACGGGGCAGGTAGCCGGCCCGGGAGAGCGCGAAGAGCTGCCGGGAGCCCGCGTAGATCAGCGAGAAGAAGGAGGCCACGAGGCCGGCCAGACCGGCGTAGTTGACGAACCGGCTGAGCACGGTGGCCTCACCGTTCGGCTGGAGCGCCTCGACGAGCGGGTTGCCCGCCTCCTGGATCGCGGCCGAGCCGCGCGCTCCGGCGGCGGTGAGGAAGGTCATCACGGCCAGCACCACGAGCACACCCATCGACCAGCGGATGGCCTTGGGCAGCGTACGGGCGGGGTCCCTGGTCTCCTCGGCGGCCAGCGGCACACCCTCGACACCCAGGAAGAACCACATGCCGAACGGGAACGCCGCCCAGATCCCGAGGAGCCCCATGGGGAGCCAGGAGTTCGCCCCGAAGGCGGAGGCGTCGACCGGGATGTCGTCGAGCGAGGCCACGTCGAAGTCGGGCAGCGCGCCCAGGGCGAAGACGACGAGGGCGGCGACCGCGAAACCGGTGACGACGAAGCTGACGATCAGCGCCTCGCCGACGCCCCACAGGTGGATGCCGATGAAGAGCGCGAAGCAGAACAGATAGACCGGCCAGCTCGATTCCAGGCCGAACAGGCCGAGCGACTCCACGTAGTCACCGATGAAGATCACGATGGCGGCGGGCGCGAGGACGTACTCGATGAGGATGGCCGTGCCGGTCAGGAAGCCGCCCCACGGGCCGAGGGCCCGCCGTGCGAAGCCGTATCCACCACCCGCCGTGGGCAGGATCGCGGACAGCTCGGCCAGGGCGAAGACCATACAGGCGTACATGGTGCCCATGAGCACCGTGGCGATCGCCAGGCCGCCGAAGCCGCCCTCGGCGAGGCCGAAGTTCCAGCCGGAGAAGTCGCCGGAGACGACGTACGCGACACCGAGACCGGTGAGCAGCACCCAACCGGCGCTTCCCCGACGCAGAGCTCTGCGCTCCAGATAGTCGTCGGGCTTGTCGTCGTCGCTCGTGCTGGTGGATCTCAGGGACATGGCGCAACTCCCCACGGGGCGGCGGACACGGCTCTTCCGGGCGCTACGGGGTCAACAGGCCCTGGCGCAATGGAACAGAGTCATACCTTTGTGGGGTCAGTGGCCGGAAAGCAATACCCGTGCGTTAAGCGGCCGTAAATACCGCTCGGTCAGGGCTGGCCGAGGAAGCCGCGCGGTCGTTGCGATGGGGTGGTCGAAGCAGCCGCTCGGCCGAGCAAGCCGCCCGTCTTAGGGATCCGGTGGCCTCAGGAATCCGGTCGCCCAGGAAGCCGGTCAGCTCAGGGCAGCCGGTCGCCCAGGAAGCCGCTCGCCCCAGGAATCCGGTCAGCCCAGGAAGCCGCGCAGCAGGGCCGCCGTCCCCGAGCAGTGCTCGCGCATGATCTCCCGCGACGCTTCGGCGTCCTCGTCGAGCACGGCCTCCACCAGCGCGGTGTGCTGCTGTTGCGAGTGTTCGAGGTTGCGCACCAGCAGCGGGATGCAGTCGAGCAGGTCGTTGAGCGTCGCGCGTACGGCCGCGTACTGGGCCGTGAGCGAGGGGGAGCCGGACAGCTCGGCGAGGGTGAGGTGCAGCATGGTGTCCAGGCGGCGGTACTCGGTGAGCGGCGCGTCGTGCGTACGGGCCAGGGCGTCGCGCAGCCGGTCCGCCTGCTCCTCGGTCAGGCCGTGCGCCGCGCACAACCCCGCCGCGCCCACCTCCAGGACCTCCCGGAATCGCAGCGTGTCCTCGACGTCGATGCCTTTCAGACGCCGGCGCAGCTCGTCCTCGCCGGTGGTGTGGCCGCGCGGCAGGACGAACGTCCCGCCGTACCGCCCGCGACGCGCCTCGACCAGGCCCTGCTCCTGCAGCACCTTCAGCACCTCGCGCAGGGTGACCCGGCTGATTCCGAGCCGGTCGGCCAGGTCCCGCTCGGCCGGCAGACGTTCGCCGCTCGGTACCAGCCCGAGCCGGACCACCTGGAGGACCTGCTCCAGCGCCTCCTCGAAACCGTTGCCGGCCCGTACCGGCCTCAGTACCGATGCCAGCCGGTCACCGACATCGGGCGTCCCCTGCTCCGCGCCCGGCTGCGACATGAGGTCGCACCCCCTTCCCAATCAATGGTCAACGGTAATACCTTATGGCTCCCGGATGGCCGAAAAGCCCGAGGAGGCTTTCCCGTGGCAGACCGCACACCCCCGCTCTCGGTCGAGGAACTGCACGCCCTCGTCGCCGGCGGTGAGATCGACACTGTCGTCCTGGCCTTCCCCGACATGCAAGGGCGGCTCCAGGGCAAGCGGTTCGCCGCGCGCTTCTTCCTCGACGAGGTGCTCGCCCACGGCACCGAGGGCTGCAACTACCTTCTCGCCGTCGACACCGAGATGAACACCGTCGACGGGTACGCGATGTCCTCCTGGGACCGGGGCTACGGCGACTTCGCCATGCGCCCCGACCTGAGCACCCTGCGCCGGGTGCCCTGGAACGAGGGCACGGCCATGCTGATCGCCGACCTCGCCTGGAACGACGGCTCCCCGGTCGTCGCCGCGCCCCGTCAGATACTGCGCCGCCAACTGGAGCGCCTCGCCGAACTGGGCTACACGGCCAACGTGGGCACCGAGCTGGAGTTCATCGTCTTCAAGGACACCTACGAGCAGGCCTGGGACGCCGGCTACAAGGGCCTCACCCCGGCGAACCAGTACAACATCGACTACTCGGTCCTCGGCACGGGCCGCATCGAGCCCCTCCTGCGAAGGATCCGCAACGAGATGGCGGCCGCCGGGCTGACCGTCGAGTCCGCCAAGGGCGAGTGCAACCCCGGCCAGCACGAGATCGCCTTCAAGTACGACGAGGCCCTGGTCACCTGCGACCAGCACGCCATCTACAAGACCGGCGCCAAGGAGATCGCCGCGCAGGAGGGCGTGTCGCTCACCTTCATGGCGAAGTACAACGAGCGCGAGGGCAACTCCTGTCACATCCACCTCTCGCTCGCGGACGCCGACGGCGTCAACGTCATGGCCGACGGGCAGGAGATGTCCCAGGTCATGCGGTACTTCCTCGCCGGACAGCTCGCCGCGCTCCGTGACTTCTCGCTGCTCTACGCCCCCAACATCAACTCCTACAAGCGGTTCCAGCCGGGCTCCTTCGCCCCCACCGCCGTGGCCTGGGGCCACGACAACCGGACCTGTGCGCTCAGGGTCGTCGGCCACGGCCGCTCGATGCGCTTCGAGAACCGGCTCCCGGGCGGTGACGTCAACCCGCACCTCGCCGTAGCCGGGCTGGTCGCGGCCGGCCTGTACGGCATCGAGCAGAAGCTGGAACTGCCGGAGGTGTGCGCGGGCAACGCCTACGCCGCCGGGTACGACCACGTCCCGACCACCCTGCGCGAGGCCGCCGAGCTCTGGGAGCACAGCCCCATCGCCAAGGCCGCCTTCGGGGACGAGGTCGTCGCGCACTACCTGAACATGGCCCGTGTCGAGCTGGCGGCCTTCGACGCCGCCGTGACCGACTGGGAGCTGCGCCGCTCCTTCGAACGTCTGTGAGGCATCCCTTGTCCCAGCACCACATCCTGGACGTCCTCAATCCGGCGACGGAGGAGGTGATCGCCGCCGTCGCGGGCGCCGCCGAGCACGACGTCGACGCCGCCGTGCGCCGGGCGGAGAAGGCACAGCACGCCTGGGCCGCCGTCGCCCCCGCCGACCGTGCCCGGCTGCTGCGCCGCTTCGCCTCCGTCGTCGACGACCACGTCGAGGAACTCGCCCGCCTGGAGGTCCGCGAGGCCGGACACACCATCGGAAACGCCCGCTGGGAGGCCGGCAACGTCCGGGACCTGCTCGACTACGCCGCGGGCGGGATCGAACGGCTCTCGGGCCGACAGATCCCGGTGCCCGGCGGCCTCAACGTCACCATCCTCGAACCGCTCGGTGTCGTCGGCGTGATCGCGCCGTGGAACTTCCCCATGCCGATCGCCGCCTGGGGCACCGCACCGGCACTCGCGGCCGGCAACGCCGTCGTCCTCAAACCCGCCGAGACGACCCCGCTCACCGCTCTGCGCCTCGCCGACCTCGCCCTGGAGGCCGGGCTCCCGGAACACCTCTTCCAAGTCCTGCCGGGGCGGGGCGACATCACCGGCGAGGCCCTGGTCCGACACCCCGGAGTCGCCAAGATCGTGTTCACCGGCTCCACCCGGACCGGCAAGCGCGTCATGGAACTCTGCGCCGACCAGGTCAAGCAGGTCACCCTCGAACTCGGCGGCAAGAGCCCGAACATCGTCTTCGCCGACGCCGACCTGAAAACCGCCGTCGACCCCTTCTCCTTCCTCGACAACGCCGGCCAGGACTGCTGCGCCCGTACCCGCGTCCTGGTCCAGGAGTCGGTCTACGACGAGGTCCACGCCCTCCTCGCCGAGGCACTGGCCGCCGTGGTCGTGGGAGATCCCGCCGACGAGAAGACCCAGATGGGCCCGCTGATCTCCCGTCAGCAGCTCGACCGCGTACGGGCTTTCGTGCCCGACGAGGCGCCGGCGCTGCGCGGCAGCGCCCCCGAGGGGCCCGGCTACTGGTTCCCGCCGACCGTGCTCACCGGGGAGCGGCCCGACTCCGCCGCCGCCTGCGAGGAGATCTTCGGCCCGGTGGCCGTCCTGCTGCCCTTCACCGACGAGACCGACGCCGTCCGGCTCGCCAACGACACCCCGTACGGCCTCTCCGGCTCCATCTGGACCCGGGACGTCGGCCGCGCCCTGCGGGTCTCGCAGGGAGTCCGCGCGGGCAACCTGTCCGTCAACTCCCACTCCAGCGTCCGCTACTGGACCCCCTTCGGCGGCTTCAAGCAGTCGGGCATCGGCCGTGAACTCGGCCCGGACGCGCTCACCGCCTTCACCGAAACCAAGAACGTCTTCATCAGCACGGAAGGCCCCGCACAGTGACCTCAACGCCCCCGGACAACATCTGCCGCCGCCTCGTCGGCCGTACCGCCGTCATCACCGGTGCCGGCAGCGGCATCGGTCTCGCCACCGCGCGCCGGCTCGCCTCCGAGGGGGCGCACATCGTCTGCGGCGACGTGGACGAGGCACGCGGCAAGGCGGTCGCCGAGGAGGTCGACGGGATCTTCGTGAGGGTCGACGTCACCGACGCCGAGCAGGTCGAGGCGCTCTTCAAAACCGCCTACGACACCTACGGCAGCGTCGACATCGCCTTCAACAACGCGGGCATCTCGCCGCCCGACGACGACTCCATCCTGGAGACCGGCCTGGAGGCATGGAAGCGGGTCCAGGAGGTCAACCTCACCTCCGTCTACCTGTGTTGCAAGGCCGCGATCCCCTACATGCGGCGCCAGGGCAAGGGCTCGATCATCAACACGGCGTCCTTCGTGGCCCGGATGGGCGCGGCGACCTCGCAGATCTCGTACACGGCCTCCAAGGGCGGCGTGCTCGCCATGTCCCGGGAACTGGGCGTGCAGTTCGCGCGGGAGGGCATCCGGGTCAACGCCCTCTGCCCGGGGCCGGTCAACACCCCGCTGCTGCAGGAGCTGTTCGCGAAGGATCCGGAGCGGGCCGCGCGCCGTCTCGTGCACATCCCCGTCGGACGGTTCGCGGAGGCCACGGAGATCGCCGCCGCCGTCGCGTTCCTCGCCAGCGACGACTCGTCCTTCGTCAATGCCACCGACTTCCTGGTCGACGGCGGCATTTCGGGCGCCTACGTCACTCCGCTCTAGGACAAGCTCCGGGACGAACTCCGGGACGAACTCCGGGACAAGCTCCGGGACAAGCTCCGGACAGGGCGAACACCGGCACCGCTGGTGTGATTAAAGTGCCCGGATGAGCAGTTCGCCGCCACCCGGCTGGTACCGCGACCCGTCCTACCCGCTCACCGAACGCTGGTGGGACGGGACCGCGTGGACCGACCACCGGCGCCAGCCGGAGCAGCTTCCACCTCCGGCCCAGCCGCAGCCGCCCACGCCCCGGAACTCCGGGCGCACCAAGGTCGTCGCGCTGGCCGCGGTCGGGGCCGTCCTGGTCGCCGGGGCCGTCACAGGCGGCGTCCTCGCCCTCGGCGGGGAAGGCGACGGGAACCAGGAGACGAGGACCGCCCCGACCTCCGATGCTTCCGGGACCGACAGCCCGACCCCCACGAAGCCCGCCACCGCGTCCCCGACCGGTGACCCGACCGTCGTCGTGGACGACCTCAACGGCATCACGTTCCCGGTCCTCGACGGCTGGGAGAGTGGTGACGGAGCCTACGAGGAGGACGCCGTCCTGGTCTCGGACGGTACCTACGACTGCCCCGGCGACGGCGGCGTCTGCTACAGCGCCATCGTCGTCTCCCGCACCGTCACGGGCAGCGACGAGACGTCCCCGAGGGTCCTCGCCGAGAACGACATCGAGGACGCGGCCAAGGACATCTACGACCGCGAGGTGCTGGACCGCCGGCCGTACGAGGGCATCACCGGGCACGAGGTCGTCGGCTCCGGTTCGGTCGCCGTCGCGGGCCGCGCCGGGTACTACGTGCGCTGGCGGGTGACGACCGGGGCCGGGTCAGGCGGCTACGTCCAGTCCCTGGTCTTCCCGTCCAGCAGCGGCTCCGAGGCCCCGGTCCTCGTCCGGTTCGCGGTCGACGCGGTGGAGGGCGGCCCGCCCCTCGACGACATCGACAAGATCGTCAAGGGCATCCGCCCGGTCGGCGACGCCGACACCGGCGGGGGAGTGGGCAGCAGCCTCGGCCCGTAGCCCACACACCCGTCGTACGTGGCGGGCGGGCCTACAGGAACGTGTGACCCTCGCCGCGGTAGGTCGGCACGGTCGCCGTCACCTCGTCGCCCTCCACCAGGTGCAGCACGTCGAACCGCTCGCACAGCTCGCCGGCCTTGGCGTGCCGGAACCACACCTTGTCGCCGAGGAGCAGATCGTCCGCGGGCGCGCCGAGCAGCGGGGTCTGCACCTCGCCGGGGCCCTCCTGGGGGTCGTACCGCAGCCCCTCGGGCAGATACGGCACGGGCAGCCGGTCGCGGCCGGCCGCGCCGGAGGCCGGATAGCCGCCGCCCAGCACGGTGACGACCCCGACTCCGGGACGCCGTACGACCGGCATGGCGAACAGCGCGGCCGGACGCCCGCTGAACGAGGTGTAGTTGTCGAACAACCGAGGCACGTACAGGCCGGACCCGGCACCGATCTCGGTGACCGCGTCCTCCGCCGCGGTGTGCTGCACACTGCCCGTGCCGCCGCCGTTGACGAACTCCAGGTCCGGTGCCACCCGCCGCACGGCGCGCACGACCTCGGCCCGGCGCGTGGCAAGCTCCTTCTTCGCGGTGGCCTGCATCAGCCGCACGGCACGCGAGCGGAAGGGCCTCCCGGCCACGGAGTCACCCACCCCGGCGATATGCCCCTCGTACGCCATGATCCCCACCAGCTTGAAACCGGGGCGCTCGGCGACGGCGCGGGCCATCTCGGCGACCTGCGCCGGGGAGTGCAGCGGGGAGCGCAGGGCGCCGACGCGCACCCGCCCGCCGAGCAGCCTCAGTGAGGTGTCCAACTCCAGGCAGACGCGCACGACTTCGGTGCCGCCCCGACGGGCGCTGTCGATGAGCTGGAGCTGCGCGGGGTCGTCGACCATGACGGTTACGGCGGCCGCGAGCTTGGGGTCACCCGCCAGTTCGGCGAAGGCCTCGGCGTCGGCCGCCGGGTAGGCCAGGAGGATGTCCTCGAACCCGGAGCGGGCCAGCCACAGGGACTCGGCGAGGGTGAACGACATGATGCCCTGGAAGCCCTCACGGGCCAGGACCCGCTCCAGCAGCGCCCGGCAGCGAACGGACTTGCTCGCGACGCGGATCGGCTTGCCGCCGGCCCTGCGGAGGAGGTCGTCGGCGTTGGCGTCGAAGGCATCGAGGTCGACGATCGCCAGCGGGGCGTCGAGATGAGCTGTGGCCCGGTCGTACCGGGCCCGGTCGGCGGCGCGCGCAGTCATGGACGAAGCCTGCCAGACATGATTACCGCAGGGTAGGGGGACGTTCCGGGCTAAAGCCACGGTCCCGCCGACTGGTTCCCGTTCGACGGGAGCCAACCCGTAGAGTGACGCGCACGCAGGGAGGACCTCGACGGGGATGCCGATCCTCTGCCACGGGTATGGCTTGCCTGTGGCGTGGCGGGCCGTCGGCGGGACGACTCCCACGCACTGCGTGACGGCCGCTCCCCACGGGCGGTCGGACGCCCGGACGACCTCCGGGCCGGCACGGGTACGAGGAGACGGGGGGTGCATGAGCACCGAAGCGCGCCGCGCCTCCATCCCCCCACGCCCACCGTCCCCGCCTCGCGGGCCGATACCTTCGGCCCCCTCAGGACCTCGGGACCAGGACGACGCTCCCGCGACGCGGGATGTCCGGGGGGATGCCACGACTCGACCTGGCACGGCGTGGGAGGCCGGGCCCCGGGACGACGGGCCGTCGGCCGACCCGACACCGGCGCGGCACTACGGCCGTTCGGGCGACCCGACGCAGCCGCCCCGCTGGCCGGACCCGCAGGCGCCGCCGCGCGGCCCCGCGTCGGACCGGGCGGTGGCGGACACGCCGGGTCCGCTTCCGCCGCTCGACTCCCCTCCGGCGGGGAACTCCTCGGCCCTACCGCCCCGTCCCGACCGCGCACCCTCGAACGGCGACGGGCCGAGCATGCCACGTCGGCCGCAACGGCCACCGGTCGCGGGGGTTCCGCCACGCCCCAGCACTCCGCCCCGTCCGTCCATGGCACCCCCAGCCTCACCGGGCGGGTCCAACACGGCGGCGAACAGACACAGTTCCGCCGGTCAGGGCGGGCCCACGCCTCCCCGCGCGCACGGCTCCGGTCCGACGGCAGGGCAGGGCGGCCTCTCCCGAGGCTCCCGGCAGACAGCCGACCGGCCCGACACGCCCGCCGCCGACGGCCAGGGCGCCGGGCGCAGCCCTGTGGGGGGTTCCGGCCAGGGCGCCGGATACAGAGCTGCGGACGGTCAAGCGCAGCCGGTCGGGCAGAACCCCACGCGCGGTTCCGGCCCTGCGACCGGTCACGGCCCCGCGCGTGGTTCCGGTCAGCCGGTCGGGCAGAGCCCGGCGCGTGGCTCCGGAAAGGTGGTCGGGCAGAGTCCGGCGCGTGGTGCCGCCGGGAACGGTGGCACCGCCCAGCGCCGCGCCGAACACCCGCGGTTCTCCGACTTCCGGCGAACCGCCGGCCAGAACGCCGACACCCCCGTCACCCCGCCGCCTCCGGCCGCCTCCGCCCGCTTCCCGGACGCCCCGCCCTCGTTCTCGTCCGGTTACGCGGACATGCCGCAGGGCCGTCGTAGCGCGGACGCCGCCCCGCCCCCGCCCTCGACGCGCTTCCCCGATGCCCCGCCCTCGGCAAGCGACGCCGGCCGGCGGACGGGTGCCGCGCAGGCCTCGGGTGGGCGGGCCGGCGACTCGGCGCCCACCCGCAGGCCCGATGACCGAACGTCCCGGTCCTCGCGGCCTTCGCGGCCTTCCGACAGGCCGGCCGGCCAGGTCCCGGCCCCCGCGCGCCGGGTCTCCGACGGCGCGTCACCCCATGGGACCGGCCCCTCCGACGGCCCGTCCCCCCGTCGCACCGGCCCCTCCTCCGACGGCCACTCGCCCCGGCCCTCCGAGTCCACCCCCGGCGACACGTCCCCCCGCTCGACCGGACGGCCCCCGACGTCGGCGCCCAAGAACGGCGCACCGGCTCCCACCGGTGCCGTACCACCCCCGACGTCGCCCCTCCGTCGTCCCCTGCCGGAAGAGGTCGGCCCCGTGTCGACGCCCCGGCCGCGGCTGATCTCGCCGGAGCGGCCCGGTGGCTGGCAGCCTCCGTCGGGTTCCTCGCGGCGGTCCGCCCAGGCGCTGGACGCCGCGCTCGGGGCGTCCGCCGGGCGGCCCTTCGTGACATTCGCGGAGCCGGACACGTCGGCGTGGGCGCCGCCGACGTCGTACGACGGGCGGCGCAGGCCCCGGCCCTCCAAGGCCAGGGCGGCGGCCGTCGCCGCGTGCGTGGTGCTGGGCGTCGGGCTCATCGGCGGCGCGGTCGCGGGGAGTTGGCTCACCGGGGACTCCGGGGCGGACGGCTCGCGCGACACCTTCGCGGCCGCCGGTGAACTGTGGCACGACGTACCCGTGGACGAACTGTTCCCGCCCGTTCTGCAGGGCGAGGGCGCCGGCCCCGGCGGCACCGACCGCACCTGGACCCGGGTCGCCGTCGCCCCTGACAGCGGCTGTGCGGACGCCTTCGACCCGCTGCTGCGGCAGGCCCTCGCCCCCGTCGGCTGCACGCGACTGCTGCGCGCCACCTACACCGACGCGACCCGCAGCAACATCACCACCGTCGGCCTGATGTTCACCAAGGCCGACGCCGCCACCATGACCGCGCTCAGGGCCCGCTTCACCCAGGACGGGCTCGACCGCCGGACCGACCTGATGCCCCGCCCGTACGCCGCCGAGGGCACCGTCGCCGCCGGGTTCGGCGACGCCCAGCGGGCCTCCTGGACGATCTCCGTCCTCACCGAGGTGCCCGTCGTCGTCTACGCCGTCTCGGGCTTCGCCGACGGCCGTACCGTCACCGAACCGCAGCCCGCCGCGGACGCCATGAAGACCGGCGCCACCACGGCCCCGGCCCAGTCCGGCCTCGGCCACGAGGCGAAGGGCCTCGCCGACCGCATCGAACGCGGCCTGCGCAGAACCGCCGCGTCCGCCACGGAGCAGCCTTCATGACAGCAGAGAAACCCAAGCCCACCGAGAATCCCAAGACGACGACCGAGCCCAGGACCACCGAAAAACCCAGGACCACCGAAAAACCCAGGGCCACCGCCCCATCCCGGGCAACCGCCCGCCGCCCCCTGCGCCTCACCCTCCTCGGCGTACCCCTTGCCGCCTCACTAGCCCTCCTGCCGTCCACGGCCGCCCACGCCGACGGCATCCGAAACCAGCAGTGGGCCCTGGGCGCGATGCGTACCGAGGAGGCGTGGCGTACGACCAAGGGCGCCGGGATCACCGTCGCGGTCCTCGACACGGGCGTCGACGACGAACACCCGGACCTGGCCGGGAACGTCCTGCCGACGAAGGACATGGTCGGCTTCGGGGCGTCGCGGGGGGACCGCTCCTGGGCCAGGCACGGCACCGCCATGGCCGGGATCATCGCCGGACACGGCCATGGAGTGAACAACTCCGAAGGCGTCCTCGGTATCGCCCCCGAGGCGAAGATCCTCCCCGTCCGCGTCATCCTGGAAGACGGCGACTCCGCCCGCTCCAAGGCCCGCAGCACCCGTGGCAACGCCCTCGCCGAAGGCATCCGCTGGGCCGCGGACCAGGGCGTCGACGTCATCAACCTCTCCCTCGGCGACGACTCCAAGTCGGCCCATCCGGAACCCTCCGAGGACGCCGCCGTCCAGTACGCCCTGGCGAAGGGCTCGATCGTCGTCGCCTCCGCCGGCAACGGCGGCAAGAAGGGCGACCACATCTCCTACCCCGCGGCCTACCCGGGCGTGATCGCGGTGACCGCCGTCGACGAGGAAGGCAACCGCGCCCCGTTCTCCACCCGCCGCTGGTACGCCACCGTCAGCGCCCCCGGCGTCGACGTCGTCATCGCCGACCCCGACCGCAAGTACTACGAGGGCTGGGGCACCAGCGCCGCCGCAGCCTTCGTCTCCGGCGCCGTCGCCCTCATCAGGGCGGCCCACCCCGGACTGACCCCCGCCCAGGTCAAACGCCTCCTGGAGGACACCGCCCGGGAAGCCCCCGTCGGTGGTCGTGACGACTCCCGGGGCTTCGGCTTCGTCGACCCGGCGGCCGCCGTCGAAGCGGGCGGCAGGCTCGTGGCCGACGACCTCCAGTCGGCGTCCCACGGGCGAAAGTACTTCGGCTCCGGCCCCGACCCGGTGGAGGAGGAAGAGCCGGCCGCCGACTGGACCGCCCCCGTCGCGGGCGGCCTCGGCGTCACCCTCCTGGTCACGGCCGTGGTGATCTGGCGCGGACGCGGTCGAGGACGACCCGACGAGTACGTCATCTGAGGCCGCCGCGTCTCCCTACGAGCCCGTGCCCGCGCCGCCCGTGCCCGCGCCGCCCGTGCCCGCGCCGCCCGTGCCCGCGCCGCCCGTGCCCGCGCCGGAGGTGTGTGCGACGCCCGAGGGAATCACGGCCGTCTCCGTGTCCCCGAACACCGCGACGGCGGCCTTCGCGGCCGCCTCGACCAGCGAGATCCCGCTCGCCTTCGTCGTGTTGCCGTTGGACACCACCGCGACCAGGTACTCCCGGCCGTCCACCACGACACGGCCGACGCTGTTGATGTCCCACAGCCCGGTGGCCGTACGCGGCAGCCACCCGTTCTTCAAGGCGGACGCCGCTGCCGAAGAGTCCGAGGCGGCTGCCGAGACACCCCAGTCCTGCCCCTCGGCGATCCGTCCCATCAACCCCTGGACGTACGTCCGCGACGCCTCGCTCAGCTCGGACGTCCCGTCGTCCCCGAACACCTGCCGGAGCAGGGCGAGCTGATCCGACGCCGTCGTCAGGGTGAGACCCCAGTACAGACCGTCGCCGCCCTCGGTGTTCCTCAGCCCGAACCGCTCGTTCGCGGCGCCGAGGCCGTCCGCCCGGCCGATGGCCTTCCACAGGGCCGTCGCTGAGGCGTTGTCGCTGTCGCGGATCATCGCGGAGGCGTACGACCGCTCCTGGACGGTGAGCTGCCTGCCCCCGTCCTGCGCCTGCAGGAGGAGGGCCGCCAGGATGTTCAGCTTCACGATGCTGGCGGTGTCGTACCGATCGTCCCCGTACACAGCCGACTCCCCGGACGCCACCTCCAGCACCGCCACGGACACCGCCGCCCCGTCCTCGACGGGCTCGTCCGCCAGGGCCGCCGCGAGCAGCCCGTCGTGGTCCACCTCGATCGCCGCAGGTTCCACCGAAGCCTCCTCAGCGACCACGTCCGCACCCGGCACAGTGGAAGCGGAGGCCGGGGGCGATACCGACGATGACGCCACCGACGATACGGCGACGCCGGCGCCGCTCTGCGCGCGGGCCTTCATGTACACGGCCCCGAAGCCCGAGCCGCCCACCAGGACCAGGACGGCCGGCGCGAGGGGGAGAAGCGGCCGGCGCAAGCGTTCCGCGCCACGAGAATCGGCTGAGAAAACGGTGAGGGAGCCGACCGCCATGTTTCCGGCCTGACGAGAGCCCGGCGGACTTGCCCCGATAGGGTCGACGACCGTGGCGAACAAGAACATCCCCGACCCCGGCTTCTCCGACGACGACGGCTCCGCCGACCCCCGGCTGAGCGCCGCGCTCGCCGCCTGGGCGGAGGACCGGAGCGCCGTGGGCCCCGTCCTCGAAGCGCTCAAGGGCGCCCGGCTGCTCGTCCCCGTCGTGGCCATGCTCGGCGAGGTCGAGGTGGACGAGAACGGACTGCGCCGCGAGAAGACCAGCGACATGGCCGTCCCCACCCTCAAGGCCGGCGGCCGCACCGCCCTGCCGGCCTTCACCTCCACCGACTCACTCGCCCGCTGGGACCCCGCCGCCCGCCCCGTCGCCGTACCCCTGCACCAGGCCCTGCAGGCCGCCGCGCACGAGAAGGCCGACACGATCGTCCTCGACCTCGCCGGACCCGTCCCCTACGAGCTGACCGGCCGCGCCCTGCTCGCGCTCGCCGAGGGGCGCACCACCACCGACCCGCTCGCCGACCCGGCCGTCGTCGACGCCGTACGTTCCGCCGTCGCCGCCGAGCCGGCCGTGCTCCGCGCCCACCTCGGCCCCGGACAGGCCGACGGCACCCTCGCCCTGGTCCTCGACCCGGCCGCCGTGCCGGCCGAGACCGCGCAGTCGCTCGCCACCCGCCTCGCCGCCGACGAGACACTGAGGGCCCGCCTGGTGCGCGGCCTCGACCTGGCACTGCTGCCGGCCGAGGCCACGCCACCGGGCGAGCCCTTGTACGTACGCGGATGATGAGAGGGCCCAGGCCCTAGCCGTAGACCGGGCCCGTGTACTTCTCGCCCGGTCCCTGACCCGGCTCGTCGGGGACGACCGACGCCTCGCGGAAGGCGAGCTGCAGCGACTTCAGACCGTCGCGCAGCGGGGCCGCGTGGAAGGAGCTGATCTCGGTCGCGGAGGCGTCGAGCAGACCGGCGAGGGCGGTGACCAGCTTGCGGGCCTCGTCCAGGTCCTTGTACTTGTCGCCCTCCTCGGTCAGACCGAGCTTCACCGCGGCGGCGCTCATCAAGTTGACGGCGACCGTCACGATCACCTCGACCGCGGGGACCTCGGCGATGTCGCGGGTCATCGAGTCGAAGTCGGGGCTCTCAGGAGGGGTCTCACTCATGCCCACACGATAGGCCCCGGCGGATACGCCCCGACCTGCGGGAGTCCGCCGCGTCCCGATTGGCACCCCAGGTTTGAACCCGCTATGGTTAGGTCTACGACCGGCTGGACACCTGTGTGCCCAGCCCGCAAGTGGAGGCTCCGAACTCCCACCTGAATCCGCCCTCCGGGACGGCAGGTCACCCGGTCAGACGGCCCCCACCGTTCCGTACGGACGGTGGAGTCGTCCGAGACGCGCCCCGCGGCACACTCGCGGCGGTGTTCCGGCAGTACATGGAGCCCCGCCTGTGTCCCGTCCGGGGCATTTTTCATGGCTCCCGATGGTTGGTCCTTATGTCAACCAGACATTACGCGGCGGTCCGCCAGACCGTCGTGGGGTGCTACCGAGGAGGATCCATCAGCGCCGAGCCCCGCATCAACGACCGGATTCGCGTTCCCGAGGTGCGACTTGTCGGTCCCAGCGGCGAGCAGGTCGGGATTGTCCCGCTTGCCAAGGCCCTGGAGCTTGCGCAGGAGTACGACCTCGACCTGGTCGAGGTGGCCGCGAACGCGCGTCCGCCGGTCTGCAAGCTCATGGACTACGGGAAGTTCAAGTACGAGTCGGCCATGAAGGCCCGTGAGGCGCGCAAGAACCAGGCGCACACGGTCATCAAGGAGATGAAGCTCCGGCCGAAGATCGACCCGCACGACTATGACACCAAGAAGGGTCACGTCGTCCGGTTCCTCAAGCAGGGCGACAAGGTCAAGATCACGATCATGTTCCGTGGTCGCGAGCAGTCCCGGCCCGAGCTGGGCTACCGGCTGCTGCAGCGTCTCGCGGAGGACGTCCAGGAGCTCGGGTTCGTGGAGTCGAACCCGAAGCAGGACGGCCGCAACATGATCATGGTTCTCGGTCCGCACAAGAAGAAGACCGAGGCGATGGCCGAGGCCCGCCAGGCGCAGGAAGCCCGGAAGGCGGAAGCGAAGGCCAACCCCGGCAAGTCGCAGAACGCCGCCGACGCCGACCACGTCGACGTCGAGGCCGAGGCGCCGGCCGAGGAGCCTGCCGAGGCGTAAGTCCCCGGGACGCGAGTCCGGGGGAAGCCCTGGGCCTGGTGTCCAGGGTGTCAACCGATAGAAATGACGTTTCGTCGTGCCCGGTTTCGCGACCGGGCACCGGAGCGCCACTGACGAGGAGAGAACGGCGCTATGCCGAAGAACAAGTCGCACAGCGGTGCCAGCAAGCGCTTCAAGATCACCGGCTCCGGCAAGGTGCTCCGCGAGCGTGCCGGCAAGCGCCACCTGCTCGAGCACAAGTCGTCCCGCGTGACGCGTCGCCTCACCGGCAACGCCGAGATGGCCCCGGGCGACGCCGCGAAGATCAAGAAGCTTCTCGGCAAGTGACGCGACGGCGCCTGATCATTCGTTGATCTGCTCGCGCGCCGTACGTCTGGACCGGGACCCAATCGATTTCGGGCCGTGTGGCGACAACCACGGCCCCGCTACAAGGAGTTAAAAAGTGGCACGCGTCAAGCGGGCAGTCAACGCCCACAAGAAGCGCCGGGCGATCCTCGAGCAGGCCTCCGGCTACCGCGGTCAGCGTTCGCGCCTTTACCGCAAGGCCAAGGAGCAGGTCACCCACTCGCTGGTCTACAACTACAACGACCGCAAGAAGCGCAAGGGTGACTTCCGTCAGCTGTGGATCCAGCGCATCAACGCTGCGGCCCGCCAGAACGGCATGACGTACAACCGCCTCATCCAGGGTCTGAAGGCCGCGAACATCGAGGTCGACCGCAAGATCCTCGCCGAGCTGGCCGTCAACGACGCCACCGCGTTCGCCGCGCTGGTCGAGGTCGCCCAGAAGGCGCTGCCGGCGGACGTGAACGCGCCCAAGGCAGCGTGATCGCTGCGCTGGCTTGAGCCGCGTGTGATGTGACCCGGGCCCGCAGGTGTACGCCGCCTGCGGGGCCGGGTTTTTTTGGGTGCGTTGTCGGGTGCGGGTGAGTGGGGGCTGGTCGCGCAGTTCCCCGCGCCCCCAAGGGCCTACGGCCCTTTCGGGCCGAGAAGGCACGGGGCGCAGCCCCTGCTTTTCCACGGGCGCGGGGAACTGCGCGAGCGACCACAAGGCACCCGCACCCGCCAACGCACCCGCACCGCCAACGCACCCCCGAGCTCTCAGGCGCCCCTCCCCACCCCCGAACCAAAAGGTGACCCATGCCCACCCCTGAGTTGATCTCCCCCCGCTCCGCCCGCGTCTCCGCGGCCCGGCGGCTCGGGAAGCGGAACTTCCGGGGGAAGGACCGCCTCTTCCTGGCGGAGGGCCCGCAGGCCGTGCGGGAGGCCGCCGGGCACGCGGACACCCTGGTCGAGCTGTTCGTCACGGTCGACGCCGCGGAGCGGTACGCGGACATCGTGGGGGAGGCCCGCGCCGCAGGCGCACGGGTGCACCTCGCGGACGAGGCCGTCATCGCCGACATCTCCACGACCGTCACCCCTCAGGGCCTCGTCGGGGTCTGCCGGTTCCTCGACACCCCCTTCGAGGAGATCCTCGAAGGCCGGCCCAAGCTGGTCGCCGTCCTCGCCCACGTCCGCGACCCCGGCAACGCCGGCACCGTCCTGCGGTGCGCCGACGCCGCCGGCGCGGAGGCCGTCGTACTGACCGACGCGTCCGTGGACCTCTACAACCCCAAGGCCGTGCGGGCGTCCGTCGGATCGCTGTTCCACCTGCCCGTCGCGGTGGGCGTGCCCGTCGAGGAGGCCGTCGCCGGGCTCAAGGGCACCGGCGTACGCGTCCTCGCCGCCGACGGCGCGGGGGAGGACGATCTCGACGCGGAGCTGGACAAGGGGACGATGGGCGGGCCCACGGCGTGGGTGTTCGGCAACGAGGCGTGGGGGCTGCCGCAGGAGACACGGGCGCTGGCCGACGCCGTCGTCCGCGTCCCCATCCACGGAAAGGCGGAAAGCCTGAACCTGGCGACCGCCGCCGCCGTATGTCTCTACGCGTCCGCCCGTGCACAGCGCGCCTTCGGAGGGTGCCGCACCGTCACGACCAGCTAGTAGGGTGACGGGCTCGGGGGCCCACTGCACAAGGCGAGAGGTGGGGTACGGGGATGAGGGTCGGCACGAGCGGCACACCGGTGGCACATGACGTGCGCGCCACAGCGGCGGCCCGGCACGCTGAACTCGCCGATCTCGGCATCGACACCGACGACCTGCCCGACGGCCTGGTCGTGGCCGACGAGAACGGCCGCGTGATCTGCTTCAACGCCGCCGCCGCCCGGATCACCGCCACCCCCGCCGCCGACGCCCTCGGCCGCCCCCTCGAATGGGCCCTACCGTTAGAAGACCTCGAAGGCCGCCGCTGGTGGCAGGTGACCGACCCGTACGGAGGGCTCGCCATCCGGGTCGGACAACCCGAGCGCAACCTGCTGCTGCCCGGGGCACGCGAGATCCTCGTCTCGGCGCGCTACATCCGCAGCGAGCCCACCGGCCCCGTCCACCGGGTCGTCGTCTCCCTCCGCGACACTGAGGCCCGGCGCCGCACCGAGCGCAGCCACGCCGAACTGATCGCCACCGTCGCCCATGAACTGCGGTCGCCGCTGACGTCCGTCAAGGGATTCACCGCCACCCTCCTCGCCAAGTGGGAGCGGTTCACCGACGACCAGAAGAAGCTGATGCTGGAGACCGTCGACGCCGACGCCAACCGGGTCACCCGCCTCATCGCCGAACTGCTCGACATCTCGCGGATCGACTCCGGGCGCCTCGAAGTACGGCGGCAGCCCGTCGACATCGGTGCCGCCGTCGGACGGCACATCCACGCGTACGTCGCCGCCGGGCAGCCCGCCGACCGGTTCCTGCTGCGCATCGAGCAGCCGCTGCCCGGCCTGTGGGCCGACCCCGACAAGATCGACCAGGTGCTCAGCAACCTGCTGGAAAATGCGGTGCGGCACGGCGAGGGAACCGTCACGATTGACGTCACGCCCGCCGCGTCCCCCCGGGAGGGGGAGGAGACCGGCACATCGGTCACCGTGAGCGACGAGGGCGCCGGCATCCCGGAGGAGTCCATGAACCGCGTCTTCACCCGCTTCTGGCGGGGCAGCAAGCGCGGTGGCACCGGCCTCGGGCTGTACATCGTCAAGGGCATCGTCGAAGCCCACGGCGGCACCATCACGGTCGGACGCGCCCCCGGTGGCGGCGCCGAGTTCCGATTTACGTTGCCCGTGGCGACCCCGGCGTATCTCGCCTGAGGCCCCACGGGCGCGTTCGTCCACCTCAACCCCGTTAGACTCGGCCTTTGGCACCTTTGTGTCCCAAAAACCGTGACGAACTGTCCACGAGTCGGTACGGGGACCATCCGCCAGCCAATCGGAAGCACGGGAAGAGATGTCGGCACCGAATAAGTCGTACGACCCTGTAGAGGTCGAGGCGTTGAAACCGGAAGAGATCGAGCGCATGCGGGACGAGGCGCTCGCCGCCTTCGCCGCCGCGGACTCCCTCGACGCGCTCCAGGAGGCCAAGGTCGCCCACACCGGCGGCACCTCCCCGCTGGCCCTCGCCAACCGCGAGATCGGCGCGCTGCCCCCGCAGGCCAAGGCCGCCGCCGGCAAGCTCGTCGGCCAGGCCCGGGGCGCGGTCAACAAGGGCCTCGCCGCCCGCCAGAGCGAGCTGGAGTCCGAGCGCGACGCCCGGGTGCTGGTCGAGGAGGCCGTGGACGTCACGCTGCCCTACGACCGCGTACCCGTCGGCGCCCGCCACCCGCTCACCACCCTGTCGGAGCGCATCGAGGACATCTTCGTGGCCATGGGCTACGAGGTCGCCGAAGGCCCGCAGGTCGAGGCCGAGTGGTTCAACTTCGACGCCCTCAACATCGGCCCGGACCACCCGGCCCGGGGCGAGGCCGACACCTTCTTCGTGCAGGGCCCCGAGGGCGGCACCGAGTCCGGCGTCGTCCTGCGCACCCACACCTCGCCCGTGCAGATCCGCTCCCTGCTGGAGCGCGAGCTGCCGGTGTACGTGATCTGCCCCGGTGTCGTGTACCGCACCGACGAGCTGGACGCCACGCACACCCCGGTCTTCCGCCAGGTCGAGCTGCTGGCCGTCGACGAGGGCCTCACCATGGCCGACCTCAAGGGCACCATGGACCACATGGTCCAGGCCCTGTTCGGCGAGGGCATGAAGACCCGGCTGCGGCCGAACTTCTTCCCGTTCACCGAGCCGTCCGCCGAGATGGACATGGTCTGCTACGTCTGCCGGGGCGAGTCCGTCGGCAACCCCGACCGCCCCTGCCGCACCTGCTCCAGCGAAGGCTGGATCGAGCTCGGCGGCTGCGGCATGGTCAACCCCAAGGTGCTCACCGCCTGCGGTGTCGACCCCGAGAAGTACAGCGGATTCGCCTTCGGGTTCGGCATCGAGCGGATGCTGATGTTCCGCCACAACGTCGAAGACATGCGAGACATGGTCGAGGGTGACGTCCGGTTCACCCGGCCGTTCGGGATGGAGATCTGATGCGGGTCCCGCTTTCTTGGCTGCGGGAGTACGTCGACCTGCCGGCCACCGAGACCGGCCGTGACGTCCAGGCCAAGCTCATCTCCGCCGGCCTCGAGGTCGAGACGGTCGAGCAGCTCGGCGACGGCCTCAAGGGCCCCCTCGTCGTCGGCCAGGTGCTGACCATCGAGGAGCTGACGGAGTTCAAGAAGCCCATCCGCTTCTGCACCGTCGACGTCTCCACCGCCAACGGCACCGGGGAGCCCCAGGAGATCGTCTGCGGCGCCCGTAACTTCGCGGTCGGCGACAAGGTCGTGGTCGTCCTCCCCGGCGCCGAACTGCCCGGTGGCTTCGCCATCTCCGCCCGCAAGACCTACGGCCGCAACTCGCACGGCATGATCTGCTCCAGCGATGAGCTGGGCATGGGCGACGACGGCACCAAGGGCATCATCGTGCTGCCGCCGGAGACCGAGGTCGGCAAGGACGCGATCGAGCTGCTGGAGCTGGTCGACGAGGTCCTCGACATCGCCGTCACCGCCAACCGCGGCGACTGCCTGTCGATCCGCGGCGTCGCCCGCGAGACCGCCATCGCCTACGGCCTGCCGCTGCGCGACCCCGCCCTCCTCGACGTGCCCGGCCCGAACGCGTTCGGCCACCCCGTCCAGGTCTCCGACCCGCTCGGCTGCGACCGCTTCACCGCCCGCACCGTCACCGGTCTCGACCCCGAGGCGCGCTCCCCGATCTGGCTCAAGCGCCGGCTGCAGAAGGTCGGCATGCGCCCGATCTCGCTCGCCGTCGACATCACCAACTACGTGATGATGGAGCTGGGCCAGCCGCTGCACGCCTACGACCGCTCCCTCGTCCAGGGCACCATCGGCGTCCGCCGGGCCGAGGAGGGCGAGAAGATCGTCACCCTCGACGGCACCACGCGCACCCTGCACGCCGAGGACCTGGTGATCACCGACGAGCGCGGCCCCATCGGCCTCGCCGGGGTCATGGGCGGCGCCAACACCGAGATCGCGGACCACGACGACGTGGAGAACGCCTCCAGCGACGTCGTCATCGAGGCCGCCCACTTCGACCAGGTCGCCATCGCGCGCACCGCCCGCCGGCACAAGCTGTCGTCGGAGGCGTCCCGCCGCTTCGAGCGCGGCGTCGACCCGCTGGCCGCGGCCGCCGCCGCCCAGCGCACCGTCGACCTGCTGGTGCTCCTGGCCGGCGGCACGGCCGACGCGGGCGTCACCGAGGTGACCACCCCGTCCGCGCCGCACACCATCACCATGCCGGCGGACCACCCGGACAGGGTCGCGGGCGTCGTGTACGGCCGCGAGACCGTCGTACGCCGCCTCCAGGAGGTGGGCTGCGACGTCTACGGCCAGGACGAGCTGCTCGTCACCGTGCCGTCCTGGAGGCCCGACCTCACCGAGGTCAACGACCTTGCCGAGGAGGTCATCCGTCTGGAGGGCTACGAGAACCTGCCCTCCACGCTTCCCAAGCCCCCCTCGGGCCGCGGCCTCACCCACCGGCAGCGGCTGCACCGCCGGGTCGGCCGCGCGCTGGCCGGAGCCGGGTACGTCGAGGCACCGAACTACCCGTTCATCGGCGAGCAGGTCTTCGACCAGCTCGGCCTGGAGGCGGACGACCCGGCCCGCCGCGTCGTGAAGCTCACCAACCCGCTCAACGACGAGGAGCCCGCGCTCCGCACCTCGCTGCTGCCGGGTCTGCTGGGCGCGCTGCGGCGCAACGACGGCCGGGGCTCGCACGACCTGGCCCTGTTCGAGACGGGCCTGGTCTTCCTCCCGCGCGAGGAGCAGCGCGTCGCCGTCGCGCCGCCGGTCGGCCGCCGGCCCACCGATGAGGAGATCGCGACGCTGAACGCCGCGCTGCCCGAGCAGCCGCGCCACGTCGCCGTCGTCGTCGCCGGGGCCCGTGAGCAGGCCGGCTGGTGGGGCAAAGGCCGCCCGGCGGACTGGGCCGACACCATCGAGGCGGGACGCGCGGTCGCGCGCGAGGCCGGGGCCGAACTGGTCGTCCGCAAGGGGCAGTACGGGCCGTGGCACCCGGGCCGGTGCGCCGAGTTCGTGGTCGTCGACGGTGACACCGAGAGGGTCGTCGGTCACGCCGGTGAGCTGCACCCGCGTGTGCTCAAGGCGCTCGGGCTGCCGGCGCGGACCTGCGCGATGGAGCTCGACCTGGACGCTCTGCAGCGGGTGGGGGACAGCACCCCGCAGGCACCGAGCATCTCGTCGTTCCCTGTCGCCACGCAGGACGTCGCGCTCGTCGTCGACGCCTTCGTGCCGCATGCCGACGTGGAGGCCGCGCTGCGTGAAGGCGCGGGTGAACTGCTGGAGGCGATCCGACTGTTCGACGTGTACGAGAACGCGGAGCAACTGGGTGACGGGCGGAAGTCGCTCGCGTACGCGCTGCGGTTCCGTGCGGCGGACCGGACGCTGACCGTGGACGAGGCCTCGGCGGCGCGGGACGCGGCGGTCGCCCTCGCGGGGGAGCGTACGGGGGCCGTGCTGCGTAGTTAGGGCGCCCAAGGGGCGGGGAGCTGCGGGTTTTGGGCGGCTGCGGGTTGTCCGTGGCTGGTCGCGCAGCTCCCCGCGCCCCTTGTGAGGGGCGGCGCCCACACCCCCCGGCGCCTCAGACGGTCACCTCACTCATTTGGGTGACAACTTCAGGTGATCTATACCTTTTGAGGCATGCGGTCGACAGAATCGGACCGGCCTTTCTGGCCTTTCGCGCTGTCCGGGCCTGATGGGGGGCCAACGGCATGATTCGAATCAGGGCTGGGCTTCCTCGTCGGACACGGTCCCGGGGACGCGGACTCCCCGACCGGCGGTCCGTCCGTCTCGGTGCCGGGATCGCCGGCGGTGCCGTGGCCCTCGCGGTCGGCACCGGGCTGATGCTGCACCTCAGACGGGTGATGCTCCGGGAGGTGCGGCAGGCGCGTGAGGTCGCGGTCGCCGCGCAGACTCTGCTGCTGCGGCCGCTGCCCGCGCGGATCGACGGGCTGGCCACCGCCGCCGTGCGGCTCTCCGCCGACCGGGGCGCGAGCGTCGGCGGCGACCTGTACGAGGTGATCGCCACCGAGCACGGCGTACGGGTCGTGATGGGCGACGTACGCGGCCACGGCATCGCCGCCATCGGTACCGTCGCCGCCGTCCTCGGCAGCTTCCGCGAGGCCGCCCACGACGAGACCGAACTGGCCGGAGTACTCGCCCGCCTCGACCGGGCCCTCGCCCGCCACCTCCGCGGCCGGGCCCTCGCCGAGGACATCGAGGACTTCGTCACCGTCCTCCTCATGGAGATCACCCCCGACGGCGCTCTGCACGCCCTCAACTGCGGCCACCCCTGGCCGTACCGCCTCGGCGGCGGTCGAGCGGAACAGATCGCCTACGCCGAACCGCTGCCCCCGCTCGGCCCGTTCCCCCTTCCCGTAGACCTGTCGGCCACCCCCTGCGGCCACCTCCTCCCCGGCGAGGCCCTGTTCCTCCACACGGACGGGGTCGAGGACGCGCGGGACACGCAGGGCCGCTTCTTTCCACTGCCGGCCGCCCTCGCGGACGCCGTACGAGGCCGTCCCATCTCGCCCCGGTCCGTCCTGCGAGCGGTGTTCACCCAACTCCTGCGCCACACAGCGGGAAGACCCAAGGACGACATCGCGATACTGATACTCCGCAACGACCGGGTGACCAGGGCCGCCGCTCTGAGGGGCGCGGGGAACTGCGCGATCAGCCACACCCGGCCCGCGGTCGGCGGACCGCCCATAGGGCCCACCGCTTAGTCGCCCCAGTCCTGCCCGGCAGGGCCACCGCACTGTACGAGGGGGAGCCGGTGGCCCGGCCGGCCTCTTTCGAGGCATTTCAGTCAACCGGACCGGAACTCTCTGCGACAGCGCGCGCACCGTCCGAATTCGGGCATTCCTTTCACACCCCGTGTGAAGAGGGAGGCGCTACGCTGCGTTTCGCCGGCACCGAGCCACCGGAGGGCCTCCATGCAGCCCAACACCCTGCTCGACGCGATCCTCGACGAGGCCGGTATCTCCCACGCCGGTCTCGCCGCCCACGTCAACCAGGCGGGACGGGCCCGGGGGCTGGCGCTGAGATACGAACACACCGCCGTGGCACGGTGGTTGAAGGGCCAGCGCCCGCGCGGTCAGGTGCCCGACCTGATCTGTGAAGTGCTCGCCGGGCGGCTGCACCGGGCCGTCACCCTCGACGACATCGGGCTCGGCGTGCCCGGTGAGCCGATCTCCCAGCACGGCACCGGGCTCTCCGGCTTCGTGGAGCGCGCCACCGCCCTGTGGCGCTCCGACGAACAGCAGCGCCCACATGTGCTCGGTGCCCCCGCCGTCACCGGGACGCCCGCCGTGATGCCCGTGTGGGAGTGGGAGAACCCGCCGGAGGACGTCGATGTGTCCCGGGGCGGACGGCATCGCGTCAGCATGGCCGACATCGCGATGCTCCGCGCGGCCCGTACGCACTACGAGCAGATGTACCGCAAGGCCGGCGGTGTGGCGACGCGCACCCGGATCGTCGGGTTCCTCAACGCCGAGGCCGCGCCCCTGCTGCGCGGCAGCTACACCGACGCCACCGGCCGCCAACTGCACCGGGCCACCGGGGGGTTGGTGGCGATCGCCGGGATCTGCGCGTACGACTCCGACGCCCATGGGCTGGCCCAGCGGTACTTCCACCAGGCGTTGCGGCTCGCCAAGGCCAGTGGGGACCGAGGGCTGGGCGCGTATGTGATCGCGCTCCTCGTCAACCAGTCGCTGTTCATGAGGGAGCACCGGCAGGCCGTCGCCTTCGCCGAGGCGGCGCTGCGTACCGCCGGCAAGCACATCACCCCGGCTCTCGCCTCCGACCTCTACGCGATGCAGGCCAAGGCGTACGCGCACCTGGGCGACGGCACGAGCGCGCTGTCCTGCATCCGGCGGGCCGAGCAGGCCGCCGAGCGCATCCGCCGCGGTCGCGAACCGGACGAGACGGGCTATGTCCAGCCGGGCCTGGTCAACGTGCAGGTGGCGGAGGCGTTGCTCAGCCTCGGCGACCTGACGGCCGCGGCCGAGCACGCGACGGCCGCCGTCGACACCCCGGCGCACGATCGGGGCCGGGTGCACCGGCTGGCGATGCTCAGCCAGATCGAACTACGGCAGGGCAACGCGGACAAGGCGGTGGCCACCGCAGTGGAAATGGCCGAGCGGGCGCGTGGAATGGAGTCGATGCGCCTGCGCGACAGACTGCGGGCGGTACGCGAACACCTGGTGCGCAGCGGCTGTACGGGGACCGCGGAAGCCGCCGAACTCATCGACGGAGCACTGCGCGTACCGCTCTGACGCCGCCCGGCGGCGCGGCCGTGCACCGGCTGTGCGCCTGCTGTCACCACGCTCCTGCTGCGATATTGCCACTTACTCGGCGGAAGGTGGCAGAACCATGCAGTGGACGAAACAGAGCGAACAAACTGTGTACTCGAACCGCTGGTTCAGCGTCAATCTCGCGGATGTGGCGCTGCCGGACGGGCGGCACCTCGATCACTTCCTGATACGGCTGCGGCCTGTCGCCGTGGCCACCGTGGTCAACGAGGCGAACGAGGTGCTGCTCCTCTGGCGGCACCGCTTCATCACCGACAGTTGGGGCTGGGAGCTCGCGGCGGGCGTCGTCGAGGACGGCGAGGCCATCGCCGAGGCGGCGGCCCGCGAACTGGAGGAGGAGACCGGATGGCGGCCGGGACCCCTGCACCACCTGATGAGCGTCGAGCCCTCCAACGGGCTCACCGACGCCAGGCACCACATCTACTGGGCCGACGAGGGCGCGTACGTCGGTCACCCCGTGGACGACTTCGAGTCGGACCGCAGGGAATGGGTTCCCCTCAAGCTCGTGCCCGACATGGTCGCCCGCGGCGAGGTCCCGGCCGCCAACATGGCGGCCGCACTGCTCCTGCTGCACCACCTGCGTCTCGGGCAGGACACCAAACCCTGAACCCCGCTCGCGTCCCGCCCGGCATGTCAGCGGCCCAGCACCTGCCAGACGGACACCACCAGGGCGCCCAGGGCCGTGAGGGCCGCCACCGCGGGCAGCGGCCAGCGGGAGTGCTCCAGGACGACGACCCGTGCGCTCAGGTCGTCGAGCTCCTTGGCGTTCTGTTCGGCACGGTGGCTCAGCAGGGTCAGCCCTCCTTCGACGCGTGTGTGCGCCACATCCAGGCGACGGCGTAACTCTGCGAGTTCGCCGTGGACCACGGGATGCTCGGGGTCGATGGCCACGAGTCCGCTCCTTTCTGTAGTCATCTCGTCCCTTGCATGCGCACGTGCAGTCAACTCTCCTGGTGGGCGCGTGGGGAGAGTGTGCGAACGGCATATGCGTGTCCGCCGCGCACACGGTGTGTGAATACAACGGGCCCGGCACCGTTTCCGGTGCCGGGCCCGCGCGGGAAAGGAGAGCCGACCGTCCGTAGTCGGAAGACGGGAGTCAGGAGTAAGGGAAACGGACGTACGGGGACCAGGCGTACGAGTGTCAGGCGTACGAGGACGTACGAGGACGTACGAGCGTCAGGCGTACGAGTAGAAACCCGATCCTGTCTTCCGGCCGAGCCGGCCCGCGTCCACCATGCGCTGGAGCAGCGGGGGAGCGGCGTACAGCGGTTCCTTGTATTCGTCGTACATCGAGTTGGCGATGGACACGATCGTGTCCAGGCCGATCAGGTCCGAGAGCTTCAGCGGGCCCATGGGGTGGGCGCAGCCCAGCTCCATGCCGTTGTCGATGTCCTCGCGGCCCGCGATGCCCGACTCGAACATCCGGACCGCGGAGAGCAGGTACGGCACGAGCAGCGCGTTGACGACGAAGCCCGAGCGGTCCTGGGCGCGGACGGCGTGCTTGCCCAGCACCTTCTCGGCGAAAAGCTGCGCCCGGCTGAGGGTGCCCTCGGAGGTGGTGAGCGCGGGGATCAGCTCGACGAGCTTCTGCACCGGGGCCGGATTGAAGAAGTGGATGCCGATGACATGGTCGGGCCGCGAGGTGGCGACCGCGAGCTTCACCAGCGGGATGGAGGAGGTGTTGGAGGCGAGGATCGCGTCCGGGCGGGTCACCACCTGGTCGAGCACCTGGAAGATCTCCGTCTTCACCTGCTCGTTCTCCACGACCGCCTCGATGACGAGATCACGGTCGGCGAACTCGCCGAGGTCGGTGGTGAAGCCGAGACGCTCCTGCGTGGCGTCCCGCTCCACGTCGGTGATCTTGCCGCGCTCGGCCGCCTTGGACAGGGAGTTGAACAGCCGGGTACGGCCGATCTCCAGGGCCTCGCCGGTGGTCTCGGCGACCTTCACGTCCAGTCCGGCGCGGGCGCACACCTCGGCGATGCCCGCTCCCATCTGGCCGCAGCCCACGACTCCGACTCGCGCGAGATCTCCCGTTGGGAAGTCCGTCACATCGTCCCTTTCACTGGTCTACGTCCCTGGCAGACAGCCCGGGTGCGGGCCTGCGCCAAACCTGCACGTTACCCGCGACGGCTACTGAGCAGTATCCCGGGTGCCGCATGGAAGGCTGGGCAACGAACGGTCCGCGACGGGCGGACGTGCGGGAAGCGGTACGCGGAGGTACGAGGATGCATCGGAAGCCACGGATGTCACGACGGGCGTTCTGGGCGACCGCGGTGACGACACTCGTGGCGGCGGGCGGGGTGGCGGCGGGCACCGCCATGGCCGGCGGGGAGCCGAGCCCCCGCCGCCGGGCCGCCCAGGGCGAGCTGCGGGGCATGTGGCTCGCCACCGTCCTCAACCGGGACTGGCCCTCCAAGCCGGGTCTGACCGTCGCCGAGCAGCGCGCCGAGCTCCTCGCCCACCTCGACACCGCCGTGGACCGGCGTCTCAACGCGGTGATCTTCCAGGTCCGCCCCACCGCCGACGCCCTGTGGCCCTCCCCGCACGAGCCCTGGGCCCAGTGCCTCACCGGCACCCAGGGCAAGGACCCGGGCTGGGACCCGCTGGGCACGGCGGTGACGGAGGCGCACGCCCGGGGTCTCGAACTGCACGCCTGGTTCAACCCGTACCGGATCGCCACCCACGGCGACCCGAGCCGTCTCGTCGCCTCGCACCCCGCTCGCCGCAACCCCGACTGGGTCGTCCTCTACGGCGGCAAGCTCTACTACAACCCCGGCATCCCCGCCGTCCGCGCCTTCGTCCAGCAGGCCATGCTCGACGCCGTACGGAAGTACCCGGTCGACGCCGTGCACTTCGACGACTACTTCTACCCGTACCCGGTCGCGGGCCAGGTCTTCGACGACGACGCCGCGTACGACCAGTACGGCGCGAGTTTCCCCAACCGGGCGGACTGGCGCCGCGACAACATCGACAAGCTGGTGCGGGAGACGGCGGCACAGATCAAGACCGTCCGCCCCGGCACCCAGTTCGGGATCAGCCCCTTCGGAGTGTGGCGGAACGCCGCGACCGACGAACGGGGTTCCGACACCCGGGCCGGAGTGCAGACCTACGACGATCTGCACGCGGACACCCGGAAATGGGTCCGGGAGAACTGGATCGACTACATCGTGCCGCAGCTGTACTGGAACATCGGCTTCGCCGCCGCCGACTACGCCAAGCTGCTGCCCTGGTGGGCGGAGACGGCTCGCGGCAGTGGGACACGGTTGTACCTCGGGGAGGCCCTGTACAAGGCGGGCGACCCGGCGCAGCCCGCGCCCTGGCAGGACCCGGCCGAGCTGTCCCGGCACCTCACCCTGGCCAAGGAGCACCCGGAGGCGCGGGGGCACGTGTTCTTCTCGGCCAAGGAGGTCAGGGAGGACAAGATCGGGGCCATGGCCCGGGTGGTCGCCGACCACTACCAGGGGTCGGTGCGGACGCCCCGATGACGGAGGGGCGGGTCCCCTACCGGGTGCTCACGGAGATCTTGGGCCGGCACCCCGAGCCGGAACGGGCCCGGATGCCGGGCGTACGACGGCGGGAAGAGGATCGAAGAAGGCCAAGGGCGCAAGCGGATGTGGAGGTCGGCACCGGCGGTCACGGCCGCGACGTCCACGTCGTCGATCTCGTCGAACACGAGAGAGTCCCAGAACGATGCGCCGGCCTTGCACGACCAGCACGTCACCGGCCACAGCCCAGGACGGCGGGGGCAGTTCGAGACCTGACGAGCGTCGATCTCGTCTGTGGGGCGAGGAACGTGGAGCCGATACGCTCCCCGGCGACCACACACGGTCCGCAACTTGGTCGACTCCACCGAGAACTGGCGACAGTTGAATGGGCGAGCTCACCAGTACCAAGGCCGTTGTCGATGACCGCAGTCTCATCGGTGAACTTCGGGACAGGCCGACACCGGATCGAGCAGCAGAGCCGTAGCGGCTCCCACCGCTGTATTCAGCGCCGTCAACTCACCAGCAGGGCACTGTCCCACGACGTCGTCGGTACGTTCCCCGTGGCGTAGGTGTGGAGGGCGAGGGCGATTCCCGCGGCTCCTTCCAGAAAGCCAGGGCGGTCGAGATCGCGTGGCGCGAGCAAGTGGCGGTATCGGTAACCGAACGGCGCCTCGGGGTCGAACCCGTCCACCACCCGCGCCGCCAGCCTGTCGGCGATGGCGTGGTAGTCCGAGTCGGCGCTGTCGTGTGCCATGCGCAGCACGATCTGCAGCAGCCCCGCCCACCCGTGACACAGGGCGGAGTCATGGATCAGCTCGTCGCTCGCCGCGGTCAGCGCACCGCGGAGGGCGGCATGTGCGTCGGCGCGCCAGTCCGCACGGTCCAGTGCGGCGCCGGCCAGGTACACGGCACGCGCCGCACCTGCGGCGCCGTAGCACCACGAGTCCCGCCCGCGTTCCGGCGGTTCCCCGTTCTCGAGGTGTGCCAGTGTGACCAGGTGCGGCCAGCGCGGCCCGGCCTCGTCGGCCGTGCGCCAGCGGGACAGCAACGCCATGATCCGTTCGATGGCCTCGTCCTGACGGTCCACCCGGACCCCGGCCTGCCAGGCGACGGAGAGGAGCGCGAGCGGCCCGCAGACACCGTGTGCGAGACCGAAGTTGACATGCTCGACCAGCCCGTGCTCCAGTCCATCGGTGACCCACCAGGCGGGCAGCCGGGTGCCGTGGCACGCGATGTCGTCCGCGGTCGCCGCGGCCACCAGCGACTCGAGCACATCGGTCAGCGCGAGCCCCGCCGCCTGCCGCACTGCCTGCTCAGCCGCCGACTCGTACCGGGCCAGCAGGTAGCGTCCGATTCCGGCAGTGCCGCTGAGGACGTCGTAGCGGTCCCACGCGCCGACCGGCCCTCCGGTGCGCACCCGCTCCCGGTCGGCTCGCGCGCGCTCGCGCATCTGGTCGGTGATGTGCCGGTCCAGCTCGGCCAGCATCGCGGCGTAGCCGCCGAATCCGGTGGCCGCGGTGTGCCCGGCGAACGCGAGCGCCACCATGCCACCGAACAGCGACTGCGGCAGCAGCCGGATCCCGCTGCTCAGCGCCGCGGACAGGTGCGCGTGCGCCCGGCCACGCAGCTCCGGTGCCCCTGCGGCCAACTCCGCGAACAGCAGGCCGACTCCGGGGTGACCGTCGGAGAGCAGCAGCGGATTCCACACCGGTTGCGGGTTGCCCGGGTAACGCATGAGGTTGTCCGGCGTGCTCGCGATCTCGGCCACCCGGTCCGGCTCCGCCAGCCGGTCGGCGATCTCGGCGACGATCCTGGCGGCCGCCTCCCGGCGGGCCGGGGCCCGGTCAGTCGGTGTCGGCGCGGGTGACGGCACGGAAGCTCTCCAGTTCCTGCAACAGGTGACGGACCTCCGCGCGCTGGGGCATCGGCAGTTCACCGACGCGCACCACTTCGCCCGCGTCCAGCCGGTCCAGCACCGAGAGGGCTGCGGCGGTGGCGGTGCCCGACGAGACGTTGCCGTTCGCGGCGTACCTGCGGGCATCGTCGCCGGGCGCGGCCAGCAGGGGAGCGCACCCGCGGACGGGGGTGTCGTCGGCAAGCGGGCGAAGCTCGGCCGGCGGCTGGGTCGGCCAGAACCCGCCCGCCGTCCTGACCCGCAGGGCCAGACCGGTGGCCCGATCGGCGAACCGGTCCTGGCTCAGGCACTCCGCGAACGCGTCCACGGCGTCGGCAAGGGCGGCGGGCAACTCACCGGACAGCTGCCCGTCCGGACCGGCATCCGGAGTGAACAATGGGGCCGACGCCGTCGGCTCGGTGCCCCGGAGCAGATCCTTGATCTCGTAGTACGGCCGGTGCTCGCGGCGGGGAATGCCCACGTTGACACTCGTAGCCGGTGCGTCACCGGCGCTCTCCCCGACGTGGTAATACGGCGACGGCCAGTACAGCAGATCCCCCGGCCCGACCTCGGCGACGAACGAGGACGCCAGGTACGGCTGGTAGTCCAGCACCGTGTGCACCGGATCCGCCCACGGGCGCTCGGCCCAGAACCGCATCCGCTTGGTGCCACGCACGCAGAACATGAAGGTGGCGAAGCGATCCTGGTGTACGCCGACCGGGCTGTGCTCGTAGGAGCCGTGGAACATCGTGGAGCCCGCGGTGTGCGTCGGCTGACCGACCCGCTCCCAGAGACCGGCGTAGAACCGCTGCGCGCGTCTCCACAAGGGGTGGGAGAACGCGTGGAACCGGTGCACCACGAGAGCGTAACGCTGCCCGTGCAACCGGTCGGCCATACGTCGCTCGTAGGCGTCGAACGAACGGTCCGACAGTTCCGGCAGGTAGTCACGCGGCCGCGTCTGCTGCCGCCGCTCCACGAGGAACTGCAGATTCCCCGGCACGGCAAGCGGATGCGGCGGTCGGCTGCCGAGTACGGCGGTCTCGAACACCTCTGCCTCTGCGAACGGTACGCCGTCGATTCCCTTGTACAACACGGGTTTCTGGTCCCAATACCGGTCGACGAAGGTGTCCCAGTCGAACGACTTCTCGATTGTCAGCGTCATCACGCAGGCACCTCGACCACATCGATACCGCGCAGCCGGTACAGCTTGCCCAGCAACGCGAGCACACCCTTGTCGATCTCCCCGTCACCGCTGTCACCGCCGACGCCGATGGCCCGGCACACCTCGGCGACGCTGGTCTCCTCGCCGTCGCGCAGCGCGGCGAACACCCGGTCACTCGCGGCTCTCGGCAGGGTGAAGACGTTCCCGTTGACCGCCCACACCTCGTGCCCCGGCCCGTCGGGCATCCGGACGATCTCGCTCGACCGGCGGACCCGGGTCCGCGGGGTCATCGGGACGCCCTCCCGAGGCACCGGAATCGGTTCGAGACCAGCTGCGGAACGCAACGCCGCCCAGCGGACTCGCAGCATCCTGCGCAGCTGCTCGCTGTCCACGACCGTACGCAGCTCGTCGCCGAGCGCGGTCAGGTGGGGCAGCAATCCGCCCTGCTCGTCTACGCGGGATCCGGGACCGAACGGGAAGTACGGCACGGTCTCGTCGTTGCCCTGTCGGCCGTGCAGCAGATCGGCGAGCAGATCCCGCAACGCGGTGAAGGGCAGCCGCTGGTCGACCGGAATCCGCAGGCGCAGCGCCACACACCGTTCGCGGTAGGTGTCCACGTGCCGCTGGTCACCCGGCCAGTACAGCAGCTCGCCGGTGCCGGCACTCATGGTTCGTACGCCGTCCAGGTTCCGGTCCGGGTCGGCGATCGCGGCCGGTGGGGGACCACTGCGCTCGTCCCACAACCGCACGTCCATCCGCCCCCGCAGCACCCAGGTCAGCACGGCGTGTGTCGGCGCCTCGGCCGCGCCGGCGTGCTGGGTGAACCGGTCGCCGATCAGCACCTCGGCGACCACCGGGAGGTTCGGCCAGCCGACCGCCCGCCACAGCCCGCTGATCGCGGCGCGCACCGCGGCCCACAGCGCGAAGTCCAGGAGCAACGGCTGCCGCACGGTCAGCAGATAGCCCTGCCCGGGCACGTCGGCGTCCAGCCGGTCGAGGTAGTCGTCCAGGGTCCGGTCGGTGGTGTCCGGCAGCCGTGTGCCCGGCGCGCGCAGCCAGCCGTCGCCGACCAGGAAGCGGACGTCGGGCATCACCCAGAACCGTGTGCCGGCGCGGAACGGGGCGCACGCCTGGACGGTCAGGGCGTGGATCTGGTCGAGGTCGACCGGTGGCCGGGCGCGCAGCCGGGCGGGCTGCCTGGCCCAGTACCGTTGCCCGAACAGCGCCCAGTCGACGTGGCCGGGCGCTTGCCGTACCTCGGGGGTCAGTGTGGTCATGATGCTTCCCTCCCCGTCAGGGGGAACCGCTGGCGGATCCGGTCCGTGTAGTCCGCCAGGGGCTCCATGCCCATCGCGGCGCGCCGGCGGTCCACATCGTCCGGCGCCTCGATCGGGTGCGGCACCAGCTCTCCGGCCACGGGCTCGAACTTCGTGCCGTACACCTGGGGGAGGCCGTCGGCGATGCGCAGCTCGTCGGTCAGGTACGCGACCTCACGCCACGGAAGATCACCGTCCGCTGCCGCCTGCCGCATCAGCTCAAGGCAGTGTCGGCGAAAGTCCAGGTGCTCTCTCGCGTGTTGTACGAGGCGACTCGCCGCGGCAGCCGCCGCGGCACCGACCAGCGTGCGCCCCGGCCACCCGTGGTCGGCCACGACCCTGGACAGCCACTCGATGCCGGCGTCGGTGAGGGTCCGCAGACGGCGCTCGGCGGCACCGTCGACCATGCCGCCCTCCGCCCACGGCATCCGCAGGGCGCCGTCCAGCCGGTCCAGCCGCAGCAGCCGGCGCCGGATCTCCCCCGCGGGCGCCGGCTCGACCGGGACCTCCGGCGCGTCCACCGCGTCGATGCGCAGCCGTACCTTCTCCCGGTTCCAGCTATAGGTGACCCGTCTGCCCACCTCCGGCCAGTCGAAGCCGACCTGGCCCTCGGCCGGACTCTGCAGGTGCAGCCGTACCCCCAGCGACTCGTCCGTGACGACGTGCTCGGTCACGTCGTCGAACACGTGCTCCACCGCGTCCCGAAGCGCCACTCCGAGACCGGCGAGCTCAAGGTTCGCGCCCTCCAGCAGCTTCGGCAGCGGGGGCCAGCCGCCCTCGGGCTCCGGCCGGGCCGCGACCCGGGCTGTCTCGAACGGCCGCGGCGGCGGCTCGACCCGCAGCACCGGTCCACCCTCCAGTGAACGAACGAAGTAGGGCACGTCCATGCGCCGGAGTTGGTCGAGCTCCGCCCGGTCGAAGTGGACGTCCGGCTCGGCAGGAACCGGTGCGGCGCCGCCGCCGGACAACCACCGTGGCACCAGCGCGTCGAAGTACCGGAACGTGGGCTGCCGCAGTACCCGGACGTAGTGGTCGGCGGTGGCGGTCGACAGGAATCGCCGAATCGCCGGCCGTTGCCGGCACATCAGGGTCCAGGCGTCGAACATGCCGCGCAGCATCGCCGGAAGGTAGGGGCCGTACCCGGCCCGCCCTTCGGTGTCCGCGACGACGGTCCTGGTCTCCTCCCTGGCGTAGGGCCGCGAGCGGCGGTACAGGCGCAGCGCCCCGTCCGGTTCCGCATGCCAGCACACAGGCGGGCCTTCGGCGCTGCACCACCGCGGGGTGCTCTCCAGGCCGACGTGGTGCTGGTCGATCTCGGCGGTCGGGTCGTACAGCAGGCCCGTGTCGTAGAGCCGGGGGACCCGGCAGAAGTAGATCTCCAGGTCGATGGGGTACAGCAGTGGTTCGCGCTCGCCGGGCCTGCTCCCGGTCACCACGTTGCCACCGATCATGTCGGTGATCCCGAAGGCGAACATCGCGGCGGTCAGCGAACCGGTCCGGTGCCAGAACCGCATCGCCTCCCGCGGGGTCAGCCGGGTGCCGGTCAGCCGCCACGGCCCGGACGTGCGGATCGGCCCCCACTGTGCCGGCGGCTCGATCCATTCCTGCCACAGGTAACCCCGGCCGGCACCGGGCCAGCACGACAGCACCGGCAGCCGGACCTCACCGGACGCCGTGGGCGAGTTGTTGAGCAGTTCGAACACCGACGCCCACGGGCCGGCTCCGCGGCACGCGGTGAACAGCAGCTCGCCGGAGGCCGGACGCGGTTTGTACGCGACCCGGCCACCGCCGGCGCAGTCCAGCCGCAACACCCGTTGTCGGCCGTTGTGCGTTTCCTCGCCATGGGTCCACACCCCGACGACCGGTCCGCGAAACGCCGGGTTCTCCGGCCAGCAGATGGTCATGTCTCGCAGCAGCCGGTCGAGGAAGAGCGTCAGAAACGCCTCGCAGCGTGCCGCCCACTCCGCCACCCGGTCGCGGGCGTAGTGCGCCCGCCCGGTCGCGCACGCCACGAACGCCTCGGACACCACCGGTCCGAAGAGATCGGCGTTGGTGATGTCCAGCACTCCGGCGGCGATGACCGTCGAATAGTGACGCGCGGCGGAAACACACCAGTCGTCCAACCGGTCCCATAACGCGAGCAGCGGCGCGAACCGCTGGTCCGTGAGCGCGTGCGCGAGCATCCGCGCGTCCGCCGCGCCACCGAGCAGCCGGTCAACTCCGACCGTTCCCTCCGGGCCGGCCGTGACGACCGGCGGGAACAGCCCGCCCGCGGTGCCCTCGCGGACCGCGGCGACCACTCGCCGCGCCACCGGCGGAAGTACGGCGGGAACGTCCTGATCGGTGTCGCCGGTTGGGGCACCCATCTCCCAGAGTGGCTCGCTGTCCGCTGGCGCATCCGGCAAAGCCGCCCTCCCGATTCGTCGACGCGGGATGCAAGGTCCATCCGGGTGGTGCCGCCGGTCGGCGGCACCACCCGGGACGCATCAGCAGCAGTAGTTGCTCGCGCACGAACCACAGGCGGTACCGCTACCCGAGTTCGTCGGTGACGCGAGGGGCGGAATCTCCTGCTCCAGATCGCCGATCACCAGATCGAAGACTTCATCGGCGTCGTGGTCCGACCCGACCCGGCCCTTTTCTTCGACAGCCTGCATGAACGTTCCTCCCGTAGCGAGTAACGAATCCACCGCTCGATACCACAGGGCGGAACGGCCTGTGTCAAGGGATCGCAGATTTACGCTTTGCGGTCAATAAGGTTCCGGACAAAGGGAGTTGGCTACTCCGGTACTCCGGTACTTCGTTGCCGAGTTGCCGAGTTGCCGAGCACGCCGCGGCCGGTCCCGCCCGGACGGCTTCGGCTCAGGTGTGTCGAGGCCGGGAGCCTCTGTTCCCTGCCGCAGCTGTACAGGAACATCGGCTTCGCCGCCGCCGACTACGCCAAGCTGCTGCCCTGGTGGGCGGAGACCGGTCGCGGCAGCGGGACACGGTTGTACCTCGGGGAGGGGCCGTACGCCGTGGGTGACCCGGCGCAGCCCGCGGGCGGGCAGCCGAGGAGGTCCGGCTCGACACGATCGGCCCGATGGCGCGCGTGGGCGCCGACCACCACCAGTGGCCGGCGGAACCACCGCGTTGACGCGACCGGTCCGGGCGCGGAGACGCTACTTGGGATCTCCGGGGTGGCGGACGACCGTGTCCGGGCCCGGGGCCATCAGCGCCTCGTGCCCGTCGTCGTTGAACCTGACCCGGTAGGGCGGATTGCCGTTCTGGCCGAGTACCTCGAGGACCTCCGCGGTCCGGTCGTGGTGCCCGACGGTCCTGCCATGTACCAGCAGGGTGTCGCCTACGTCTGCCTGCATCGGGGGCCTCCTCATCTCGCACGGGAGTGGCGGTCCATGACCGCAGTCCATGCGGGCGGCGCCGATGGGAACCGGTGTGCGGACGGCTCAGGCGGATGAGCGCTGGGTGACCGCGATGCAGACCAGTACGGCGGCGGCCGTCAGGGGCGCGGCCGGGGTGAGCTGCTCGCCGAGGAGCAGCACCGACCACACCAGTGTGAGCAGCGGCTGAGCCAACTGCAACTGGCTCGCCTTCGGTATGCCGATCGCCGCCATGCCCCGGTACCAGACGACCAGACCCAGGAACTGGGACCCGGCCGCCACCCACAGCAGCCCGGCCACACTGTGCGCGGTCAGCCGGACCGGCTCGTACGACAGGGCCAGCAGGGCGCCCGGCAGGCTCAGCGGCAGACACAGCACCAGGGCCCAGCCGATCACCTGCCAGCCCGGCATCACCCTGGCCAGCCGGCCGCCCTCGGTGTAGCCGGCCGCGCACACCAGCAGGGCGCCGAAGAGGTAGAGGTCGGCCGTGCTGAGAGCGCCGCCGCTCTGCATCACGGTGAACCCCAGGACCGCGGCGGCACCCGCGAGGGCGGCGGTCCAGAAGGTGCGTGAGGGCCGGGTGCCCATGCGCAGCGCCGAGACCAGGGCGGTCGTGAGCGGGAGCAGACCGACCACGACGGCGGCGTGCGCGGTGGTCGAGGTCTCCAGGGCGAGGGTGGTGAGCAGGGGGAAGCCGACGACCACTCCGGCGGCGACCACCGCGAGGCCCGCCCCGTGCCGGCGGCTCGGCAGCGGAACCCTCAGGGCCAGCAGACAGCCGCCCGCGACGACGGCGGCGAGGACCATCCGTACGGCGACGAGGGACCAGGGGCCGAAGCCCTCCAGTCCCCAGGCGGTGGCCGGGAAGGTGAGGGAGAAGGCTATGACGCCGAGGGCGGCCTGGAGCGTGCCGCCGGCTCGGGGACGGCGGGGACGGCGGAGACGAAGGGGATGAAGGGGATGAAGGGGATGACGGGAACGGGGCGTGGGCGGACCGGATACGGCAAGGCCCGGTCCCGGTTCTCGGTCGTCCGGTCCGCGGCTCACCGCTACTGAACTGTTCGCGATAGCGCTACTCTTGGCTCTCATGCAAGAGCGTAGCAGTGGTGCAGAGCTGGCGGAACAGCTCCGCAGGGAGCTGGACCGCTACTCTGTCGGTGGAAAGCTGCCATCCAGTCGGGCCCTCGTCGAGCGCTTCCGGGTCAGCCCGGTCACCGTCTCGCGGGCCCTGGCGCAACTGGCCGCCGAGGGACTGGTGGTGACCCGGCCGGGAGCGGGGGCCTTCCGGGCCGGCCCGAGTGAGCGCGCGGCGGCGCCGGTGGGGGACACCTCCTGGCAGGAGGTCGCGCTCAGCGCCGACGGCGGCGCCGAGCCGTCGCCCCGCACGGTCGACGCCTCGGGCGTGCTGGTCTCGCTCGCCACTCCACCACCCGGTGTGATCGAGTTCAACGGCGGCTATCTGCACCCGTCGCTGCAACCTGAGCAGGCGATGGGCGCGGCCCTGTCCCGGGCGGGGCGGCGGCCCGGTGTGTGGGCCCGGCCGCCGGTCGAGGGTGTCGCGGAACTGCGCGAGTGGTTCGCGCGCGGCATCGGCGGGGCGATCACCGCCGCCGAGGTGATCGTCGCGGCGGGCGGCCAGTCCGCCCTGACCACCGCCCTGCGTGCCCTCGCGCCGCCCGGGGCGCCCGTCCTGGTCGAGTCCCCCACCTATCCGGGCATGCTGGCCATCGCTCGGGCGGCCGGGCTGCGGCCCGTCCCGGTGCCGGTGGACGCGGACGGGGTCAGGCCCGCCCTGCTCGCCGACGCGTTCCGGGCGTCCGGTGCCCGTGTCTTCGTCTGTCAGCCCCTCTTCCAGAACCCCACCGGTGCCGTGCTGTCGGCCGAGCGTCGGGGCGAGGTGCTGCGGATCGCGCGTGAGGCGGGGGCCTTCGTCATCGAGGACGACTTCGTCCGCCGGCTGGTGCACGAGGACGCCGGGCCGCTACCCCGGCCGCTGGCGGCCGACGACCCGGACGGCGTGGTCGTGCATGTCTCCTCGCTCACCAAGGCCACCTCGCCCAGCTTCCGGGTCGGCGCCCTGGCCGCCCGGGGACCGGTCCTGGAACGGCTGCGCGCCATCCAGGTCGTCGACACCTTCTTCGTACCGCGCCCCCTGCAGGAGGCCGCCCTCGAACTCGTCGGCTCGCCCGCCTGGCCCCGCCACCTCCGGTCGGTGTCACGGGAGTTGAGGAACCGCCGGGACACACTCACCTCCGAGCTGCGCCTGCGTCTGCCCGAACTCGCCCTGCCCCACGTCCCCTCAGGCGGCTACCACCTGTGGGTGCGCCTCCCCGACGGCACCGACGAGCCCGCCCTGGTCGCCGCCGCCCTCCGCGCGGGCGTCGCGATCACCCCCGGCCGCCCCTACTTCAGTGCCGAACCCCCCGCCGGGCACCTGCGGTTGAGCTTCGCGGGGGTGACTGGGGCGGCGGAGATCATGGAGGGCGTACGGAGGCTGCGGGTGGCAGTAAACGGTTCGACAGCGGGCCCCTGACCTGCGAACGTCCAGCCATGAGTGATGAATTGACTCTCCCCGAGGGCTATGAGATCTCCTACGACACCGAGCGCATCGACGTCGAGCGGGTCCACCGCTGGCTGTCCACCGACGCGTACTGGGCCATCGGCCGCCCCCGCGAGAAGCAGGAGAGCGCGATACGCGGCTCGCTCAACTTCGGTGTGTTCGAGGCGCGTTCGGGGCAGCAGGTCGCGTACGCGCGGGTGGTGACCGACCGGGCCACGTTCGCCTGGCTCTGCGATGTGTACGTCGACCCGTCGGCCCGCGGGAAGGGTGTCGGGACCGCTCTTGTCGAAGCCGTGCGCGAGCACCTGCGGCCGTACGGGCTGCGCCGCATCCTGCTCGCCACACACGACGCGCACGGCCTGTACGCGAAGCACGGGTTCGCACCGCTGGCGAAGCCGGACGAGTGGATGGCGCTCGTGTTCGAGTGAGCCGCCGGGCGTGATGACGAGCGGGACGGGGGAGGGTGAGCCGCCGGGCGTGGTGACGAGCGGGACGGGGGAGGGTGAGCCGCCGGGCGTGGTGACGAGCGGGACGGGGGGGTTCGAGGGGCCTCGCGTAACTCCTGAGGCACGCCTCTTGACCTGCACAGTCTCCCGTTCCACCATCGCCGCATGCATCTTCGGGTCACGTTCGTCGCCGCCGCGCGCTGCTCCTCGCTGCTCGCGGAGCGCTTCGAGGACGACCGGCCGCTGGACCAGGCCGGCTGGGACGAAGTGCAGCGCGCAGCCCATGAGCTGGTACCCCTGGCGGCGGCCGAGCTGCGCTACTGTTCGCCGACGCCGCGCAGCCGCGCCACCGGCGACGCCCTCGGCTACGCGCCGCTGGCCCAGCCCGCGCTGCGGGACTGCGACATGGGCCGCTGGCGCGGCTTCACGCTGGGCGAGGCCATGGCCCGGGAGCCCTCGGCCGTGGACGCCTGGCTCAGCGACCCGCACTCCACCGCGCACGGCGGCGAGTCGCTGGTCGAGTTCATCTCCCGGGTAGGAAGTTGGCTCGACACCCGCCCGGCGGGCGACGGCGGCCGTATCGTCGCCGTGGCCGAGCCCTCCGTGCTCCGTGCCGCCCTGGTCTACGCACTGAAGGCCCCGCCGTCCTCGTACTGGAACATGGACGTCCGCCCCCTGTCGACGCTCACGGTGGCAGGTTGGCCGAGGCGCTGGAACCTGCGGTTGGGTGCGGCGGGGTAGACCGGGGCCACGGTCTCAAGGTGAGTGTTCGAGGGAGGAAGGGCAGGGTGCGTTGGGCGGGGCGCGGGACGCCCTGCCAGACAAAACTTCCGGCCTTCTGGTGGAGTGGGCCGCCGCCGTCCAGCGGGCTGAAAACGGTCGTCCCGGTGAACTGCCCCTCCGCCCCCGTCGTCAGCTCCCGCACGGACCGCCGGACCCGCCACCTTCCCGACGGATACGTCAGCACCTCGGGAACTGGCCGGAAGAAGCGCACCCGTCCCTCACTTCCGACACTTTCGGTACCGCTCGACCCGTTGACGCTGTCTCCGCCTGCTCCCTATCTTGCCGTTCGATGTACTGATCATCGTCCGACATGTCGAACAGCTCTATGCCCGCTCCATGCCCGCTCTATGACCACTCCATAACCCCCACCACGAGCCGCGGAGTATCCATGTCACGCAGTACCCGCACCCGTTGGAGACTCGGCCTCACCGCCACCGCCTTCCTGGTGGCGGCCGCCTCGGTCCCGGCGCCCGCGCACGCCGAGGACGTCACCGACTACGCGATCACCGTCGACCCGTCCGCCAAGGGCGCGAAGATCGACGACACGATGTACGGCGTCTTCTTCGAGGACATCAACCGGGCGGCGGACGGCGGCCTCTACGCCGAACTCGTGCAGAACCGGTCCTTCGAGTACTCGACCGCCGACAACCGCACTTACACCCCCCTCACCTCCTGGACCGTCGACGGCACCGCGCAGGTCGTGAACGACGCCGGCCGCCTCAATGAGCGCAACCGCAACTACCTCTCCCTGAGCGCCGGTTCGGCCGTCACGAACGTCGGCTACAACACCGGTGTCCACGTCGAGGAGGGCAAGAAGTACGACTTCTCGGTGTGGGCGCGCGCCGAGAGCCGTACAACGCTGACCGTCACCCTCCAGGACGCCGACGGCGCGCTGGCCGAAGCCCGTCAGGTGGCGGTCCGGGGCGGCTGGGCCAAGTACGAGGTCGCGTTCAAGGCGACGCGTACCAGTTCCGACGGCCGTCTCGCCGTCGCCTCCTCCGGCGCCGCCGCCCTCGACGAGGTCTCCCTCTTCCCGCGCGACACCTACAAGGGCCGCGAGAACGGTCTGCGCAAGGACCTCGCCGAGAAGGTCGCCGCCCTGAAGCCGGGTTTCGTCCGCTTCCCCGGCGGCTGCCTCGTCAACACGGGCTCCATGCAGGACTACAGCGAGGCCTCGAACTGGGAGCGCAAGCGCTCGTATCAGTGGAAGGACACCATCGGCCCGGTCGAGCAGCGGGCCACCAATGCCAACTTCTGGGGGTACAACCAGAGTTATGGCCTCGGCTACTACGAGTACTTCCAGTTCTCCGAGGACATCGGCGCGATGCCGCTGCCCGTGGTGCCCGCCCTCGTCACCGGCTGCGGCCAGAACAGGGCCACCGACGACGAGGCGCTGCTCCAGCGGCACATCCAGGACACCCTGGACCTGATCGAGTTCGCCAACGGGCCCGTCACCAGCGAGTGGGGCAAGAAGCGGGCGAGGATGGGCCACCCCAAGCCCTTCCACCTCACCCACCTCGGCGTCGGCAACGAGGAGAACCTGCCGAACGAGTTCTTCGCCCGCTTCCAGAAGTTCCGGGCCGCCATCGAGGCGAAGTACCCCGACATCACGGTGATCTCGAACTCCGGCCCCGATGACACGGGCGCCACCTTCGACACCGCCTGGAAGCTGAACCGTGAGGCGAACGTCGACATGGTCGACGAGCACTACTACAACAGCCCCCAGTGGTTCCTCCAGAACAACGACCGCTACGACTCCTACGACCGAGGTGGCCCGAAGGTCTTCCTCGGCGAGTACGCCTCCCAGGGCAACGCCTTCAAGAACGCCCTCTCCGAGGCCGCGTTCATGACCGGCCTGGAGCGCAACGCCGACATCGTGAAACTCGCGTCCTACGCACCGCTCCTCGCCAACGAGGACTATGTGCAGTGGAGCCCCGACATGATCTGGTTCAACAACCACGCGTCGTGGAACTCCGCCAACTACGAGACGCAGAAGCTCTTCATGAACAACGTCGGGGACCGGGTCGTGCCGTCGAAGGCCACGAGCACCCCGGCGGTGAGCGGCCCGATCTCGGGTGCCGTCGGCCTCTCGACGTGGGCGACCACGGCGGCGTACGACGACGTGAAGGTGACGGCGGCGGACGGCACGAGTCTGCTCAGCGACGACTTCAGCGGTGACGCCTCGCGGTGGACCCACACCGGCAGGGGCAGTTGGAGCGTCCAGGACGGCCAGTACGTGCAGACCGACGTGGCCGCCGAGGACACCATGGTCTCGGCCGGTGACACCTCCTGGCACGACTACGACCTCGCGGTGAAGGCCACCAAGAAGTCCGGCAAGGAGGGCTTCCTGGTCGCCTTCGGCGTCAAGGACACCGGTAACTACTACTGGTGGAACCTCGGCGGCTGGAACAACACCACCAGCGCGGTCGAGCAGGCCGTGGACGGCGGCAAGTCGACCTGATCTCCAAGCCGGGGACCATCGAGACGGGCCGTACGTACGACGTCGAGGTCAAGGTGCGGGGGCGGCAGGTGACCCTGCTGCTGGACGGCCAGGAGTGGGGCCGCTTCACCGACGACCGGCCGGCCGAGCCGTTCCGGCAGGTCGTGACGCGTGACGCGAAGACCGGTGACCTGATCGTCAAGGTCGTCAACGCGCAGGGCGTGGCCGCGCGTACGGCCATCGACCTCGGGGGTGCGAAGGTGCGCTCCCAGGCCCGGGTGACCACCCTCGCCGCCGCGCCGGACGCCGTGAACACGGAGACGGCCACGCCGGTCGCACCGGTGAGGTCCACGTTCCGTGGGGTGGCCGATGAGTTCAGCTACACGTTTCCGGCGAACTCCGTGACGTTCCTGAGGATCAAGAAGCGGTGAGGGCGGGGGGTGCCTGGGCTTTGTGAGCCGGGTGCGCGCGCGGGTGCGTGGGGGCTGGTCGCGCAGTTCCCCGCGCCCCTTGCGGGCCCGCGGCCCGAAGGGGCGCCCCTCACGAGCGGCGGCGGGGCTTTCCGGGCCTGCCGCCGCTCTTGGCGTTTCTGCCGGCGCGGGGGGCGCGGGCGGTCGGCTTGCCCGTGCCGGGGCGCTTGGGCTTCTGTTGCGGCTTCTTGTCCTCCGGGGGCTTGGCGCGGCCCCGGGAGCTGTTGACCGTGCGGCCGCGGACGATGCCGATGAAGTCCTCCACCAGGTCGGTGGTCGCCTCCTGGGGCCAGGAGAGGGCGACGCGGGACTCGGGGGCGTCCGTGAGGGGGCGGTAGGTGAGGTCCTTGCGGTGGTGGAGGCGGGCCAGTGACTGGGGAACGACGAGCAGGCCGATCCCGGCCGCCACCAACTCGATCGCGTCGGCCGTGGTGGCGGGACGCTCGAACGCCGGCTCGCCGGGCGGGCGCTCCCAGTCGAGGGTGTCGTCGAGGGGGTGCAGCACGACCTCGTCCGCCAGGTCCTCCATGGTGACCTCGTCGACCGCCGCGACGACGTGGTCCTTCGGGGTCACGACCACCGTGGTCTCGGTGTAGAGGGGGATCGCGCTGAGGTCGGTGCCGTCCACCGGCAGCCGTACAAGACCGGCGTCGGCTCCGCCGCCCCGCAGCACGCCGAACGCCTCGGCGGGGGACACCTGGAGAAGGGCCAGGGGGATGTCGGGCAACCGCTCGTTCCAGATCCGCACCCACTTCGTGGGCGTCACTCCCGGGACGTACGCGAGCCGGAACGAAGGGGATGCTTCCGAGCCAGTCACACGACCAGGCTATCGGTCGGAGGCGTCGTTCCCGTCATCGCGCCGAGGGGCACGGCCACCGCCGCTGTCCCCGAGGGGGTCCCCGGCGTGGTCGGCGGTCGTGCACACGGTCGATACCCTTGTCCCATGACGTCGCACCAGACCGCCCAGACCATGAAGCCCGCCACCGCGGCGAAGAAGCTGGGTGTGTACCTCCAGGCCACCCCCGCCGAGTTCCAGGAGGGCGTCGTCTCGCGCGCCGAGCTGAACGCGCTCCAGGCGAACCCGCCGGCTTGGCTGGAGGAACTGCGCAGCAACGGTCCCCACCCGCGCCCCGTGGTCGCCGCCAAGCTGGGCGTCTCCATTGCGGGGCTCGCGCGCGGAGGCGTCACCGAGCCCCTCACCACCGAGCAGATCGAGGCCCTGAAGCAGGAGAGCCCCGGGTGGCTGCGGAAGGAGCGTGCCACCCAGGCCGAGGTCCGCAAGGAAGGCGCCCGCATCACGAAGCGCAACGCGGAGCGCGCGGCCCAGTCGGACGACCGGCGTTCCTGAGCCTGCTTGTCGTTCTTGTGCCGCTTGTCGGGGCAGGACGAGCCCCGGCGGCAACCGCAGGCGCCGGTCACGCGCCGTTCACCAGCATGAGCGACATCCCCGTGGACCCCGGACGCCCCGACTCCCGCAACCGCAGAACGGGACGCTCGCGCCGCAGGTGGACGCTCGCGCCGCCGACCTGCTCGTGACCTGGAACGGAGTCCTGGCCGACATCGACCCTCGACGGGGCCGAGCCCCTCGTCCCTGACCGCGCCCGCCGTCTCCACGCCGACCCCGGCGGTGAGACGGCGCACGTGCGGGTGGCCGGGCTCGCCGGGATGGTGCGCTACCTCGCCGCGCGGCCCAGCGCCGAGGCCCCTCGCTGCCCGCTGCCCTTGGCCTGGCTGCTTGCCGTGCGCGGCCTCGCTGCCCGCTGCCCTTGGCCTGGCTGCTTGCCGTCTGCGGCCTCGCTGCCCGCCGCCCTTGGGCTCATTGTCTGCCGTCCGCGGCACTCAGGCCGCTCCCCGGGGCACCGGATGGCCCCACCTCGCCCGCCACCCCTGCCGCCGCCGCACCCCCATCCGCCCTCTCGTCTGCCGCTCCCTGGCCGCTCCTCCGCCGCGTCGCCCGGCGGAAAATCATGAGCCGTTCGGCCGGAGCCCCGGCAGGATGCGAGCTGTGCATCACCTTCTGTGCGGGCTCGCCGCCAACCCCGCTCTGCCGCCCGAGCTGGTCGACCGGTTGATCGCGGTCGCCGACGACGACGTCGACCGCGACCTCGCCGGTCGTGCGGACCTCACCCGGGCGCAGGCGCTCACGCTGGCCTCCCGGACCGAGGAGACCGGCGTGCGGCTGGCGTACGAGGGCAGGCTGACCGCCGCCGACGTCGATCCGGCGGCGCAGCCGCTCGTCGCCCTCGCCCTGCTCGACGAGGGGGTGGGCAGACCGGAGTGGGCCGCTCTTCTCGCGGCCGATCCCGCGGTCCGGCACCGGGAGAAGCTGGCCGCCTGCCCCGGTCTGCCCGCCGACGTGGTGGAGACCCTCGCGGCGGACCCGGACGTACGGGTCGTGGCGGAACTCGCCCTGTGGACCACCGAGCCGGATGTGGCAGCCCGGCTCGCGGGGCATCCGCACGCCGAGGTGCGCCGGGCGGTCGCGGCCAACGAGGCGACCCCGGGCGCGGTACTGGCGGCCCTCGTCGCCGGCGAGGGGCTGCCGCCCGCCCGGCACTGCCTGGTCTGTGACCGCGAGGAGCCACCGTTCGCACACGGCTCGGACTGTGCGCGGGTCGACTGCGATCTGCGGCCGGGCGCCTCCTGCGACGGCTCCCACGCATCCACCGAGCACGACATGCTGCGGGCGGCGCTGGCGAACCCGGCCACGCCGGCCGCAGCCGTCGAGGGCTTCGCCGGCCACCCGTCCATGCTGCTCCGCCGGGCGCTCGCCGCCCGCACCGATCTGCCCGCGTGGGCTTACGCACGGCTCGCCGTGGATGCCGCGTCCGGGATCCGCGCCGACCTCGCCGAGAACCCCGCGATCGACGACACCCTGATGCGCGCGCTGGCCGACGACCCGGACCCCGGCGTACGACGCGGACTCGCGGACAACCCGCGCGTGCCCCTCGATGTGCTCGCCCTACTGGCCGCCACCACCAGGATCGGCGGGACCCTGCTGCCCCGGATCGCCTCCGCCGGTGCCGCCGAGGTCGAGGAGCTGGCGCGGTCGCCGTACGCGGCCGTGCGCATGCTTCTGGCCCGGCGTCGTGATCTGCCGGACGGGATCCGCGACGCGCTGGCCGACGACCCCGACGCGAAGGTGGTCCAGGCCGTCGCTCGCCACCCCGGCCTCTCCGGGGCACTGCTACGGGCCATGGTCGACCGGCACGGGGTCCAGATCGTCGCGGCGGTGGCGGCCAACCCGGGCGCCGGCCCGGCCCTGCTGGAGCACCTGGCCCGGCACAGCCCTCCGTCGCGTAAGGCGCTCCGTGAGATCGCCCGGCACCCCGCGGCGACCGCCCCGGCGCTCGTCGTCTGCCTGACGGACGAACGGGCGAGACCGATCGCGGCCGGCCACCCCGCACTCCCGCCCCAGGCCATCGCCGAACTGCTCACCCACACCGACGGGTGGGTGGTGGAAGCCGCGGCCGCCAACCCCTCGCTCCCGCTCACCGTGCTGCGGGAACTGGTGAGCCGGCCGGCGTCCTGAGGCCGAACGAGAACAGATTGCATAAACGTGCAGCGAAACGTATAGTCATGCCATCCAAAAGGAGGGTTCCATGGCGGTACGCGTGGCGGTGGCAGGAGCGAGTGGTTATGCGGGCGGCGAAGTGCTGCGCCTGCTGCTCGCGCACCCCGAGGTCGAGATCGGTGCACTGACCGGCAACTCCAACGCGGGCCAGCGCCTGGGCGGGCTCCAGCCGCATCTGCTGCCGCTGGCCGACCGGCTCCTCCAGGAGACGACCGCCGAGGTCCTCGCCGGGCACGACGTCGTGTTCCTCGCGCTGCCGCACGGGCAGTCCGCCGCCGTGGCCGAGCAGCTCGGCCCGGAGGTGCTCGTGGTCGACATGGGCGCCGACTTCCGGCTCAAGGACGCGGCCGACTGGGAGAAATTCTACGGTTCCCCACACGCCGGGACCTGGCCCTACGGCCTCCCCGAACTACCGGGTGCCCGCGCCGCGCTGGAGGGGTCCAAGCGCATCGCGGTACCCGGTTGCTACCCCACGGCCGTGACACTGGCCCTGTTCCCGGCGTACGCGGCGGGCCTCGCCGAGAGCGAGGCCGTGATCGTCGCCTCCTCCGGCACCTCCGGCGCGGGCAAGGCGCCCAAGGCGCACCTGCTGGGCAGCGAGGTCATGGGGTCGATGACCCCGTACGGTGTCGGCGGCGGCCACCGGCACACGCCCGAGATGATGCAGAACCTGGGTGCGGTGGCGGGCGAGCCGGTCGGGGTGTCCTTCACCCCCACCCTCGCCCCCATGCCACGCGGCATCCTCGCCACCTGCAGCGCCAAGGCCAGGCCCGGCGTCACCCTCGACTCCGTCCGCGCCGCGTACGAGAAGGCCTTCGCCGACGAGCCGTTCGTCCACCTGCTCCCCGAGGGGCAGTGGCCCGCCACGGCCTCCGTTTACGGTTCCAACGCCGCATCGGTCCAGGTCGCGTACGACGAGGCGGCGGGGCGGATCATCGCGATCAGCGCCATCGACAACCTCACCAAGGGCACGGCCGGTGGCGCCGTCCAGAGCATGAACATCGCCCTCGGTCTCCACGAGAGCACCGGGCTGACGACGATCGGAGTCGCACCGTGAGCGTGACGGCAGCACAGGGATTCACGGCGGCGGGCATCGCCGCCGGGATCAAGGAGAACGGCAACCCGGACCTGGCCCTCGTGGTCAACAACGGGCCCCGCCTCGCCGCCGCGGGCGTCTTCACCTCCAACCGTGTGAAGGCCGCGCCGGTGCTCTGGTCCGAGCAGGTGCTGAAGGGCGGCGAGGTCTCCGCCGTCGTCCTCAACTCCGGTGGCGCGAACGCCTGTACGGGCTCGAAGGGCTTCCAGGACACTCATGCGACCGCCGAGAAGGTGGCCGAGTCCCTCAACACGGCGGGGCTCGACGAGACGGGCGGTCACGCGGCAGGCATGGTCGCGGTGTGCTCCACCGGTCTCATCGGTGTGCTTCTGCCCATGGACAAGCTGCTGCCGGGCGTCGACCGGGCGGTCGCCCAGCTCAGCCCGCACGGCGGTGAGAAGGCCGCCATCGCCATCAAGACCACCGACACCGTGCACAAGACGTCCGTGGCCGGAGGCGACGGCTGGACCGTCGGCGGCATGGCCAAGGGCGCGGGCATGCTCGCCCCGGGGCTCGCCACGATGCTCGTCGTCCTCACCACGGACGCCGACGTCGACAGCGAGACGCTCGACAAGGCCCTCAGGGCCGCCACCAAGGTCACCTTCGACCGGGTCGACTCCGACGGCTGTATGTCCACCAACGACACCGTGCTGCTGCTCGCCTCCGGGGCCTCGCACGTCACCCCGGACCACGAGGAGTTCGCCGAAGCCGTCCGCCAGGTCTGCGACGACCTCGGTCAACAGCTCATCCGGGACGCCGAGGGCGCCAGCAAGGACATCAAGATCGAGGTCGTGAACGCCGCGACCGAGGACGACGCCGTCGAGGTGGGCCGCTCCATCGCCCGCAACAACCTCCTCAAGTGCGCCCTCCACGGAGAGGACCCCAACTGGGGACGCGTCCTCTCCGCGATCGGCACGACGAGCGCCGCCTTCGAGCCGGACCGCCTCAACGTCGCGATCAACGGCGTCTGGGTCTGCAAGAACGGCGGAGTCGGCGAGGACCGGGACAACGTCGACATGCGCTACCGCGAGGTGCACATCGTCGCCGACCTCGCCGCCGGGTCCGAGACCGCCACGATCTGGACCAACGACCTCACCGCCGACTACGTCCACGAGAACAGCGCCTACTCCTCATGAGCACCACGCGGAAGCACACCGCCCTCCCCAAGGCCCGCATCCTCATCGAGGCGCTGCCCTGGCTGACCCGCCACCACGGCAAGACGGTCGTCATCAAGTTCGGCGGCAACGCCATGGTGGACGCGGAGCTGAAGAACGCCTTCGCCCAGGACGTCGTCTTCCTGCGACAGGCGGGCCTCAACGTGGTCGTCGTCCACGGCGGCGGCCCACAGATCAGCCGGGCCCTCGACAAGCACGGCATCGTCAGCGAGTTCAAGGCCGGCCTGCGCGTCACCACCGAGGACGCCATGGACGTCGTACGCATGGTGCTCGCCGGACAGGTGCAGCGCGAACTGGTCGGCCTGCTCAACCAGCACGGGCCCCTCGCCGTGGGACTGACCGGCGAGGACGCGCACACCATCACCGCCACCAAGCACCAGCCCGAGATCGACGGCGAACTGGTCGACATCGGGCGGGTGGGCGAGATCACCGCGATCGACACGGGCGCGATCGAGGCACTGCTCGCCGACGGCCGCATCCCGGTCGTCTCGTCGATCGCCCGTAGCCAGGACGACGGACATGTCTACAACGTCAATGCTGATACGGCGGCTGCGGCACTCGCTGCTGCTCTTGACGCCGAAACCCTCATGGTCCTCACGGACGTCGAGGGCCTCTACGAGGACTGGCCCAACAGCGACGAGGTGATCAGCCGCCTCACCGCTTCCCAACTGGAGAGGCTGCTGCCGGAGTTGTCCTCCGGCATGGTGCCGAAGATGGAGGGCTGCCTGCACGCCGTGCGCAACGGCGTCCAGACCGCCCGGGTCATCGACGGCCGGGTCCAGCACTCGATCCTGCTGGAGATCTTCACCGACGAAGGCATCGGCACGATGGTCGTGCCCGACGCCGTGAACGAGGGGGACGCCGAATGACCGGGACCACGGCGAACGCGGAGCTCACCCAGCGGTGGGAGGGCTCGCTCATGAACAACTACGGCACGCCGAAGCTCCCGCTCGTGCGTGGTGATGGCTCCAGGGTGTGGGACGCCGACGGCAACGAGTACGTCGACTACGTCGGCGGCATCGCCGTCAACGCGCTCGGCCACGCGCACCCGGCGATCGTCGAGGCCGTCAGCACCCAGATCGCCTCCCTCGCCCATGTCTCCAACCTGTTCGTCGCCGAGCCGCCCGTCGCCCTCGCCGAGCGGCTCCTGGAGCACTTCGGCCGGGACGGCAAGGTCTTCTTCTGCAACTCCGGCGCCGAGGCCAACGAGGGCGCGTTCAAGATCGGCCGGCTGACCGGGCGGACCCACATGGTCGCCACCGAGGGCGGCTTCCACGGCCGGACCATGGGCGCCCTTGCCCTCACCGGCCAGCCCGGCAAGCAGACCGGCTTCCACCCGCTGCCCGGCGACGTCACCCATGTCCCCTACGGCGACGCGCAGGCCCTAGCCGCCGCCGTCACCGACGAGACGGCCCTCGTCATCATCGAGCCCGTCCAGGGCGAGAAGGGGGTCGTGGTCCCACCGGCCGGCTATCTGAAGGCCGCTCGGGCCATCACGGCCGCCACCGGCTCGCTGCTCGTCCTCGACGAGGTGCAGACCGGAGTCGGCCGGACCGGACACTGGTTCGAGTACCAGGCGCACGAGGGCGTCCTGCCGGATGTCGTCACCCTCGCCAAGGGCCTCGGCGGCGGACTGCCGCTCGGCGCGACGGTCGCCTTCGGCCGGGCGGCGGACCTTCTCCAGCCCGGCCAGCACGGCACGACCTTCGGGGGGAACCCGGTCGCGTGCGCCGCCGGGCTCGCCGTCCTGGAGACCATCCGGGCCGAGGGCCTGCTGGAGAACGTCAAGCGGCAGAGCGAGAGGCTGCGCAGCGGAATCGAGTCCCTGGGGGACCCGATGATCGACTATGTCCGTGGCGCGGGCCTGCTGCTGGGTATCGTGCTCACCGAGCCGCTCGCGCCCCTGGCGCAACAGGCCGCTCAGGACGCCGGTTTCCTGGTGAACGCGCCCGCCCCCGATGTCGTACGGCTGATGCCCGCGCTGAACATCGGTGACGCAGAGGTGGACGCCCTCCTCCAGGCGCTGCCCGGCGTCCTCGACGCGGCGCGGGCGGCGCACGAAGCCAGCGGGGACGGACGAGCCGGAGAATGAGACGACGATGAGCCAGGCGCAGGAGCACGACCAGGCGGGGCCCGCGGTGCCGCAGACCCGCACCGCACGCCACCGGCGGATCGTCGACATCCTCAACCGTCAACCCGTGCGGTCGCAGAGCCAGTTGGCGAAGCTGCTGTCCGACGACGGGCTGAGCGTCACACAGGCGACGCTCAGCCGGGACCTCGACGAGCTCAACGCGGTGAAGATCCGCAACACCGACGGGGACCTGATCTACGCGGTGCCGAGCGAGGGAGGCTTCCGTACGCCTCGGGCTCCGCTGGGGGAGTCGGCGAAGGAGGAGCGGATGCGGCGGCTCTCCGCCGAGCTGCTGATCTCCGCGGAAGCTTCCGCGAATCTGGTCGTGCTGCGTACGCCGCCGGGGGCGGCGCAGTTCCTGGCCTCGGCTATCGACCAGGCCGAGTTGCACGACATCCTCGGGACGATCGCCGGCGACGACACGTTGCTGCTGATCAGTCGCGATCCCGTGGGCGGGCAGGCGTTGGCCGACCATCTGCTGAGGCTGGCCCAGAACGGGCACTGAGGGGTGGCTGCGGGGCGGCCAGGGGGAGGGGTGCTTCGGGGCGACGCCGACTGCGGGTGGTGTGTGGCTGATCGCGCAGTTCCCCGCGCCCCTTTGAGGACCCGGCGGCATCAAGTCGCCCTTGCCCCTCCCACCCAGCCGCGGGCAGTCGTGCCGCTTCTGTCCTCGTGTGCCCTGCCACCCAGCTCCGGGCAGGTGTGCCGCTTTTGTGCTGGTGTGCCCTGCCAGAGCTGCGGGCAGTCGTGCCGCTGGGGCGGCACGGGTGGGCGCAGCGGCACCCGGGCAAGCGCCGGTGAGCGAAACCCCGCCCCGGCCCGCACCGGCCCGCTGCTCACCCAGCCTGGCCGACACCCCCGCCAAACCCAGCCCCGCTCGGCTCAGCCCAACCGCGCGGCCAACCCCCCGGTGCACCGCACCTCGTCCCCCGCCGTGATCAGCAACGCCTCCGCGTCCGGCAGGGACTCCAGCCACGCCAGTCCCTCCCTGGAGCCCATCGCGAAGGCAGCGGTGGCCCAGCAGTCGGCCCAGGTCAGACGCGGAGCCACCACCGTCACCGAGACCAGATCCGTCACCGCCGACCTGCCGGTGCGGGGGTCGACGATATGGGCGCCCCGCTCGGCCGTACCCGAAGTGGCCACCGCCAGCCGATCCGCACCGGCCGCGGTGACGACGGCGGCGAGCCCCCCGGGCCGGAGGGGATCAGCGACACCCACCCGCCACGGCCGGCCGGCCCCGGGCACGCCGCAGAGCTGCACGTCGCCGCCCCCGTTGACGCTCACCCCGACCACTCCGGCCTCGACCAGACGAAGGGCGGCCCGTTCGGTGGCCCACCCCTTCACCAGCCCCGTCGGGTCGAAGCGGCCCTCGTACGTGGCGCTGAACCAGCCGTCACTCACCCGCTCCGCCTCGGCACACAGGTCGAGTACCTCGGCGACCTGGGGATCGCACTCCTCGATGGTCACCTCGCCCCGTGCGAGCCGTGAGATCTGGCTGTACTCACGATAGGTGCTGAACACCTCGTCCACGGCGTGGAGTCCGGCCACCGCCTCCGCGAGCGCGGCCTTGACCGCGGTGGGCTCGCCCCCTCGGATGTCGAAGGAGAAGACGGTGCCCATGACCTCCTCGGCGTGCCGCAGTTGGGCGGCCCCGGCGGCCCCGGCGGCCCCGGCGGCCCCGGCGGCCCCGGCGGCCCCGGCGGCCCCGGCGGCCCCGGCGGGTTCGGGGGATTCGGCCACGGGATCAGCCGGCCTGGTCCAGGGCGGACTGGAGGGACTGCTGGTAACCGCCGCTGGTGTACGTGGCACCTGAGACAGCATCGATGTCAGCACTCCCTGCCGCGACGGCGTTCTGGTTGAGCTGGGGAATGGCGGTACCGCTGATCTGCGTGGAACGGCCACCGCTGGGCTGCTGCAGCGCCTCGGCCAGGGTGATCTTGCCGCCGCTGACCGTGATCCGGACCTGCACGGGGCCGTAGTCCGTCTGCACGGCCGAGCCGGTGAGCACCTGGGTGCCCGCCGACTGCCCGGCCCCGGAGCCCTCGGCGTCACCGCCGGCCCCCTGCGAGCCGCCGGCCCCCTGCGAGCCGCCGCCCTCCTGTGCACCGCCCTCCTGTGCACCGCCCGCCTCGACCTCGCCGCCCGAGCCCTGTGCGTTGCCGGCCTGGTCAAGTGCGGACTGGAGGGATTCCTTGTAGCCGGCGCTGGTGTAGGTGGCGCCGGAGACGGCGTCGATGTCGGCGGTGCCGGCGGCCACGGCCGCCTGGTTGAGCTTGGGGACGGCGTCGCCGCTGATCTGCGTACTGCGGCCGCCGCTGGGCTGCTGTACGGCCTCGGCCTGGGTGATCCTGCCGCCGTTGACGGTGATCCGGACCTGGACGGGGCCGTAGTCCGTCGTGACGGCGGTCCCCGTGAGGGTCTGCGCGCCGGCGGCCACCCCGCCCTGTGCCGAAGGGGCGCCCCCCGCCGCTCCGGCCTGTACCGATCCCGCCGGGTCCGAAGCGGGCTTCAGCGACAGCAGCAGCACGATGCCGGACACGGTGGCGGCGGTGGCGAGCAGGGTCCGCCGGATGGGGTGGCTCTTCTTCATCGCTCCTTCAGCTCCTGAAATGTGAAGTCTCGTGGGCGCGCTCGGGCGCACCCATGGTCGGAAGCCCCGTGAAGGAGCCCATGGAGGTAATGGGGTGGAAGGACGGTGTTGGACCGGTGGCGGGCGGTCCCTCGCTCACATCTCGAACGACTCGTGGTGGATACGGCGGGTCGGGACACCGGCGCCGCGCAGCGCCTCGTACACCCCCTGGGCGAACCCGGGCGGCCCGCACAGGAAGACGTCGTGGCGCTCGATGTCCGGGATCTTGCGGCGCAGGGAGTCAGGGGAGATGTCCGGTCGTTCGCCCTCCGGGCTGTTCACCGCGTACATCAGCCGTGCCCCGCGCTCCTCCGCGATCTGCGCCAGCTCGTCCCACAGGGCCAGGTCCTGGGTGCTGTTGGCCCGGTAGAGGAGGGTCAGGTCACCGGCCGCGCCGGGCAGCGTCTCGAACAGGGCCCGCATCGGCGTGATCCCCACACCGCCGGCCACGAGCAGCACCTTGCCGCGGCTGCGCTTACCGGCCGTGAGCGCCCCGTACGGGCCCTCGGCCCACACCCGGGTGCCGGGCTCCAGGTCGCGCAGGGCCGAGCTGTGGTCGCCGATCGCCTTGACCGTGATCCGTAGCATGTTGGGGCGGGGCGCCGCCGAGAGTGAGTACGGGTGCGAGCTGAACCGCATGCCCGGCGCGAGGAACCGCCAGCGGAAGAACTGCCCGGCCTCCGCGCCCATCCGGTGCAGCTTGCGCCCGCTCATCAGGACGGACACGATTCCGGGCGACTCCTCGATGACCGCCTCGACCCGCAGCCGGTGCCGCAGGTTGAGCCGGATCGGGGTGACGAGCCGGTACCAGACCACCAGGGCGGTCACCGCCCCGTACAGCCCGTACCAGGCGGTCTTCGCGGCGGGCGTGGCGGCGAACTCGTTGCCGGTGGTGATCTGGTGCCAGAACGTCAGGAACGTGGCCACGTACGTCAGCAGGTGCGTGTGGTACCAGAGGTCGTACGGGATCCGCTTGCGGACCGGGCCGATCGAGATCAGCCCGATGAAGACCAGCAGACCGGTGCCGATGGCGGCCTTGCCCACGTCCGGGAGCTGGTTGATGGAGTCGATGGTCTGCTGGAGGATCGCGGTGTGGGTGAGCCCGGCCTGGAGGGCGTACCCGTACATCGTGAGGACGACGTGCGCGACGACCAGGCAGAGCGTGTAGCGGCCGGTCATCGCGTGCCAGCGGGCCACCCGGTCGGAGCCGACCCGGCGTTCCAGCGCGGGCACACGAGCCATCTGGAGCACGACCAGGGCCATCAGATAACCGCCGAGCAGGCCGGTGATCCGCCCGGCGTTCACCATCTTGCTGCCCTGGTCCGCGATGGACGGGGTGTTGTCCCACCACAGCCACACCACCGCGGCCGCGCCCGCCCAGAAGGCGATCAGCAACGGGACGGCGGGGGAACGACGAGGGCGGATGCGGCGCATCGTCTGGCGGCGCGCGGCGCGACCTCCGGCGATCGTGGACACGGTTCCTCCGTGGTGGGCTGGACCCTTGGCCCACACGTACGTGCAGGGCGTGCCGTGTGTTCAACCCTGTGCTCAACTGCCTTGCGGAACGCTCGCCACCGTCAGGCGGCGCGGCCTCAGCCGACGGAGGGCGGCAGCGGCAACGGCAGCCCGGGGAGGCCGTCCAGGCTGGTCGCGATGTGCTCCTTGGAGCCGAAGTACGCGCTGAGGGAGTCGTCGTCCTCGCGCGCGAAGCGCCGTCCGTGCAGGTCGCGGTCCTCCTCGTACGCCATGAACGGCACGGCGTAGCCGCAGCTGTCCCGGATGCGCTCGGCCCGGACCACGATGATCGCGCGCAGGCCGTGCGGGGTCGGGTCGATGTCGGGGAAGTGGGTGAGGAGTTCCGGAAACCGGGGGTCGTCACGGAGGACGGCCTCGCCCTTGCCGTGCATCCGGACGATGTTCGGCGGGCCCTGGAAGGCGCACCACATGAGTGTGATCCGGCCGTTCTCCCGCAGATGCGCGATGGTCTCCGCGTTGGACCCGGCGAAGTCCAGGTAGGCGACGGTCAGTTCGTCGAGGATCACGAACGAGCCCTTGAGGCCCTTGGGGGAGAGGTTGACCGTGCCGTCCCCCGACAGGGGCGCGGACGCGGCGAAGAAGAGAGGCTGTGCCTCGATGAACGTACGCAGGCGGCCGTCGATGCGCTCGTGAGTCTTTCCCATGTCTAACGATTATCGACGGAAACGCTTCGTTTGTCTAAGGAATTGCGTTGACGTTCCGGATGCGTCTCGGCGGCAAACGAGTTCCGGGTGGATCCCTCTTGCTGGGATCCACCCGGAATCAGGTCTTCCATAGCCACCCCGGCCGGCGCGCGGGGCGGCCACGGCCCCTGTCGCTCACGAAGAGGCAGGAGGGCACTCGGCACTGGCGTGAGCCGGTCGGGAGTGGCGGTTTACGACTGGTGCCGCTGGTTTCACTGGTACCGCCGGTACCGCTGGTGACTATTGGTACCGCTGGTGCTACTGGTTGAGCTGGCAGGGGGCCAGTGCTTCGAGGCCTTCGGGCTTGGCGGCGGCGCGGCCGATGGCGGTCTCGATGCGGTTGAGGGCGGCGACGC